>NZ_JAKEUS010000010.1:0-169077 GCF_022397975.1 Vibrio sp. Isolate30
CTAAACGTTTAAAAAGTCTCAGGGGAGACTTATCAGTCCTTTTTATAGACAAACGCCCTAAGCCTAATCGGCCTAGGGCGGTAAAAATATCAAAGACTCGCTATCCGGTTAATCGCAAAGCAGCTCCGCTTAAGTGAACTACGTTGCGCTAACTTAGCGGCCTTATAAATTATCGTATCTACGCGGTGAAAATCTTGTTAAGCAGATTGGTAGATAGCAGCTTCCAGTTCATTAACCGCTTCTAAATATTGCGGTTTGCCACCAAAGCCTTTCTTAATGATTTCTAACGGTCTGCCCATTTCATCGAAAGGTTTCACTTTAAGAACGTGGATGTTTTCGATTTCTTGCACGCCCTCATCAGCATACTTATCGAGAAGGTTGTTCAGCACCTGCTGCGCGGTATCGCCATATTTAGTGAAGTAGTTACGCTTCTTCACATTATCAGCACGTTCTTTACGAGTTAAAGCGGGTTGGTCGTAAACGACATGGCAAATCATATCGAATGGGTCCATGTCTTTACCCACTTCGTCTTCTAGCGCTTCCCATAGAATGCCGGCTTCGGCTAACTCATCGATAATGGCTTGCTTACGGTCAGATTCGTTCCAACGCTTGGTGAACTCATCTAAAGAAGAGAACTGCTTCACCATGGTTTTACGGGTGTAGTCTTTAAATGACTCGGTCACAAGCTTACCGTCTGAATCATAATATTGAACACGTTCAGCGAGTGCTTTTACTGGAACTCCATTCACATGGAATTTGCGAACTCGATTCTCATCATCCCAATCGTCTGCACCACCTGTACTTTCAGGGGAGTTTCCAAAATCTTCACCATAGGCTGCCTCTGGTTCTTGAATTGAATCAGGATCAATGTCTTCGTCACCGAATGGGTTATCAGCATCGACATCATCAACGCCGTCGATGATGTCATCTAAATCTTCTTCATCTTCGAACTGCTCTAGAGTCGTGACCTTCACGCGTTCTGGTGATCCGTCAAAGCGTTCATCCGCAAACAGTTCTGTCGCTTTTTTGAAATCCAAGATAGTGAACCAAAGTTTGCCATAGCGATCATCAATACGAGTACCACGACCAATGATTTGCTTAAACTTGGTCATCGATTGAATGCCTTGATCAAGCACCACTAGCTTGCAGGTTTTTGCATCAACTCCCGTTGTCATTAGCTCTGAAGTCGTGGCAATAACAGGGTACTTTTTCTTAGGATTGATGAAATTGTCTAGCTGATCTTTGCCAATGTCATCATCACCCGTAATCTTCATGACGTATTTATCGTTCTTCTTAACCTGTTCTGGATTCAGGTTTACTAACGCACGGCGCATGCGATCAGCATGATCGATGTCGTTACAGAACACGATGGTTTTGGCCATTGGGTCGGTACGTTTCAGATAGTTGGTGATGGTTTGTGCGACAAGCTCGGTACGCTCATCAATAACCATTGTGCGATCAAAATCTTTTTGGTTGTAGATTCGATCTTCAATCACTTCGCCATTTTTGTCAGTTTGCCCTTTGGTTGGTCGCCAACCTTGAACATCCACATCAATATCGACACGAACGACCTTATAAGGGGCTAAGAAGCCATCCTCAATACCTTCTTTAAGAGAGTAGGTATAAATTGGGTCGCCAAAGTACTCGATATTAGATACTTCATCGGTTTCTTTTGGTGTTGCCGTTAAACCGACTTGAGTCGCACTGCTAAAGTATTCAAGAATTTCACGCCAAGCGCTGTCTTCTGAAGCACTACCACGGTGGCACTCGTCAATGATGATTAAGTCAAAGAAGTTAGGGTCTACTTGCTTGTAGGCTTTTTGTTCTTCTTCTGGCCCAGTAAGCGCTTGATAAAGGGCTAGATGAACTTCAAAAGCAGGATCGACTTTGCGGCCTGTAATCTTAGTCATTGCAGTACCAAAAGGCTGAAAGTCATTCGTTTTGGTTTGATCGACAAGAATATTTCGGTCAGCCAAGAACAGAATTCGTTTCTTAGCCTTAGCTTTCCAGAGACGCCAAATGATCTGGAATGCCGTGTAGGTTTTACCCGTACCTGTCGCCATAACCAACAAGATCCGGTCTTGACCTGATGCTACCGCTTCAACCGTTTTGTTAATCGCTTGAAGTTGGTAATAACGAGGTGACTTTCCACTACCATCATCGTAATAGTCTTGTGTAATAATTGGTAAGTGCTCTTCTTTATAACCTTTCCAAACACAGTATTTATGCCAAAGTTCTTCAGGAGACGGGAAATCCTCTAGACGAATTTCAGATTCTAGTTGAGCGGGATTAGTTAAATCTCTGAAGATGAAGCCATCACCATTCGAAGCAAAAACGAATGGCACCTCTAACAACCCTGCGTAGACCATACCTTGTTGCATGCCTTTACCAACTTCGTGCTTATTGGCTTTTGCCTCAATCACAGCAAGCGGCATACTAGGTTTATGATAAAGAACAATATCGGCTGATTTTACTTTCTGACGAGCAGCCGCTTGGCCACGAACAATCACCTTACCGTCTCTCAATTTCACTTCTTGGCGAATTTGGGTCATATCATCCCAACCAGAGTCTTTGATGGCAGGAAGTATGAATTTGGTAATGATGTCGGTTTCAGATAACTTAGCTTTATTAATGCTGCTGACCATTTGGATTACTCGTAGAGAGACTCAATAGCTTATCAGTATATCGTAAAACCAATATAAATCCGAGTGCGCATCATTCACGGTGTGATTAAGTGAATGTTGCGATAACTCTTTGTTTAAAATCACCTAAACGTAACTCATCATAACTTTCGAAATCAGAGTGAAAAGCGTTTTGAAACCCATCGATTTTTGACCAATTTAGTTGAGTTGAGGGTTCCTCTGATACCATAACCTTATCGTTAGACAAATCTGTAGGAGTAAAACTCTGCACCTTTTCTGGCTCATCAGTCTGTTCATTCGCTTTAATACATAAACACGACTCTGGAATATCCTGCTCAATTCGTTCAGCAAACCCAATCAAACTTTCTTCAGCAAAAGTATACAACCATGCTTCTTGGTTGGGTGAATCATTAACTCTCAATATCCTTCCAAGGACTTGCCTAAAGTAAAGTTCTGTTTTTACCGAACTCATATGGCAGCATACTTGAAGCCTTGGAATATCCGTTCCTTCACTTATCATCCCAACACTAACTATCCACTGAACCTTTGAGTGACGGAACGACTCAATTTCGTGTAACGGATTATCATGATGATAAGTCACTATGCATGCTGATTGATTAAAGTGCTCAATCAGTCGCTTTTGAATGTCTTTAGCGTGCTTAATAGAAGATGCAACCACTAAGCCTCCAGCATTTGGGGACTCTTGCCTTATCTGCGCTAGCTTTTGGCAACCACTATTTAATATGTAATTCATAGCGTCTTCATTGTGAATGACACTTTGGTAAGACACATCAGATTGTTTAAGACAGTCAAGAATAGAGGCGAAGTGTTGATTGTCACTGCCAGCCTTAACACTCAGGTGCTCATTATCGATTAAAACGATTTTAGGGCGGCGGCATACCTTATTTTCGACGGCCTGTTGCAATCCGTATTGGTAATCGCAAACAACCTTACCATCAGGATCAGAATACTCGGCCATGACAATCGGTAGTCGATCAGAACGCCAAGGAGTACCCGATAGCGCCAGAGTATAACGAGCAAAGCCTTGGATCTTCGAGACAATTTCTAGCCCCCATGAGTTTGACCGCCCCTCATCATCAAACGAACAATGGTGGATCTCATCAAATACCACTAAAACTCGATATTTGCTGACGGTGCTCCAAAAGTTTTCATCCAAAAAACGGATGGATTGGTAGGTGTAAGAGCCCCCAATAGAACCCAAACCTCCATTAAAGGGACATTCCAGTTTCCATGAAAAGGTCTTTTGCATCCCTTCTGCAACAGTCAGTGAAGGAGAGAAACACAGCACTAAGTCAATCATGCCTTGTTCAAATAACCGACTCGCGACCTCGGCGGCCATAACGGTTTTACCCGCTCCAGGGGTCGCTTGGCAGAAGAAATGTGAATGCTTGTTTAACGTGAATTTCTCGATAGCTTGAGCTGCACACTCGGCTTGCCATGCTCTTAACATTGAGGGGCCTTGCTTTGTGCGACTTGCATCCAGTTGGTTAGTGCATTAATTCTGCCTAATAGCTTGGCTGAGCGTTCTCTTGCTGCATTAAATAGCGGCTGCATATCTTGCTTGTTGTTTGGGAAACGCGTTAACAACGATTGGTATTCCTCAATCTCGCCTAGAGTAATCGCCAACTCACCTTCATGCTGTTTCCTCTCTTGCTCTAATGCATTTAGAGAGCACTCTGGAGTTTGATCACCCATTGAGTCGACTTTAGCTTGCCTGTTTCTAGCTACTCTAGGCTCAATTGTGAGCGCTTTGAATTCGTTAGTTTGATGGTAACGTTTGTCTCTGCGAGCCCCAATGACAGAAAGCCAGCCTTTCTCCTCAAATGATAGAAGTTGCTTATAAACATACTTCCGAGCGTCGTCCTTACTCGGGAAGGCTGAAGTACTGTTTAGCAAAGCATCCCTAGCTTCTGTGACGGAGAAATTGTCCATACCTTTTTCAATCAATAGGTTAAACATGTGAGGGTTAATTCTGGTTACTTTCTTCATGTGACTCTTACAGGCAATAAAACTTAGGATTGCTAAGTATACAAAAATCAGTAAAACTTAGACAATCTAAGTTATCTAAAGGTTGAAAAGAAATGTGTAAGTGCAGAAAGACAACCCAATCCCAGCGAGGCTCAAAGCTGCGCGTAAAAAAGCCAAGATCACCCAAAAAGATTTAGGGGTGAAAATCGGCATGGAACCAAGTTCTGCTAGTGGGCGAATGAACCATTATGAGAAAGGTAGACACGTACCAGATATTGGTACACTCAAACGTATGGCTGAAGAGTTAGATGTGCCGCTGAATTACTTTTTCTGTAGGAATGAGTTGAGTGCTGAGTTGGCGTGTGCGATTGATAAGCTGAGTGATGAAGAGAAGGCGACCCTATTAGAAAAACTGACACAACCTAGTTAACTCTAAGCAAGATGGCTCACTAACCAACAAGTTGCTGTATCGATAATTTGCTAAACACCTGCTTTACAAAACAAAGTTCACCAGTCTCGGCATCGGCGACATAATTTTCATAAGAAGCTATTTGCTCTATAGTTAGAGCATCTATCTGCACAGTGAAAGGATTTGTATCATTGGGAGCATTAATTTTCTCGTAAACAGCAGCAAAGTCCTCCTCGTCAATACAATCTTTCTTTTTCTCCAAAGCGACCTCTAGTGCGGCTGCAATTAACTCTTTAATCTCACCAAGTACACCTTTGCTTGCCGATAACAATCTCATTGCGAAATCAACGTCTGTCAACGGCACCTTGAATCTTAAAGGCACTGCCTTTTCGAGAGCATCTAAAACATCTAAATAATTGTCAATTGCAGGCTCATCTGTGATCTTAATGTAAGGGAGTGTGCGTCGAACCATAATTCGCCTATTCCACTGAGAGTCTTCTAAAATTAGTCCAGCACTATGAAGTCCTACAAACACAATCGGCAAATGACACTCATCACTAATCATTTTGAGACGGTCTCTAATATCCTGCCTCTGGTTATGACTGGTTCGTTCAAACAACTCTTGGCACTCCTCAATCACTAATAATTTAAGCCCAACTCTTTTCGATGTTTCAATCACACAATCCGTTAACCCGATCTCTGAAGGCTTAGCTCTGCTATTTCTATAAGCTCCAAGTTCTTTGGCCATCCATAGTAAAGTCTCAAGTAACGTGGGTCTTACACGAGTAATAAGAACTTCATTCCTTGATAAGTTTTTCTCGATAAAATGATTAATTGTGGCTGTCTTTCCTGCACCGGTGCCAGCTGTCAGAAGCATTGATGGCGCAAAAGTGCCAAACTTCCTGCGTCTCATTATCCACTCAAGTCCAGAGAGGACTTTTTCAACCTCTGGGTAAATTGAAAAAGAGTCATGATAGTTTGCTAAAACTTCATCCCGCTCCAAATTCCTTCTCACTGTGGTCACAACTATTCCCTCCGGTTTTTGCGCTCGTTCCATTTAGACCTAAAGTTCTCTAGCGGAGTTGTTTGAGAATTGGTTTCCTGCTCTGAGATACCAAAGCTTGATTTTGACGCTCTATCACTCAGCTTGGAGTGAGGGGTATCGCTGTTAACACTGGATATCTCTGCAACTTTCTTAGTCGATTTCGCTTTTCGTTTGCGTTCAGAATGCGTTAACTGCATTAATTCTGCTTGTTCTGACTCAATTCGGTCATGCAGAGCTAGTCGAGCTTTTGCTAATGACAGTACATCCATTTCGCCTTTTATATAGGTTCTATGAGCCGCCAAAATCTTTTCATGCTCGCAAACGCTCAATCTAACGGTGTAACCAATTGGATCCTTACTTGGAACCTTCACATATCCTTTAAGCTCCTCGAGGTACACATAGATAGCGGATAAATCATCTGGGTCTACTTTTATTTTCTTTTTCAACGACTCTTTTGTTTGGGGGTACGTCTTCCTATAATCAGACAACGCTACACAGTCATAGTCTATATGCATGAACTTAATGCCTTTGTCAGTCAGCTTTCGATGCTGAAGAATTCCCATAACTACGCTAAATGCTTGCTCCTGTTCGGGTAAGAGTTTTAATGGTGGTAAAACGTCATAGCTTTGCTTCCAGTAAAGGTTTGGTATTCTTTTATGACGACTATCAGCATTAACATTGTGCACGTCTACTATCCAACGGTGGAACTCTTCTACGAAGGTACTAAAACGCATGACTGCATCTTTTTCTGGTTTGTAGTCTTCTTTTTCCAGCACGTTAGAGAATGTTTTACCCGGCACCCAGCCAACAATCCCTTGAACAATTTCACCAAATTTACGTTCAACAAATGGCTTTAACCATGGTTTGCGAACCTTGTTATAAACGACATTTATCCCAACCTCCAAGCATGCATCCTCCCAGCTTTTTGACCAAAACTCCGCACCGTTGTCGACCACCAAGTTCTCTATTTTCCCCTCGCAAAGCCATTCATTGTTGAATGAAATAGGCATTTCAGAAATGTAGCTCTTACTTTTTGTCGCATGAATAACGGCTCTAGATGCCGACACATAACTAGGAGCTTTAAAGCCTAGATGAAAGCCAATTATGCACCCACTAAAAACATCTACGAGCAGTGTCAAATGTGCTCTACCCAACGGCACCATGAGGTCATCATGCAATAGAATCAAATCCAAGGGGGTATGATCCATCTCGACTCGTTCCAAAATTCGAGTCGGCATATCCACAGATTGATAATAGTTATAGAGCTTATCTGCGTAGTATTTCCCATGCCGAGCGAGCGCGACGCTGTATGGCTCCTCTTTGCGAATAAGATTCTTAAACGCTTCATATGAGACTTTGGGTATTTTTCCGGCGACTATCTTATCGTTAGCTACTGTTATCCTGTCGCTGTAAAAGATGAATGCCGCTCTAATCGACTGTCGCCTTGCGTCTAAGAACATCTTCAGAGCTTCATCATAATATTTTTCATCACCAATAACTCTGGCTTCTCGATTACCTTTAAGGTGGTTTTTATCGACCAAGCTAGTAAAACTTCCATTCGAGTCAACAAATGAATTGTGCCAACGTTGCAGTGATTTATAGCTAGGTTTCTTGGTAAGACGTGTTTTGGTGAAGTGTTTTTCAATTAGGGGGTTGAGGTTTTTAGGAGTCCAACCTCCGCTCAGTTCATTCGCAACTAAGGATAGCAATTTATACCTTTCGAGCGCTTTGCTCTTCTGCTCCTCAGGATATGAAGAGAGGTCTCGCTCAATAATCTGTGTCGACTGTAATCTCGAGTATTTAAGACGTTCGGTCTGAGTTTCAGGCAAAAGCTCATGTTCTATTTCAGAATCTTCGTTGTACTCGGGCTCGAACTCGTCATGGAATCGACCAACCATTTCATCTCACCGAAACAGTTGTACTTCCACTCAACATAGCGATATCTAAATCAACACCGGCTTTTCCTACTGCAATCAGTTTTAAAACAGAAGCGAACACCCGACCGACGGACTCTCCAATTGAGACGGCTAGATCACTGATTTTCATTGTTTCCTGTGAAATCAGATACGAATGCACTTTGAATGCAAGCTCATCGCCTTCGATACATCCACTATACCGATGTACCAACTCTGAGTTTTTGAGAAAGTACCCATCTCTAATTTGCTTATCAGTCACCAAAACAAGACCAAATCCTCTTCGATTGGCAGCCTCTTTACGAGCAGCAAATTCTTGTTTAAACGTCTTAGATAACGTTTTCGAGTGTGGTTTGACTTCCACATACTTGAATGTACCGTCAACATAGGTAGCTAGGAAATCAGGAGTGTAAGGGCGCTTTTTCCCATGGAAGTCATAGTAGAAACCCTCTGGCTGAGATTCGTAGTGAACTACATCTGGATCATATTCGAAATGATAGCAGCAGTCTCTCTCCAGACTACCCTCACACATGACAGCATCTCGGTTTTTGAGACTCGAGAATTTGTAGATGTTCTTATTAGGCGATGGCTTCCGAAGATTACGAATATACATATGCGTCCCATTTGTTGTAACAAAACAACCAAAATAAGCTTAGGACACTTTAAGGGTTTTAAAAGGACAAGTTATGGTTTTATTGGGACAGGTTATGCTTTTAACAACATTTTTAAAGGGTGGGAACCCAGCCACATCCCGGCACACAAGTCACTCGCTGCGGCTGCTTCCTTCCGGACCTGACCGAGTTCACGAGCTATTGTTGCGGGAGGACCAGGCCCCCATAGATTCGTTTTCTAAGAGGCTTGCCTCAAAGAGTGATTGGATTATTAAGCATCCCGGCATCCATTGCAAGCCCTTGACCTTTCTTTTTAAGCAATTGTGGTCTAAGTGCTTATCCTTTATTCAAACCATGAGTAAATCGCAGGGAAATTGGTCATTTACCTGCGATTAAAGCGAAGCGAATTAGATAGAAGATCGTAGCGTATGCGCTATTCACTGGCTTAGATATCGATATCTTCGTTATCTTCCGTTCGAATAATGTAATCGGTCATCCATGCTGTGCCCAACAAGCACAGCCAAACCACAAATACTGGGCTTGGTACCTCGATACTTGGAGTGATAACCAGAGCTGCAAAGCCAGCCGTCGGCAATGTCCAACACAACAGTTTATTCCAACGGAAGGTTTTGAGCTTAGTCATCGCCTCCATTGACGCCATGATGCCCGTTACGCACAACGCGACTAATGCTGCATAAGGTAGGTCTGCTATCCAGAGTGGCAATATTAAAAACAATGACCACCAGCTGTGTCGGCTAGCAGGCTTGAGATGATTCGCCGCCCACCAGATAACCATAATAGATAGCGTTTGAAGAACCGTTACCCAAGGCGTACCATCAAGCTTGCCCGCAGATTGGGTAACCATAATGCCGACTTGTAGCGTCGTAACGATAAGCCCAGAAACTACAACTACCGATAAGCTACTTCGGCGCGAGAAAACGACCATAAGTAGAGGAAACAGTACCCAAGCACTCACAGACAAAGTGATTGGCTGCATTGGTAGGGTTAAGCCGTAAATGGTCATTGATGCAAGCAGTGCCAAGCCTGCTACTCCCCCTTGCGGCAAAATCCATAGCGCAGGGATAACCATAGCCAAAACAGGAATGTCACCATCGCTTAAACTGATAGCTCGGGCACAGACAACCGCTAACAGAGTTGTCACTAAGAATTGAAACGTTGAAAATACCATAGCTCTCTCCTTCTACCGATCCGTGGTATTAATGAACTAGGAACACTTAGTATGGACCAATTTTTACCCCAAATCTTTGCAGTAATTCACCAAATTCCCTATGGGAAAGTAACAACTTATGGAGATATAGCACGTTTTTCAGGCTTTCCAGGCTATGCGCGTCACGTAGGCAAAGCTTTGGGTAATTTACCAGAGGGAAGTCAGCTTCCTTGGTTTAGGGTCATTAATAGTAAAGGAGAGATTTCGCTAAAAGGCGAGGACTTCGAACGACAAAAACGTCATTTGGAAGCAGAAGGTATTGAAGTGAGTGAGACAGGAAAAATCAAACTCAGAAAATACAAATGGCAACCATAATGCTGCCATTGCTTTTCATTCCGTTTATTCTTTTTAAGAACAAGGAATTAACGTACACCAACCAAGCGTAAATCCAGTGACTCAGTGTTAGCTAAATCCGTGATCACAGGTGCAATCGTATCCGTCGTGAAACGTAGCTTGCTATCGACATGAATGGTCGCACGCACGTTGTATCGGTGATTGTCCTTGACCTGGCTGGCATCATATTTCAATTCAAAAGCAAACGGTACTTGCTTACCATCCGTTGTGAACTCTTGAGTCGCTAGCACTTTAGATGGTGCATCAGCCAGTGAGATATCTTCAAGTGTCACTGTAACAAGAGCATTCTCAGGCAGAGCAATACGCTCTCGGTAGCTCACTGTACCCGTCACCATTTTCATGTTCTCCGCGACAACTTGTTGTGGAGCTTCGCTTTGCTCCGTAGATTGGCAGCCAGCAAGGAAGCCAAATGAAATTAAAGACGTTGCGATTAATAAAGCCTTTTTCATACGATTTTTCTCTCAATGTGTTTGCTGGATATAGCAAAACTGAATCGTAATTATAAGAGAGCTTTCATAATCTGTCTTGAAACCCTATGATTTATTGACAGATATTTGACTGAGCGATTTGGTTAACCCTTTAACCTGCTCTCATTTTATTAAGAGGTACTCTGGCAATGAGTCAACCACTAAAAGAACTACTAAGTTTACTTCAGCTAGAAAAATTGGAAGAGGGTCTGTTTCGAGGACAGAGTGAAAATCTTGGCTTACCGCAGGTTTACGGTGGGCAAGTGCTTGGACAAGCGTTGTCTGCAGCTCGCTACACGGTAGAAGAGAATCGCAGTGTTCACTCTTTTCACAGCTACTTCCTATATCCGGGCGATCCAGAGAAACCGATTATTTATGACGTAGAGAATTTAAGAGACGGGCGTAGCTTTAGTACTCGCCGCGTTAAGGCGATTCAAAATGGTCGCCCAATTTTCTATCTGACCGCTTCTTATCATGGCGATGCCCCAGGCTTTGAACACCAAAATACCATGCCTGATATTCCGGGGCCTGAGAACTTTGCATCAGAGACTGAACTGGCTAGCCATATCGCCGAATTCCTACCGGAGAAACTTCGAAAGACATTCTGTGGCGAGAAGCCTATCGAGATGCGTCCAGTCACGGTAGTAAATCCACTCAAACCTAAGAAAGCGGAACCTAAGCAATACTTGTGGGTGCGAGCTAATGGCGAAATGCCAGACAATCACCTTATCCACCAATACCTGCTGGCTTACGCTTCTGACTGGGGTTTCTTAGTAACGGCGCTTCATCCACATGAAGTTTCATTGATGACACCTAACTTCCAAGTCGCCACCATTGACCATTCAATCTGGTTCCATCGTCCATTCAAGATGGATGAGTGGTTGCTGTACGCCATTGAGAGCCCTACGGCGAGTAATACTCGTGGTCTGGTTCGAGGCGAGATCTACAACCAGCAAGGTCAATTGGTCGCAACAGCGGTTCAAGAAGGTGTAATGCGTTTTACTAAGTAATGTTCAATGTTCGTTGATTCTTAGCGAGCATTCGTAAACACAAATACAAAGGGCTTGAGTACTACTCAAGCCCTTTTTCATGTTCTTAATTATTCGACTACCTATTCTGCTACGGGCACTTCCTCTTCACCTTGAACACGAGTCTTAATCCCATTACCTGCATCGCGAATCAGGTTAATCGGTGACAGTACAACGCCTTTCACTGTGCCTTCTACTGCACCTTGTGTTGCGGTTTGTGCCAACACTTTACTCTTATCAACCAGTTCAGTTGCTTGATCTAAAATACCTGGAACATCCGCTCTTAGCTGGGCTGACTCTTGAACGACTACAGGAATAACCTGTTCACGGTAGGCTTGGCTTTCTGCCAGTACAGGAGGCACCACTTCCACACGGTAACGCATCACTTCGTTCAGAGTCGGAGGTATCACATCTGTTCGCAGTACCTTTATTTCTTGTAGCACAGTCGGCACGGTGTCTGTGCGAACGTTTTTCACTTCTGACAAGATAGACGGAATCTTACTATCAACCGAAGCGACTGTTTGATTTACTTGTTCAACGGTTTGTCGTACCGCCTCAACGGTGGTCAACACCTCCGGAGCGAGCTCATCAATGTGCTCAGCGAATGCCAACCATTCATCCACTTTCAAATCTTCAGTGACGACAGAAAGATCATCGATCACCTGCGGGTAAGTGTCCACCACCTCCCCCACCTTATTGGTAAAAGCGAAGATGCTGTATCCCAAATAAAAAATCGCCGTCGCCAATATCAACTGAATGGCCATTGAGATTTTTGCTTGCATAAACGTCCTTATTTTCCCTTGCTTGTTCCGTAAGTTAGCCATAACTGCAACTAAACAGTGCGCTCTCTATTCATTATAGTGACAGTAATTATAGTGGCAGTGCCGTGGTGTATTTTAAAGGCTCCATCGCAAATGTTGAGGTGACATTCGACAAGCCATCAACACTGTTCACTAGGCGCTTATAAAACTCATCAAAACACTTCATATCTCTGACTTGTACTTTGAGCATATAGTCATATTCACCGGCCATTCGGTAGAACTCCATCACTTCCGGAAACTCAGAGACTGTACCAACAAAACGCCCATACCACTCATGCGAGTGATCGCTGGTCTTCACCAAAACAAAAGCGGTAAACGAAAGATCGAGCTTTTCGGGGTTTAGTAGTGCAACACGTTTTTCGATTACGCCCTCTTCTTCTAGGCGCTTCAGACGCTTCCAACAAGGGGTGGTGGTTAGGTTGACCGCTTCAGCGATATCGTTGAGTGACAGTGTGCTGTCTTGCTGTAGCAGACGCAGTATTTTTTTGTCCGTGGCATCGATCATATTTTCAATAAAAGCCTATAAAAGAGAATTTTTTTCTACTTAGTCGTCAATATGCAGTAAATATAGCAAAGTTTTTCTCTGCAGATCTCGCTAATTTAATGACATAGCAAACATAAAAATAACAACGTCAAATATCTGGAGATGCCCTATGTGTACTGACCATAAATGGATCAACAATGCCATCCGTAAAATCGAAGCAGACTATCAACGTTCTGCAGATACTCACCTTATCAAACTCGATCTACCGAGCGTTGAAGGCATTGATATTTACCTAAAAGATGAAAGTACACACCCAACGGGATCTCTTAAGCACCGCTTGGCGCGTTCGCTTTTCCTATACGCGATTTGTAATGGTTGGGTAGGACCAGAGACCACTATCATTGAATCGTCATCTGGTAGCACTGCGGTATCTGAAGCTTACTTTGCACGCTTGCTTGGTCTACCTTTCATCGCAGTAATGCCAAAATGCACAGCGAAGAAAAAGATTGAGCAGATTGAATTCTACGGTGGCCAAGCTCACTTAGTGGATCGCTCTGATCAAATCTACGCTGAGTCTCGTCGCCTTGCTGAAGAGCTGAATGGCCACTACATGGATCAATTCACCTATGCAGAGCGTGCTACAGACTGGCGCGGTAACAACAACATCGCCAACTCTATTTTCAACCAGATGCAAATGGAAGATCACCCAATTCCTGCGTGGGTGGTGATGAGTCCGGGTACGGGTGGTACATCTGCAACGATTGGTCGTTTCATTCGTTACCAACAACATGAAACTCAACTTTGTGTGGTTGATCCTGAGAACTCGGTATTCCACGATTTCTTTAAAACAGGCAATGTCGACCTAACTGGTGACAAGGGCAGTAAGATTGAAGGAATTGGTCGTCCACGCGTGGAACCTAGCTTTATCACAGGCGTGATTGATGAGATGCGCACGATTCCAGATGCGGCAAGTATTGCGACAACGCACTGGTTATCAGAGTTACTTGGTCGTAAAGTCGGCGCTTCCACAGGTACCAATATGTATGGTGTATTACAATTGGCAAGCGAGATGAAAGCGCGTGGCGAGAAAGGCTCTATCGTGACTCTGTTGTGTGATAGCGGTGAACGCTACCTAGACACCTACTTTGATGACGAATGGGTGCGTGAAAACATCGGCGATATTCAGCCGTGCACAGAAAGACTAAAAGTGTTTAACCAAACTGGCGAGCTATAAAACTATCGCTTGTACAAAAAGCTTGAAACTAAAAAGCGGCATGAATCTCTTCATGCCGCTTTTTTTCATTCAACGAGAATACTTACTCTGGCTTCTGCTTCGCTTCGAAAGCCGCTAGCTGCTCTGGCGTTGCTTTTGGTTGGTGGTTCTGTTTCCACTCATCGTAAGTCATGCCGTAAACACGCTCACGAGCATCATCGATGTCGATATCTAGACCTTGCTGTTCAGCTTCTGCTTTGTACCACTTGCTGAAACAGTTACGGCAGAAACCCGCCAAGATCATAAGGTCGATGTTCTGTAGTCTTAATAGTTATAATTAACTAATCAAACCATCAAAAGAAATAAAATTATCACTGTTTAAAGTTGTAAAGCCTCATCTTACCTCCTAGTGTTTAACGTATTAAAAACAATCAAACTAATAGAAACTCATGCAGATTAACAATCATGATCACACCGTTTTAGTTGCCAAGATTGCGATACGAATGACTGTACGAGATGCAAATGTCTTTGTCCTCCCTTTGATCTTCGTAAATCAGAGCCTACTCATCTCCTATGCAAAGTATGCATACGAAAAAAGAAAAAAATCGTCCTCTTGGCATCAAAAGAGTGCCAGTGCGGTAGCGTTGTTCATGAATTATCTGGCAAAACGTCGAAAAGATTTTCCAGACCCGGTTTCATGTTTCAGAGCGTTCGTTGACGATCTAGAGTTCGGTACCATTGACCCAACAACCGAAGACGATCCAAGTGGTCTATATTGGTTACCCAAGTCAATTCAAAACACCAATAAAATCATCGGTTACATAACCCTTTTTAACGAATACAACTATCGCAAGGCTGAGCAGCTCGCTACTGAAACGAACACACCACTTAACGCGATCCTACTAAACAAAAAAAGGCTAGCCGACTTTGCTGAACAGCACATCAACCTCGCAGCCTGGCATCATAAGTATTCAAACTCATTTCTATCCTATACAAGGACAATAGATAAAGTTCAAATCAATACTGTGCATAGCGTTAAGTCTGAACATCGTACTCAAACTAAAACAAAGCTTTATACCTTTCCTAGAGAACGGATCTTTGATCTTTTAGATGCATTCAACACACGAATCAAAGTTGGAAGTTTTACACAGCGGTACAACCTCCGAGATATGCTAATCACCATATTAATGCAGTTTGGCGGATTACGCGTATCTGAACCATTTCACCTTTTCGTTGAAGACATTATGGAAAACCCAAACCATCCTGGTGAAGCGCTTGTTAAGCTATACCACCCAGATAGCCGTAGGGAGCAACTGGCAAAAATGGGATTAAGAACTAGGACTGACAAACGTAATCCACATTCATATTATTCAGGCTGGAAAAACCAAGACATAAATGAAGTAACAAGTGTGAAATGGTTTCCTATTGAGGCTGGGCAATGGTTTTGGGATCTATGGGTACTTTATATGACCCAGCAACGAGTCGAAGCACCTCAAGACAGAATTCATCCTTTTGCATTTACAAGTAGAAATGGTGCTCCCGCCTCTTACGGAAATTTTCAACAAGCACACAAACGCGCAGTTGAGCGCATAGGACTTATTGTTGCCAAAGAGAGAGGTACCTCACCCCACTCACACCGTCATAGATACGGTTCAGACGTTTGGGAAACAACGAAAGATCCAATCATATTACAAAAGGTACTGCGACATTCGAGCCCATTATCACAATACGTTTATATACACCCATCCGATGAAACAATCAGGTCAGAGTTACATAATGGTTTTATAGCGTTAAAAGAGATGGTAAACGAGCGTAATGCACTCAACCTGCTGTCCGATTCAATGAAAGATATAAGCACTGAAACGCTCTCTAGATTGCGTGAATACTGAGTTAGTCATCATGAACAATAAAAACCCATATACACTGGAAGAACTTAAAACTGCCATTAGAAAAGCTCTAAAGCAAGAAGATACCCTACCGGAATCAATCCGTAATTTAGATAAAAAATACAAATCTCTGCGAGAAAACGACGCTTGTATGCCTTCACATCCAAAGGAGGCTTACGCTAAAGCGGGATGGAAAAGTATGAGAGACTTGTTTGATCTTCAGGAAATAGTGTTCTATACACACGAAGAAATAAAACTAACGATTAAAAGAGCGTTGAAAAAAGAAGGGACAGAACCAGATTCAATTGAAAAACTATATAAAAAATATCAATCTCTGCGTAAAAAAGATAGTCGCATGCCTTCGCATCCAAATGAAGCTTACGGTAAAAGTATACGAAATCTGTTTGGCTTGCCTGACATAGAGTTCTATACACTGGAAGAGTTGAAAACTGCAATAAAAAAAGCATTAAAGCAAGAAGGCACAGACCCGGAATCGGTTTCCAGACTAATTGAAAAATATCAATCCCTTCGTGAAAAAGATAGTCGTATGCCTTCAGGGCCAAGTAAGTTTTACGCTAAAGTGGGTTGGAAAGGTATGCGCGACCTGTTTGGTCTATCGGACATCGAGTTCTATACACTCAAAGATCTGAAACAGACAATTATAAAAATACTAGAACAAGAAGACACAGATCCGAAATCTATTGGTAATTTAGTTAAGAAATATCGGTTCTTATGTAATAAAGATCCTCGAATGCCTGCGGATCCGACAACATATTACGCTACAATGGGTGGGAAAGGTATGCGAGACCTGTTTGGCCTGCCGGAAGTAGCGCTTTACACATACGAAGAGATTAAATCAACAATTAAAAGCTCGCTGAAACAAGAAGGCATAGTGCCGGAATCAATTGACAACTTATATAGAAAGTATCGATTACTTCGAGCAAAAGACCCTCGGATACCTTCAAGTCCAGAGCGGTATTACGCTAACGTAGGTTGGAAAGGAATAAAAGATCTATTTGGCTTGCCCGACATGGAGCTTTACACATTAAAAGAGCTGAAACATACAATTAAAAATGTGTTAGAACAAGAAGACACAAAGCCCGAGTCGGTTGATAAACTGATAGAGAAGTATCAATCTCTTCGAGTAAAGGACGACCGTATGCCTTCAGCTCCAAATATATTTTACGCTCAAGCGGGTTGGAAGGGGATGCGAGACCTGTTTGGATTGAGTGAGTCGGCATGGTACAGCTACCACGAAGCACAAAACACAATTCAGGTCTATTTAAAGAAGAATAACATTAGCCTTTATAACTATAGCCTTAGTGACCTCTTTAGCCTGATAGCCCGAGATGATCCTAAAATGCCAAGTTCCCCTGATAAAACATATGCAGATCATTGGTTGGGACTTGAATATTTTTTCCAACGCAACACCTTCTATTCCTTCGAAAAGGCTCATCAGATAGCAAAAGCTAAGAAGACTAAGAGCAAAATTGCCGTCTTGGATTATGAGCGCCTGCGACTCGAAGACAAAATGTTCCCTCCATCCCCTGAAAGAGCATACTTTGGTACGTGGCGAACTGTGCAGCATTTCTTTGGTGCCAGTGATGGGCGTTACGAACAATTAATTGATGCGCAAAGAGCAGCAATAGAAATTGCAAAAAAATTAAGAATAAAAATTACGTCTAGGACTTATCCTGAAATTGCCAAACATGACCCACGGTTACCTCCTTCAATTGAACGATATAAACCATATCAAGGCCAGTGGCACGGATGGAAAGAGTTTGCTGGAACGATGAAATACGATCTTATCAAAGCTCGGGAGATTGCCGTACAGAATGGATGGCTCACATCAAAAGAATACGAAAAAGCCCATAGTTCCGATATCAAACTGCCCGCAGAGCCAGTTAGATACTACGGTCTAGGCAGTTACGCCGAATTCATTGAGTTTAGATATTGGGATATCAAACAGGTAAAAAACTATTGTACTGAAAACAAAATATCGACGGCTAAGGACTACGTGAAACACGCTCATAGAATTGTCCATTTAAGGGTGAGATATCACGAAATTGAAGGCTTCACAAAGGCAAACGATTTTTTATATAAACCACGCCCCTTTGAACAAATTGAAGACTTAGGGTTTGAACAATGGGCAGAACTCTCTCGACAATATCTAAACGGACACGCTAAGAGAGGGTTTTCCACCAAAATATCTCACATAAATCATTTTCTAAGGCATCTAATATCTAAAAATGCATTACCCTATAATCCGTTCGAATTATTTATTGCCGGCAATCACATTGAACCGCTGGAGCCGCTACTAGAACAAGTAAGTGATGGGAAATACCTGGAATCAACCGTTATTGATTTTGTAAAATTCGTTATGAACGATTGTTGTTATGACCGCGATGAAGATACAGGTGAATTAATTTCAATCAACCCTGAAATTCACTTCCGCCATCCCTACCAGTATTTAAATGTAGAGTTTGAATCCAAAAGTAGACCGATTCAGACGGTTAAACCACCTCTTGACTTTGTATATATTGAAGCAGCTAAACAATACCTAATTCCTGACTTTGTTCATGATGTTAATGGTAATAGACGACCTTGTCGTACTTTTTCTGACCTCACCGATGCTCATTTATTATTCGATTCAGACTGGTTTGAGGTAGATGAAGATACCTATCAGCTTGCAATAGATGACCCAAACTGCGTCACTAAAACGGAAATAGTTACTAAGAAGATAAATGCTAAAAATGTAAAACATAAAATATACAAAATTTGGTCACCTGTTAGAGCTATTGAAATGTACGTTTTGTTTTCATTGCCACTCCGAGGGATTCAAATCTGTTATCTTGACAGTGGTGAGGCTGATGATTACAAACTGATTGAACAAGATGATGGAAACCTCATATGGGTAATTAATGATAACCCTCTAGCTAGCCACCTTGGAAATAAAGGTTTCTTACATCGAGAAATTGGCGATGCAATTGGAATGAACATCTCTACGAACAAAACCAGCAAGCATGAAGGCGGTTATACGGTTCCATGGATGCCACTTGATGTTGCTAAGTGGGTAATTCGTCTTCGGGATTGGCAAACAAAATATAATCCTCTGAGAACTCCTACTCCTTGGAGAGACATCACTACTCCTGCAGAAATACATCAGAAAATATTGAAAAAACGTGGCAGCCAATGCTTTTTATTTAGAGATCCACGCGATTCTATAAAAAGGAATACAAATCCGCCTGGTAGTCAACCATTTCTTCCAAACTCTGCATTCAGCGCATTTGAGAAGTTACTATATTTAATTCAAAACGATGACATGCCTCTAGCACAGATAAAAAAAGGCAAGAGTGGAGGCGCTGATAGCGACTACCAATCCATATACTCGCCACATACCTTGCGCGTGAGCCATATTTCAGCTCTTTTATTTGAAGGCGATGGCTTAGACCCTGCAATTGTTCAGAAGCTCGTTGGCCACGCAAACTTGGTTATGACCATATATTACGGAGTCATAAATAGCGAACAAATGCGAGACAAGTTAGCAGGTCAATACAAAGAAATAGCAGCTAACAAACAAAAGCAATATCAAGCATCTCTATTGTCACGAAACATTGATGAGGCCAAAGGGGAGCTTATTTTTCTCAGTAATGGAGCTGGTCAGGTTGCATGGGAAAACTCAGCAATACGCTTTAAAGACTGCGGGATGTGCCCTGTTGCCAATGGTCGTTGCGATGAAGGAGGCCCACCAATCAACCCCGGAGCAAAAACATTGATCTATAGCAGAGCAAAATCCTGCTACCAATGCCGTTTTTTTGTAACAGGCCCAGCTTTCATGGGAGGACTGCTTGCTAAATTTAACGAAATAAATGTTGCTAAAAAGCGAGCAAGTAATCGTATTGAGTCATTGGAAAATAAGAAAAAACGCACTCGATTAAAAAAGAAACAAGCCGAAGATCAGCAACAACCTACGGATAGTCTAAAACTTGAATTGGAACAAATTAATACAGCGATAGACGCTGAGCAGGTAAAATTCTATTCAATTTCAGCAGATCAAGGGGCGATATTCAGAAAAGTGCTGAGCTGTATCCACAAGATGAATGACGCTACCAAAGATGAAAACGAAACAAAAGGTGTAACTCTCATTCTAAACAGAGATGAGGCTGAAGTTGGCGTCTCCTTAGATGAAACAAGCGATTTTAGGATGCTGGCAGAGGTGTGCGAAGATGCACAAATTTACGACAGTATTGATGATAGCGAAGCGGTAATCCAACGCGAGAAATTTCTTGATACAATGCTTAAAGAAAATGGGTTTGATGCCATTTTTTTCCAGCTCGATGAAGATCAATCAAGATTTATCGGAAATCAGATGCAAAAACTTTTACTCAATCGACTTAAAAGCTGGAGAAGTGTTGATAACTTGATTTATGGCGACATGCGTTTGTCAGATTTAACAATTGACAACAATGGTAGTTTGCAAACCATCAAAGATGAGTTGTCACTGATTATTAATGCTGCTAGCAACGAAGTCAGTTATCCCTACATACAACAAGTCGAGAGTTAAAAATGAGTAGTGAACTGTTAGAAATTAAAGATGATAAGCTACGTAAAGAGATAGAAGCAATATACCAAGCCTTGCGAACTGAATGCAAAACTGCACGGTCTAAAAACAGCATCGATATAGTAAACAAAACCTGTGCAGAGATAGCTCAAGGTTCAAGAGATTTCAGCACTTCTATTGTAGGTAACTTGGCAAACGCCAAGGGAGGACCTAGCGCTCAATCGATCAGCAACAAAAACGGTAAACGATATCGAGATTTAATCAATGCGTACCAAAGAGCTTACCCACTACCCACCAAGTTGACAACACCCAACACTAAATATTGGATTGACCAAATACAGCAACCAGGTGTCAAAGGCAACGTTCTAATCATGCAGTCCGAATTAAGAAAGTTAAGAGATGAGAACAAAGTACTGCGTAACCTTCTTACTAACAAAAATGACCTAGTGGTTACCCTCACCCAATCATCACCTCAATCTGATAATTCGTATTCTCACTTGACCGAAACTGACTATGAATCGTTGAAGTCTGCTATCGACCCCAAAAGACTACAGACGTTTGGTCTAAGGTTAGGTGAAGGTGGTAGCATTGAGAATGTAAATGGTGATGAGGTATTTGAAATAGGATTCGCGGATGCAATCCTCAAAATAATTACTATAGATAGACCAACGAATGAATAAAACAGGCCTATTCATTGAGTACTTGATTACACAATATCTCCCTGTAGACTATAACATTAACAATATGTAGTTTGAAAAAGGAAAAGATTGTGGCTCAATTTAAATACAAGCAATTGACTCAAGATCAACAAGACAAGCTCGACGCTGCAGCATTTCGTCGCTTATTAGCACATTTAAATGATCACAAGGAAGTTGCCAATATCGACCTAATGATCTTGGCCGGCTTCTGCCGAAACTGTTTCAGTAAATGGTATGCCTCGGAAGCAGAACAGTTAGGTATTAACCTGGACTTAGATGATGCGCGAGAACGCGTTTATGGGATGACTTACGATGAATGGAAGACTAACCATCAACAGAAAGCTACCCCGGAACAATTAGCAGCTTACGAAGCTCGCCAAGCAAAAAAAAATTAACAAGTGTAATGATTCAAGCATAATCTGACAGCTTAGGTGGTGCCTATAATAAGCATGCAGCACACTGGTGATCACATTCGTAAGTAACTTTTGGACATAACTTTGTCAGTGACTTTGCTAAATTAGTAAATTATGGATAACTACAAGTATAGAAAGTCGCTTAGCTTTGTGTCCAGTCTTTGTAGTGCAGAGCAATTGTAGTGGTCAACTAAAATTGGCCACAGTTTTGTAAGTTTCCCAGTAAAGTCTTTCCGACTCATTCGGAGTCAGACCACCGTTGTACTGGTGCGGCCTGATTTGGCTGTAGTATCTAGTGATATAGCCAACGATGCTCTGCCAAGCTTCATCTAAACTGCGATAACCACTGGCTGGCACCCATTCTGTTTTCAAGCTTCTAAAGAAGCGCTCCATTGGACTATTATCCCAACAGTTACCTCTCCGAGATAAACTCTGTTTAATTTGGTATCGCCATAGGATCTGACGGTATTTTCGACTCGTGTAATGCGTTCCTTGATCGCTATGGAACATAACTCCTGTAGGCATTCCTCGTGACTCATAAGCCATCTTTAACGCTTTGACGGTCAACTGACTATCGGGCGAAAAGGACATAGCCCAGCCAACAGGTTTTCGAGCAAATAAGTCGATGACAATCGCTAAATAAGCCCAACGACTCCCAGCCCAAACATAAGTGACGTCTCCTACCCATACTTGATTTGGAGCAGTAACAGCGAACTGCCTCTCCAAGTAATTAGGGATCTCTACATGCTCTAGGGGCTGCTTCCTGTACTTATGCTTTGGTAGTTGCCTGCTTACCAGGCCGAGCATTTTCATTATTTTACTAGCGCGATATCAACTCAGATTCATGCCAGAATTCGTAACGATGCCTGCAATAGTTCGAGCGCCTGCTGAACCATTGCTCGCGTTGTAAGCCTCTTGGACAAGCGCTCTTATTCGAATGTCATGCGCAGGAATAGCTTTTGGCCGCGTTTTCCAATATTTGTAACTACTGCGATGAACACCGAATATGCTACACAGTTTGAGAATGCTGTAGCTCTGTTTGAGTCTTTCGATTATCGAGAATTTTTCAGTGAGTCTGACATCAACAGAGCTGTAGTCTTTTTTATGATTTCGTTGTGCTCTTCCAGCTCGGCAATCCGCTTTTTAAGCTCTCGGATCTCTATTTGTTCTGGCGTCAGCGGTGCTGCTTTTGGGGCAATACCCTGTCTCTCTTGTTTAAGCTGCCTTACCCACTTGTCCATAGCAGATTTGCTCACATTCATAGCTTTAGCTGCTTCGACCACGGAGTAACCTTGGTCAACAACTAGCTGGGCAGCTTCAAGTTTGAATTCTGGACTAAAAGTTCTTCTCGTACGCTTTGTCATAGTTCCACCTGTTGTGTACGAGGTGCATCTTAACACCTCTAATCAGGTGGCCAAATTCACTATGCCACTACAGTAGAACACCTTTAGCGCCCCTTAAAATTTAAAATGAACGTCAACTCTGTCCCGATATTTTAAATTGTCTTGAGCTTGCACTCTTTGGGGCAATTCTGAGTTATGAAGTGCCAGAGTTATGAAGTGCCAACTGTGAAGGTTATGGACAAAAATGACTTGGAGTTTATGCTCCATGCTACAAAGTTCAGATAAGTTAAGTTTGGGTAAACTCAAGTTCACTACAGCCTTTCCTCTGACTGCTTAGCTAATCTCTCTGAACTTAAAAACAGTTAGAGCCCGCTACCAATATTAAAGTACAGTGCACTTTCTTGATCGCTGAACGCAATATCGACACCTAAACGAAGGCCATAACGCCGAGCAATATGGTAGCGAAATCCGACCCCATAAGCGTCTACTTGGTTCAGGGCATCTTCGGAATTGCGCTGCTGCGCGACACCATGTCCGTAAAATGCAGAGACTTTCCAGCGATTATCAATATCATAACTAAGCTGAGTCTGTACGGTGAGTATCTCATCACCTTGGTAGCGATACGACGAAACACCTCGCAGCGCTACGTAAGGTTTTGCAGTTGGCGTTATCAACCGATCATCACTAGAGAAATGTTGATAGTTCCCAGCAAACGCCAGATTCCAAGCATCACCCAGCGGAAAATAGACCTGTCCGTTAAGCGAAAGATTTTGATAGTTGTAATCGCTACCAATCGCCTCATCATAAGTCATATACTCAGCACTGAGCTGATACCCTTGAGTCGGGTAGAACAAGTTGTCACGCGTATCGTAATCAACCACCAGCCCCAGCCCCGATGTCACCGACGCGTTGCCTAACTGTTCAAGGTCAAAATGCTGGCTTAGCTTATCAATGGCTTGGCCCAGTTTTCCGTAAAAATTTAGATCAACACTAGAAACTGCGAGCACTTGTTTGGCGCCTAACATCAGTGGCGTGTCTTTCACTCGAAACTGAAGTTTTTGCATCAAGCCTGCCACTTGGGTCGTAGTACCAAACCTAAGGGTATCGATTGCAGGCAATGGGCCGACGCCATCAAACTGAATTGGTTGATAAATATCGAGTTTAGCTTCGCCAACGCCCAGTCCACCTGTGTATCGGATCGAATCTTTTAACCAAGAATGTCGATGCCCGGCAAACGCAAACCAAGAGCCATTCTCCGTGCCCGCCGCCCCGACCAGAGTCATGGCAGCGGGCACTAACTGAGCGCCCCCATCCACCGCTGCTAGCGCTGCCTGTTTGCGCTTCTCCTTAGCCTGCTCATCTTCGTGTAAAAATAGCCCAGCGACACCTCCACCAACTCCAACCGCCGGCTCAGTGATTAAGATGGGTACTGGCAAGAAGCCGTAAGCGTTCTCAGCAATATGATGCCCAAGATCAAACTGCCCATCATGGCTGTCAAAAAACGAGGCACTGCTATATGAAGCGAATAAGGTAGTGGCACAAGCCAAGATCAGCGGGTGTATTTTGTTCATCATAGTCTTCTCAAAATGAGCAGAGGCTCAGTGGCGGTGGCGCTAGGCCTTGAATGAGTTGACTATAACTAAACGAATGAAAGGTTCTGAATCGCTTACGTAGGATCTGATCCTACGTAAGCTCTCTAAGGCTAACGAGATTTGTATGTCTGCACATGTTCGCTAATCGCTTTAATGATTGACCCTCTCACCGCTTTGATATTTTTGGCGTGTGGGCACCACAGGGAGATGGGGAGTTTCATGCCTTCTAACATCATATCAAGCTTGAGTGGTGATACCCCCTCTAGCGCAAATTGAGACTCAGACAAGGCTTTCGGCAACCAGGCCCAGCCCAGCCCTTCTTTGATCATTTTAATCACCAAAGCCAGCTGATCGACTTGCTCGTTGTTGGCTGAATAGACAAACTTTTCGGCCAAGCCCTCATCCACCAGTGATTTGAGCATGAACTGTCTTTCTGTTTGCAGTTCACCCACGACTGCGGCTTTGTCCATTTGCGCCAATCGGCCGCCAGCTTGCACGTAAGGCAAGAACTCAACATGGCCTAAAAAGGTCGAATCAAAACTATGGATTGCGGTACTTTCGTGAATATTCGCCAAACCAAAGTGAATGCTGCCATCAACGATGCCTTGCTTAATTTCATCGCGGCCGCGCACCAAAAATTCTACACGCATGGTCGGGAAATCTTGGGCTAATTGTTGGCGGATCAAAAACAGAGCTTGATGTGGTACAAAGCTTGGATAGGCAATCACCACCCGTTCCAACTCGCCGTAGGAAAGACTGAGAGCGATTTTATCAAACACGCGCGCTTGCTCGATCGCTTGCTTGGCATAATGATAAAGAAGATGACCATCTTCGGTAGGTTCGACAGAGCGGCCAATACGTTCAAACAAAGTAACGGCAAGCTGGTCTTCAAGGTTAGTGATAACCTGACCTATGGTCGTACGATGCTTATTGAGTTTTACCGCGGCCTTGCTAAAAGAAAGGTGTTCATAAACGGTGACAAATGCCAATAGCTGTTCAAGACTAAAGTTCATAGTAATGGCTGGCTGGTTGGGGATGAATATCCTCAAGATAGCACTTTTATTATGATGATAACCAGCGCAATCAATCACCTATCAACACTATTATTTGACTCGCCTATCAGAAAACGTGTTTCAGCACCGCGAAGTCATGGGTCGGTTCAACAAACTCATATTGTGCGCTAATGGTTTGTAGCACATCACTGCCACTATCGAGTGTTGTCTCTAGTACACCATACAAGGCGTTATTGGTATGACGCAGCGCCGCAACCGGTGACATACGATTGACTAAACAAGCCGAATAAACCGCGGTGAGCAAATCGTCCACTCCAACCGGCTCCTTAGCGAATTCAAGCCAAGGCCTTTGTACTGAGTAGAGGTTTTTCGGCGTGGCTAACATCATCGAAATACTTCCATCCGCCACACACGGCACCTTGCTCACGAGCACGATTTTGGGCCCCTTTGCCAATGCCTGCTGACAAGCATGAGCAGCATCTTGTTCATCTTTAATGACTGTGTCAGTAAATTGTTGCAGTGTTTCTGGTTGACAGATCAACACATCCGCTAGTGGCATCAGTTGCTCCACAATATAGCGATGTGCCTCTGGTTCGGTAGGATGCGCCTCACTTTCACCATTAAGCGACGGATGACAAACATACAAGGCGCCAACACTGTGAGACTTCACCAACTGAACCGCTTGATAAACCGCTTGATTGTGCGCCAATGAACTTTGATACCCAGAAATAATCGCATTGCAGTGGTTAAGTCGCTCATTTCGATCTAAAGCTTGCACTAGTTCAGAAACGATTTCCGCTGGACAACTGAAGCTCACCGGGTGCTCGGAGACATCTGAACACTGCAAGCTGTTAATTGCCCATGTTTCAACCCCCATACGCTGAACCGGGAAAATCGTAGAGCTATTGCCTGCGTGACCACAAACCAAATGGGGCTGGATGGAAATAACGCTTTTCATAATGTGAGTCACCTAATTAAGTTTCATTGTCGTCAGAGACAATGGTGAGCTTGTGCGAGTATGCGGCTAAGGGCGAAAATTAATACTGTTGATGGCTTAGAACCGTAACAAGGGAGCGACGCTCCCGTTACGGCGATGCTAAGCGCTATTGATAGGCCACGATGTCAGAGGCATCGATAACATAACCAATTTCGATATCCTGATTACCGTCCGATAGTGCAACGGATGCAGACACCCCTCCTGCCTTGATATCCCCTTCGACCCAAACAGGCGTGTAAAGGCTTTGCATCTGATAGCCTTCAGGGAAGTCAATCAAGATAGTTTGATTCGCCGGTGGCGGTGGTGTATGAACACAAGCGCCCGCCGTTGGCACCAAAATAAATTGCGTCCCGACTAAGCCTTCCATCTCTAGTGGTACCAAAAAGCCACCTAATTTCATGTCATTCACTTGCAAGTCAGGAATAATGGCATTGGCATAACGCTTACCACTCACCATTTCATCAAGTGCCTCTCTCACGTTCAACCCGCGTTTCTCTGCGAGTTCAATACGCTTGATGTAGCCATCGTGTTCCATTGAGCTAAGTTTGCGGCTTTGTTGAGCCACTTCATAGACATAAATCTCTGTAACCAATGCTTTGTCACTCGGAGATAAACTCTGCTGCTGTGTGTTTTGCGGGCGAAGAGAGTCCCATGACAAAGTGTCTGCTGCATTAGCCAAAGGCGCGATCAATGCGAACATTAGCAGTATGTTTTTCATTCGTTTGTTCCCCAAAGTAGATAGAGCATGTTGGTCATGCCAGATGGAAGCGATGACCGCAGCGCGTTGCGCCACGGTCCGTACGGCTTTGATTAAAGGTTTTCTAGGTTATCCATCAGTTTGTAGAAGAATCCGATTGAGCGACCATATTCATCAACAAGAATACGTTCGTTCACACCATGGAAACCTTCAAACTCTTTGACATTTTCTAGTTGCAAAGCGGTAATGGTGTACACATCCGGTGCAAAGTCACGCGCTTGGAAGTGCTTAGAGTCTGAGCCACCGATTACAAAGAATGGCGATACAATCAGATCATTACCCCAGGTTTGGCGAATGGTTTTCTCTAGCATTTTGTATCCTTCACCGTTTGGATCGGCCACATTGGTTGCTGGCGTTGATGCTGAGATATCTCGTACTGTGATGCGCTCATCGCCAATAGCTTTTTTCACGTGTTCAATAATCACTTCAGGTGTATCACCAGGCATAGGACGGAAGTTCACTACCGCTGTCGCCGCTGGTGGCAATACATTATCTTTGATACCGGCGTTAAACATGGTCACTGCGGTTGTGGTGTGCAACATGGCGCGCGTTACTTGGTTTTGCGACATTACATCAATGAATTTCTGCTCTAGATCGCTGATCGAATCGTTCTCACCATAAGCGACGGCTTTGTACATTGGTTGCTGGTCTTCAGGTAACTCTGGCCCCATAAAGCGGTACTGGTAGCGAACCGCATCATGAATCTTGTATGGGAACTGCGCCGCTTCCACTTTTTCTACCGCTTTGGCTAGCGCAACAATATTCGACTCACCAGCAGGCTGCGAAGAGTGGCCGCCAATACCATTGATTGCGATCTCCAAGCTCACGTAGCCTTTCTGAGCAATACCAATTAGGGCCGTATTGTCACGAATGCCCGGGAACACGCCTGGGATTAGTGGCGCTGATTCATCAATCACAAAGGCAATTTTGTCATAACGCTGCTCAATAATATCCGCTGCGTGTTTTGCCCCTTCCGGTCCGCCAACTTCTTCATCATGACCAAACACAAACAAAATGGTGCGCTCTGGTTGGAAGCCTTCTTTAATCTTCATTTCAGTGGCTTCTAAGATGGCGTGAATTTGGTTTTTGTCATCCAGAGAACCACGTCCCCAAATGTAGCCATCTTTTATCTCACCAGAAAACGGCTCGACTTCCCATTGATCGCGAGATTCCTCTGCAATTGGCACCACATCTTGGTGAGCCATAAATACCGCAGGTGGCAGTGATGGATCTTTGCCTTCCCAGGTGTAAATCAAGCTAAATGGGCGCGGGTCGCCAACTAACTCACGCTTAAGCGTTTTATGCACTAGAGGGTAAGATTGAACTAAGAAGTCGTGGTAATTGTTAAACGCCTCTTCATCAAAATCACTGCGGTCTTGATTTGAAATGGTTGGAAACTGAACCGCTTGAGATAGTCGTTGTGCCGCACCTTCTAGATCCACTTTCACTTCAACTTGCTCAACGCCTTGCATTTGCATTGAGCTAAAGTCTTGGTCTTCCACCGCCCAAGCAGACACACTTGCTGTAAGCGCAAGCGCAGAGGCGATACCTTTAAAAAGTTTGGTTTGCTTAGTCATTACTAATTTCCTTTATTCGCGAGAAATCATTTAAATCTGTGTCGTGTTGATGGGCTTAGTATTGACGTTTTTTTTGCCGCGAACCAATCTCATATGATGGACCAAACCCTACATATTAATTCTTCGCTGTAGTTGAAGATAAAAGCGAAACGACATTCGCCTGATGCGAATGTCGACAACCTAGTGGGAAGAATGGGCGTGGAGTTTGCGTTATAACAAGAGACTATGGCGTCAATAGTTAATTTTTGACGCTATCTTTATCCCACATTGCGCCGTCTCTTAGCATTGAATTGAGTGTCACAACCATCTTTCTCATGCAGGCAACTATCGCAACTTTTTTAGGTTTTCCTGCCGCAAGTAATCGTTCATAAGTAGCCTTAAATATAGGGTTGCATTGGATAGCCGACATCATTGCCATATACATGACGGTTCTAACTTGAGGTCGACCTCCTTTTATCATCCGTTTGCCTTTGAAGCGTCCGCTCTCTCTTGTTATAGGTGCGACGCCAATGAGAGAAGAGGCTTGCTTGTTCGTGATAAAACCGAGTTCGGGTACATTGCTAATTAGGGAGGCGGCTAGGATTTTTCCAACGCCAGGCATGCTTTGAAGGATGGTGCTCTTAGCTTGATACTCAGGACAGCTCTCAATCAGGTTTGCTATCTTTGTCTCTACTTTTTCAAGCTGATTTTTTAGAGCGGTTAGAATCGGAGTAATAGTCGATGAGATGTTCTTAGGTAATATTTGTAGTCGGTTTCTTTCCATGGTTTGCATGGTGAGTAGTTGGTTCCGCCTCGTAACTAAGTCACTCATAAGACGTATATTTTCGCTTTTTAGCTTGGTCAGTTCGGGCTGAACTCGTTCGGCATAATGTGCGATGAGTTCGGCATCTAAACGGTCGTTCTTAGCCCGTTGGCCAATGGCTTCAGCAAACCTTTTAATGCGTAGTGGATTGGCAACAACATAAGGCAATTTGGCTTTATCACAAGCGAGTATGAAGGGCATTTCTAATCGACCTGTAGCCTCGATGACGACGCGTTGAGGTTTGTGTTTCTTAATGATTTTAATGGCATCGCTGATGCCTTTATCGGTGTTTGATACGGTGAAGTAAATGTCGAGTGGACGGATATAGATGTCTAATTGAGACTTACCAGTATCAACGCCAACATTAATGTTTTGAAGTGTGTTTGTATTCATAATAAGCTAACTCWTGCTTGCAAATGCGGGYTCGAGACCCAGWMGACTATTCGAGTGTGGTGCTTGGAGTTCTATCAGGCGTTCGTACTTGTTATCGGTCTCTCAATAGAGGAGCCACTGTTCAATCGAACTACCAGATAGAAGAACTTTAGTTGCAGCTAAAGTCTGGGTCTCACCTTACCCGATTGGAGTGCTTATTATCCATACAAGCGGTTCAAGACGGTACTGACGGGTTGTCGTGCCGAGAGATCATCATTCAACTGGTAGTGAGAGGGATTCAAACGGAACGGGTTTACTGTACAAGTAGCCTTGGTGGATATGTACCCCTCGAGAGACAAGATAATCCGCCTGATTTTGCTCTTCGACCCCCTCAGCGATTATGTTTAAATCAAGACCTTTTGCCATAGAGATAATTGCATCCAGCACTGGTGCTGTTACGCTTTGCGACCCGATGCTATCGACAAAACACTTATCTATTTTGAGGTAATCAATTGGCGTAGTTTCCAGCATGGCGAGAGATGTTTGCCCTGTTCCGAAATCGTCAATCAGCACCTCTAAACCAGACTGACGCAAAGACGCAATGGCGGATTTAGCACTGCTATCCAGTAATTGGCGTTCGGTGATCTCTAACCCCAAGTGAATACCTCGCTCTCTCAGTAGCGCGGCTTGTTCAATCAGTAACCTCTGCTTGTCAAAAGAGACAAAATAACCAGGAGGAAAGTTAATCCCTAAATGAAAAGCTTGAGAAAAAGAATAAGAGGAGAAATCGCTGATGGCCCTCTCGACCACAATATCCGTCAGTTGGTCAATGAGATCAAACTCTTCTAGAACGGGAATAAACACATCTGGGTAGATCAAACCGCGCTCAGGGTGCATCCAACGCACTAATGCTTCAACACCTGATAGTTCTCTCGTATTGCAATCCATTTGCGGCTGGTAATGCAAGATAAACTCTTTGCGACGAATGGCTTGTTTCACTTCATTATGAAAGCCCTGATTGCGAATAAAGTGTCGACGAATAAAGAAAAAACCAATGTACACGGTCAAAGTCCCCGGGATCGCGACCAAAAAGTAAAACCAGGTTTTCTCTATGATAAATTCGTTGCTCGCGATAACTTGGATTTGATGCTGAGGAATGTCCGTTTCCGCGACATAAGCAAACCAACCAGAGGCACGTGGCGTATTGTGAGGGGCTGAATCTTCACCAATAAAAAGCGCCGTTGAACTGGTTCTGTAGTCAGTTCGATAACCTAAACTCGCACGCAAGTAATCTAAATCGATGAGGGATACGGCGTAGTATTCTTGCCCGTGAATAACTTTCCTATTAATTACCGCAACTGATATGTCCTTTTTAGACATGGGCATTGATGCTAGCTGAATCATCTGAGAGGTATGGCTAAGTGTTTCTATATTAACAATATCTCGGGTTCCTACCTCTCCCAATGACGAGCAAACAATTTGGTTATTAGAGACTATTTGCATCTCTAATATTTCTCTCTCATAACGAAGCACTTGTTGTAAAAAGCCGCACTTTTGCGGCGCAACTAAAGCCGATTTGTTCTCCATGGAGACATTCAACACGACCCGGCTATAACTTTCTGCATAACTATCGCCCAAAGCGCGTAACGTATCTCTAACGCTTAATGATGTGAGTATCGCGACAGTACACACAACCAGCACAATTGGGGCAAAGTAAACCAACCAAAGAGAGCGCTTAGACTGTCTGATATTCAGTGCCATTTTAGGTCCAATCATTGTTGAAGTGTTCAAAAATAGAATGACTATCTTCTAGGGAGTGCCACCACTTGCGCTCACTTTCTAGAACATACTCTCCTCGATAAAAGCCCCGACTTGAGTCGGGGCTAGTGCAATTTCTTTAAAATAACTCGTTACAGTTATATTACTTGTCTGCGAAGTATTTTGCGATTTCTCGGGCATAGGTTTCTTCTTGGTTCTTACCTGTGCTTGTGGAGAAAAACGCAACAACGAGATCTTTGTCCGGTGAAATGTAAATACCCTGACCGCCAACGCCGCCTTTGTATAAATCGCCATCTTCAAAGATAGTGTCAAACATGTAGCCGTTTTTAAGGCCGCTATCGTTATAGAATGAATTGGCCATCACTTTACCAACATAACCACCTTCGAATGCTTCTTGTTTGCCAGAAGCTTGGATTCGTTGAACGACTTTGTCAGAAACCGCACCCTGACCCAGTTTCGACCCTGATGGCGTCAATAGCATACCAAACTTAGCCATATCTTCGATGGTTGAGTTCATTGAGAAAAACATGAGTGGGTAACCGCCGATCGGTGAAACAACCGTGTATGCATCATTGTTTGCACCCATTTTCTGCCATAAGTCGCGGCTGATAATTTCGTTCATTGGCAGACCGCGAACATTCTCAATGATTCGAGCGAGAACAAACGTATTGATCGAGTTGTATTCGAATGTTTTACCCGCTTCTTGGCGGCGCGTCATTTCACTCAATACATCAAGCGGCTTTTGTGTTGAATCGCCGTCAAATACCCCGATAGAAACTAACCATTTAAAAAATGGCTGCTCTGGATTGGTACGTGAATCTGGATTGGGTTCGTCGTGTTCTGTTGCATTCAAACCTGTCGCCATGTTTGCTACGTCGATAACCTTCACCGTATCCCAAGCTGAACCTTTAAGCTCCGGTATGTATTTTGACACTGGATCTTGTTCGTTAACTTTACCTTCTTCGACTAGTTTCGCGAGTTCGATACCAGTGGTTATTTTCGAGTTTGAAAACCAGTTGTGTTTATCTGTTTTGCGCATGGTGTTATAGCGCTCGAAAACAATCTCACCATTTTTAACCACTAGGAAAGCATCAACTGGATAATTATCTAAATGTTGGTTAAGGGTAAGTTCTTTGCCTTGAACGGTGGCTTTGATATTGCCAATATTGTCATCGATAGAGTAAGAAAATTGATAAACTGCGCCATCACGTTCAATCTGAGCCGTGTTATAGAAGCGGCTAATGTTTTGCCAAGCAAAATGCGACTCTACAATAGGGAATTGAAGCTTAACGCGATTTCCTTTTTCAAGGAAAAAGTCGTGTGTCTCAGCAACGGCTTTGTTGGTAGTTGTCTCATTAACTATCACATTGGCCATAGCTGCGCCCGAAGTGATAGCGGCTGCAATTGATAAAGCGACTAGTTTTTTCATTTTGGTCTCTCTCTATGATTAAGTCTAATAAGGGTTACCTAAAGTGAACCTTAAAGATGAGTTCGTCTTTTTGGTGTTGATGAGCTCAGTATTGACGCTTTTTTCAACGCAAACCAATCGCATATGAAGGACCAAATCCTACATATTCGAATCATCAATTAATTGGACATTAATGCTTATTGGGCCGCTCTAATCATCTCTCTATTTATTGATTACACCGAAGTCACCAATCTCTTATAGGTTGATGGATACGACCCTACATATGCGAGTGTTGAATTACACCAAGCGCAGTTACTCTCTCGGCAAAGACGCTATACAGAGATCATTTATGCACGCTATCCCTCATGAGATCGCTTGGGGTGAAGTCTATTTCACGCCACTGCTATTAGTTGCTGCCCTTGCGTATGGGCTTACCCTGCTAACCACCAAAATGTCCGTCAAAACTGGGCTCTATCGATACATTTCTCACCCAACTCTGGCAGAGATATGTCTGTTTGTGATTTTTACTGGCGCGTTCAGCCAAGTTATTTCGATTGTTTAATAAGGGGAAGGAAATGGTTAAGCGCTATTTGGTGACTCTGCTCCTAGTACTGGGGGCTGGAGCCGTGATCGCCAACTTTTATTCGATATTCACGCAAAATCCGTGGACACGCGATGGTCGCGTCAGTGCCTATATCGTCTCGATTACACCTCGCGTCACTGGCCAAGTGACCGCCATTCATATCTCAGACAACAGCCGGGTCACGAAAGGCGATCTGCTGTTTGAAATCGATGACAGCATGTATCAAGCGGCATATCACAAAGCCATTGCATCTCAAGAACAAGCCCAAGCCGCCCTCGATAAAGCGCTCAATGAAGAAAAGCGTGCGCTCGCGCTACAAAGCCGGACACCGGGCTCTGTTGCGACGCTCACGCTCAATAACTTGAACAACGCGGTCGACTCAGCTAAGGCTAACTTAAACCTAACCAAAGCCATGGTTGAAGAGGCCAAATTCAACCTTGACTACACCAAAGTCTACGCATCAACCGATGGTTTCATTAGTAATTTTCATTTGCGGGTCGGCTCTCAGGTTGTCGCCAACAGTCCGGTTGTTGCGCTGATTGATGCCAATAGTTTCTGGGTAGAGGGCTATTTCAAAGAAACCGATCTAGAAGGTGTCGATCCCAATGATAAAGCGTTCGTGACCTTACTCATCGACCCAGACCAGCCTTTAGAAGCTGAAGTGACTAGCATTGGCTACGGCATTGCCAAGCAAGACGGTATAACAGGCAATGAACTACTGCCAAACGTGAACCCCAATTTTCAGTGGATTCGACTTGCTCAACGTATTCCTGTCAAAGTGACGTTAAAGCAGATGCCGAACAATGTGCAATTGCGCGTCGGAATGACGGCATCGATTAAAATAATCAAACAATAAGGCGTCAAGATGCTCAATCACACGACAAAAGAAGCGATCAAAGCAGCATTGGCGATCGTCAGTGCTCTCTGCCTTGCGATTTGGTTTGAATGGGATAAGCCTTACTGGGCAGGCATTACCGCGGCAGTGCTCGCGTTAAACGAAACGTTCGCCCACTCCTTGCAAAAAGGTCAGAACCGTTTGCTTGGCGCTCTGTTGGGTACCGGTTACGCACTGTTTTTGATTATCTGTTTCTCTCAAGACTATTTTCTGTTTATCGTGTTCTATACCTTGCTACTGGCCGCGAGTTTATTTATGGCGAGCGATGAAAGGAGCGGATATATTTTTGTGCAAGGTTATACCGTATGTACCATCATCTGTTGTATGGGAGGTTTTGACAGCTTAAATACCTTTGACTACATCATCCTAAGGTTACAAGAAACCTTACTGGGAATTGGTGTATTTACCTTCATATATCGCCTAATTTGGCCAGTGAGTACTGAGACGGTATTTGCACATCGCTATTGGCAGCTACATGCCGAGTTACAGCGAGCGCTCAATCACTATCACAATGGCAGGCTAACTAGCGAGAACATTGAGCATATTCAGCGCAATGTCAGTCAGCTTCATCACTTGCTTGAGCTGCCGAATCATGGCAGCTACGACTTGAAGTATTATCAGCACCAGTGGCTAGAAAGAGTGAGAGAAGTCGATGTGATTGTGCATCTTCTTGACAGCCTCAGCCATAAGCCCAGTGACTTGGCCAATTACCTCGCAGGCATTGAACACAACCTTGAATCGACGTGGAAAAGACCGCCGACTGAGTCCCTGCTACCTGCAGGCTTGCTTGAAATAGCTCAGCGTTATTCAAGCCACAAGCCTTCGTTAAGGAAACGGAGTCTGAGGCAACATATTAGTGATGATTGGAAAAAAGTGCTGCAAGGTACCAGTACGTTCCTTGCCTGTATACTGGCATGGGTCCACTTGCCCGTGCCCGGAGGCTTCGTGTTCCCTATGATTGCTGGCATCTTTGCCACCAATCTCCCTCCCTTACCTCGCAGTGCAATCAGAGATGCGTTTTTGGGCGCCATTGGTTTGGGTGGATTCTACTTGTTACAGTATTCGCTGATCATGCCAGCCTTCTCCGAGTTGTGGCAGTTACTCGCTTTTTACTTCATGAATATTATTGCTATTTGGAAAGTGTTCGATACGGTGCGGTTGGGAATCTTTCGCGTGCTTGGGGTTAACTTACTATTGGTGCTTTCTTCGAGCGCGTTAAACCTCACACCTTACTATAGTATCGAAATACCATTAATGATGCTGGTCTACGTGCTGATCATACTAAGTATCGCCAAGTTGTTTTCTGATTTGCTTTATCGCAGACAAGAAAGGAACTTATAAGTTGGCCTTTCCTAAATTTAAAGCCACGCAACGAAATGCTTCATTATTAAGAAGGCATCGCTTTACTGATAGTGTTTAACACTGCTCGCATCAATGCTGTAACCGAAGGTAATATCATCCTGACCGTCAGTCAGATACAGTTGAGACTGGCCTTTTCCCACTTCTATATGGCCTTCAACCCAAACGGGAGGATACAGCCCACTCGAGTCGAAGCCTTGCGGAAATTTGACCAGTACCATTTGATTTGGTGGTGGAGGTGGGACATGAATACAGGCGCCAACCGTAGGAACGAGGAAAAACTCCGTGGTTAACTCTCCTTTGAAGTCTAGAGGCAATAAATAGCCCGGTATCTTCACCTGCTTTTGATCCAGAGAATAATCCAGCATGCTGGCTATTTGTTTTCGCTTGGCCGATATTTCTGCTCGCTTTGACAACAGTTCATCAACAGGTACTCCCTGCTGCTGCAACGCATCCATTGTTTCTTGATATTGTTTTGTTGCTTGTGGAGACGGCGGAGTTTCAGATGTTTGCTGCTTACGAAACGCTGCGACAACTGAGAGATCATACAATTGGTCTGCGGTTAGCGTGGCATAAGGATCGTCAAACTCCGCTTTCATCGGAATAAGCTGCTCCCATGAAAGTTCGGTCGTCTGCGAAGACCCGTTTGCTATATTACTCACTAGCAAAGCGAATCCCACCAAGCTACTCATCCATGCTTTCACCTTTCTTCCTTCCCTCCGTTGACACCTCAAGTAAACCTGCCTTTGTTATCAACTCACCTGATGTAAGAGTTTATCAAGGTACTTCGTTCTAACGCCTACTATTACTTCAATGTAAACCAAACAAGCTCAGTCATTGGCTGAGCTTGTTTGGTTTTAGCATGTCAAAGCTGGTTCTTAAAAACACGTCCATCTTTCATTATAAGATCAAAATTCTGGCTGGCATCGGCGACTAAATCGATGTTTTCGAGAGGGTTACCGTTAACCAGAATAAGATCAGCATAGGCTCCTTCTTCTATCACACCCAACTTACCTTCTTTATAAGGTACTCTTGGCCCTGATAGTGCAAGCAATTGTGCATTGTCATACGTTACCATTTTCATGATTTCATAGGGTGTAAACCAACGCTGCATTTTCGCTACAAACTTACCTTGCTTACCCGCGGTCACAGGATCGAATAACATGTCCGTTCCCCAGGCCATATTCACGCCAAGTTTTTTCGCCATTCCAATCACTTTATCAGTGCCATCTGTTACTTCGATCCACTTTTGCGTACTAAACGGGTCGTTGAAAGTAAATGCGTCTTCGTCATTAATCAGTGGTTGAACAGACAGCCAAGCACCTTTCTTCTTCATTAATTTGAGGGTTTCTTCACTAAGCAGATTGCCATGCTCGATAGATTTAACCCCTGCTTTGAGCGCAGTTTGTGTGGCTTTGTCAGTAAAGATGTGTGCAGCTACGTACGTATTCCAAGTATCAGCAACTTCAACTATCGCTCGCATTTCATCGTAGGTGTACTCTTGCACGTCAAGCGGGTCAAAAACAGATGAAACACCGCCTCCTCCAGCGATTTTTATCTGTGTCGCGCCCATTCGTAGAACTTCTCGAGCACGCTTAGTCACTTCAGGCACTCCGTCAGCCACTAACAACAGTGCGTTTCGATTCCAGTACTCCAGTGAATCACCTGGGTTTGTTGGTACAGATTGTTTGGAACGATAATCAAAATGGCCCGATGTTTGACTCATTGGTGGACCTGAAGGAAAGATTCGTGGACCGATTATCTCACCAGCATCAATCATTTTCTTGGTAGAAAATGGATTACCACCAACATCACGAACCGTGGTAAATCCTCGCAGCAATGTCGCTTCAGCGCCTATTGCACCACGAATAGCGATTTCTAGGATATCCCCTGTGATAACAGTAGATTGCGATGCACAGCAGTAAGATGTATGCCAATGCGCATCGATCATGCCCGGGATCATTGTACGCCCTTTACCATCGATAACTTTTCCTCCCGCAACCGCGAGAGGCTCTTTTGAAACTTGGCTAATGAGCTTACCTGTCACGACGACATTCGCGTTTTCGATGAGTTTTTTACTCTTACCGTCAAATACATTGACATTAGTGAACAGTGTTACTTCGGCTTCGTCTTGTGCTAACAGTGCTGGGCTACCAACGGCTAGAGCTAATGCAGTTAAACATCCCAATATTTTCTTCATTCCATTTCTCCTGAACAATATCCCATACTTATGTTATAAGGCATTGAATTAAGAGAAATTTAAACTGAAACTTCATCACAACAACTCAGCCAATAACACATATTTTGATGCATTCACCGCATCAATCTAGCACAAGCATGTGTCAAGAAAGGCTACCTAGCTCACATACTCAACCCCACACCTATTTATGTCCACCTGACTCGCACTTTTGCGATCACTTCGCTAAGTTTGATGGGTTCAATCCATCATATGCGATTAACTCGCTTTTAAATTCCCTCATAAAATATCCACATACCCAATCAAAACAACTTGTGGAATCTACACTATGAACCATTTTAAAAAAGCACTCTTAACCACTCTTATCGGCACTACGCTAGTTTCAGGCGCTCACGCTGCAGACAATGCAAACAGCGAAGCACTTGACGCATCAGATATGACTCGCGCCTACTCAACTTTTTATGTCGGTGCAAGCAATAATGGCGACGTTAAAGCCTCTGGGTCTATCTCTTACCAATACGAAAATGGTATGGAGTCGATGTTCTCGCTAGAAGGAACAATGAACAAAGAAGGCGAGTACAGTGATAGTCGCTTCCAGTACTTCCATGTATTCAATACTGGTAACTCGGTCTCGCCACGTGTCGCTGTGTCGCTTGATGTTGTCGATAATGACACGGCAACCACGGCCGCACTCGGTGCCATTTCAATTTTCCGCACCCCAATTGACTCACTAACGTTTTTTGCCCGTGTTGGCGCTCTAACCGGGACTTACTCTGACCAGTCAATGAGTGCGTTTAACGTCACTGACGATAGCCTAGTTGGCGGAATGGGCGCGGCATACGCGGTATGGAAAACTGGCCAAGATGGCACGTTCTTAGCGTTATACCCAGAAGTGACTTACTTGAGCGGTGACATTGACTCAACCACAGTGAAAACCACCTTAATGGCGGCTACACCACTGAGCGCAGATAAAACCCGTTGGGGCCAAGTTAAGTTCGAAAACACCTCGGGCAGCATGGAGTCGAGTAGCAAGCACGTCGACATCAATGAAAACCGCGTCTGGTTTAACTACAAAGTGTACCTATAACACTCTCATCTAACCTGTCCTACTGTTCTACTGTCCACCAAGGCCTGCGTGAAAACGCAGGCTTTTTTCGTTTTTCGCCCTATCAGCAATGTTCAAGGCTCCGACGTTATTTCGGTAGGATCGGGTCCTCTAAACCCGATTATTAGCGCGCAGTGTTCGACGATAAAATTATTGCCAAGCCCACTTAATAAAGCATGGCCCATGAACACAAACACAGAACATGGCCGTTCTGTGAATAGCAAACCATCGAATTTTCATAGGGGTGAAAATCGATGGATTTGGAACTAAACCACTATGCGTAAACTAGCACACACACCAATTCTACTTACTGCACTTATCAGCTCCGTTGTCAGCTTTGGCGGCCTTAGCGCAGAACAAGCGCCACAATCGGCTGGCATACAAACCTACTCAGAAATTATGGCTCATGGTCAAGAGGTATTTGAACGCTATGGCATCAGCGACGATCTACCTCGCTTGGGTTTAAGCTCGCTCACTGCCGGAGAACACTTAGTTGAACATGTGGAGCGCACCATCACTATCGGCGACCAAGTGCGTACATCTCGAGTTTTCCTAGTCAAAGATACCGACGAAAAGGGCAACATTGATCTGCGCATTAAATACAACCCTAGTGAACTGGATGAGCAAGATGATGCCATCAGTGAAATTGAACGTAACACTCGCACAGAATACCGTTTGCGTGATTACGCCCAAAGCTATGACCCAAATAGCGTCACTGCGAAAGATCTGGCTGATGGCACCAGTATTGTCAGCTTCAATTACTCGAAATATGGTTTGCCGCAAGACATCGCATACTTTCGCTTTATGCGTGTTGAGATCTTAGTGAAGAACGGCGTACCTCAACAGATGACCATTACCAACGCAAAGCCATTCGAATATGAGGGTGTCCGTGTGGAGAGTTATCGTCAAGGCATCACTTTTTCAACACTCGAAAGCGGTAAGCTGATCCTAAGCAAGAAAGCGATCGACATCACCGGGACTCAGAAAAATAAACCGGTTCATGTTACTTCGATTGCAGAGCCTGTCGCACTCTACAGTGAAGAGCACGGCGTGGATATTATTCACCAGACACTGCTTAGCGAAGTATCCGACCCTCGCATTCGTGAAGTGAGTGTTAAACTGGATCGCATCTTTCCATTAATGGGCGACATAGTCCGAAGAAAAGGCATCGATTTACCACTGCCGTATGGGGTGTCGGTCGCCTATCGAAACCAAAACATGAACATCCCCTTTAACGACTTTGTCCTCGATGGTGTCAGGCTTAACGAGCTGTTTGATCCTGAAGACTCAATTGGTACGGTCAAAGCCGAGAGCCTAAACATTCGTGGTGATATCAACATTCTTCCTTTTTGGAATGTGTTTGGCTACATCGGCAAAATCAACGTCGATGCAAAAGTCGATGCCGAATACACTGGCGCGGCGGGAGAGTTCATCCGAGATAAGCTCAACCAACTACCAACGCTACCCGGACGACCAGGACTAGGGGATAAATTTTGTGATAGTGAAAGCTACGGTCTGTTATGTGACACCGGAAGGGTTGGGATTCCTCTGCACCTTGAATACGACTTGCGAGGTGTCGGTACCACACTGTCGGTAGGGTATCGCGAGTTTTTTGCCTCGGTCACCGGTACTGTTTCACAAACACGCCTTAAGGGGACCACTGAGTGGGGCGACCCTATTGCGACCATACAACCTATGGTTGGCTATCAGCTGGTGGATTATCGAGCACAACTCTTTGTTGGGGCGGAATACCAAGGTCTTGAACCACGAATGGACGGACACGTTAAAACTGGCGATATCGAGTTTGACTACGACATCGGAGTGGATTTAAACAAATGGGCGTATGTGGTCGGGTTTAACAAGCAATTTGGTCGAAACTACAACCTGACCTTTATGTACAACAAAGGCGAAACACGAGACGCGATGACATTAAATTTTGGCTATCGCTTCTAACCTCACGCTTTGTGCGCCTGGCTTAGCCCCTACTGAGCTGGGCGCATTCTCTTTCAAGTAAGAAGTATACTCTGTCAACTTAAGCTAGAAATTGGAGTTTTAATCTACAATGAGTTACAACATTGCATAGAGCCATGAGAAAATTTATTGCTGCTCAATTATTGGGTGGCAGGAAGAAACCAGTTTGCAAACGCATAATGGGGCAAAGGTAAGTTATCACGCAAGTTGCGTGACCCAGCCTGCGTGATGGATTTGTAACGCTAAATGGGGCATTTTTGATTTTGACTGATTTGTGCAACAGGCTGTTGCACAATTGGGAAACGGCTTTTTTCACTAACAAGCGAGTCTGATTTTAGCCACCAACAGGTTGTTGACCAAATTTTTCATCGGGAAGGTCTTGCTCATCATCGAACATCACAATGCTTCTACGATGCCCCTTTAGAGCAGATAATGCAACTTGAAAACAACTTTCACACATATCAAGGTGGTGGGTAATACCGTCCATTTTTGACCCAAATCCCCAGTTAGCAGTCAGTTCACCAACCTCTTCTAACTTTACGCCATTTGAATCGACGACCATCACGCTAGTACCACAGATATCACAACATCGATCAACAACGACCTCTATCGTTTTTTGTCCATAAACTTTCATTGTGAACTCCTGTCGCTGATAAGACTAATCAATACTTGGATATTAGCCAGTACCAAATAACAACTAAGTAGTAGCTGAAATTATAGCTGTCCTATAGGCAACTGAGCAATTAACAAAGTCGCTGAATTTTCATAGTTACTCAGCGAAGTATCCTTCTTATGTAGACACGTTAAACATATTAGTAAAAACTAAGTCATGAGGCAGAGCAAAAGGGAACTGGCTCAATTGACGCTGGTGCAGAATGGGGCAGAAGCAAGCTTGCCACATACGGTTCTTAGCTTTAAACTAACTTTGAGAGCCTCGGGTATCCCTGCTTTTTCTTGGAGTTACGATTTACTGTCTGGCCAGAAGTAATTGTATCGAATTGAACTTGGCTTAATTGCAAAGCAGACCACCGAGGACATACGATAAGTCTAGGTGTTTGCCCTCCCATATGCATTGGTGATTAAACACCCGACGCTGCACACAGAATGTATTGAATGACAAACCTTCTGTAGCTGTTTACAAAGCCATAGGCATTGCCTGTGGCTTTGTCGTATCTGGAACTAAAAAACTGGTTCAACAGGCTTACACACAAATTAATCTATTGATAGTTTCTTATGCTCTGAAAACGTTTTGGGGCGAAGGTGAATTTGCTGGACACTATCTGCAATCGAAACAAACGGGGCGTCCACATATGGTAAAAAGTGATATCCAACCACTAGTGTTGCCTGTCTTTGTATTTCCCAAAAGCTTGAGTTAGTAGGTAGGAGTAATAACCATAAATTTAACCTCATTTACGGTTGAATCTGAATTTCCCAGAAAACTGGTATGAATGACGGTAAGATTAACCGAAAATTTAATAAAATTTACGGTTGAATCAGGTGATTGGTTGTTAACGCTGGTATTTTTTCTTCAGCTTTTTTAGCTCTTCTGGATTGTTTTTCTCTAGCTCTTTTTCATATTCATCCATATGTTTTGAGAGCCAAACGTGAACATTTTCCGAATAGAGAGTAAAAGCACCAATAGCTAAACTCAATGCGAATATTATACTTAGAAACAACATCCTAGTCCTCTCATGTGTTGTGCCGACGCGCTAGTTCGTACTAGCTAACAACCCTATCAATTCATCAGTTGTAACTGTTTTTCATGAACCATTTTCGTTTATAACATATACAGCAATACGATACTTGGATTAGTTCTATTGTAGCAAAACCAGCTTGCCACTAATTGGAAAGAGTATGTAGGCAACTAGCAAGTCTCGACACATTTCCGTGTTAAAATAATCTAATTACGCCTATTGTGTAAGTGTAGTTAGATTCGGAGGTACTTTAATGTTCAGTGATGCTTATGAAATGCTTGGAGGTGAAAAACGCAAAGCTCATAGCGTAATCGATAGCCTAAAAATTATTCGTCAAGGGCTTCCTGTTGAAATGCTGGATAGAGGAATGTTAACTCTTGGTCTGACTAAGACAGATTACGCGAAAATTATTGGCGTTAATCTACGTACTCTCCAGCAAAAAATGAAAAAGCCGAACGCAACGCTAAGCCCAACTGCCAGTGAACATGCTCTTATGCTTGCAGATATGGTCAAAGAAGCAGATGAGTATTTTGGTGATCGTTATGCGACATTACGCTGGTTAAATAAACCCAGTTTGGTGTTTGAAAACGAAACACCACTTTCATTCTGTGACACAATAACCGGTATCATTTTGGTGACAGAAGAGATCAATAAGTTGAAGTACGGATATACGGCTTAAATGGAAACTTACCGATTGTCACAAAGCAACTTTTCCTGACATAGCAGGGAAAGTCAGTCTGTTTGGTTCTGCGACATAGGTTCTTAGACACACTATGATTGTGTACAAGCGTGTTAGTTCCAGCCCATATAGCGTATCTCTGCCTTACAAAGTAGGCTTCATCCGGAAAGAGATGGCCAATGGATCAACATATCAACCTGATCTTTTGAGAGAAAAACATCTCAAGAAAAATCACCATACTTGATACGATTTAATGCATCTAAAACGCGTTTTAAATCGCCTTTAAGCACAACTTCTAGCGGAGTTAGACCAGATAGCGCTGGAACTGCGGAAGTTAACCATTCTGCTCTCAAACCAGAGTCCTCAAACACATCCTCCATTTGCTCTTTTAAAGTAGGGTGTTGTGAAAGAATGTACTCTATAGACTTCGACTGGGTATCATCCTCAAGTTCAACTTTGCGTAAAGTCCATGAGCCATCGTTATTGTCGAGCCATTCGATTTGATCGCCTTCTTCCCATTGCAATTCTTCTTGCAGTATTTCTGGAATGTTGAAGAAAGCTTCACCATCACAGGTCTTCTCAATTTTAACTTTCATTGCTGCTTAGAACCTTATTCTATTCACATGGTGATTTTATGACACGCTTACTCTAGTTTAGCAAAAACAGATTGCCACTAATTGGAATTAACATGCAACTAGTAAATCAACCATAAGTAACTTAAATTGCACTTATAGATTATTTCTTATACAACCACTACAAAAGTGAGTTATAGTGAACTTATATAGAAAGACGAACCCAATAGTGACAAAAGTACATTAAAAGGCACTTATGAAAAAAGGTAAGATGGTAAAGGCACAACCTATGCCTGATTTGAATACCGAGTTCAGTATGGAAACACTGGGGAGCGCCATTCGCTCAAAACGCACCGATAGAGGCTGGCGTATTGATGATCTCGCTTCAAAAGCCAACTTATCTCGTAGGACAGTCATGAAAGTAGAAAAAGGCGATACCAGTGTCACCTTTGCCAATGTACTCGTCCTCATGGACATCTTAGGGCTATCGTTACGCCTTATCGATTTAAACCTATTTGTTCGTCCACATAGCCAAATAACCTCCCAAGCTGAAAACAGCGTGAGAGGCAATGAGGACGGTTGGTATGAGTAAGTTACAACAGTTAGACGTGTTTATCGGTACGAATACCAAAATTGGTCGTTTGACTCTCCCCGTCGGAACAGAAACAGAGTTCTCATTCATCTATGAAGAAGAATGGAAACACTCTGGTTTCCCGATTTCGCCCCACATCCTTTTCGATGATCAGGCTTCGCCACGTAGTATCGAGAACTATCTCAGAAATCTCCTTCCTGAAGGAGAAGCCTTTGAGGAGATGATACAAAACACCACTATCTCCAAAAGCAACACATTCGGGCTGATTCGTAAGCTTGGTGCGGAAACATCTGGCGCATTATCTTTTCGAGTTCCAGAATCAGAACCTCAAGAAACTAGTTTTAGACTTGTACCTGATGATGAGCTCATAGAGCGACTAGAGCGAAATCTAGCGCCATTAGTGTATTGGGACGGTAAGGTTCGCCTTTCGGTTGCCGGTGTGCAAAACAAGTTAAACTTACTTAAGCGCGGTGATGAATGGGGATTTGGTGAAGGAAAATTAAGTTCGAACTACATTCTGAAGTTTGAAAGCGGTAAAGCACCGTGTATTGCTGTGAATGAGTTCTTTTGCATGACATTAGCTAAGCTAGCAGGTTTGGACGTCGCTAATGTTGAGTTAACCCGTATTGGGAAGACTAGGACACTGATCATAGAGCGGTTCGATCGTGCCTATATCGAGGCTCGTGATGTCGTTCAACGAAAACATGTGATTGATGGCTGTCAGGCGACTGACTTACCTCCAGGTTACAAATACGAGCGTCAGAATGGGGATGAAGGCGATGGTGTATATATGCGTGATGGCGTTTCTTTCCCACGCCTACTGAGCGTCAAAACCATAGACACGGTAATCACCAACCTAAAGCTTATCCGATGGATGCTCTTTAATTTAGCAACACTAAACTACGATGCTCATGGTAAAAATATTAGCTTCTTCGTCACCCCTAAAGGCCTTGAACTGACCCCTTTTTATGATTTAGTCAACATAGAAGCTATCGCTCAAGAGGGAGCAAAACGCAACTCACAATGCGGTAAATTATCTGCTGATGAGGGGCGTGCCGCCAGTATCCCTCAATATTTTGCAATGTCGATTGGAGATTGGGAAAGCGAAGACTTTCAAAATCCGCCGAAAGGTAACTTCAAACACCCTATTACCAGCTATGATTTAGCTGAATTCGGTGCTCTGCTAGGCTATTCAGGCACCAAAATGGCTTCCATAATGGTAGAAACCGTTGGTGCCATAAAGAATGCCCTGAAGGAAACGGTTGGACTTACCGAAGCTCAAGGAATCGATGACGGTGAGCGTGAACATATAGAACTATGTGTTTCACTAATCCAAACAGAGTGTGAATACTTGTTAGCGCAAGCCGACAGCGTGCCAGAAATGAGTGAGCTTCTTTAATAGCAAATGCAGGAGCGATCGTTAGCATTTATAAACCATTTTTGGACAGAAGAGCGTTAGAGTTTAAGTTATAACGCGCAGAATAAGTATCTTGGAATTTTAGTCGTTTGTTATGCGTATTTTCCGATGATCTCAAAAAGTTCATCGACTGTACGTGCCGTGTAATCAGGTTTACATCCCCAAGACTCTGGTACTGAGCGGCTGTACGCTGCAGCCACTGCAATTACACGTGATTCTCCGCCAATTGCCGTTTGTAGGTTACGCGCAAACTTTACGTCTGCTTCATGGTCCCCGATATACATTAAACGCTGACTGTTGGTATGACCAAAAATCGATTCAATACACTTGAGACCGCCAAGTGCGTCAGGCTTTTGATTTCTATTGGAAACATCGTTGTACCCTACTATTGACTTGAAAGGTGCAGATATCGAATTGTTCTCTAGTAAGCGGCGAATATTGTTTTGCGAGTTCTGCGAGCAAATACCGTGAGGAAGATAAGAAAACTTAGTGACTACATCTTTGATGCCATCAAACAACATTACTTCCGTTGTATTCTTTTCTTGATGTTCCGCCCACATACCTCCAGCAATCAACATTTCCTCATGTGTTAACCCATAATAGTCAACGTAAAGTTCTTGCCAGTTTTTAGCACTATGGTTGGCTTCATGATACGACTCTTCGTCGCGTAAATACTTAGGTAAAAACTCGCCAGTTAAATGTGGTGCAACAACGGCTAAGATAGCTTTTGTTATATCAATATTCTTAGGGACTGAGTTTACAAGAGTTCCATCATAGTCCCACAACACAGCATCTAACTTCATTTTTACCTCTACACCGATACACCAAGTCTGAACGTGCAATTTACTCCAATTTGGCGAATATGCCTAACGCTTATTAGTCGACAAATCGTCGTCTTTTTCTTTTACATAATGGATTTTTAATCGTATTGGTTCAATTAGCAATCAATAAGTTAGAGCACATTAAGTATTGCTATACCGCAAAATGTCAGCGAACAACAGGAAAGCTAAACTTTCAATTCAATCGGATAGATTTGACTAGGGATAATTCAAGTCTATGAGATGTAAATGAGTAGAAGGGCTAACAAGAAAAGGGGCAAAGGTGTGTTTGCCGTGATCGACGCTGGCACACGTATGGACAGAAACGTGCCAGTGATTTTGCTAAGTAGCAATCCATGGATTACTTCAGGTATTGCAAACTTCTAATTGAGCAGCCAACTTCACTCAGCTAAAAAGCTTTTTTATCGCCCTAACAAATAGTTAGAAGAAAACCTTTAAGTTAAGTAAAATGGAAAATATAAAACTATTTGCTTAGCTATTTGTTAGTTCTCTATATGCAGTTGTGATAAGAAGGATGTTCCATGAGAATCAAGATGTACCCCGCAGAGAACGGGGATGCTTTTCTAATAAGTTCAGACAAGACAAACATCCTTATAGATGCTGGATATGCCAGAACTTTCAACTCATACATACGACAAGACCTAGAAGAAATCGCAAGTAGCGGTGCATGTTTAAATTTAGCTATCGTTACCCACATTGATGCAGATCATATTGGAGGCATCATTCGCTTTCTTCTATTAAACAGCCATTCAGAAACAAACAATATTGTTTCTGTTGAAGGTATCTGGCACAACAGCCTACGAAGTCTGACTTCATTGAATGAAACTGAATTATCACCTCAAGATTGTGAGGTCATAAATGCAATTAATAGACGAGGTCACCCCAAAGAGCTTAATGCAACCTCAACTTACGACGAAATCAGCGCACGTCAAGGCTCAACATTAGCATCTTTGATTCATGCTGGAGGGTATGTTTGGAATGACGGCGATGGAAGCGAAAGCGTTTGTATTAATAATGTGCAACACAAGCGATTTCAGGATGGTTTTGTAAAGGTGCTAACACCATCAAAAGAACGATTAGATGGTCTAGTTAAGTCATGGAAGCGAGATTTAAGACGCTATGGCTTCGTTGGTTCTATAGGTTCGGACCTTGCTATTGACGATGCTTTCGAGCTTAATTTTGAGCACAGCAGTGAAGGGCAAGCTAGAGGCAATAAACTCATATCTGCAGGACGTAGGAAAAATCTTGAAGACGTATACAAACCAGACAACTCACCGACTAACGGAAGCTCTATTGCTACTGTTATCGAACTCGATGGTCTTCGAGTATTAATGCTTGCGGACGCGTGGGCTGAGGAGGTTTTGAAAGAACTTCTTAAAATGAAGTCACAAGGTGAGTCCATGATGTTTGATGCAATTAAAATATCTCACCATGGAAGCAACTATAATACTAGCCCAGAACTACTTTACACTATAGATGCTCCAATGTATTTCATTTCCTCGAATGGAAGCAAACATAATCACCCTGATATTGAGCTTCTTCGAGCAATAGTCGATAGAGATGCGAGTTTTACGAGGACTCTCTATTTTAACTACTCGACTCCAGAATCGAGAGAGATTAAAAATTTCCAAACAACTACAGGCGCTACTTTCATTGTTGAAGAAGAAGCTACTAACTGGATAGAAATCACCAAGGAATAATCATGTTAGATACTGAAATGAAAGTGGCAATTTGTAAGATTGAATGTGGTGAAGAATCAGGTACAGGCTCACTAATTACATCGAAAATCGTATTAACTGCCTACCATTGCGTAGCCGAAGCAATTGAAAGTGATTCAGAAGTAAGTGTCACTTTTAATTTTAGTTCCCCCCCTTCAGTACTGAAAGCTCGTGTTCTTGGACATGACGCAAAGTTAGACATCGCTTTAGTAGAGTTAGAAGCTGTGTGTGACATCTCTCCAATCAAGCTTAGTGACTTATTACCTTTAGGTGGAAACCGCTTCTATTCCTATGGATGGCCTGCTAGCAAGCTAACTATGGGACATCGGTTAGAAGGATCGATTGTTCAAACTTTCGAAAGCCTTAAGTTAGGCTCAGATATAGAAATAAGTATAGATGAACCGATATCTTTAAGCGACTATCAGGGCTTTTCTGGAGCGGCACTAGTTTGCAATGATGTTTGCGTTGGTGTTATTCGGGTTTCCATAGAAAAAACCATCGGTGTTATATCTATATCTAAGCTATATGACTTTTTGAACAGCTTTGGCATTGCTATTGAAACGAATAAAAAACATTCAACCAGTCAACGCTTAGCCTCTAGGAAAGCATTCACTGAACAATTCGATGACTTTATCTCTGCACAAACCGGTAGCTATATTTTCATTAACGGGGCCCATGGTATTGGTAAATCAACATTTTGTGAGACATATTCACCAGAAACCTCTTCTTTAGAACACTTCGGGACATACAGCTTTACTCCAAGAGTAAGCACCAAAAATGCAACTCGATTAGCTCAACCTCAAGAGTTCTTCAACTGGCTTAACATGCAAGTTTCGATGTTCATTACAGGCACTCCTGGACGCATAGAAACGCTCGATTACCCAGAGCTCATAAATAAAACAGAGCAGCTATTGTTACGGTTAAGTGAAACATACTCTTCTAATGGGAAAACCGGGATACTATTTATTGATGGACTGGATGAAGTTGAACGACAAGATACTGACACCTTGACTAAGTTCATTGGTCTATTACCTATGACACTGCCATCAGGAGTGGTAATTGTTCTTTCTGCACCAAACTATGAACAGTTTGCGACTCGATTAGGTAATAGGCTAAATCGCGAATCATGCATTTCTATGCCTTCTCTCAGTGATAGTGCAGTTCAAAATTTTTGTTATGGTGCTCTTACTGCAGAGCACGCTAACTCAAAAACTGTAAGTCTGATTTGCGAACGAGTGCAAGGGCATCCACTATATCTTCGTTACTTAATTGATCTCGTGAATTCAGGTACAAGTAATGACGAACTAAAAAGTTTGCCATTAATAGACGGCAGCATTCGAAAGTATTACGACTTGTTGTGGCTAAAACTGAAAGAGGATAACGACGCCGTAAACTTGCTAGCAATAGCGGTTCGTTTGCGTTGGGGGATCTCTATCAGTCACTTTACAGAGATTTTGAACTCAAATGAACAAGCCATACTTTTAGGCACTCTTGGAAGAATACAACACTTGTTATTGAGCCCAACTGAAACGACGATATATCACTCTTCTTTTTCTGATTTTCTTCTTGAGAAGACAGCATTACGAGAACAGGATGTCCAGTTACGGTTAGCTGAACACTGTGAGAAGCAAATACAAAAAAAATACTGCTTACTCAATTTGATCTACCATGGTCTTAAAGCTGAAGGTACTGACAAAGCACAAGTGGTTGCTCTATGTACTCAAAAATGGATTGACGATTGTGTGTATCAAGGCATCGAGCCTGATACTCTCCTAGAAGATCTTAAAGGTGTTTTGAAAGCGGCAACAGAGCTTGGTAGCCTGGTTGAAACGGTTCGTATCCTTTTGCTTTGCCAAAGAATTCAGTTCCGGTATAACACATTGTTTGCTCAATCTGCTGATTTAATGGCAAGTGCTTTAATCTGTATTGGAAAAGAACAAGAAGCTTTGCAGCATGCAAGTCGGTATGGACAGTTAATTATACCGTTAGAAGAGGCGCTTGTCGTTGCATTGAAGCTTGTAGATTCAAACAGCCATGAGACAGCTTTAGAGTTGTTAGGCATCGTAGAGAAGTACTTAACAGAAGCTCTTGAACAAGTATCTAACGAAAATGGACTTTCTTATAAAGAGTTCCTAAATATCTATGACCTTCAAATACAGCTGTTCCTTCTAAAAATTCGTGCAGGGGATGATAGCTCGCGGTTATTACTTTCTAATTTCCAGTATTATTGGATGAAAGCTATAGACGAAACTGTAAGAGATAAGGATGCACGCAACCTTGTTCTAAATGAAATGCTAACTTACACGCAAGCTACATCGATGTGTTTTACTAGCAGTTATATGTCCATTTCTCAATTGCGAAAGTATTACTCCGGACCGTTAAGCGAGATAGCAGAACCAATCGTATTTGCAGTTCCGTTATATAAGGGTCTATGCGAAAGATACGAAGTAAATTATGACCAGGAGTTGCTTGACCAAGTTTTTTCTGATGTAGAAACTTTAGTTTCAGATGCTTGGAATGAGCAGAATAAAGTACATCCGAGCATCATTGATTGCTATCTATCCTTGGGTGCGCCGAAAAGCATTGTTTTGGCGCTAGGAGAGCCTGCGGATGACGTACCTTTACCTATATCATTTGTTGCTGATGACAATGTTACTATTGATTATTCTGAATTAGAAAATGGTATGGCAGTATGGAAGCATAAAGCGTTTATTGAGCCTGAATTCACCTGCCCCAAGTTAATCCCCCTATCTTCAAGTTCATGGTTAAATGGACTTAGTTCAATATGTAGTGCCATTGCTTGGTGTGATGGTACCGCAAGGCGGTTCAAAGAAAATGAGGACACAATAGGGTTAGAAGTTGTCTGGAAAACTCTAAATCAAGATATTTTAAACCACTTAAGGTTCAGTCTCGCGCAGCGTGTTCAGTGGGAAGACGCCTATGGCTTGCCAGAGGGCATTCTTCCTAATATATATCAATCAATTACAGAGTTAATTACTGACATATATCCTAGTGGAATTTGTGACTTACTCAATTTTATCGAGGAGCAATTTGACTGCCAATGTGGTATCTACTCAGAAGGCTTTAGAAGTATTCTAAACCAAGTTCTAACAACTGTTGTTAGTAAGCCATTAGACGTAGAAGTAGAGGATCAAGCATTTCTATTGCTGGATCGTTGGAAAGAATACGTAACATCTAACCTAGAGAACAGATATGAGCTCATTCCGGAGCTGTTAAGTATAATTCCACTTTACACAAGGTTAGATGCTTCGGACCAAGCGAAAAAAACTTATCAACTTGTCTTATCATTCTCCATGGGACCTAGTTGGTACAAGGAAGATCAACTAGGTTTAAGTATTACTGCACTAGAATCTGTTGATCAAGAATACATCGTTGAACCAGAAGTCATATGTCAAATAGCAGGACTACTAGATGCCGCGGATGGTGAGATGACTTTCCAGCGCTTTGTTAGATACGCTAAACGAGACTTCATTGGAGCTTTGTGTCAAAGAGGCTCCGTTCAAAGCGCTGTAAATTACTTTATTCGCCAAACCTACGGAACACTTGAACAAATGTATCAAGAAGTTACTCGTGGAGATATAGACAGAGTTTCAACGCTAAAAGGCACTCGTTTCCCTGGAGCTGCTCTGGATGAACAAGACTCAATTTTATCTCTCATTACCCCTCTGATTCCTAGGGCAGATTGGCAGCTATGTTGGGTTCTGTTGGAGTGCTTCCAATTTGGCGATTCACGCCACAGAGACAAGTTTGCGCATGCCTATAGCCTTTTAATCAACAAGTTAGCAAATGACAATGCTTTGCTAGACCTAGCTCTTGATAGGGTGGAGATTATTTGCGAGTCTGAATTTGATAGTTTAAATGACCGTTTAGAGTTCATTTCATCGCTAGCCTCCAATCTAAATGAGCATGTCAAAAGAATTTTCGCAACAAGATTTCCGGAGAGCATCGCCCAGTCAGGCCCAGACTTGACTAAAATTCCATCAAGAGAAGGCTCAAAATCTGATAATAGAGAAGCAGAAACAAAAGATTCCGATACAATTCACTTTCCAGGGACTTTTGGCAGCTCTAACTCTATTGAAGAGGCTAACGTAGCCTTATCTAATGCGTCTAGACACCTACGCCGTAGGAATAATTCAGAAGCAAAAAACGAAGTCATCTCAGCAATGAGTGCTATGGAGAGTGGTGGGTGGTCATTATGGAATGGAACTACATCGGTTGTTGAACAAGGAAAATCACTACTTCTGCAAACTGATAGTTCTGTTTCTGATTTAGTTAACCTACTTTCGCCTTTAATTGTGGATAAGCGTTATGCTGAGAGCTGGCGAATAGCAGAAAGTTTAATTACATGGTTAGCGAGTCATTGCCCTTATGACGAACAAGCCCAGGTCCTAAAACTAACAAATGAACATACTAGCTTAATGGTTGGAAGCCTAGAAGAGGCTGATAGATATACGTTTCTAGAGAATGACGACAGTTTATCTGATTGCTTAGCCAAACTAATTCTTCATGTTATCGATCACCCTACATGGCTAAGGCGCGAAAAAGCATCAGAGATGCTGATTTGGTTATCAAAGAGCTACCCAGATTTCGTCCAATTATTTGGAGCTAAAGCTTTTTCCATGAACAGTGGCTCTCATCCCGACTTAATTTGTGGTGCTCTTGAGCAAACATCTACATCACAACAAGCCTGGGAAGCTTTAGCTAAAGAGCTTGACTTTAATTCGATACAACAAAACTGCAAACATGTCGGTAGATATTCAGTTTTAGTGCGCATTACTAGACGAGCTACAGTGCAAGGATCAAAGTCTGCTGACGAGGCTTTGGATACGTTGGCGGCTCGCTTCAATGGTGCAACTAATAAAAGCATATCCGATGATGTTGAGTTACCTACATGGGCGGAATGTATTCGATCCAACTGGCCCAGATTAATGAAGCTAGGCGTGGTGAGTTCTTCTGTACTGGCTCAAGCAGAATCAATACTGCAAGAAACATGCTCACCACTATCTTTAGAGGCTAGCTTAGAATTAGAGCAGTTGTTGGCTGAAGGGTATTATGGAAACACAGAGCGCCCTAACCGCTGGTCCGATAAAGTTCGCTACGCGTTTAATGTAGCCTTGCATAATGTTGCAAAGGAACCGGAGTACAAACATATCGAAGCCATTTTCAGAAAGTACAATCCAACTCGCTTAGATAACTTAAGAATCACAAATTTTGAATCCCAAGCTATAAATTGGATACGCTCTAAACAACCAACACCGCTACACGGGGATCGTATTTACTTAGACTACTGTGAAAAAGTTTGGCACAAAGACAAACTGAGACTAGTTAGACTGACGGCGTATCTTACTGACAGTCCAGAAAATCTTCCTCTGCCTTCTGGGCGGTTCTCATCAACAGATAAGCCTTCACTAGATAAAACTTGCTTGATTGACACTTGTGCTAATGTTGAAGCTTTTCCTGCTTATTTTGGTAGTTTTACTCCAGCAATACCTACCACACACTTCATGAAGGCGACTGAGGCAAGCAGTTCCAATTTGAAGCGAGGTTGGTGGAAGTCAGGGCGACTCAAAGAAACATATGAAGGAGCTCCGACCAATGAGGGGTGCTTCTTATCGATTGATTCTAACGCTCTCAGACTACCACATGGATTAAGTTTGATTTGGGTATTTGAGTTAGATCTAGAACCTGTTGGGCTAATTTCTTTCGGATAATATTGGAGGATTCATGAATTTTGAAGCATATGATACACCAGATACTAGGTCGGAATTCGAACTACGATTTCACTATCTGCATAATATTATTAAACAAGGCAAGTTTCATGTGAATGCTGATATATCTATGGAAGGAATACTCAAAGTAAGAAAGCTCCCGAATGGACGGATTGATTTTCTAAGTGTTAATGAACAAGCTCGCCTTAACGCAAACATGATGTATCATATGCGAAATTTCAAGCTACCCGATAATATTGATTCTGATGAACAATAGGTTAGCACTGAATATCATCGATAAATTGTGGTGGTCAGTTATAACGGACCACCACATAATTCTAGACATTGCTCTGTAGATTATCCCCTGATTTTACTTACTCAAATACTGGATGGTATCCAAGCGCATAGCTCGACAGCTAATGATGCTGAATGTACAAGTGGAGTCGTTGTGTGAGTATAAATGTTGGCATTGATGTAAGTAAGGAAAGTCTAGATGTTTGTTTACTTAGCGATCAAACCAAGAGCGGACAACGCTATCGTAAGTTTAAGAACGACAAAGGGGCTCATTCTGACTTAAGCTCTTGGTTGCTAAAAACAGCCAAGTGTAAAGCAGAAGATATCTTAATCACTATGGAGTCGACTGGTATCTATCATGAGTCAATAGCTTTTTACCTACATATGGCTGTTTTTTTTTGGTGTTTATATCTAACCCCGGCAAAGCAAAAAAGTTCTCTCAATCATTGGGGCTTGTACATAAGACCGATAAATCGGATTAACATATGCTGGCTTTGTATGGCGAGCCGCGCTCATCTGTGGACACCAGATAGTCTAAATGTAAGGAATATCAAATCATTATCTCGTCGTCTGAGTGCTTAAAAAAGGATAGACTGAGAGAATCAAACCGTTTGGAAGCTAGTGAAATCGCTAATACTCATGAGCGAGTGATATACTCGATAAAACGCGTCATTAGCTTAATCGACGAAGAAATAGCCTCGATTGAGAAAGAGATTGATCTAACTATCAGATCAGACCCTACTGAAGTAGTGGCGATTCAGATCAAGACAAAGAACAGATGTCGAGAGGTGTATAATTTTAGTTAGGTCATACATCGGTAGCTTTAGAAGCACTTAGGTAGCGGAAAGGTTAGTGTATCGTTATATGGCTTGTAGATCTGACTATTAGTACTAACATAGAAGCGAAAGTATCGAGTGTTCATTTTCAAACACATACTCAGAGTATTTTGATTATGAACAATCAAACTCAATCAAAAAAAACAATACTTAACAAACTAAAATTCAATAACTTAAAATTCAATTTGATAGTTTAATTAGTTCTTAACTACTTAGATCTTGCACATCTTTATTGTCATCTAGGTGTGCAAGCAAACGACGAAAAGTCGCCGCATCCAGCTTATCTTGTTCTTCTTGGGACAAATTTTTGTATTTGAATTCAGCCACTTTGAGTTCCTTATTCTGTTCTATTTTATTGAGCCTTGTTGTTATACAAAAAAAGCCTGCTGTTCGCTAGGAGCAAAAGCAGGCTTTTATCAGATAAGCACTCTAATCTTTGATTAGCCGTGGGAAGTTCGACCTACAGTGTCGTGACTCAGCGCTTTATTAAGTTCAGCTTCCACATGACCTGGCGATCGTGTTGCGCCAGAGATCAAGCGGTACATAGCCGGGATAACAAACAGCGTCACCAAGGTCGCAAAGCCCATACCAAAGAAGATAACCGTACCCACGGCCACTCGGCTTTCGTAGCCTGCGCCTGTAGAGGTGATCAATGGAATCGCACCCGCTAACGTAGTAAAGGCCGTCATCATGATTGGTCGTAAGCGACGAGCAGATGCATCAACAATCGCTTTTTCAAACTCAATACCACGGTCACGCAGTTGGTTTGCAAATTCAACAATCAAGATACCATTCTTAGTCACCATACCAATCAGCATGATCATACCGATCTGACTATATACGTTCAGCCCTTGACTCATCAGCACCAAACCTAAGAAACCACCAAAGATCCCCATAGGAACAGTAAACATCACCACTAGTGGGTTGATGAAGCTTTCAAACTGCGCCGCTAATACTAGGTAAGCGACCAGCATTGCCAGAGCAAACACCACAAGGATGCTCGATTGGTTCTCTTTAAAGTCTTTAGACTCACCTGAGTAGCTCACCGAGATATCACCTGGTAGCATCTCAATGGCCTGCTCATCAAGGAAATCAAGCGCCTCACCCAATGTGTAGCCATCCATTAAGTTGGCTTTGATGGTGATCGATTTCTGCTTGTTGTAGTGAGACAGACGAATGGATGATGCCACCTCTTCTATCTTAGTTAACGTATCAAGCGTGACCAGTTCACCTGATTGGGTTCTCATGTAAATCTGGCTGAGATCATTGGCGTTATTAAAGCTGTTCTCATCGCCACGCAGGTAAACGTCGTACTCTTCACCGCGCTCAACGAAAGTCGTTTCACTTTTACCACCGAGCATGATTTCTAGTGTGTCTGAGATATCTGAAACACTCACACCAAGCTCTGCGGCACGCTGTTTATCAACCGTCACCAATAGCTCAGGGGTTTTCTCTGAGTAATCGATGTCTGCGCCTTCCATCATTGGCGAATCTTCAGCAGCTTGCTTGAGGATCTCTGCCCATTTTTGCAGTTCAGGATAATCAGAGCCACCAAGAACAAACTGAACAGGTTCACTCGAACCGCCACGGAAGCCTGGCATAAATGGGAAGATACGTACGTCTGGAATCCCCGTTAGCGCTTTTCTTACTTGACCGAGCGCTTCTTGAGCCGTCGCTTCACGCTCATTCCAGTCTTCGAGAATCATGATTACGAAGCCGGTTTGGTCACCTGCGTTACCGCCAAACGCTGGTGACTGCAAGCTGAATGACTTCAAAAATCCTTGGCCAAGCAACGGCATCAATCGTTCTTCAACCAGATCCATGTTAGCCGACATACGGTTATAACTGGTCGCATCCGCGCCACGAACAAACGCAAAGATCACACCACGGTCTTCTTGAGGTGTCAGTTGAGCAGGCACTTGCTGCATTAAGCCGTAGCTACCACCGAGACACGACAAAATAATGATCGGTGCCGCCCATCGCCATGCCAGAGCACGACGCAATACACTGCGGTAACCCTTCTCTAGCTTACCGAATACACGCTCTACAAAGTGATTAAAGCGGTTTGGCTTTACGTTCGCTTTTAAGATCTTACTGCCCAGAACTGGGGTCAACGTCAATGCCACCAATGACGAGAAGATCACCGACATCGCCAGTAATACCGAGAACTCGGTAAACAACAAACCAACCATGCCGTCCATAAACGAGATTGGTAGAAATACCATCACCAGAACCAACGTGGTTGCGATAACCGCGAAACCTACTTCACGTGTCCCTTTATAAGCGGCTAAAAGTGGTGATTCACCGCGCTCAATGTGATGGAAAATGTTTTCAACCACTACGATCGCATCGTCCACAACCAGACCAATCGACAGAATCAGTGCCATAAGCGTGATTAGGTTGATAGAGAAACCAAAGTAGTAAGCAGCAATGAAAGATGAAATCAACGATACAGGTACAGTAACCGCAGGAATCAAGGTTGCGCGCGCTTGTCCGATGAACACATACAGCACCAAGATAACTAAGCCACCGGTGATAAACAGGGTGCTATAAACCTCAGAGATTGAACGGTCGATAAAGACAGTTGAATCGTAATCAATCGCTAATCGCGTGCCATCCGGTAGAAACTTTTGAATGTTCTCAACTTCTTTATGAACCAAATCAGCAACTTCTAGCGGGTTCGCGTCCGATTGCGGAACGATACCCATGCTCACGTTTACAATGCCGTCACTCTTAAAGGTCGAGTTTTCGTTCTCAGCGCCAATATAAACGTCCGCAACATCTTTTAAGTAGATCGGGGAATTATCCGATGCACGTTTAACAACTAAGTATTCAAAGTCTTCAGCTTGAGTATATGAACGTGCAGTACGAACAGACATCACGATCGCATCGTTTCGAACCTCACCACCTGGGCTCTCAATATTCTCATTACGAAGCGCTGTGGTAATGTCTGTTGCGGTCACACCTCGACCTGCCATCAGCTCAGGTTTGAGCTTGACGTACATAACCTTGTAGAGACCACCTGAAATATCCACCGAGCTAACGCCCGAGATCAGACTGAACCGGTCGATAAGCACACGTTCGGTGTAATCCGTCAGCTGAGTTCGATCCATTTCAGTTGAACTGAGGTTGATATATAGAGATGCCTCACCACTGCCGTTGTTCTTATAAACGATCGGATCATCGGCTTCATCAGGAAGCGAGCGCTGGGCACGGGCGACCGCATCACGAACATCACTCACACCCGTATTTAGGTCGTAGCCTAATTCAAAGGTAATGGTGATACGTGATGAGCCATTACGAGTGGTCGACTCAATTTCATCAATCCCGCTGATACCCGAGAGCTGGTCCTCTAGATTAGAAGTTATCTGGCTTTCAATAATCGTCGCAGACGCGCCTTCGTAACGGGTACTGATCGAGACTACTGGGCTCTCAATATCTGGCATTTCTCGTACGGCAAGCTTACTGAACGAAACGATACCAAACACCACTAGCAGCAAACTGAGAACCAGTGCCGCTACCGGTCTTTTTACTGATACATCAGATAACAGCATTAGTTGCTTTCCTCTTTCTGAGGCTCACGCTTTGCCGACGTTGTCACACCAAGTTCTTGTACTTGAACACCGTCGCGCATATTCACAATGCCTTGAACAACGATCTTGTCACCAATATTGATGCCTTTCTCGATCACCACTTCATTATCGATACGAGCGCCTAGGAAGACCTCAGTACGCGTCGCTTTGTTGTCTTCGCCCACAACATAAACGTAACGCTTGGTCCCTGAATATTGCAGAGCTTGTACAGGGATAATTGGGGCTTCAACCGCTGGGAAGTCCATCTCAGCAGAAACGAGCATACCCGGCTTTAAGTAGTCATTCGGGTTATCGAAGTGAATACGCACACGCAAGTTCAGCGTTTCAGTATTGATGCGAGAGTCAATACCCACGACTGTACCTGAGAATTCAGTATCGCCCCACGCACTGGTACGTGCTGTGACTGTCATGCCTTTAGACAGCATTGCTAGGTAACGCTCTGGCACCTGAAGATCTAACTGCATCACAGATAAGTCATCCAAAGTCACCAATTCAGTACCTGAACTGACGAGTTTTCCTCGGCTAAAGTCGATAAAACCAACGGTGCCAGAAAAAGGTGCAGAGATATGAAGGTCTTTTAGATTAGCGTTTGCTGCTGCCAGTCTTGCTAGTGCAATCTCTACACTGGTTTTCTGCGCATCAATTTCGGTTTGTGTAATCGCGTTTCTTTTTACTAAGCGTTCAAATTCCGCCAATTTACGACGCTCATCTTTTAGATATGCTTTTGCTTCTGCAACCGCCGCTTTCGCCTTGTCGTCGTCTAATTGAACTAACAGCTGGTCTTTTTTAACGTCTTGGTTAGCTTTAACGTGAATAGAGTCCACTTTGCCTGAAATCTCTGAAGAGATGATCACCGACTGTTCCGCTTCTAGCTTACCGACGAGTGAAAGTGATTGATTGACTTGATGAATATCGACCTGCTCCGTTACAACCGTAACCGCGCTCGGTCCCATGCGCTTAGCCACTACGGCTGGAGACGCCAAAATGATAGATAAGCTAAGTAGAGATAAAATGGATTTATGTTTCATAACGATAGTCTGTAAGTTAGATTCAAGATCTCTATAAAGTAATTAACCGTATTCTATCAACTGATTGCAACGAGTAACGTCAAGAAGTGTAAATGTCGCTAAATTGCGCTGACATTCACGGTTTTCTCTTAGTGAGTTCCCTGATTAAATGTCAGGAAGCCTCAATTATCTTTTCTTGTAACGTCGATTACGGGCTTGATAATTTAGGATAGCAATACGGTACAGCCAGAACATATGTTCACTTACCGAGCAAAACGCGCACTTTTCGCTATCTTTGCCCAAAAAGGCAGCATTCAACACAAAACCATAAGAAAAACTCTTTACAGGTTAAACGTGTTTGCTATGATGCGCTCCGCACTTGAGAGATGCGTTGGGAAAAACATTTCTTAAGCCTATCCATTGAGAGATAGGAAAACACCCCTGGAGGGGTTCCCGAGTGGCCAAAGGGAGCAGACTGTAAATCTGCCGGCTCCGCCTTCGATGGTTCGAATCCGTCCCCCTCCACCATATTTCTTCTTAGCTCTTTAAGAGATAAGAAAACCTCAATTGAATCGTTGGGAAAACTTCAATTGAGCCTATTTTAGATAGGAAACACCCTGGAGGGGTTCCCGAGTGGCCAAAGGGAGCAGACTGTAAATCTGCCGGCTCCGCCTTCGATGGTTCGAATCCGTCCCCCTCCACCATATTCNACCCTGGAGGGGTTCCCGAGTGGCCAAAGGGAGCAGACTGTAAATCTGCCGGCTCCGCCTTCGATGGTTCGAATCCGTCCCCCTCCACCATATTCTTCTTAACTCTTTAGAGATAAGAAAACCTCAGTTGAATCGTTGGGAAAACTTCAATTGAGCCTATTTTAGATAGGAAAACACCCTGGAGGGGTTCCCGAGTGGCCAAAGGGAGCAGACTGTAAATCTGCCGGCTCCGCCTTCGATGGTTCGAATCCGTCCCCCTCCACCATATTCTTCTTAGCTCTTTAGAGATAAGAAAACCTCGATTGAATCGTTGGGAAAACTTCAATTGAGCCTATTTTAGATAGGATAATACCCTGGAGGGGTTCCCGAGTGGCCAAAGGGAGCAGACTGTAAATCTGCCGGCTCCGCCTTCGATGGTTCGAATCCGTCCCCCTCCACCATATTCTTCTTAACTCTTTAGAGATAAGAAAACCTCRRTTGAATCGTTGGGAAAACTTCANTTCAATTGAGCCTATGTTTTAATTGCTTTTAGCTTTTAAAGACTGGGGAAAACACCCTGGAGGGGTTCCCGAGTGGCCAAAGGGAGCAGACTGTAAATCTGCCGGCTCCGCCTTCGATGGTTCGAATCCGTCCCCCTCCACCATATTCTTCTTAACTCTTTAAGAGATAAGAAAACCTCGATTGAAYCGTTGGGAAAACTTCAATTGAGCCTATGTTTTAATTGCTTTTAGCTTTTAAARACTGGGGAAAACACCCTGGAGGGGTTCCCGAGTGGCCAAAGGGAGCAGACTGTAAATCTGCCGGCTCCGCCTTCGATGGTTCGAATCCGTCCCCCTCCACCATATTCTTCTTAACTCTTTAGAGATAAGAAAACCTCNTTCAATTGAGCCTATGTTTTAATTGCTTTTAGCTTTTAAAGACTGGGGAAAACACCCTGGAGGGGTTCCCGAGTGGCCAAAGGGAGCAGACTGTAAATCTGCCGGCTCCGCCTTCGATGGTTCGAATCCGTCCCCCTCCACCATATTCTCTTAAGAGATCGAAAAGCCAACTCATTGAGTTGGCTTTTTTGTATCTACATCCGCTCTATCTATCTCAATTTAAACATAGATTTGGTTCAAATTTTGTAGACCTACAAAATTTGACGCATTTAAGACTTCTCATCACACATCCCATAGCGTGCAAATACCTTATTAATCCATTGATACATATCAATATTTTATAAAACAATGAGCATAGAGTTTCCTTGCAAATACTAATTAAACGAACAATGTCATTTAGGCTAAGCAAGGAAAGAAACCATGAGTAATCACCATTGGATAATGATGAGTCTATATCTTATTGGATTAACAGCATGCGGTGGCGGAGGATCCAGTTCTCCCTCTACCCCGGTATCGTCTGCTATTTCTACCAATGAATACCTACCGGCACAAAATGGAGCGACTTGGACATACAGCGACGATAGCACCGGACAAAGCTATCAAGTTACAAGCTCTCCAGTCGCGGTTCATACAGATGGCAGTGAAACATTTTCACTGAACTGGCCACATAGCGGATTCAAGCAATTCTTTGAATATAAAGATCAAAGGCTGTACCTCGATGGGTTAACCTTCAATCAAGTTATGGTTAATGGCACCCGTTATAGTGCTCAATTTGATCTCTCTACTGCTCCCTTTCTTTTACTCCCACCTTATGCCGAATTGGGAGAAAGAACAGATGCAGGCTACAGCGACGTCACCACAACAATTACACCGAACCCAGGTCCAGCATATGCCACCGTGTTATCAAGTTGGAAAAACCACGGTATTGAGACTCTTGTTACTCAGCATGGCTCTTATGAAGCAATACACATTGAGTATACCTTAGGGTTTGATGTGACGGTTTACTCGCCAACATACGGAGCGATTGATCTGAACCAAATTCCATTAAGGCAAGAACTTTGGTTTACACCGAGCATTGGTATCATCAAGATCAAAGATACCAGCGCGTCTGTCACCAACCCAACAGAGCTCTCACTCGATGGCTTCAACCGATTTAGAGATGAAGATGGTGAGGTCACAGCAACACTTCCCGCGACCATTGAGATTGACGAACAAAGTCCTTGGAAAGACTTACACAGTGCTTTTGGTATTGATGCCTTTTACGGTACTTGGAAAGAAACCGCCAACACCTGTTCACCAGCTCCAACAGATGACGCTCGTTATCAACTTACTTTATCAAAACAAAGCTACACCTTAACCAAAATAACCTACCAGAATGGCGATTGTGGTGTTAATGGGAAGAACGTGTTTAAGACCGAATCCGTCAAGACGGGTGGTTATAAGTTCATTAGTGATGGAGAACCCTCAGATTCAATATCGCTTAAGCTCAGTGTTCAATCCGAAACGCTGCGCGACCAATTTTCTGATGGCCCTTGGGGTAGTTACTACGATGGTACCAGTGGCGTTGAAGAGATCATTACTCTCAAGAAAAGTACCGACAATCAGCTGCAATTTGAGATCTATGATTGGGGAAGTCTGCACAACCATACTCTGAACTATATTCCCTAGCTTCAAAGATGATTTCCTACCAAAAAAGAGCCCTTGCCATAACAGCAAGGGCTCTCAATATAATCACAAAATTGGATTAATTAACCTTGGATACCAACGATCAGCCAAGGTGCATTTGGAGCAGTAAGGTCACGCTCTAAGTGCCAGATATCAGTAATATCTTCTTCGATACCTTCAACTGAATCACGGTAGCGACCGCTAAATTGAAGGCTCAATTGCGCTTTGCTGCCATCATGGTCAGCGCGAACGATTTCTGCGTCTACATACATCACGTCTGTGTGTTGCTCGCCTTCAAGCTTGCTACGCTCTGCTTTTAGATCTTCAAACAGGCTTGGCGATACGTACTCTTCAATCGTATTCAGTTCATTGTGGTTCCAAGCACCTTGTAGGGTACGGTAGTGCTCACGAGAACCATTAATGAATGCCGCTTGGTCAAAGCCCGGTGGGTAGTTATGAGGAACATCGCTTTGTGCACCAAAACCAAAGCCACCTGCTGTACCTTGAGATTGAGGTTGTGCTTGTTCAAAGTTATGAACGTTTGGTTGCTGTTGTGGTTGCTCAAATTTGTTTTGACCCATACCACCAAACGCTGGCTGTTGGCCGCGTTGCTGGTTCATTGAGCCCTGTTTTGCGCCCAACATGCCACGTAGGAATTTGAATGCTAGGAACGCAATCAAGCCCATGATCAAGATATCCATAAATTGGATACCTTCAAAAGCGCCACCGAAGAACGCTGCTAACAGACCACCAGCCAGTAGCCCGCCTAGGATACCACCCATCAAGCCTTTCTTGCTTGAGCCGGCTGTATTTGTCTTGCCAGCTTGGTCTTGCTTAATCGAATTTGTGTTTTGCTGTTGTTGTTTAGGAGCGGGAGCCGTTTTGAAACTCTTACCAAATGACTTACCACCACCAAACTTTTTCGCTTCTGCGATTGGTGTCACCGCGACTGATACCATCATTATCGCGATTAGTGAGAAAAATCGTTTCATTGTTATCCTTTATAGGTTTCTTTATCTTTCGACTCTTTAATCATACTCGTTAACAATGAACAATGAAATATTCACAGCCGCTACACATGTATCATAATATTGCTGAGATTAATTTAGCCACTATTGAGCAATAGCATTGACGCCTACCAGAGGCGGAGACTAAAATATTGAACGTTGTTCATTAATAGAAATACATCATGGCCAGAAGAAACGATCATACTCGCGAACAGTTAGTTCAACTCACATTAGACACTGTGACTCAATTTTTAGAGGAACACTCATATCATGAGTTAAGCCTACGCAAAATCGCAAACATGATCGGATACGTGCCGAGCACTCTTGTGAATGTATTTGGTAACTATAATCTGCTGCTTTTGCATGTGGTTGCGAAAACACTAGATGAACTTTCAGCTGAAGCTGGTGTTGCCGTTGAGCAATCAAGCAACCCTCAAGACGCGCTATTTAATCTGGCTTACTGCTATCACGACTTTGCTCTTAAGCATCCAAATCGTTGGCAGCTTGTGTTCGAGCACAACATGAATGGTGAAAACCTACCTCAATGGCAATCAAGCCGCATCGATAAGATGACAGGCATGCTAGAGCAATTATTGCTGGCTATTGCACCTCATCACACCGAAAACGAAGTATTAAAAGCGAGCCGAGTGCTATGGTCTGGCGTACATGGCATTACACTGCTTAGCGTCGATGACAAGTTCTTCGCTTCCGAGCCAATTGATGGTAAAGACCTGATTAATAACTTATTATCAAATTACTTAACCAATTGGTAAGCCATTAAAGTGGCAAATGAATAAGGTCGCACATGAACAAGGTTCGCACATGAAGAGCAGCAGCCAGTCTTCGCTGTTAACACAACAAAGGTTCCTACCCTATTTTATTACCCAGTTTTTAGGGGCCTTTAACGACAATATCTTCAAAAATGTGTTGCTACTCTTTGTTGCATTCGCAAGCGTCGACACATTGCCGATTTCAAGTAACCTCTTCATAAACCTTGCCGCTGGTCTGTTTATACTGCCATTTTTCCTATTTTCCGCCCTCGCGGGGGTGCTCGCAGATAAATACGAAAAGTCATGGTTTATTCGTAAGGTAAAGCTGCTCGAAATTCTCATCATGTCCCTGGGTGCGATTGGCTTTATTTACGAAAGCTACGGTATCTTACTGCTTCTTCTGTTTCTTATGGGGACGCAAAGTGCCTTCTTTGGCCCAGTAAAATACGCGCTGCTTCCCCAGCAACTCGAACCCAAAGAATTAGTGTCTGGCAACGCCCTAGTTGAAACCGGAACCTTCCTAGCCATTCTAATCGGAACATTAGGCGCGGGGATTATCGCCTCACATGAGAGCGCAAAGATTGTTGCCGCTGTCTGTATTGTACTGTTTGCTGTGATGGGATACGGCGCGAGCTGTTTTATCCCTAATGCACCAAGTAATGCTCCAGACATGAATATTAAATGGCGACCAATTGCACTTACTCGCCAAACCTTAAAGATCGCGAAAAAAGATCGACCAACCTTCCAAGCGTTAATGGCGATCAGTTGGTTTTGGTTTTTGGGTGCGGCTTACCTCACCCAGTTCCCAAATTTTACGAAGATTCACCTAAATGGGACTGAGAGTGCCGTTGCTTTCTTACTGGCGCTGTTCTCAGTGGGCATTGCCATCGGTTCATTAGCGTGTGACAAACTTTCGAATCACCGTATCGAGATTGGCATCGTACCAATGGGGAGCTTCGGTATTTCGTTGTTTGGCCTTCTAATGGCACTAGCCGTTCCTGAAAACCTGCCTCAGTTCGAGTCGTTCAATCAATTTGTTGGTCATTCAGAGTTATGGCCATTATTCGCGTATTTGCTACTTCTTGGTATATCCGGCGGTATTTTCATTGTACCTCTCTATGCCCTGATGCAGTTTAGAGCAGAACCGAACGAACGAGCTCAGGTTATCGCAGGGCTAAATATCTACAACTCGCTATTTATGGTGGGTAGTGCGGTTCTTGGCATTGTCTGCTTAAGCTTATTGGAACTGAACATTGTTGAGCTATTCATCCTACTAGCCGCAATGAACACGTTAGTGGTGCTGTACCTCGTCTATCAAGTGCCTATCTACGCATTCAGGTTTTTCACTTGGGTTGTTACTCATACTATGTATCGCGTGAAACATAAAAATCTACATCACTTGCCAGAAAAAGGCGGTGCGTTGATTATTTGTAACCACGTAAGCTACATGGACGCGCTATTACTGAGCGCCGTTTGTCCGCGTTTGATTCGATTTGTGATGGAAGAGGATTACGCCAAGCTTCCACCTATCCGTCGATTCTTGAAACGTGCTGGAGTAATTCCGATTTCAGCAACAAATCGCCGCTCTATTCGCAACGCATTTAATGAAGTCGAACAAGCTCTACATGATGGCCACATCGTCTGTATTTTCCCTGAGGGGCGTCTGACATCTGATGGCGAGGTTGGTGAGTTTATGCGAGGCATGGAGCTTATTATAAAGCGCTCACCCGTTCCGGTAATTCCTATGGCATTAAAAGGCTTGTGGGGCAGTTACTTCAGCCGATTCAAAGGCCGAGCTTGCAAAGGACTGCCAACTCGATTTTGGACTAAATTGGAGATTGAAGCAGGTGATGCTATCGATCCCAAGCAAGCCTCTTGTGAAGTGTTACGCCAAAAAGTTATCGAGATTCGCGGCGATTTTCGCTAACACAGACACAATATAGCCGTCATAGTAGAGCCAAAAACAAACGTTCAGTTTTTCTAAACGTTTGTTCAGTTCATTTAGACTTACTTATCGAAAATTTAAACGTATAGTGCTCTCTAACTTAATCTAATAATAAATACTGACACCACTATGAGCTTCAACAAAAGCATTCCTTTTTATCTTGCAGCCCTTTTCTGCCTCACACCTTGGGTGAGTTCTCCTACCGCGCTTGTTATCGGCTTTCTATTGGCGAGTTTGGGCTTCGTTCCTAGCAATCTTGAAGTGGGCAAGATTACTAAGAAGTTACTTGCTTATTCCATTGTCGGATTGGGATTTGGGATTCAATTCGAGAAAGCGCTAGCCGTGACCGGTGACGGTATTGGCCTTATTGTCACAACCATTATTGGCACTCTCGTCATCGGTTGGTTCTTAGCAAAGCGCATGGGGCTTGATCGCACAACCGGTTATCTTATCTCTTCCGGTACCGCTATCTGTGGTGGCAGTGCCATTGCCGCCGTTGCTCCCGCGATCAAAGCGGATGACGAGCAAATTGGCTTGGCCCTAGCAACAGTATTTGTACTCAACTCTATTGCCCTATTCCTATTCCCGATGATTGGTCACGCCCTAGAGCTGAGCCAACACACCTTCGGCACATGGGCAGCAATCGCCATTCACGACACCTCTTCTGTGGTGGGCGCAGCATCCGCTTATGGTGAAGAAGCGCTAACAACAGCAACGACATTGAAGCTGGCTCGTGCACTGTGGATCATTCCAATTGCTTTAGTGAGTGCCATGATCTTTAAGAGCGATCAAAAGAAGATCACCATTCCCTACTTCATTTTCTTTTACTGTGCCGCGATTGCGATAAGCGATCTATTGCCTCAATTCGAGGTCGTATATCAGGGAATCTTTGATATTTCGAAGCGCGCATTGGTTGTCTGCCTATTCTTGATTGGCTGTGGCATCTCGGTTGAAAAGCTTAAGGCGGCAGGGCCTAAACCACTTATGTTTGGCATCACTATGTGGGTGTTAATCTCTGTTGGATCGTTAAGTTGGTTACTGTTCGCTTAACCTAAAAACGCCTAGCTCAAAGACATGTGGCCCAAGAACGAAAAACCCTCACCATTATTACCACAATGGTGAGGGTTCTCTTTTCAGGGCTCTTGCTGTAGGGATTTTCAGGGTGCTTGCCGTGTAGCTTTCCGTATAAATAGTATCTTGGCTATTGCTGCGTGAGTGTCGCTTTAGGCTGTTTTTCCTTTCTCTGCATCATCACTAACACCACTACCAACACAAACGCTGTCAGCTCAGCAAGAGAGCGAGTCAGCCCGTGAGAAATAAGTGCCTGTCCTATTTGCAGCAGTACCGCAAAGATAAGCGCAATTTTCATGTCTGAAGCCTTATTCAATAGTCCCTTAGAATTAGGCTTCATTATGATAGATAGTTATAAAGATAATAAATTCTGTTTTGAACTATTTTATCTCTAAATCAACTAACCTAGCTCAACTCTCCCTCTACCCAATTAATGAAGGTTCGAATTTTAGGTCGATTCTCGGTGCCGATTGGACATAAAAGATCATAGCCAGAGGAAGTTTCCAAACTCGGGTATGGTGTAACCAAAACGCCAGATTCAATCGCATCTTTCACAAAGTGATAGCGTCCCATCGCGACTCCTAAATGGTTCTCGGCCGCAAGAAATCCCATCTCTCGGTGGCTAACACCGTAGTACTGCTTATAGATATCAATATCTAAGTTCATATAGTCCATCCAACGTTGCCATGAGTTTGACCCTTTGGCGTGAATGAAATTAATGTGCTTGAGTGACTCTAAACCACCTTGGTAGAGGTTGTGTTGCTTGGCGTATTTCGGTGAGCATATCGGGATATATTTCTCACCCAAAAGACGTTTGCGATATACATTGGTTCGCTCTTTTGAATCAAAATAGATTGCGACTTCAACGTCATTATGCTCAAAATCCTGCTGCTCTTCATGGGCAAACAAGTTGACATTGAACTTGGGATATTTGGCTTTGAAATCAGCTAATCGAGGAACTAACCAACCGCTGGCAAAGCCACTCGACGTGGCAATGTTGAGTTCCCCCTCCATTTCAGTGGCATTGATCTCATCAATCTCAGAGAAGATATTGCGAAGAGATTTAGAAAGCGTGGACTGAAAGCGATAGCCTTCGCTGGTCAACTCGAGCTTTCGCGTTCCCCTTACAAACAAACTAAAACCAAGCTCCTGTTCCAACACCTTAATTCGATGGCTTACCGCCCCTTGGGTAAGGTGCAACTCTTGTGCTGCCAACGTAAAGCTCATTGTCTTAGCAACAAGGTTAAATGTGTGCAGGTTTCTAAGCAGTAACTGTTGGTTTGCCATCGTCATCACTCATTAAAAAATTTAATCCATGGTACTACTCGTTTCGTTTGTTTGCATCGCTAAATAAGTTTCTAATATTCAAAGATTCTTAAATTGCTAGTGATATCAACCTTTCTTCAAAAAGTACCCAATCACTAGTGCATTAAAATGATTAATACCTATTAGGGGTTTATATGAATATACTCGGATACATGCAAAAAGTTGGTAAGGCGCTAATGGTTCCCGTTGCGACACTGCCTGCCGCTGCCATTCTTATGGGGATTGGCTATTGGCTCGACCCTGTTGGCTGGGGTTCCGAAAACATCTTAGCGGCATTCTTGATCAAATCTGGCGGTGCCATCATCGATAACATGGCAGTACTGTTCGCGGTGGGTGTAGCATTTGGATTGAGTCGTGACAAAAGCGGTGCAGCAGCGCTCTCTGGCTTCGTTATGTTCCTTGTCGTGACAACCTTACTCGCACCGGGCTCAATTGCCCAACTGCTTAACGTTGAAATGAGTGACGTCCCAGCCGCATTTAACAAGATCAGTAACCAATTCGTCGGCATCGTCATCGGGATTATTTCTGCCGAAATCTACAATCGCTTCTCAACCGTTGAGCTACCACAAGCGCTCGCTTTCTTTAGTGGTAAACGTCTTGTACCAATCCTAACCTCACTGGCTGGTATGGTGCTCTCGTTCGCTCTGCTTTATATCTGGCCTGCTGTGTATGACGCACTGATCATTCTAGGTATAAAACTTGAAAGCATGGGAGCAATTGGCGCCGGTCTATTCGGCTTCTTCAATCGCTTGTTCCTGTCTGTAGGCATGCACCACGCTCTTTATCCCGTGTTCTGGTTTGACGTTGTGGGAATCAATGATATCCCGAATTTCCTAGGTGGCGCACAATCTATCGCAAACGGTACGGGCATTCCTGGTAAAACGGGGATGTATCAAGCTGGATTCTTCCCAATCATGATGTTTGGTTTACCTGCGGCAGCATTAGCGATGTACCACTGCGCTGATGCTAAAAATAAGAACCAAGTCTTTGCCATTATGCTAGCTGCCGGTATGGCGTCATTCTTCACGGGTATTACAGAACCTTTAGAATTTAGCTTTATGTTCCTAGCGCCAGTACTCTTCTTAATCCACGCAGTACTGACGGGGTTGTCGCTCTATATTGCGGCGAGCATGGAGTGGATCGCTGGATTTGGATTCTCTGCCGGTTTCGTTGACCTTGTATTATCAAGCCAAAACCCACTTGCGGTGAAATGGTACATGTTACTGGTTCAAGGTGTCGTGTTCTTCGCGCTGTACTACGGCATCTTCCGCTTCGCCATCATCAAGTTCAACCTACGTACACCGGGTCGCGGTGAAGAGATGGAAACCGAGGGTGAAAATGAATCTCCAGAAGCCTTAGTTAACCTAACCCACAACTACATTGAAGCAATTGGCGGCGCAGATAATATTCTTGAAGTCGACAACTGTATCACTCGCCTACGTCTGACTGTGAAAGATTCGTCAGTAGCTGATAGCGAAGCCTTGAAGAAGCTTGGTGCTGCAGGTGTGGTTCCGGTAGGTAAAGGAGGACTGCAGGTTATCATCGGTCTAGGTAAAGTCGATAAAGTCGCAGATCAAATGAAGAAGGCACTCGCGTAATCACAACCTTCAAATAAAGAATTTGTGATGGTCTCACCGCCATCACAACCCCCTGAAGCGCAATTACGACTAGTCACCGTATATTGCGCTTCGTTTTATTTGGTGAGTTCAGTGTTAAGCCATGCTGCCAGCTGCGCACGAGAAATCTTAATCCCTGACTGCTCAATTGACGGCATACGATAGTAAGCAACAGGAAATTTGAAGCGTTCTAGTTTACCTTGCAATTGACGTTCAAATTCATCTTTAGATGGCAGTTCATCACAATCAATAATCGCAACGGGACGAAAACCAAATTCGTTATCTTCAACTGGGATAATCATCGCCATTCTAACCGCCGACAACTGATTCAACGCTTGTTCAATCTCTTCGCAATGAATGTTTTCACCACCCGAAATAAACTGGTTATCAGCCCTGCCGATAATTGAAATTTGGTCGCCTACCCATTCACCCAGATCTTTGCTATCAAACCAGCCATCGACATCAACAAGAGGCGTCAGGTTCCTTTGATAGTAATAGCCTGAAGCCAAAGTTTTACCGCCAATATAGATGCGCTGCTTAACAACCTTCAACGTTCGATGTGCCAATACAGCTCCAGCAGTGTCATGCTCATCGATGGGCTTAGCGGTCACCGTTGATGCCGCTTCCGTCATCCCATATCCAAGCCATGTGGTGATCCCACGTCGGTTCGCTTCAAGTGCAAGTGAATTGGGAATATGGCTTCCTCCCAACAAGACATGGCTCAAAGCAAGTGGGCACTTACTTTCTAGTAACCGACGCAGCTGAGTCGCCACCAAAGAGGCGTGTGTACAATGCTCTATGTCTTTGTCTAAGCCTTGATCACCGATTTTCAATGTTGCACCAGCCACCAGCCAACGGTACACAATCGCTAGCCCAGACACATGGTACATTGGCAGGCTTAATAACCAGGTATCGCCAATACTAAATTTGAACTGCTCCAACAAACCAGAGGCCGATGCAATATGCTGCTCTGTAGTGTGAGCGACCGCTTTCGGGTTACCTGTTGAGCCCGAAGTGAACACTATCGAGGCGAGTTCAGTTTGAACCCCCTGTTCTTCAACAGTATCAGGTGATGTAAAGCCCACGACATCATCTAGGCTGGGTAACGCTATCAGCTCTGCATCAATCTCCTGAACACTTTCGTTTATATCAGTATCAGTAAAAGCCACAAAACGGCGCTGGTCATCAGCATAAAGAGTTGTCAGCTTTTGATTGAGCTTGTTTATTGGCTGAGGCATGGTCATAGCAACCAAAACACCAAGATTAAGGGAGGCAAGATAAGCGACCACTAACTCACTTCTGTTCTTGCCAACGACGGTTAAGACGTCACCTTTAGAGAGACCTTGAGCATGTAAGTAACTACTATAAGCTTCTACCAACGAATTAAGCTGGCGCCAATTCAAGGTTTGTGAAGGCGTGATTAATGCGCAACTGTCTGGCGTTGAGTCTACCCAGCGTTGCCATAAGGAGTGATTAGAATTCACGGGCGTACTTGATAAAAAAGAGTTCAGCTCATCAAGGTGTGATGAGCTGTATGTGTGTGGATGATTCAAATCGATTACGACTGCCAGATCAACTGCTGACTTTCTAACGTCGCTAATGGCAAGTCACTGTTTGGCCATGCCACTTCGAGTTGAGACTGAAACAGGCCAATAGTATCTAAACCCGGAACTTCATCAGGCAAGTACTGGTGGGCCAAACGGGCAATTTGAGTAAGCCCAAGGCTGGTCTCAATGCTTGAACTGAGCACCGGCTTAATGCCAAGTTGTTTTGCACGCTCAATAATCGCGATACAGCGTTCAACTGAGCCAATCAACGTCGGCTTGATCACCACCGCTTTAGCGCCTGTCAGGTCACTGAGATTAAAGTCTGGTCGCTTAACTGCGTCTTGCAGGGTTTCATCCCATGCAATCGCGACACCATTATCAATCGCAAACGCTAAGCTGTCTTCTGGCTGCTGACACGGCTCTTCAATAAAGCTGATACGCTGACGCAAAGACGGAGAAATGTACTTAATGAATTGCTTCGCTTTCTCTGGTTTCCAAGCTCGGTTAGCATCGAGTCGTAAACTCAAGTCTGGTATCGACTCAAGGAAAAGGCTAACCAACATGCCATCGCGAATCGCCTCATAGAGGCCAACCTTCACTTTCGCGACTTTCTCACCTTCCATTTCGTTAAGTATTGGAATCAGTTCGTCTGGATCGCCTGTGCACAGTGGTGCAGCACGGTAATTCCCTTCAGATCCTAGCTTACCTTCAAGTTCCATCATTGCCATCGATAAGCCAAACGCAACCGAAGGGTAAAGATCCTCATAAGGAGTCAGAGGTTTGTTGTGGCTCCATAACTCCAACTGTTCTTGAAGTTGAATACCCGCTTGATCTGTGTCTTCTAAGCTGAACCCAGGCAGAGGAGAAACCTCACCCAGCGCTCGCTTACCATCATGCTCAAGCTCAATAACGTAGCCAGTACGTTGAATTAGCTTGTTGTCACGTAGAACCACACCGCTATCCATAGGTAATTGATAACGATAGAGTTTAGCTGTACGTGTTGAATTCATTGTGTTCATAAGTCTTCCTAGTGAACAAAGCATCAAAAACACAAAGAGCCGCATTGTGCGACTCAGTGTGGTAGTAGATTCGATTATGGGTTACGCGGGAACTTGTCGAAATCGGGGCGACGTTTCTCGTTAAATGCGTTACGACCTTCTTGGCCTTCTTCTGTCATGTAGAACATCATGGTCGCATTACCCGCTAGTTCTTGCAGACCAGCCTGACCATCACAATCGGCGTTCAGCGCTGCTTTTAGGCATCGTAGTGCCATCGGGCTATGTTGTAGTACCTCACGACACCAACGTACGGTCTCTTTTTCTAAATCTTCTACAGGCACAACTGTGTTCACTAAGCCCATATCAACGGCTTCTTGTGCATCGTAGAAACGACATAGGAACCAGATCTCACGCGCTTTCTTCTGACCCACGATACGAGCCATGTAAGATGCGCCCCAGCCACCATCAAATGAACCTACTTTCGGACCCGTTTGACCAAACTGTGCATTTTCAGCAGCAATCGTTAAGTCACACATCATGTGCAGTACGTGACCGCCACCAACAGCCCAACCAGACACGGCTGCAATCACAGGCTTAGGACAAGTACGAATTTGGCGTTGGAAATCGAGAACGTTTAGGTGGTGCGTACCTGAATCATCTTGGTAACCGCCGTAGTCACCACGGATACTCTGGTCACCACCAGAACAGAATGCTTTCTCACCTAAGCCAGTCAGAATGATTACGCCTACTTTCTCGTCATAGCGAGCGTCAGCCAGTGCGTTGATCATCTCTTTTACGGTTTGTGGACGAAACGCGTTGTGAACTTGAGGACGAGCAATCGTGATCTTCGCAATACCGTCGTCTGACTTATGGTACTGAATGTCTTCATATTGACTGCCTACATCGCTCCAGTTTACTGCTGCGTATAGTTCTTCTTCGGTGATGCCTACTGTTTTCGCCATGGTGGTTCCCATTGTTATATTCGTGAGCACAACCTTTATCGGGTGGTGTCACGCTCTACTTATGTAAAGTGTTATTTATACTGAGTGCTATCTACATCAAGCGTTTTTACGTAATGCGTTTGCGACTGGTTCAATCATGCTTGTTAATGCATTGGATGATCAAATTCGAAAATAGTTCAGGCTGTTCAAAATGGACATTGTGCCCAGCATGATCAACCTGGCTGCATTCGAAGCCGCTACTCTCAGCCAATTCAATGAATTTACGATCTTTTTTACCACAAATATAATGCAGTTGATGCTCACAAGATTTCAATGTGGCACGTAAATCCGGTTGCTTAGCCAGTGATGTAGATAACAACATATTTGCTACGGATACTCCAAGGTTACCACTACGCTTTATGACCAAAGTTTGTCTTTGCTCATGATTTAGTGAAGAAAAGACGCTTTGTTGATACCAATCGTCTAAAACATCTTCAATTGATTGCTGTGCAAAGCGTACTGCCCACTGGGTATCGTGCACCAGACGCTGTGCTCTTGCGTCGTCACAGTCGAGCCCGAAGTTGCCTCCTTCTACGACAACTTTCACCAAGTTCAGCTCGTCAAATTTACCGTTGGTCACACCATACATCGCCAAGCGGCCACCAAGAGAGTAACCAATCAAAACAGTAGGATAATCATCAGGGCGCTGATATTGCTGAAGCTGAAATTGGACATTTTGGACAATTTTCTCACAGCAGTGGTCAAAACCTATCGGGTCGACAAAACAACTTTTGCCGTGTCCCGGGAGATCGATACACAGTCGCGGATATTCAGACAGGTATGAGTGACATGCACTCCAATCCTCACCGCTTCCAAGTAGACCATGCAGGAACACAAGCAAAGGTTTCTCTGATGAGGTTTGCTCAGCGGGATAGTAAGTGGAGAAAAGCATGTCGACTCCTTAGGCTAACGCCTCTTTTAACATTGAATTGAACTGCTTCAACAAGTGAGAGACTTGTTCTGGAGGTGTTTTTACTTCAACCAGTATTACGCCCTCGCCCTGCTCAAAGTGTGACTCAATCACATTCTGATACTGAGTCAGAGTTGCAGGGGCTGCATATTGCAATCGAAACTGTGCCGCAGCGTGTTCAAAATCATAGCCATGAGGCATCTGATAAAGAGATTGTTTCTGTTGTTGAGGAACCGGCAGCAAATCGAAAATCGCACCGCCATCGTTATTCGTCACCACGATCACCATAGGCGTCTGCGACTCACTCAGCAGAGCCAACGAGTTCAAATCGTAAAGCAGAGAGGTATCACCAATCAGCATCATCATCGGCTGTTGATTGGCCTTGAGTACTCCCGCAGCTGTCGCGATCAACCCATCAATACCTGACGCGCCTCGGTTACTGTAAACAGAGCGGCTTGGCACGGCAGACAACATATCGACTAGTCTCACCATTAGACTGTTTCCAACAAACAACTCTCGTTCTTTAAGTCTAGCTGACAAATCAACGGCAACACTGAGCTCGGTGAGCTGATCATCATTCATTAACTGAGCGCGAGACAATTGAGAGACGCTTTGTGAAACAAACTTAAGGCCATCAGCCCAACCGGCATGATGAGCATGCAAACTTGGCAGCGACTGACTATTTAGCCATATACTTGGCTGAGCAATGATATGAGTTTGAGGTAAATGATCTTGGTTGATACAGTGACTGTCTGGTGATATCACAAGATACTGCTCTAGCGAGAAGTCTTTAGCTTGTTGTTTGATCCAATGATTCAAACGCTTAGACACAATCCGCTCACCAAATTGTACGATACAGTCACAATCACTTAATTGCTGAGCAAGCTCTGGGATTTGAAGCCAAAGATCGTAGTGTTGCCAATCACTAGCCACGCCAGATTGGGCGTCACAAAACACAGGCCAACATAATGACTGCGCAAACTGCATTGCTGCCTGAGCTTGTTCCAACGCCACAGAACCAATCACAACCACCCCACGGCGCTGATTATAATCACTCGATGAGATATTTGGGCTAGTCTCGCATAAGCGATATGACTTGGAGGTGTATGGCTTGTCACTCATTTTCCATGCAGAAACTGAAGACAGATAGTCGTAATAAATATCTGAACTCTCATTGGAGTAAAGTGGTTCTGGATAAGGGCAGTTAATATGGATAGGTCCACCCTTGGCACTTTGCTGCGCCAACAAATCATCCAATGAACATAACAACCAGTTCAAAGACACCTGAGTACTTGGACTTGGAAGATTCAGTGTCCCTTCAACATGCTGAGAAAAAATACCCAATTGTTGTATGGCTTGGTTTGCACCACAATTAACCAACTCGATAGGACGATCTGAGGTCAAAAGAATCAGAGACTCGCGAGTTAGACCAGCCTCAGCTACAGCAGGCAATAGGTTGGCAACCGCTGTGCCGGAAGTCACGATAACCGCCACTTTGCTTTTCGTCGCTTTCGCTAAGCCTAATGCGAAAAAGCCTAAGCCACGCTCATCAAAGTGAGTATGGATGGTGAGTTTTTTATTGGCTTGTGCCTCAAGAGTCAAAGGCGTTGAACGCGAGCCTGGAGCAATACAGATATGCTTAACACCACTGCGCGCTAACTCTTCAAGCAGCGTCGATGACCAGACTCGATTTAATACTGCTTGGTCATGCTTAAATGATGATGAACTCATGACGCCACACCCAGTGGTGGGTGTTCAGAGATAAGACTTAACAGAGTCGACATTTTCTTATTCAGCTCTTGCCACTCATGTTCGGCCACGGATCCAGGCACGATCCCAGCGCCAGCAAAGAGCTGCACTTGATCATTGACGATCAAGGCACTGCGAATCGCGACACAAAACTCTGCACGTTGGTGGCTAATGTAGCCGACTGAGCCTGCATACCAGCCTCGAGCAAAAGGTTCGTGTTTCGCAATAAAGTCCATGGACTCTTTGCGTGGCAAACCCGCCACTGCAGCCGTAGGTTGTAGCGTGCCCAATAACTGAACCCCATTCACACCATTGTGCAACTGAGCATGAATATGGCGCTTAAGATGTTGAACCTTACGTAAACGCACTAAACGCGCCTCTTTTTCAACACTCACAGAGTGAGAATGCGGCGTTAAGCGATCAACAATGTCGTCTACAACATATTGGTTTTCATTGAGGTTTTTCTTATCCTGCGTCAGCCAGTTAGCGAGTTCCATGTCCGACGACGCATTCTTGCCCCGACCTATGGTGCCAGCTAACGCTTCAGTATCAAGCTCGGTACCGTGGCGGCTATAAAGCCTTTCTGGTGTTGAGCCAATGAAGCTGTGTTTGGAGTCCAACACCAACATGAAGTGAAAGCTATTGTGATTTTTTTGATAGCTGGCTTTCAATAGCTGAGCGGCACAAATTGGCTCATCAAGCTGTACTGTGGTTTTACGAGCCAGTACCACTTTTTTGAAATCGTCATTTTTGATGCCAGTGAGCACCTTCTCGACTAAGCTGCTCCACTCCGGTTGCTCTGGAATATGACTAATGTGTTCTATATGAGCAGTTAACGGGGCCAGTATCGCAGCATCAACCGACAACTTTTTAAGCGCACTGACGGAGGCAACGCGATCAGGGGTTAAGTTAACCGCCAAAGACCATTGCTCATCAAAGCGAATCAATTCAATTTGTGGCAAAAAGAAAAACGACTCCATACAGCGTCGATTCTTTTCAGTGTGCCCGTCAAAGGAGCGACCACCCCAGATGCGTTGATCTTCCCCAAGAATGGCGTAAGCAGGAGCAGGATCGGAAAAAGTATGAAGTTGTCCCAGCGCAACCACCTCTTCTCGAGTGTCGCGAGACTGCCAGTAGAATTTTGGGAACAGCGGTTGAGCATGAAGCCAATCAATAAATGCAAACGGTGGTTTTTGCTTTAGAACTTCAACACAACGAACTTCGCCAGCTTGGGCATTTTGAACTCGCTCAATCAAAGCGGAGATGGTTTGTTGGAAATGTGACAAATCGACCTCGTTCACATCTAATTTATTATTATATTAGTTTGATACTTTATGGGTAGCACCTACTTAGATCAAGAATGTATAAAATCTTTTCGGTATTCCTGTGATTTTAAGCGTTTCGCCCCTCAGCTTATCCCTACTCAGGCCGAGTTTACGAAATCCCTCGCCATCCCTCCTGAACACGCACTGGCTAAAGGTTATTCGGAATTAACCGATTGTTCAGATTTTTATTCTATCAAACGCCAATTTAAGGTACTTTAATAAAGTATTTAAATAATTTTTAGGAAATCGGCAATGCAAAATATCGGGATGTCGTCAAAACTCAACAGTGTATGCTATGAGATCAGGGGACCAGTACTAAAACATGCTAAACGCATGGAAGAAGAAGGACATAAAATCCTAAAGCTAAATATTGGTAATCCCGCCCCATTTGGTTTTGACGCCCCAGACGAAATCCTTGTTGACGTAATTCGTAACCTTCCGACATCTCAAGGTTACTGCGATTCAAAAGGGATCTACTCTGCCCGTAAAGCCGTTGTACAGCACTACCAAAAGAAAGGGCTACGCAATCTTGATGTAGAAGATGTCTACATCGGTAACGGCGCTTCTGAGCTTATCGTAATGTCGATGCAAGCTCTGCTAAATAATGGCGATGAAATCTTAGTTCCCGCTCCTGACTACCCACTGTGGACAGCGTCTGTGGCGCTGTCAGGTGGTAAAGCCGTTCACTACATGTGTGATGAAGAGAACGACTGGTACCCAAACCTTGATGATATGGTCTCTAAGATCACACCGAAAACTCGCGGTCTTGTTCTTATCAACCCGAACAACCCAACAGGTGCGGTTTATAGTCGCGACTTTTTGTTGAAAGTGGTCGAGATTGCCCGTGAGCACAAATTGATGATCTTCGCCGATGAGATCTACGACAAGGTGCTTTACGACGGTGCCGTACACACTTCAATCGCAACGCTTGCGGAAGATGTACTGATGGTGACCTTTAACGGCCTATCAAAAGCGTACCGTGTATGTGGTTTCCGCGGTGGTTGGATGTTCCTAACGGGCCCTAAACATTTAGCCAAGGGCTATGTTGAAGGTCTCGAAATGCTGGCTTCAATGCGTTTGTGTGCCAACGTACCAATGCAGCACGCTATCCAAACTGCACTAGGCGGCTATCAGAGTATCAACGAGCTTATCTTGCCGGGCGGCCGCTTACTGGAGCAGCGTGACCGAGCTTGGGAACTGATCAACAAGATTCCGGGTGTCTCTTGTGTGAAACCAAAAGGGGCAATGTACCTGTTCCCGAAAATCGACACTGAGATGTACAACATCAAAGACGACCAAAAGTTTGTGCTCGATTTTCTTAAGCAAGAGAAAGTTCTGCTAGTACAAGGCACGGGCTTTAACTGGCCAAAACCGGATCACTTCCGAATCGTGACCCTGCCACACATTGAAGACTTGGAAACTGCTATCGGTCGCCTTGAGCGCTTCTTATCGACCTATAGCCAAGAATAATCTTAGATTACAAGGCTTTAAATTCGCTTGAATCACTTCTATTCTTAAAAGGCTCCTGTTGGAGCCTTTTGTCATTAAGGAAGGAAGCGTATGATTCAAAGCCATTTCTTTGCACACCTTGCTCGCATGAAGCTGATTCAACGTTGGCCTCTGATGCGCTCAGTTTCAACCGAAAACATCTCTGAGCACTCATTGCAGGTGGCGTTTGTCGCCCACGCATTGGCAGTGATAAAAAACAAAAAATTTGGGGGTAACCTAAACCCTGAACACATCGCTCTACTTGGGATGTACCACGACACCAGTGAAGTATTGACGGGGGATCTTCCAACCCCAGTGAAATACTACAACCCAGACATCGCCAGCGAATACAAAAAGATTGAAGCGGCTGCCGAGCAACGTTTGTTGTCGATGCTCCCTGAAGAGTTTCGAGAAGACTTTGCGCCATTTTTGATTTCCGGAAGCGCAAACAAAGATGAGCAAACCATCGTCAAACAAGCAGATACCATCTGTGCTTATCTCAAATGTTTGGAGGAGCTCAGCGCAGGCAATCATGAGTTTGAACAAGCCAAACGACGCTTAGAAGAGACGCTTTCACAGCGAGCCAGCCCAGAAATGGATTACTTTTTAACGACTTTCGCGCCCAGCTTTGAATTATCACTAGACGAGATAAGTTAGCTAGGGTTAAGTTGTGACTATCAACCTTAACTCATAGGTGCCCACTTGACGGTTTCAAACTCAACGACTCTAACGCTTGCCGAGCAATGGCAAGCACGTAATGACGACGAACACAAAATCCGTAGAGATGACCACAGAAGCCCATACCAACGAGACCGAGCTCGAGTCCTTCATTCAGCGGCGTTTCGCCGACTCCAAGCGAAAACTCAAGTTCATGGTACTGCAGTCAATGACTTTCACCGCACCCGCCTCACCCACTCTCTAGAGGCAGCACAGTTAGGGACTGGAATCGTCGCTCAACTTAAGAAGAAGCAGCCCGAGTTTCGTGAATTGCTCCCTTCAGACAGCCTGATTGATTCCTTGTGTTTGGCGCACGATATCGGTCACCCACCTTATGGGCACGGAGGTGAAGTTGCACTCAACTACATGATGCGCGATCACGGTGGCTTTGAAGGTAATGCTCAAACTTTCCGTATTGTGACTCAGTTGGAGCCATATACTGAACACCACGGCATGAACCTATCAAGGCGTACCCTTCTTGGTTTAATCAAATACCCGTCGCTGATTAGCAAAGTGAAAGCCGCCTCGATGCCAGAGCCTGTTAAACACCAAAGACAGCTACGAGCTAAAGACTGGATGCCAGCCAAAGGCATTTACGACCACGATAAAGCGTTGTTTGATTGGGTGCTTGCTCCCTTATCTGAAAGTGACCAAGCTCTTATTCAACAACCAAGAAAATCGAGCGTTGAGCCATTTGAACACAACAAAACCAAATTCAAATCCTTGGACTGCTCGATCATGGAACTGGCAGACGATATCGCCTACGGTGTGCATGACTTGGAAGACGCGATTGTGTTGGGCTCGGTAACCAAAGCACAGTGGATGGAATCTGCCTACCCGCAGCTATTAGAAGCTGACGATCCTTGGATTACACGCCACCTCGACTCGATTACTGAAATGCTGTTCTCTGGGGAGCAGTACCGTCGTAAAGATGCGATTGGCGGCATTGTTAACGCGTTGCTCACAAGCATATCAATCAAGCCTGTGGAGGCGAGTTTTGAAAACCCTCTACTCTCACACAATGCCTATCTCGAACAGAGTATGGATTTAACCCTAGATAAGCTTAAGCACTTTGTAAGCGAGTTTGTTATTCAGGTGCCGGAAGTCCAAGTGATTGAATATAAAGGACAGCAGATCATCATGGATATGTTTGAAGCCTTCAGTGCCGACCCAGAACGCTTGTTACCACTGGCGGTTAAAAAGCAATGGCAAAGCCACACTCAAGAGTGCTGTAAGATGAGGGTTATTGCCGATTACATCTCATCGATGACCGATGACCTCGCTCAGAAAATGCATCAACAACTATTTTCGGCACATACTGAGTTCTAACAGGTAGAGCTTCGCAGAGGAACTCTTAACTCAAGTAGTTTTTCTCAAACACACCCGGCGGCATTTGGTCGATTTGAAACTGAATCATTCGGTCAAATGCTGCAAGTAGAGGTTCAAACTCTCGATGAGGTTGCAATAGAGCCAGCAAATGGTAGCCCGCTTCCACGGTAGAAAGGCTATTTTCACTCGGCGCTTTGCGAATCCGATAGTTCCCTTTCAGATCTTTTGGTAAATGAACGGTATCTAGCTGCTGTAAATTACTCGAAACTTGCCACATCTTGAAAGCTTTCTTCCAGGTTCCATCCAGTAAGATGACCCTTAGCTTGTTCTCGGCAGAGTTGCCTAAGCCAGAAGTCGATAACTGTTCAACCGATACCGAAGTCTCACCCGGGTATAAAATCGCATGCCGATACTCACTGTCGCCTAACAAGCGATTCAGCTCCTCATGTTCAGAAAAATCTTCACCGATGAAAGTCACGCTATTTGACAACGACAAAGACAAAATGCGTGCAGTACCCATTGGCCTATGCTCTTCTGATGGATGTTGAAGAATGATAAGCTCAACGTCAGATTCTAGTGGAGTGATCCACTGACAAATACACGCTTTCATAGCCTTTCGGCATTGTGGGCAATAACGAGACATGGACTTACGGTGTACCCTGCTTTAGTTTTTATTTCACTGATATGTGTACTGTTCCAATTCGACCCGATTCAAACTTGGGTCGTTTGGGATCAAACTGCGATCGCCAATGGACAATGGTGGCGAATCGTAACAGGAAACTTTTCCCATACCAACCTTTCGCACTTAGCGATGAACCTCGCTGGGTTGTGGGTGATCTGCTTTGTGTTTCAACCAAGCCGAATTCGAATCCTTGCCTATCTACTTTTAATCAGTGTGTTTACCGGAGCGGGACTCTTGCTGACCGACATGCAAAGTTATGTCGGCTTATCTGGGACACTACACGGATTGTTTGGCGCATTCGCGCTGACAGAAGCTCTGACAGGTCGACGTTCAAGTTGGTTGTTGGTTGGTGGACTCGTCGCGAAAATCGCTTGGGAGCAGCTTATGGGGCCTTCTGCTACAACAGGAGCGTTAATTAACGCACGTGTTGCAATCGAGGCTCACCTTATCGGCGCAATCGGTGGGCTCTTACTGGCATGGGTTAAAGTAAAACGAAGAATATGAAGGGTAAGTTCGCCCTTCATATCCAGCTTATTCTCCGTCATATCTAACTAGTATTAAAGCTCGATTCTTTTTCGATTCTTCTCGACCGTGGCCGAACCGATGCCCTTTACATTGGCGAGGTCTTCTGGCTTTTCAAACGCGCCGTGTTGGTCACGATATTGCACGATTTCTTGCGCTTTCTTATTACCGATTCCTACCAACAAGGCAGATAGCTCTTCTGCTGTTGCTGTATTTATATTTACCGTCACTTCAATTCCCTCATAGAGCTCGGCTTTCGACGGACTATCTGCCCAAACCGAACAACTAAAGACGATCATAAGTGACATTAAAAGAGTGTATAGGGGTTTCATTTTTCGCTCCGTTCCATGATGAGAAAACTGAACGTTACGCTTTGAAATGCACCTGCTGTAGTTTATTAAGGCAAAAATAAAGCGGGTCACCTAAGTGACCCGCTTTGAGTTACAACTGATTTTCATTGTCGTGTAGGCTGACTCGCAAACCTACTCTTCAAGCAATCTGTTACTGACCTTGACCTACAATGTAGTATTCAACATCTGCATTCTTACGAAGTACATTTAGAACATTAGTCAGGTCTTGCTGGTTACCAACTCGCTCTAATTGCGCACCGATTTGAGTGCTGTAAGCTGGGTTGATGTCTGCAGTTACTTTAGAAAGCTCTACAACAACGATGTTACCGTTTTGGTCTTTTGCTTGACCAAATACTGGTTGCTCTGCTTCAGGCTTCGCAAAAGCAAACACAGAGCTTGCTAGTGGAGAGCTACGATCAATCGTTTCCAGTTCGCTGAACGTCAGGTTGTTCTCAGCCAATACCGCTTCGTTACCTGCTTTCAGTCCGTTTACAAGAGATACACCTAGCTCAATTGCTTGTTGTTCCGCTTTCACAGCAGACAGCGCAGCAACAACTTGGTCTTGCACTTCTTCTAGCGGAAGTACAGTTTCGTCACGAGTCTCTTCAACGCGAACTACGATAACGTGCTCAGGCGCCACTTCGATAACTTCTGAGTTTAGGCCGTCTTCTTTCACTTCTGGGCTTAGAATCGCTTGCATAACAGCAGGCGTCTTCAGTAGCTCAGGAGCGTCGATTTGAGAAACGAAGTCAGTTGTCTGAATCTTAGCGTTGATCGTCTCTGCTGAGTCGTCCAGTGAATCTGGGTACTCAAACGCAACCTTCTCTAGCTCAGTTTGTAGCTCGTAGAACTGGTCTACTGCTTCTTGATCCAGTAGCTCTTGCTTGATTTCCGCCGCTACTTCAGAGAATGGTTGAGCTTTAGAAGCTTGCAGTTCATCTAGCTTGATGATGTGGTAGCCGAATTCAGATTTAACCAGACCTGTTGTGTCGCCTACATTCTCAAGAGCGAAAGCCGCATCTTCGAATGCTGGGTCCATCACGTCACGCTCAATCCAACCTAGGTCACCGCCAAGATCAGCACTGCCGAAGTCATCAGATTTTTCTTCTGCTAGCGCAGCAAAATCAGCACCTGCATTTAGCTCATCAAGAATCGCTTGTGCTTTCGCTTCGTCATCGCCTTGAACAAGGATATGGCTTACTTTGCGTTGCTCTTCTGTCGAGTACTTATCTAGGTGCTCTTGGTAGTACTGCTCAGCTTGCTCATCAGACACTTCAATCTGACCTTTCAGCGCTTCTGCAGAAAGCTCAATGTAAGATACTTTTGCTTGCTCTGGACGAGTGTAAGCTAGAGGGTTTTGCTGGTAGTACTCTGCAATCTCTTCTTCTGTTAGCTCAACGCTTTTCGCTAGCTCAGCAACAGAAAGTGTTACCGTGCGAATATCACGAGTTTGAGCAATCAGTTTGCTTTGAGTATCGATCTCACCTTGAAGAACAAACTCACTACCCTGTAATGCCGTTACCAACTGGTTGCGCATTAGGTCGCGACGCATGTATTCAGCGAAGCTCTCTGGGCTAAAGCCTGCACGACGAAGTGCCGCTTGATAAACCTCTTGATCAAATTGACCCGCAGTTTGGAACTGAGGCATCTCTAGAATCATAGTGCGGATTTGTGAATCGCTAATACGTAGGCCTAGAGACTCAGCTTGCTGCTCAAGCAGTACATCATTAATCATGCGATCAAGTACTGATTTACGGAAAGACTCTACGTAAGCAGGGTCTGCAAGCATTTGAGAAAAGTAGTCGCCAAGTTGTGATTGCATACGGTTACGTTCGTTTTGGTAAGCCTGTTCAAACTCACCACGACCGATTTCTGTATTGCCAACTTTCGCTGCAGCGTTGTTACCACCACCTGTGATGTAGCTGCCTACACCTGCGAATACGAATGACAGGATAATCAACCCAAGGATAATTTTTACCGCGATGCTATTCACGCCTTCGCGTAATCGATCCATCATAATTTAAGTGCTCTCCGGATATGAAGCATGGGCTTCAATATAAAAATCTTATTCACGCGATATTATCAGAAAAAGAAATGCGCATCAGTAGGATGCGCATAATTTAAATTAGTTCAATGTGCTTTGCACAATAACTGTTTAAGAATGAAACATCATTTTTCAAACAGCTAACGCATCTTGCGACCTTGGCTTAACAAAAGCCTAGGTAATGCAATATTAGTTACATGCGTCTTTTAGTGCTTTACCCGCTTTAAAGCCTGGTACTTTTGCTTCTGCAATTTGGATTTCTTCACCAGTCTTAGGGTTACGACCTGTGCGTGCAGCACGAGTACGAACACTGAATGTACCAAAACCAACAAGTGCTACTTGGTCACCTGATTGAAGTGTTGTGCCAACTGCTTCGATGAATGCGTCTAGAGCGCGGCCAGCTGAAGCTTTAGAGATATCTGCGTTTTCTGCGATTGATTCTACTAGTTGTGTTTTATTCACTGTGTTTCCCCTCTTTGTCATCTGCGACTAATTTAGGATGACGGTACGTTCCATTTTGGTTTTAATTTAGCCAAAAGCCTTATTGCAAAAGGGCTTGCGGCTTTAGTCAATTAACTTAGCGCCCAAAAAAAACGCTGACAAGCCTTTTTAGACTCATCAGCGTAATTCTTTACTTATTTTTGCTGCGCATCACTATTTTTTAGCGACAAACTCGACCCCTGACGGATCTCGTTCTAGTGCAACTTTCAATACTTCATCGATCCATTGAACAGGAATGACTTCCAAATCAGCGATTACATTGTCTGGAATCTCTTCCAAATCGCGCTCATTATCTTTTGGAATCAGTACTGTTTTGATGCCACCACGGTGTGCAGCAAGCAGTTTTTCTTTCAAGCCACCGATAGGTAGAACTTCACCACGAAGAGTGATTTCACCCGTCATACCCACTTCCGCTTTCACAGGGTTACCTGTTAGGCTAGAAACAAGCGCAGTACACATTGCGATACCCGCACTTGGGCCATCTTTTGGTGTTGCACCTTCAGGTACGTGAACATGGATATCACGCTTCTCGTAGAAATCTGAGTTGATACCCAGCTTCTCAGCACGAGAGCGAACCACTGTCATCGCCGCTTGAATCGACTCTTTCATCACATCACCAAGAGAACCGGTTTGCGTTAGCTTACCTTTACCTGGCATTGCTTCAGTTTCAATCGTTAACAGATCGCCGCCAACTTGAGTCCACGCTAGGCCAGTTACTTGGCCAATACGGTTACTCTCGTCTGCTTTACCGAAATCATGACGCTGAACACCTAGGTACTCTTTTAGGTTGTCCATTGTCACTGTCACTGACTTAAGATCGCTGTCTAGCAAGATATTCTTAACCGCTTTACGACAGATCTTCGAAATCTCACGCTCTAGGCTACGTACACCCGCTTCACGCGTGTAGTAACGGATAATGCCGATGATTGCAGAATCTTCGATAGTGATTTCGTTCGCCTTAAGACCGTTGCGTTTTACTTGCTTATCAACAAGGTGACGCTTAGCAATGTTCAGCTTCTCGTCTTCTGTGTAGCCCGATAGACGAATCACTTCCATACGGTCCAGTAGAGGGCCAGGAATATCCATCGAGTTAGACGTTGCAACGAACATTACATCAGACAGATCGTAATCAACTTCTAGGTAGTGATCGTTAAACGCGTTGTTCTGTTCTGGGTCTAGAACTTCAAGCAGTGCTGAAGACGGGTCGCCACGCATATCAGAAGACATCTTATCGATCTCATCTAATAGGAACAGCGGATTCTTAACGCCAACTTTAGACATCTTCTGGATTAGCTTACCCGGAAGAGAGCCAATGTAAGTTCGACGGTGACCACGAATCTCTGCTTCATCACGTACGCCGCCTAGCGCCATACGAGTGTACTTACGACCGGTAGCAGCTGCGATAGAGCGACCTAGAGAGGTTTTACCCACACCAGGAGGACCAACAAGACAAAGGATTGGACCTTTCAGCTTGTTGATACGGTTTTGCACCGCCAAGTACTCAAGAATACGTTCTTTAACACGCTCAAGACCGTAGTGGTCTTCGTTTAAGATCTCTTCTGCTTTCGCTAGGTTCTTCTTAACTTTCGAACGCTTCGCCCAAGGTACGCCAACCATCCAATCAATGTAGCTACGAACCACCGTTGCTTCTGCCGACATTGGCGACATCATCTTCAGCTTTTGTAGCTCTTGCTCGGTTTTTTCACGCGCTTCTTGCGGCATTTTTGACTCTTCGATCTTCTTCTTAAGAGTCTCGAATTCGTCAGGAGCATCGTCCATCTCGCCAAGTTCTTTCTGAATCGCTTTCATCTGCTCATTCAGGTAGTACTCACGCTGAGATTTTTCCATCTGCTTCTTAACACGACCACGGATGCGTTTTTCTACCTGCAGGATATCAATCTCTGATTCCATTTGGCCCATCAGGAACTCTAGACGCTCAGTCACATCTAGAATCTCTAGTACGTGCTGTTTGTCTACCAGTTTAAGTGGCATGTGTGCTGCGATGGTATCCGCTAGACGAGCGGCTTCATCAATCCCACTCAGAGAGGTTAATACCTCTGGTGGAATCTTTTTGTTTAGCTTAATAAAGCCTTCGAATTGATTGATCGCGCTGCGAACAACCACTTCTTGTTCTTTTTCGTCAAGTTCTGAGGTGACAACGTATTCTGCATCTGCAAGGAAGAATTCACTTTCTTTGAATTGGTGAATTTTCGCACGCTGCTGACCTTCAACAAGCACTTTCACTGTGCCGTCAGGTAGCTTTAAAAGCTGAAGAATCGTAGCAACGGTACCTACTTCGAATAGGTCGTCGATTGAAGGCTCATCGGTATCCGCTTCTTTTTGCGCCACTAGTAGCACTTGTTTGTTAGCTTCCATTGCCGATTCAAGGCAAGTGATCGATTTTTCACGACCAACAAACAGTGGGATAACCATGTGTGGGTAAACCACTACATCACGTAGAGGCAGTACGGGGATCTCGATACGCTCGGAACGTTCCAAGTTCATATATTTCTCTCTTCCGCTTTAACTTATAAAGCAGTATATGGGGCTTAAACGACTGGATTCAATGGAAGAATAAAAAAAAGGAGGTAATTGCTTACCTCCTTTTGGAATTTGAGTCACTAGTCTAAAAAAGACCTACTCTGCTACTGCTGCTTGGTTCTCTGAATTGCTGTAAATCAGAAGAGGTTCTGACTCTCCGTTAATCACAGACTCATCAATAACAACCTTGCTCACATCAGTTGATGATGGCAGTTCGTACATTGTTTCTAGCAGCACACCTTCTAAGATTGAACGTAGACCACGAGCACCTGTTTTACGGCTCATTGCTTTCTTAGCAATGGCACGTAGTGCATCTTCACGGAATTCAAGTTCTGTATCTTCAAGCTCGAATAGCGCAGCGTACTGTTTTGTTAGTGCGTTCTTCGGCTCACATAGAATTTGAATTAGCGCTTCTTCGTCTAGTTCTGTCAGTGTGGTTGTTACCGGTAGACGACCAATGAATTCAGGAATCAGACCGTACTTCACTAGATCTTCAGGTTCAACTTGAGTGAATAGCTCACCGATTGTTTTGGTTTCATCTTTTGAACGCACTTCTGCGCCAAAGCCGATACCAGAACCTGTTTCTACACGTTGTTCAATCACTTTATCTAGGCCGGCAAATGCACCGCCACAGATAAACAAGATCTTAGATGTATCCACTTGCAAGAACTCTTGCTGTGGATGCTTACGACCACCTTGAGGCGGTACTGAAGCTACTGTGCCTTCTACAAGTTTTAGAAGTGCTTGCTGAACACCTTCACCCGATACATCACGAGTGATAGATGGGTTTTCAGCTTTACGAGAAATCTTATCGATTTCATCAATGTAAACAATGCCGCGTTCCGCTTTCGCTACGTCGTAATCACATTTCTGAAGCAGTTTCTGAATGATGTTTTCTACATCTTCACCAACATAACCCGCTTCGGTTAGTGTGGTTGCATCTGCCATAGTAAATGGAACGTCTAGGAAACGAGCCAATGTTTCAGCGAGTAGTGTTTTACCACTACCAGTAGGGCCGATAAGCAAAATGTTACTCTTACCTAGCTCTACGCCTTCAGCTGTTGTATCACCATTACGTAAACGCTTGTAGTGGTTATATACTGCAACTGCTAGCACTTTCTTCGCGTACTCTTGACCGATTACATAGTCATCAAGGTGCTCTCGAATCTCACGAGGCGTTGGTAACGCTTCAGATTCTTTCTTTGGAAGAACATCTTTGATTTCTTCACGAATAATGTCGTTACAAAGGTCGACACATTCGTCACAAATGTAAACAGAAGGGCCTGCGATTAACTTGCGAACTTCGTGCTGGCTTTTGCCACAGAAAGAGCAGTAAAGCAGTTTACCGCTACCACCCTCTTTGCTTTTATCTGTCATTCGCTAACCTCTTAGCCTTTACTCTCTATGATTTGAGTGTATATCAATTTGCATCAATTTGCGTTAAACAATTGCTGAGCAATTATTGACCGCGATGATTCAGAACTGAATCCACCAAACCGTACTCTACAGCTTGTTCTGCAGACATGAAGTTGTCACGATCAGTGTCACGCTCAACAACTTCTAGAGGCTGACCTGTGTGCTCTGCCAATAGTTTGTTTAGCTTCTGTTTGATCGTTAGGATCTCTTGCGCGTGGATTTGAATATCAGACGCTTGGCCTTGGAAACCGCCAAGTGGCTGGTGAATCATTACACGAGAATTTGGAAGTACGTGACGCTTACCTGGCTCACCACCAGCAAGTAAGAATGCACCCATCGAGCAAGCTTGACCCATACATACAGTGCTCACGTTTGGCTTAATGAACTGCATTGTGTCGTAGATAGACATACCTGCAGTTACGCTGCCACCAGGTGAGTTGATGTAAAGATAGATATCTTTGTCTGGGTTTTCTGATTCCAAGAAAAGCAGTTGAGCCACGACAAGGTTTGCCATGTGGTCTTCCACTTGACCGGTTAAGAAAATGATTCGTTCTTTTAACAGACGAGAATAGATATCGTAAGAACGTTCACCACGGGAAGTTTGTTCAACCACCATTGGAACTAGTGCGTCCATAATCGATGGCATTGTATTTTTTTCTTGGTAGCTCATATTCTTATGTCCCTAAAATAAATGGCCCGAATGATTAAATCATACGGACCATTGTTAGCAGAATTGTCGACCGTACGTCAACCTTCTACGTCAGATATTACTATATTAAGCAGGTTGCTGATTCATTAGCTCGTTGAAGCTAACTTCTTTCTCAGAAACTTGAGCTTTAGCGATGATTGCATCAATAGCTTGCTCTTCTAGAGCAACGTTGCGCATGTTGTTCATCATTTGCTCGTTTTGCTCGTAGTAAGCAATAACTTCAGATGGATCTTCGTATGCAGTAGCCATCTCTTCGATGATTGCTTTTACTTTCTCATCGTCAGCTTTTAGCTCTTCAGACTTGATTACTTCACCAAGTAGAAGGCCAACAACTACGCGACGTTTAGCTTGCTCTTCGAACAGCTCACGTGGAAGTTGGTCAGCAGCTTCAGTGTTGCCACCGAAACGTTGAGCAGCTTGTTGACGTAGAGTACCGATCTCTTGGTCGATAAGTGCAGCTGGAACGTCGATGTCGTTTTCTTTAACTAGACCGTCGATAGCTTGCTCTTTGATGCGGTTCTTAACAGCTTGCTTAAGCTCACGCTCCATGTTCTTACGAACTTCAGCTTTAAGACCTTCAACACCGTCAGTAGCGCCGAACTTAGCAACGAATTCTTCGTTTAGTTCTGGAAGTTCACGAGCTTCAACTTTGTTTACTTTGATTGCAAACTTAGCTGCTTTACCTTTTAGGTTTTCAGCGTGGTAATCTTCTGGGAAGTTTACGTCAATTTCGAATTCCATGCCTTTAGTTTTGCCAACGATACCGTCTTCAAAACCAGGGATCATGCGACCAGCACCCATCTCTAGTGGGAAGTTCTCAGCTTTACCGCCTTCGAACTCTTCACCGTCGATAGAACCAACGAAATCGATAGTTGCGCGAGAACCTTCTTCAGCAGCTGCATCAACTTCAGTCCAAGTTGCTTGTTGCTTACGTAGAGTTTCGATCATCTCTTCAACGTCAGCTTCTTTAACTTCTACTGCTGGCTTCTCAACAGTGATGTTTTCTAGACCTTTCAGCTCAACTTCTGGGTAAACTTCAAAAGTTGCGTTGAATACTAGGTCTTCGCCTTCTTTGTTTTCTACTGGTGCGAAAGTTGGTGCGCCAGCTGGGTTGATCTTCTCTTTAACGATCGCTTCGATGAAGTGGCGTTGCATTACTTCGCCCATCACGTCTTGACGTACTGCTTTGCCGTACATTTTAGCAACCATCTTCATTGGCACTTTGCCTTTACGGAAACCATCGAAACGACGGTTTTTCGCGATGTTGCGTAGTTCAGCTGTAACTGCATCTTCGATGTTAGCAGCAGGAACAGTAATATTAAGACGGCGCTCTAGGCCTTCTAGCGTTTCAACAGTAACTTGCATTATATAAAACCTCAAAACTGGCTCAGATAATCTGAGCATATGAGCCGTAACGTGCATTCCTTAGGAACGCGTGTTGTTGGCTGCATCCTTGTGTAGTGCTCTATCCGAACACCTAATTTAAAATTGAGCATTGATGCCTGAGTGATCATTCATTCAAACACCAGACTAATCAGCGATATCTTTTTTCTATGTACTTCAGTGAAGCTCATAGCCTGTTTTACAACAAGGAAAGGTATCTCCGATTAGCCTCAGGACAGAAATTTTAGACGCGACATTCTAGCGATCTGTTTAATCTCTGTCGAGCCAATCACCTCAGCTTGATGATGAATGCTCTAAATTCGTCCGCCTGAGAGGGTCATATTCAATCAAAACACCACTCGACACATCGGAAATGGGGACAATAGCGGCTTTTTCAAGGGAATCGAGGGCTTTTTTTCCGAAAAAGCTTAAAAAGAGATCTTGCTCTTGTTTTACCCCTCAGAGTCGATAACTTTTTCAACAATCTCCGTTACAAAGCCTTAACCTATAACTGTCTGTCGACTCTCATTTTTTGAACAATTTATGGCACTTTGAGTGTTACAGACACCTGACACGCTTTTCTAGACCGTAATTCACAGCGAGAACTCCTATGTTTCAACCTTCCCGCCTGCCTATTTTGCTACTCATCACTTATGGGTTGCTGATGATTCTCGGCGGTCACTGGGTATGGAATATCAGTCATCAAAGCTTGCTTGAAGATCATCAATCAAAACTCGACCGCTTCTCGGTACATATCGCCAGTCAACTGGATAAGTTCGCACACATCCCCGAGCTACTCTCGAAGGACAAAGAGTTGATTGATGCGCTCCATGCGCCAGATAACTCTGCGCAAGTCGAGCTAACCAATCGCTATCTAGCGCACGTTAATCAAGTAATACAGGCCTCAGACACCTACTTACTCGACCATATTGGTACCACCATCGCTGCGAGTAACTGGAATCAAGCACACTCATTTGTCGGTCGGAATTTCGCTTTTCGCCCCTATTTTCAGCACGCCTTTAGCGGAAAAGAGAATCAGTATTTCGCGCTTGGTTCTACTTCAGGAAAACGTGGCTATTACTACTCTTACCCCGTCTCTTACGCTGCTGAAATCATCGGCGTCATTGTCGTTAAAATGGATCTGTCATTGATTGAGGCAAGCTGGAAGGGAAAACAGAGTTACTTTGTTGCCGACGACAAAGACAACGTGGTGTTTATGTCGAGTAACCCTGACTGGCTTTTTAAAAGCTTACAGCCCTTGGACGATGAACGTAAACGCCAAATCCAGGAAGGAAGACAGTTTCTTGATACCGCGATAGAGAGCTTAAACTTCAACGGTGATCTTGGTTCTTCCACCAGCACGATTCAGTCTTTGCACCCTTTGGTTCATGAACAGTTTTTTGCTTCATCACGCTTTATCGAGCAACCCAAATTAACGGTTCGAGTACTGTCTCCTACTCATTTAGTTTGGTGGGATTTAATCTCTTATTTGGTGGTACTGAGCTTGGTTTTTGCGATCATTTACCTCGCTTTACAGCTCAATCTAAACCGCATCCATCGTCGAGTACAGATAGACAGGCTACAGTCTGAGGCGAAACAAAAGCTCGAATTTTTGGTGTTAGAACGAACATCTGAGTTGCACGCAGAAGTGTTGCAACGCACCGAAACAGAGAAGGCGTTAAGGCAGACTCAAGATGAGTTGATCCAAGCGGCAAAGCTGGCTGTTTTGGGGCAGATGTCTGCGAGTATCAGCCACGAGTTAAATAACCCACTTGCCGCAATTCGAAGCTATGCCGATAACGGTCGTCTGTTTTTGGCAAAAGAAAAATTTGAACGTGTGGACGACAATCTTTCACGCATCTCATCGCTCACTGATCGCATGGCCAAGATCAGCCATCAACTTCGATCATTTGCCAAAAAGTCTAACGCCGAAGACCTATCGCAACTGCAATTGCTTCCTCTACTGCACTCGTCGATAGAGCTCATGAAACCTCAATTGAAAGCAGAAAGAGTAGCGATGTCCCCCCTTCCAGACAAATTGGATGCTCTCGTTCAAGCCAATGCGATCCAGCTTGAACAGGTGATCATTAATCTGATTACTAATGGTATACAGGCCATGGAAGGACAAGAGAGTAAACAGTTGAACCTAGAGTTCGAGCATCACATAAATACCAACTCAGAGCGTTTTATTCAGCTACACATTGATGATAACGGCCCAGGCTTTGCCCATGACACGCCACAGCAGTTCTTTGAACCATTCCATACCACTAAGAAGAATGGTTTAGGCCTTGGCTTATCGATCTCACAACAAATTATTCGAGGCATTAACGGCGAACTCACCCACGCCAAAAGCCCACTAGGTGGAGCGAGATTTACTATCTGCCTGCCGTTAATTACAGAACAACAAAATAACAATAACGAATAAAGGAACCATTATGTGCCATGTCTATTTCATTGATGATGAGCCAGATCTTCGGCTAGCCAGTGAACAAAGTTTTGAATTGGCCGATATTGATGCTCAATTTTTCCCCGATGCAGAATCAGCGCTGATTGCAATCCAAGAGCACGGGCTACCACATGTCATCATTACTGATATCTGCCTTCCAGGATTGTCTGGCCATGACCTATTAAATACCGTCATCCATAAAGACAAAGAGCTACCGGTGATTATGATTACCGGACATGGCGACATCTCAATGGCGGTGAAATCTATTCACGATGGCGCTTACGATTTCATTGAGAAGCCCTTTGCCAACGAGAGGCTAATTGAGACAACGAAACGTGCCATAGAAAAGCGTCAACTGATCCTTGAAAACCGTGAACTGAAACAGTCATTAAAAGCCAGCCAAACCTTAGGGCCTCGTATCATTGGCGAGACACCCGTTATCCAAGAATTACGCTCAACCATCACTCATGTCGCTGACACCAGTGCCGACATCTTGCTGTTTGGCGAAACGGGTACAGGCAAAGAACTGGTCGCTCGCTCACTCCATGAACAAAGCAGCCGAAGAGAGCAGAATTTCGTTGCGGTTAACTGTGGTGCTGTACCTGAGAACTTGATTGAGAGCGAACTCTACGGCCACGAAAAAGGCGCCTTTACCGGAGCAGAGACCAAGAGGATCGGTAAATTTGAGCATGCCCAAGGCGGAACCCTGTTCCTAGATGAGATCGAATCTATGCCAATGCAGGCGCAAATTCGTCTACTGCGAGTACTACAAGAGCGTGTTATTGAGCGCATTGGCTCTAACCAGCTTCAACCTCTTGATATTCGCGTCATCGCCGCCACCAAGGTCGATCTCAAAAAAGCGGCTGCAGAAGGCACATTTAGACAAGACCTCTATTACCGACTTAATGTCGTCACACTCGACTTACCACCGCTACGCAGTCGAAAAGAGGACATCGCCGCCCTCTTTCACCACTTCTTGTTAGTGGCTGCCGCACGCTACGGTAAAACTGCGCAAGCGCTGCCAAGCAGTGACTTACATAAATTAATGGCGCATGACTGGCCCGGTAATGTACGTGAGCTAAGAAACACGGCTGAACGTTTTATCTTACTTGGAAAGCTAGCACAGCTGGGAGATGTGGTTGAACAAGAGGCATGTTCGAGTTTGGCCGACCAAGTTGCCAGCTTTGAGAAATCAGTGATCGAACAAGCTTTGATCGATAACGAAGGCAGTATAAAGCTAACCATGGAACTGCTTAACGTGCCAAGGAAGACGCTCTACGACAAAATGCAGCGTTACCAAATCGATAAAGACGATTTTAAGTAAAATACCTCTGCCAATTTAGGCTTTAAATTGGCAGAGATCCACGTGCTCATCCATACTTTGAGCACCAGAGTTTAAAACAATAAAATCATGAACGAGAAAACAACCGTACCCGCCATATCCGATACCGTTTTGATAGACGGGCATTACGAAGAAGAGAAGCGTTCAGGCCGAGAACGACGTAAAAGCCATACTCGTTGGAAAGGCTATGACAGAAGAAACACGGCCTCCCGTCGAGTCCCAAGCAAAAAAATAGATGAAGAGGTTTAACTCTTCATCTATTCGTTAAGGATAAAATTACAATTAATCGTATTACTTAGTGATGATTTCCGGCCCCATCAGGGTCGTTGGTAGCCAAGTTGATACCCAAGGCACGTATGTAACGATTATCAAGAACAAGAACATTACCCCAACCCAAGGCAACGCTGCTTTCACCACGTTCATCATCGACATCTTCGCTACCCCGGCGGTCACAAAGAGGTTGAGCCCCACCGGCGGCGTTATCATCCCTATCTCCATGTTCACCACCATCATGATGCCCAAGTGAATTGGGTCAATACCCAAAGCAATCGCGATTGGGAAAACCAGCGGCGCAACGATAATCAGAAGACCAGATGGCTCCATGAATTGACCACCAATCAATAGCAGCAAGTTCACTACAATCAAGAAGGTAATAGGACCAAGACCGGCCGATAGCATCGACTCCGTGATCATTTGTGGAATGCGCTCTTCTGTCAGTACGTGCTTAAGAATCAATGCGTTCGCAATGATGAACAGCAACATAATGGTCAGCTTACCGGCATCGTACAGAGTGTCTTTAGTATCTTTGTGGACGAAGGTTTGCAGCGCTTTCACTAGCATCGGTTTTTTGTTCTCTTTGTCTGCGAATGGTCCCATGTCCTTATAAACAAAGTTCGCGATAAAGAAGGCGTATACTGCCGCAACCGCCGCCGCTTCTGTTGGTGTAAAGATACCGCCGTAGATACCACCAAGGATGATGACGATAAGTAGTAAGCCCCAGCTCGCGTCTTTCGCAGCATCAAACATCTCACCCCAACCAACAAACGGCTGTGCTGGGATTTTTTTGATACGTGCTGCAATGTAGATAGCAATCATCAGCATCACACCCGCCAGTAGCCCTGGAATAACACCACCCAGGAACATACGACCTACAGATACGTCGGTTGCTGCAGCGTAAACTACCATTACAATCGATGGCGGAATAAGGATACCCAAGGTACCTGCGTTACAGATAACACCAGCCGCAAACTCTTTCGAGTAACCGTTTTTGATCATACCCGCAATAACGATACTACCGATAGCAACTACCGTCGCAGGCGACGAACCAGAAAGAGCCGCAAACATCATACACGCCACAACCGACGCCATTGCTAAGCCGCCTCGGAACCAGCCGACCATCGCGATTGCAAAACGGATAATACGCTTTGCCACACCGCCAGTAGACATAAAGCTAGACGCTAGAATGAAGAAAGGAATAGCGAGTAGAGTATAGTGCCCTGCGAACGCGTTAAATAGAGTTTGTGCGACTGAAGCGAGTGACGCATCTGAGTGCATCAACAAAAATAGAATACTGGATAAACCCAGCGAGATAGCAATCGGCACGCCCACCAGCATGAAAGCGATTACCATCAAGAATAGAAATAACATCGCCATGATTAGTCGTCCTTGCTTTTCGATTGTTGATTAGATGGCTTTGAATCTTCCGCTTTCACGGAGTTTTGCGAATCCAAAATCGCAGTGGCGTCTTCATCACTTCCCGCTTCAACTTGAGCTTTCAGTGCATCAAGATCTTCTTCGGCTTCATGGCCTGCAATCATGCGGTCAATCTTGCCTGTTGCGACTTGATATGCGACCTGCGCAAATCGGAAGGTAAGCAGTGCCATACCAATCGGTAGTGCCATGTAAGGGATGAATCGAGGCAGCTTTTCGTAGCGCTCGCCCTCATTGAGCCAATCTGCTAAAAATTGCAGCATCTCTGGCATTGGAATATCGTCTGTTTCGTACCATGCGCGATCAGTCGCGAACGGGTACCAATAGTTCCAAGAACCAATCAAAAGAAGGATAGAGAATGCAAGACAACAAGTGACAGCAATCAAGGCATACACTTTTCTCAGCTTCTCTGGTGCAAGGTTGATAACCACATCAACCCCAATATGAAAGTGCTTTTTAACGCCGTAAGAAGCGCCTACTAGCACCATCCATGCAAACATGAATACGGTGAGTTCTAATGCCCATAAAATGTTGTCGTTGAACGCGTATCGAAATACCACGTTCGCAAAAGTTAGTAGGGTCATTGCACCCAGGAAGAAGGCTATTAAAGACTCTTCAATTAAATCGGTGACTCTTCCGACTTTGGAAAATAAAGACTGTTCCATTTGAGACTGTTCCATAAAATGCTCCGCTTATAATTGTTTTAATAAAGGGCGGCGGTAGGGAGCCGCCACCCAATAGCGGTATTACTGGTTAGAAGCCAGTGCAGCTTCGATTAGATCAGAACCGATGTCTTTCTCAAACTTCTTCCATACTGGTTGAAGTGCAGTTACCCAAGCTTGACGCTGTTCAGGTGTCAGCGTACGAACTTCACCACCCGCTTCGATGATGTTGTTTTTGTTTGCTAGGTTAACTTTCGAAGACTCAGCGTTACGTGTCTCAGAAACTTCTTTAACAATCGTGTTTAGCTGTTCACGTACGTCTTTAGGTAGGCCTTTCCAGAAGTCGTTTGACGTTACAACTAGGTAATCAAGAATACCGTGGTTAGTTTCTGTTACGCCGTCTTGTACTTCGAAGAATTTCTTACCGTAGATGTTAGACCAAGTGTTCTCTTGACCGTCGATAACCTTAGTTTGTAGACCGCCGTACACTTCTTTGAATGACATTTTCTGTGGGTTAGCACCTAACTGCTCAAACTGTGCAACCAATACATCAGACGCTTGTACACGGAACTTCAAACCTTCAGCATCAGCAGGGCTAATAAGCGGTTTGTTGGCCGACATCTGCTTCATACCGTTATGCCAGAACGCTAGACCTTGTAGGCCACGACGCTTCATTGCATTCTTCAGCTTTTCACCAGATTCTGAGTTTTGGAAACGGTCAACAGCGTCAACATCTTCAAATAGGAACGGAAGGTCAAAAATGCGGTATTTCTTAGTGAACTTTTCAAATTTAGACAGCGAAGGTGCCGCCATTTGAACATCACCGTTTAACAGGGCTTCCAGTACCTTGTTGTCATCGTATAGCGTTGAGTTAGGGAAAACTTGCATACAAGCTTTACCATTCATTTCCGTGTTTACTCGCTCTTCCAGTAAAGAAGCAGCAATGCCTTTCGGGTGCTTATCGGTATTTGTTACGTGGCTGAACTTGATAACAATTTCACCTGGATCACAGTTCGCAGCAGCATTAAAACTTGTGAGCGCAAGCGCAGATACAGATAGCAGGGTAAGAGGCTTAAACATTATTATTCTCCTTAGTAAACAAAGCAGCCCATCAATGGGAACTGCATGTCATCACTAAGGCAATTAGCGCGCCAACTAGCTACAATTATTTAACAACCCTTTAACCGCAAGGCTTGGCGGATAATTGGACAAACCCGAGGTAAACCAGGCGTATAAGTAATGGGTGGAAAATGACACATGGAATATTTGTAAATGGGTGGAATATCACCGAGACATCTCTCGCTTGTTTTAGGATTAGAAAGCAAAAAGCAGCCCATTCGAGGACTGCTTCTAATAGAATTCTCGCTTCCAAGCTAATGCACTTAGAAATCGATTCTTCTTTCAGTCTGTGCATCAAAGAATACCGCTTTCGACAGGTCGAAATGCAGCGGTGCCATCTGCCCTACCGAGACTTCAAATTCCGGTGATAATCGACACGCCACTTCTTGGTCGTTCACCTTCACCATCGCAATCGTATCTGGCCCTGTCGGTTCTAGCACTTCCAATTGCAAATCCAGTTTTGTGGTTGCCGACAAGTCATCGCCTTGTTGCTCAGTAATGTGCTCTGGACGCAGGCCAATCACCACTTCTTTGCCATCTTGTTCGCGCATGCTTTGCGGCAGACGAATATGGTGCTCCTGATCAGCCGTACCAATAACCTTGATGATCGGGTTCTGCTCTTCGTCGAGATCCACCATAGTCTTGATGAAGTTCATTGATGGTGAACCCATAAAGCCTGCCACAAACATGTTGCTTGGCTTAGTGTAGATCTCTTGCGGTGTGCCCAACTGCTGCAATTCGCCATCTTTCATTACTGCAATACGGTCAGCCAGCGTCATTGCCTCAATTTGGTCATGGGTTACATAGACAATGGTGGTGTTGAGCTTTTGATGTAAGCGCTTAATCTGATGGCGCATTTCCACACGCAGCTTGGCATCCAAGTTAGAAAGTGGCTCATCAAACAGATACAACTTAGGGCGACGCGCCAGTGCACGCCCCATTGCCACACGTTGACGCTGACCACCAGATAGCTGTGATGGTTTACGATCCAGCAGTTGTTCAATTTGCAGCATTTCAGCGACGCGATTCACTTCAGCATCGATCTCGTCCTGCGGCATCTTACGAATCTTAAGGCCGAAGGCAATGTTACCGCGTACTGTCATATTTGGGTACAGCGCGTAAGACTGAAACACCATCGCTATGTCGCGATCTTTGGGTTCAACCTGAGCGACATCAACACCATCAATCACAATCTCACCTGAACTAATGTTTTCTAGCCCAGCGATGGTGTTCATTAGGGTGGATTTTCCACACCCCGAAGGGCCGACAAGTATCAAGAACTCCCCCGAATCGATACTAATATCTATGCCCTTTAACGTTTCGTTGTCCGCGTTGCGATAGGTTTTACGGATCTGTTTTAAATCTAATGTTGCCATGGGTAATTATCCTTTTACTGATCCTGCCGTTAGGCCACGAACAAAATATTTTCCTGCGAAGACATACACCAACAGCGTTGGCAGTGCGGCGATGATCGCAGCAGCCATATCGACGTTGTACTCTTTAACGCCCGTGCTGGTGTTGACTAAGTTGTTTAATGCTACGGTGATTGGCTGAGTCTCTGAACCTGAATACACCACCCCGAACAAGAAATCGTTCCAGATAGCGGTAAACTGCCAGATCACCGTCACCATGATGATGGGTGTGGATATTGGTAATAAGATCTTGAAGAAAATGGTAAAGAATCCCGCACCATCCAGTTTTGCCGCTTTGATCAATTCATCAGGAATCGAGATGTAGAAGTTACGGAAAAACAGCGTTGTAAACGCCATGCCGTAGATAACGTGCACAAGTACCAAGCCAATGGTGGTATTTGCTAACCCCATCTTGCCCAGCACGGTCGCCATAGGTAACAGCACCACTTGGAATGGAATGAAGCAACCGAATAGCAGCAAGCTAAAGAACAAGTTTGAGCCACGGAACTGCCATTTAGTGACCACATAGCCATTGAATGCGCCTAGTAGTGTTGAGATAGCCACTGCAGGAATCACCATTTGGAACGAATTCCAGAAATAGCCTTTAACCCCTTCACACTTCACACCAGTACAAGCGCTATCCCACGCTTTATACCAAGCATCGAACACCCACTCTTTGGGTAAACTCATCAAGTTACCTGCCTTGATGTCTGGCAAGGTTTTAAATGAGGTTAGTACCATTACGAACAGCGGCATTAGGTAAACCAAACAGAAGAAAAGCAGCGCCGAATAGATAAACATTCGAGCAAAGTTGATGTTGTTCATCATGACTTTTTCTCCCTAAGCTCTGAGTAAAGATAAGGCACGAGAATCGCCAGAATACCCGCTAGCATCATCATCGCACTGGCAGCGCCTAGTCCGATTTGTCCGCGTGTAAATGAGTGTGCATACATGAATAGCGCCGGAAGATCCGATGAATAACCTGGGCCACCTGCCGTCATCGCTGTCACAAGATCGAAGCTCTTAATCGCAATGTGTGACGTAATGATTACCGCACTGAAAACTACAGGTCTCAAGCAAGGTAAAATGATTTTGAGGTAGATAGTGGGTAAGCTTGCACCGTCAATTTGCGCCGCTTTAATAATGGAAGAGTCGATACCACGCAGGCCAGCTAAGAACATCGCCATCACAAAGCCTGACGACTGCCAAAGCGCGGCAATCACTAAGGTATAAACCGCCATTTCAGAGTCGACCAACCAGTCAAATTTAAAATCGGTAAAACCCCAATCTTGCATCAGCTTTTCAATACCTAGACCTGGATTCAGAATCCACTTCCAAGCGGTACCCGTCACGATGAATGACAGCGCCATTGGATAGAGATAGATGGTACGAATCGCGCCTTCTTGTCGGATGTTCTGGTCAAGCAAAATCGCCAAGCCGACACCCAATACGATGGCAATCACCATGAATAGGATCCCAAACACACCGAGGTTGGTGATTGAGGTTATCCAGCGATCGTTCTCCATCAGCTTTTCATATTGAGCAAAGCCAACAAAATTGAAGCTCGGTAGAAATCGAGAATTAGTAAACGACAGCGCTGCCGTCCAGAATATATAGCCGTAGATACATACCACGGTCACCAACGCGGTCGGTGCCAGCACAATCTTAGGTAACCAATGTTGTAACCTGTCAGCAAAACTGGGCTTTGGTGCAGGCTGGCTCCTTGTCGGTTTTGGAGTCGACTCAGTCAAAACATGCTCCATAACTTTTCCTTGTTGCACAATTGAGCCAATGGCTTACCTCTCGGCACCACATCAGCATCACGCATATCAGAATTGAGGTGAAGAGCGGATAGGCTCCCTACGAACCTACCCACCCTGGGGGTTAGGGATAAGCAACATACTCAGTAACTCGTGTTCTGTTCGTGTTGCTTATCAAACTAGGTTAGATAGCCGCTTTTACCGCTTTCGCTAACTTAGCTGCTGCCTCTTTAGGATCAGCATCTTTTTCGTTGAAGAAGTTAGTCACAACGTCATAGATAGCGCCTTGAGCGTAGCTTGTTGTAGATAGGCCGTGAGCCATACTCGGTACAAGGTCACCAGATTCCGCACTCGCTTTGAAGGTTGCCATTGAGTCCAACGCACATTGGTCGAACTTAGACATATCCATATCTAGACGAACTGGAATCGAGCCTTTGTTTAGGTTGAAGACCTCTTGGAAGTCTTTAGTAAGAATAGTTTTCGCAAGATCTTGTTGCGCTTTTTGATTCTCTTTATCGCCCAGCTCAAAGAAAGCAAAGCTATCGATATTGAAAGTAAATTGGCCGTCAGTACCCGGTGCTGGTGCACAGATGTAATCTTTACCCGGCACTTTGCCCGCTGCGGTAAACTCACCCTTCGCCCAGTCACCCATGATTTGCATTGCCGCTTCACCATTGATAACCATTGAGGTTGCTACGTTCCAATCTCGGCCCGGAGAGTTGCTGTCGATGTAGTCACGCATCTTTTTGAACTTGGTGAACACTTCAACCATTTTGTCGCCAGAAAGCACGTCCATATCCAAATCAACGAATGCCTTGTTGTAATCTTCACTGCCAAGTACATCCAGTGCCACTGCCTCGAAAACTGTTGCGTCTTGCCATGGTTGACCACCATGCGCCAGAGGGATGAAGCCTGCTGCTTTGATCTTGTCTGCAGCGACAAAGAACTCATCTAATGTGGTTGGAACCGTCACACCCGATTTTTCGAGTACTTCTGGGTTTGCCCAAAGCCAGTTAACGCGGTGAACGTTCACAGGAACCGCTACGTATTCGCCGTCCCACTTCATCACTTTGGTAACAACAGCGGGTAGTAAATCATCCCACTTTTCTTGTTTCGCGGTTGCATCGAGAGACGTTAGAAAACCTAACCCCCCCCACTCCTGAATGTCATGACCTTTGATCTGCGCGGCAGATGGCGGATTACCAGATACTGCTCGAGTTTTTAAAACAGTCATCGCACTTTCACCGCCGCCACCAGCAACAGCGAAATCTTTCCAAGTATGACCTTGTTCTTCAATCATCTCTTTAAGTACTGCAGCGGATTTAGCTTCACCACCAGCAGTCCACCAGTGAAGCACTTCCACTTCACCAGCTTGAGAAAATGTTGAGGCAGCAAGAAGAGATAGAGTAAGTAGGGTTTTATTGATTTTCATTATAATCTTCCATGTTTAGCGGACTCGACGCCCGGTTCAATAAAGAGTCTACTTATTCTGATTTATAAGATTGAAACAAAAGGTAAGCCCAATGTAACACAATTGTTACATTACACTTCTAGACCACGTGGGATATAGACTTTGGCCTCTAAGCCGCCTTGAGGAGAGTTGCGAATAATGAGATCTCCGCCGTGTCCGTGCAGGATATTTCGACAGATCCCAAGCCCTAAACCGTGTCCTTGGTCATCGTTGGCGAGCCTAAAGTAGGGCTCAAACACCAACTCAAGTTTGTCTTCTGGGATGCCTTTACCGTGGTCCTGAATCGTCACAATAACCCACACAGAATCGCTACTGATATCGACCTTAGCGGATGTTCCGTATTTCACCGCATTGTCGATAAGGTTGGTCAACACACGCTTAATTGCTAATGGTTTCGCGACTAAAGGCTCAACCACGATGGGTTCAAACTCCACTAAAGTTTGATGCTGGTTATGCGATTCTATAACCGAAGCAACCATGTCATTAAGGTCTATAATGGCGTTATTTTCATGAAGGTCTGTATCTCTTACCGCTTGCAGTGCGCCCTTCACCATCATCTCCAGTTCATCTAAATCCTTGTTGAATTTGTCTTTCTTGACTTCACTCTCCAACAGCTCAGCTCTCAGTCTCAGTCGAGTTATCGGTGTTTTTAAATCATGAGAGATAGCAGAGAAAAGGTGTTCTCGATCGGCCACATAGCGACGAATGCGCTGCTGCATACGATTAAACGCCCGAGTTGCGGTAACCAGTTCAGTTGCCCCCTCTTCGTTAAGTGGCGGCTGCTGAATATCCATACTCATCTCGTTAGCGGCCCTTGCGAGCTTTTTAAGCGGGCGCACTTGGCGGCGAATCATTAAGTAGGTCAACACCAGCAAAATCAACGTTGAAGAGAGTAAGAAGATCACCTGCTCGCGACCGAGAATAGTGTCATCCAGTTTTACATAGGGTGCAGGCAACAGTGCCGCAATGTATACCCATTCATGGCTGGCTAGCTCAATCTGAACAACCAGAATCGGCGGATTGAGAGGCTCTAAGGTTAAGGTATGGTGCGCCCACGATCGCGGGAGATCGCTCAAGTAGATGTCATTTTTAAGTAAGCGAAGATGTTCTGGACGAGAGAAGTCGACACGCACCGATTCCACCTTATTGAGCTTGCTACTCAAGACGCTTTCTATCGCTTCTATCGATGCAGTTTTTAAGCGAGTATCGGGAATAGGCTCGACAATGAGTGCCTCTTTATTGAAAGAAACAAAAAAGCGCGTCCCACCCATATTACGGATTTGGTCTAACACGATATGGCGATATTTGACGGGCAAAGACTGAAAGAAGGTCACTGTTGAAGCAAACATGTTAGCCATGCTCGACGAGGCGGAACGAATACCCTCTAACTCTTTTTGTTTGGATTCGCTATACCAAATCGACGTTGCGATGCCTTGCGCGATGACGACGGCTAGCAAGGTCAACAGCAAGGTTCGAGCAACCAAGGAATTGGGCTTTAAACTTCTCAACCACTTCATGCGAGATACTTCTTACTCAGTGCTCATAATGCACAGGTACAGCCAAGATATAGCCGTTGCCACGCATGGTTTTGATGTAGTGTGGGTATTTGGCGCTATCGCCCAGCCGGCTTCTTAAACGACTGAGCTGAACATCAATGCCACGCTCAAAAGGCAATGCTTCACGTCCTCTAGTCGCAAAAGAGATAGTATCTCGGTCTAGCACTTCATTAGGACGAGTTAGAAACAGCATTAACAGTGAGAAATCACTGCCCGATAAATCCATCTCTTCGGCACTCTCATTATTTGAAATTCTATGAGCGAGTGTATCAAGCGTCCAATCACCAAAGATGATCTGTTTCGGCAGTGCATCACTCGGCTTATCCTCCACCACTTGAACTCGGCGCAACAGAGCTTTGATGCGCGCCATTAATTGACGAGGACTAAACGGTTTGGCGATATAGTCATCTGCACCAATTTCTAAGCCAATAATCTGATCGGTTTCATCCGATACTGCGGTCAGCATAATGATAGGCACATTGGAGTTTTTACGGACGCGCTGACACAAGGTAAATCCATCGTCACCGGGAAGCATCACATCAAGCAGGATCAGATCTGGGTATCCTTGATTTTGAAGGTGAACGTCTAGTTCGACGCCATCTCCAACTGAGGAGACATCGAAGCCCGACTTTGTGAGGTACTCTTCCAGCAGCTCACGGATTTCTTGATCATCATCCACCACGAGAATTCGAGTATTTGTTGGCATCGCCCAAACCTATAGAATTTACAACTTATTCACATAGTGTATAGGCAGGTTGAGTATTTGATTATTGATATGTTGATAAAATTAGAAGAACAAGCAGATAGAGATCACAACTAAGCGACCTCTAACTGAAGATATTGAAATGAGAAGCCGATTTATGACGAGCAGCTGATCTCCATCTCTTTACCCCATTCTGGAGGCAGAGCCGCCAAATATTCGTAATCAGGGTGTTCTGCATACGGGTCAGCAAGTACCACCATCAAGGCATCTACCACGCTGCCATCGCCCTCTTCAGCCTTATCTATCGCCAACTGCGCCAGATAGTTACGCAATACATATTTGGGATTGATTGCACGCATCTTTTGGCAGCGCTCTTCGGTGCTTTCCTGTTCCAATTCACAGCGTTTAAGGTAATTATCAACCCAAAGCTTGGCGGCTTGGCGGTCAATGACCAGATCAATCACCTCTTGCTCCGATTGAGTATCGAGATCTGAAAGAGCTCTAAAGAAGCGAGGATAGTCGACTCGGTTTTGCGACATCAATTCGAACATAGATTCAAACAATCGGCTATCACCCTCTTGCTTCGACAGCAGCCCAAGTTTTCTGCGCATAAGCTGACTAAAGTAGCCATTCATCTGAGGCTCGTACATCTCAAGTGCCGCTTCTAAATCAGCTCGCTCAATCAGAGGAGATAATGCGTGCGCCAATGCCGATAAATTCCACATGCCAATACGGGGCTGTTGATTAAAGGCATAGCGTCCTTGGTAGTCCGAATGATTACAAATAAGACGAGAGTTATACTCATCCATAAACGCAAACGGACCATAATCAAAAGTCTGTCCAATGATCGACATATTATCGGTATTCATCACACCGTGGGCAAAGCCATTCGCCTGCCATAGAGCTATCATCTCTGCAGTACGGTCGACGATTTGGTTGAACATCGCAGCGTAAGGGTTCTCTTCACTCAGACATTCAGGAAAATGCCACTCAATCACTTTATCAGCCAGCAATTTTTGTTCTGCAAGTTGATTGGTGTAAAACAGATATTCAAAATGGCCAAAACGAATATGCGATTCAGAGGCACGCAGTAGCAGCGCCCCCTTCTCCTGCTTTTCTCGATATACCGGCGTATCACTTATCATCATGGCTAGCGCACGAGTGGTTGGAATATTCAGCCCAGCCATCGCTTCACTGCACAGATACTCTCGGACTGTGGAACGAATCACCGCGCGCCCATCGCCCATACGTGAATACGGTGTTTTACCTGCACCTTTTAGGTGTAAGTCGAACGTTTCGCCACTTTTCGCGACAACTTGAGATAATAATAACCCTCGCCCATCACCAAGATCAGGGTTATAGGCACCAAATTGGTGTCCCGCATACTTCATTGCAATGGGATCGAAGTGCTCGTTATCAACTAAGCCAGACAGAGAGTTCAACAGATCATCATCGAGGCTCTGAGTTCCGTCCACAGCAGGAAAGCCAAGTTCCGCAGCCAGGCTGTTATTCCACGCGAGCCAACGCGGATTCAATAGCGGTGTTGGGGCAACGCGAGAGTAAAAGGTTTGCGGCAGTTCGACGAATCGATTGTTAAAAGAGAGATGGTCCCAGATAGACATAGCGACACACTTTAATCAAATAATAGTGTCAGATTATCACAGTTTAGTAACAACTTCTGGAAAGGTTGAGTGGCTAACTACTGGGTCTTGGCGGTTTGGTTGCTAAGGTAGGAAGCCACGATCAATGTTGAGACATGATTGAGCGATAAGATCGTGAAAAATAGTTATTCATAACAATTTTCGAGTTGCGTAAACCTAATTAGATTAGAGCTAGAATAGCGACTAGAGAAACCGATGCGAAAAGCCAAGTACGACCGATAACGCCAAAATGAGAGTGTTGAATCATTTCTTGATGCTGCATAAATGCGCTCCTTAACTATATATACCGTGTATATACAATATATCGACAAGCAGCCAAAACCGGCAAGCACATTAATATTAACTTTTTATTACAGCATTAAGAAATTTACGTAACAATTGAAATTTTTACGCTTTTACGCACGAGTCGTCGTCGATAAAAGTGCACCCGCACCGATAAATACACCACCCGTCACTCGGTTAAACATCTTGGCTCTCCCTTTTGCGAACAACCAGTTAGAAGACTTAGCCCCAAGGTAGGCGTACATAAGTAGCCAAGATAGCTCCATCACTGCGAAGGTCGTCGCAAATACGACAAACTGCGGAAAGAGTGCGGCTGTTGGGTCAATAAACTGTGGGAAAAGAGCCGTAAAGAACAAGATCGCTTTAGGGTTACTCGCTCCTACAATAAACCCGCTTAGGTAATGCTGTAGATAAGTGCCTCTGTTTTGTTTACTCCCTTTTTGCTCCTGCTCATCAAGCTGGTAACTCTGTTGGTTAGAACGTAGAGATTTCCAACCCAAGTAAATTAGGTAAGCAGCACCTGTCCATTTGATGATGTTAAACACAACTTCTGATGAAGCGATAATCACACCAAGGCCAGTAAAGGACAGTGTCAAAATTGAGGTGATCGCCGTTAAGCTGCCAAGAGCGGTAAAAACAGACAGCCTAAAACCCGACTGCACAGCCTTGGTCATACATAGCAAAGAGCTTGGTCCAGGTGATGCCGTTAACACCAATACGGCGAGAAAGTAGTAAACCCAAATATCGAAACTCATCGTGAATCCTCCATAACTCACTAGGGCGTGTTGACCTTTCGTGGTTGAATTTTGTTCGAGATAAAAGCGTTTTAATCGCGGCGAGGGAGAAGTAGCCTAGTCATTCTAAGCAAATCTCCCTCAACAAAGAGTAAAACGCTTTTAGCCGAACCCTTCGGGCGGCGTTTGCTGGTCATTTCTACCACGTTATCGGCTTCTCATGTAGGCTAGCTACACATCAAAGCCTCTGCCTTGTATAAATACCCAGCAACTCGCTGCAAAAACCAGCTCGAAAGGTCAACACGCCCTTAAATATAAATTTAGGCTCCAATATGAATCAGATGTGCAACTTGATCAACTTCATCACATTGCTTTGTACGTGGCGGAACGGGACTTCACTTTGTGAAAGCAATACTCAAATAGGCAAATCTTCTAACGCCAAAACAAACTGTAAAGTCTTTGTTCAAAGATAGAGCCAAACCAAGCATGACTCGCCAAAAACAAAAAAGCCGCACTGTTCAGCGCGGCTTTCGATTAAATGGTTCTACAAATTAATCTTTGTAAATAGAGAACTCATCAGCGTGCTCAAGCATCTGAGCGCGTGTGATCATGAATACGCCATGGCCACCATTTTCGAATTCAATCCAAGTAAATGGAATATGCGGGTATTGCTCCATCATGTGAACCATAGAGTTGCCCACTTCACAGATAAGGATACCTTCATCTGTTAGGTAATCTGGTGCATTCGCAAGAATACGACGAACCAATTTCAGACCATCAGTACCCGCAGCTAAGCCCAGTTCAGGCTCATGAGTGAACTCGTCTGGTAGGCTGTTCATATCTTCTTCATCCACATATGGTGGGTTAGATACGATCAGGTTGTACTTCTCTTTTGGCAGGTCGCGGAAAAGATCCGAACGGATTGGGAACACTTGCTGCTCCATACCGTGGTCCTGAACGTTCTGTTCAGCAACTTGTAGCGCGTCAGTTGAGATATCAATCGCGTCTACCTCAGCTTCAGGGAAAGCATGTGCACAAGCGATAGCAATACAGCCGCTACCCGTACATAGATCCATGATGCGAGTCGGCTCTTCAGTCAACCAAGGTTGGAATTGCGCTTCGATAAGCTCACCGATTGGAGAACGAGGCACTAGCACGCGCTCATCAACGAAGAACTCAAGGCCACAGAACCATGCTTTGTTGGTTAGGTACGCAGTTGGTGTGCGCTCATTGATTCGTTTAATAACGCGCTCAACAATACGTAAACGCTCACTGCTGGTTAGGCGAGAGTTCAGTACGTGTGAAGGAACGTCAATCGGCAGATAAAGGGTTGGTAAAATAAGTTGTACCGCCTCATCCCACGCATTATCTGTGCCGTGACCATAAAATAGGCCCGCTGCATTAAAGCGGCTAACAGTCCAACGAATCACATCTTGAAGCGTGTGTAGTTCTGATACCGCTTCTTCTACAAAAATCTTATCCAAAATCATCTCCGAAAAGCGCTACAATACTGCTAATTACGTTTCAATTTAGAACTTATAACCTGATGAGCAAAAAAGACACCGATCTCGATGACGATTTCGCCCTGTTCAGTGAAGCAGTAAAGGGCGTTAAAAAGTTGCAACAGGATACCATAATCCAGCAGCCAAAAAGAAATACCAAACAAAAAGAAATTACGCGCACAGCCAGACAAGCCAGTGACAGCGAGTTTTACTTTTCGGACGAGTTTATCCCACACCTAAGTGAAGATGGCCCAACTCGCTACGCACGTGATGATGTGTCTAAATACGAAGTCAAAAGATTACGTCGCGGCGTCTACGTGCCTGATGTCTATCTCGATATGCACGGTATGAGTCAGCAAGAAGCTAAACGTGAACTCGGCGCGATGATTGCTCACTGTGTAAAAGAAGGTGTCTCGTGTGCCTCGGTACAGCACGGTATTGGTAAGCACATTCTAAAAGAGAAAGTGCCACTGTGGCTTGCTCAGCACCCGGATGTTCTTGCCTTTCACCAAGCGCCTTTGGAGTTCGGCGGCAACGGTGCATTATTGGTTCTACTTTCTATCCCAGAGAAGTAATGCCTATAACAGCGTTTGTGTACTACAGAAACCCTGCCAAACGCTTAATGTCTCGTCCTAAAATACACAAAAGGCACATCACGAAGATGTGCCTTTTCGCTATTCGACTTTTGGCGAATAACTCAGTTTGGTGGAATCCGCTTAAGGGTTAATATTCCAAGCTAGCTCACCTTTTTTGGTCTCTAAATCGAAATCGATGCACACCAAACCCGAGGTCGGGAACATTGGCGGTGTCATGCCAGTGGCAAACTCTGCCGTCAAGTAACCCACTAGTGGCAAGTGCGACACAAACAGTACGCTCTCTAGATTTTCAACCTCAGCCATGGCAATTGTGTAATCAAAGACTTGATCAGACACACCGTAAGGCGTGATGTCTTCACTAGTTTCTACTTTGTTACCAGAAAACACTTCCGAGATTTCTAACCAAGTTTCTTGCGCTCTTAAATAGGGGCTGACCAAAACCTTATCAAAACGGTTTACGCCTTGCTCAGCGGCAGCTTGAGCCACTGCAAGCGATAACTTCTTACCACGCTTAGTGAGCGCGCGTTCTGCATCTGAGTTTGCAAAATGCTCTGCTTCACCGTGACGCATTATGAATATTTTCATGTTCTATCCTGTCTATGTAGACGTTAAAGCTAAGCAACCCATTGGTTGCCTGAACGCTACTTAGGGGTGACTCTAAAGTTATAGAAACTTTGTTCGTTATAAATAATTATACCAAGTCACTTGCCAAAGAGTTCGACTTTCTTAACAATCTTATTAAAAGAAAATAAATCACTGATAAAAATCGATAAAATCGATTCCAGAACCAGCAAAAAGCTCTTCATATCCCAAAATAGGATTACAAGGTTTGCACCGATTTACATCGGGTACATAATTTAAACACTACCTTCTCTGGAGACACGCGTGTGCATCTAAGCCCAAACGACGAACACCAATACCGCTACTTAACGCTTGATAATGGCTTGAGAGTGTTGCTCGTTCATGACCAGCACGCTCAGAAAGCCGCCGCAGCATTAGCGGTCAATGTTGGGCACTTTGATGATCCAAGTGATCGAGAAGGTTTGGCTCATTACCTAGAGCATATGCTTTTTTTGGGAACTGAAAAGTATCCAAAGGTCGGAGAGTTCCAAAGTTTTATCAGTCAGCATGGTGGCAGTAACAATGCGTGGACAGGGACAGAGCACACCTGTTTCTTTTTTGACGTCGAGCTAGATGCGTTTGAAAATGCACTCGACCGCTTCAGCCAGTTTTTTACCGCTCCACTGTTCAATGAAGAAGCTCTAGACAAAGAGCGTCAAGCGGTTGATTCTGAATATAAAATGAAGCTCAACGATGACTCGCGACGCCTCTACCAAGTAACAAAAGAGTTGGTCAATCCAGAGCACCCTTTCGCCAAATTTTCCGTTGGAAACATTGAGACTCTCGGTGATAGAAATGGCCAAACCATTCGCCAAGAGATTCTCGACTTCCACCAGCAACAATATTCAGCCGATTTAATGACGCTGACCTTGTCAGGCAATCAAGCACTCGACCAAATGCAAACGTGGGTTGAACAGAAGTTCAGCAGCATCGTCAATCACCAGCGACAAGGGAAGAGAGTCGACGTTTCAATAGTCGGTCCAGAAAGCACTGGCGTTCAGGTGTTTGTTGAACCGATAAAAGAGATTCGCAAGCTCATACTGACTTTTCCTATGCCGAGTATGGACGAGCACTACAGCATCAAACCCCTCTCCTTCTTTGCTCATTTGCTAGGTTATGAAGGCGAAGGCAGTCTAATGATGCAATTGAAAGAGAAGGGTTGGATAACCTCACTCTCTGCTGGTGGTGGTGCAAGTGGCAGTAACTATCGTGATTTCACGGTGAGCTGTTCACTCTCTGTAGAGGGCCTGACTAAAGTTGATGAAATCACACAAGCGGTATTTCAATACATCAAGTTAATTGAAAAAGAAGGCATGCAAGAGTGGCGCTACCTTGAAAAACGCGCTGTACTTGAATCTGCGTTCCGTTTCCAAGAGCCCGCACGCCCAATGGATGTGGTCAGTCATCTCGTCATGAATATGCAGAACTACCCAGAGCATGATGTGATTTATGGCGACTACAAAATGGAACGCTACGATGAAGAACTGCAACGTTCTCTGCTCGACTATTTCACCGTGGACAACATGCGCTCAACCCTTATTGCTCATGGGTTAGAGTATGACCGCAAAGCGCAATGGTATTTCACGCCTTATTCGATTGCCCCTTTTACCAAGGAGCAGAAACAGTCTTTCCAATGCATCAATCCTGGGTGGGAATTTGAATTACCAGGGAAAAACCCGTTCATCTGCTATGACCTAGATCCTGCAGAGCTTGAAGAACCAAAAACTCACCCGACGCTTTTGCAAGAGCTGGATGGCTTCAAATTATGGCACCTACAAGACACTGAGTTTCGTGTTCCCAAAGGTGTGGTGTACGTGGCAATCGATAGCCCTCACTCCGTCGCCAGCCCAAGAAACATCGTCAAGACACGTTTGTGTGTCGAAATGTTCTTAGATTCACTCGAAAAAGAGACATATCAAGCTGAAATTGCTGGAATGGGATACAACATGTATACCCATCAAGGTGGCGTAACACTGACGATCTCAGGCTTTAGCCGTAAACAACCACAACTCTTGAATATGATCTTAGAGCGTTTTGCTTCAAGACAATTCAGCCCAGCTCGTTTTGATACGATAAAGAGCCAACTGCTAAGAAGTTGGAGCAACGCCTCACAAGACCGCCCTATTTCCCAGTTATTCAACGCGATGACGGGGCTATTGCAACCGAACAACCCACCCTACTCGGTGTTAATCGAAGCCCTAGAAACCATTGAAGTGGATGAGCTTTCATCATTTGTTCAAGCTATCTTAGCGGAGCTACACGTAGAGATGTTCGTCTACGGTGATTGGCGTCAAGACGATGCGCTACAAATGGCTGAGTCGCTCAAAGATGCATTACGCGTCCAAGATCAAGCGTATGAAGAGTCATTACGACCACTGGTTATGCTCGGCGAGAATGGTAGCTTCCAACGTGAAGTAGTGTGTAATCAAGATGATTCTGCGATTGTGGTTTACTATCAATGTCCAGATATCTCACCTCAGAGTATCGCACTTTACTCTCTGGCTAATCACTTAATGTCGGCAACCTTCTTCCATGAAATCCGCACCAAACAGCAGCTAGGATATATGGTCGGCACTGGCAATATGCCACTCAATCGTCACCCAGGTATTGTGCTCTATGTACAATCTCCAAATGCTGCACCTGTCGATTTGATTGCATCGATTGATGAATTCCTTAACGCCTTCTACATGGTGCTACTAGAGCTCAACGACTATCAGTGGCACAGCAGTAAGCGTGGACTTTTGAACCAGATTTCTACGCCGGACACAACACTACGTGGTCGCGCGCAGCGCTTGTGGGTCGCGATTGGCAACAAGGATACTGAATTTAACCAACGTGAACGCGTGTTGGAAGAGCTTAAAGAGTTATCACGCAGCGACATGATTCGCTTCGTGGTCAATCAACTCAAGCCACGCACTGCTAACCGCTTGGTTATGCACGCGCAGGGTAATGCTCACCAAGACGAACCATCGCTCTCTATGGGCGTTGAGATTGGTTCTATTGAAGAGTTTCAACTGCGGCCGAAAGATACTGAGCTGGGTTGATAATTCTTAGTCCGAAAGTCATGAGGTTGATGTTAGCGCATCAACCTCTGTTTTATCTGGCTCGCGCTAAAAGCAGATCTCCTATTACGCTCCTTCGTCGCTCTAGGAGATGACGGCAAGGTTATGTCGTTATTCTCCCTTTGAGCTTGTGTATTCCCACCAGCGACTACTGTTCCTGTCACTCCCGAGAAGGAGGAACGACTGAGTCGGGAATCTCTTACTTTTTCATTCCTACAAAAAAGCCCGCATCTCAACGAAATGCGGGCTTTGTCATAGAATTATTTCACTCTACTTATAGAACGGCTCATCCAGGCCTGCACGAGTCAGTAGACCATCACACGGTGCGAAACGGTCGCCGTACTTCACTGCAAAGTCATTCATCATCTCAACCAGCGACTTCACGCCAATTTGATCCATGTAACGGAACGGACCACCGAGGAATGGAGGGAAACCGATACCGAAGATTGCGCCGATATCACCGTCACGTGGACTGCGAATAATACCCTCATCTAAACAACGTACCGCCTCGTTGAGCATTGGTAGCACACAACGCATCGCTATGTCGTTATCGCTCAACTTAGGATCTGGCTGAAGTTTCAGAAGTTTGTAGACTGACTTATCAACTTCTTTCTTCTTACCTTTGTAGGTATAGAAACCTTTACCACTCTTACGCCCTTTACGATTGTCGTTCAATAGCACATCGAACACATCAGGACCTTGGAAGCGGTCACCCAGTTCATTAACTAGGATCGGCATGATCTTCGCGCCAATATCCACACCCACTTCGTCTAGCAGCGTGATTGGCCCAACAGGGAAGCCGAAATCAAGCAGAGCACTGTCGAGCTTTTCGATAGGCTCATTCGCCAGCAGAAGGTGAGCTGCTTCGTTCATGTATGGAGCAAGAATACGGTTTACATAGAAGCCCGCTTTGTCTTTTACAACGATAGGCGTTTTGCCTTGCTTCTTCGCCAGAGCAACAACCGTTGAGATAGTTTGATCTGATGTCCCTTCATGAGGAATTACCTCAACCAGTGGCATTTTTTCTGCTGGGCTGAAGTAGTGAAGACCGACAACATTCTCTGGGCGCTCTGCTTTCTCAGCAATCTTATGGATTGGCAGAGACGAAGTATTAGTTGCAAAGATCGTTTCTGGCTTCGCATTTTCTTCGATATCCGCGACCATCTTCTGCTTAAGATCCAGATCTTCAAACACGGCTTCGATGACTACATCAATATGGTTGAAGCTAGTAAAATCGATACCACCCGATAACTGTAGCATTTTGCTTTCTAAACCTGCACGGCTCAAAATACGGCGCTTCTTCTGCTTGTTGAACAGCTTGTAGTTGTAATTCAACGCGTTCAGAACACCATCGTTCGAGACATCTTTAATACGAACAGGGACTTTAGCTTTTGCAACACTCACATGGCTAATACCAGCGCCCATAAGGCCACCGCCTAGTACGCCAACACGGTTAACGCGATTCGGTTCAGCATCCGCACCATGCTCTTTCTTCATCTCAGTCGTTGCGAAGAAAATAGAGCGCAGCGCTTTCGATTCGTCGCTCATAACGAGCTCAGAGAAACGTTGCGCCTCGTACTTCAGTCCTTTGTCAAAGCCGTTTTCGAGGCCGTGACGAATCACGTCGAGAATCGCATCCGCTGCTGGATAGTTGCCGCGTGTTTTCTGATTCGTTTTTTTAGCGGCTTGCTCAAAGATAACCTTACGACCCAAGCCATTGCGCGAAATAAGCTTCTCTTTAGTTGAAGCTTGGCTATTAGAAGCGAGTCGTTTACCTTTCTTGCTGCCCGAGTTTTTCTCAACAAGATCTTTCGCGACTTTTAGAAGAATGGTTTCAGGCACACATGCATCAACAACGCCCAACTTCTTCGCTTTTTTCGCACGCAACTGCTTACCCGTTAGGATAAGATCGAGCGACGGAAGCAAACCGATAAGGCGAGGCAAACGCTGAGTACCACCAGAACCTGGCAATAGACCAAGCTGTACTTCTGGTAGACCTAAACGTGTTTTATCCGAATCTGTACATACACGGTAATCACATGCAAGAGCCAGCTCTAAGCCACCGCCTAAACACGGGCCATGAATCGCTGCAACAACCGGATAAGGTAGGTCAGACAGCGCTTGGAACATCTCCTGCCCTTGTCTTGCCAGAGATTCAGCTTCGCTAGCACTGGTACATGCATCGAGCATTCGAACATCCGCACCCGCAATGAAGTTATCAGGCTTTAATGAGTGAACAATCAAACCCTTAACACTGCTCTGCTTCTCTTTTAGCTGTTCAAAGATGCTTTTCATCTCTTCAGCAAAGGCCGCTTGGAGCGTGTTCATTTTTTCGTTTGGAACGTCAATCGCCAACCAAGCAATGTTTTGGTCATCGATATTCAGAGAGAATGCTTTCTCTGCTGCTGGAGCCGAATCGTTATTGATAGCGACTTCGTTTTCTGTGTTCACTTCAGCATTATTAGACATTACTCCACCTCCAAGATCATTGCTGCACCTAGACCACCAGCGGCACACGCTGTGTTCAACGCTAAACCACCACCACGACGTTTCAGTTCACGCAATGTCTGCGTCATCATACGAGCACCGGTTGCGGCAAATGGGTGACCGTAAGCAATAGAACCACCAAGAACATTAAACTTATCCATATCGATTTCACCAATCGCTTTACCACGACCGAGGTTCTGCTGAGCAAACTCGTCACTTGCAAACATTTTCACGTTCGCTAAAGCTTGTGCGGCAAATGCTTCGTGCATGTCGATCAGGGTAAGATCTGATAACTCTAGTCCGGTATTTTCCAACACTTTTGAAGTCGCGTAAGTTGGACCCATGAGCATGTCGGTTTCAACACCAATAGCTGAGAAAGCAAAACCGCGAATATAGCCCATCACTTCTAAACCGAGCTCTTTCGCTTTGCCCTCGCGCATCAACATTACTGCTGCAGCGCCATCCGTTAGAGGTGTCGCGTTAGCCGCTGTCACGCTGCCATATTTGCGATCGAAAGCTGGACGCAATTTAGCGTAGCCCTCTAGGGTCGATTCATGGCGAATGTTGTTATCTTCAGAGATGTACTTCTTGTAAGGCGCAGGGAAAGCCGTCATGACTTCGTCTTGAATCTTGCCATCTTTCCACGCTTGAGAAGCAAGAGAGTGCGAACGATGAGCAAGCGCGTCTTGTTCTTCACGTGTAATACCGTGTGTTTTAGCCATTTGCTCTGCGGTTTGTCCCATCGACAAGCCAGTAGAGTATTCCGCTACTGCCGGTGGCACAGGCATAAGATCTTTCACTGATAGGCTCTTTAGAATCTTTAGTTTTTGGCCTAGTGTTTTGGTTTTACTCAAAGCAAGAAGGTTAGCCGCCAGCTTCTTCGATACACCAATCGGAAGAACCGATGAAGAGTCTGCACCACCCGCAATACCCACATCAATGGTCCCTGCCATAATGCTTTCTGCTACGTTTGCAGCGGCCTGAAAACTCGTCGCACAAGCACGAGTCACACTGTAAGCATCGGTGTGAATGTTCATGCCTGTTCCCAGTACGATTTCACGCGCAATGTTTGGCGCTTCAGGCATTTGAACAACTTGCCCGAATACCACTTGCTCGATTAACGCAGGGTCAATATCGGTTCTCGCAAGCATTTCGCTCACGACCATTTTTCCTAGATCCACCGCAGGCACTTGACTAAATTCTGTACTTTGGCGAGCGAATGGGGTTCGTAATCCAGCGACAACGGCAACACGCTCTCCCGAACGAGTTTTGACTTCCTGTTTGCCCATGGTTTCTCCTTAAGTTTAAGAGGTCTGACCTGATGCATTGTAAAGAAGTTGTTAATTTAATCAAACAGCCGTTTAAATAAACGTGACACGGGTAGAAAGCGCACATTGATAAGAAGTGTGATATTGAATCGAACCTTTCGGATTATTAAGGTTCAAATAAACGCTAAACTAAAAGCAAGAACAATCATTTGCAAAACATAAGAGCCAAGTTGCTTATTGGATTCTTAGGGCAAAAAAAAACCACACAGAACTGTGTGGTTGGAATGTTTTAAAGCAATTAACGTTACGCCAATTGAAATAATCAGTTTCCTGATTAGGAGAAAGTAAAGTCAGCCTTCAAAAGGAAGTGTCGTCTTGCTCAACATGTCAGTCACAATGACTAACTAGACGACAAGATGTACTATAGCCTGTTCGAAGTCTCAGATTTTGAAGTAGATCAATTTTAATGTGATTTTACGATTTCCAATCGATTACAACATAGAAAACAAAGCACAACGAACAAAGACACTCTATCCACAGAGCAAATATGGAGGCTCATGTGTCGATAATAAAAATGTTTGGAAAGAAAACTGCCAAGCGTCCGGTCAACTCTGATATGGACAAACAAAGAAAATACGAAGCGCTCGTGCGTGCTTATCATCGCGACCTATTCCGCTATGCCTACTGGTTATGCAAAGACAAAAGCATTGCTGAGGATTTAGTGCAAGAGACATGCTTAAGAGCATGGAAGTCACTTGATAGTTTGCAAGATGAGAAAGCAGCAAAATCTTGGTTAATCACGATTTTACGCCGCGAGAATGCTAGACGTTTTGAACGCAAACAATTTGATCTGGTTGATATTGATGACCACGGTAATGATGCTAAAGTCAGCGACGACCCGCATCACCAACACGAATGGTTACAAGCCCAGATCATGAAATTAGACGTCGATTACCGTGAACCACTCTTTCTTCAAGTGATTGGAGGGTTTAGTGGTGAAGAGATCGCAGAGGTCTTAGAGCTTAATAAAAATACGGTAATGACACGATTATTTAGGGCGCGAAACCAGCTGAAAGAGATGCTGGATTCAGAAGAGGCAGAAAGGGGGCAACATAATGGATGATTTAGAATTCCGTCGTCGTATATTGTCGGAACCGAAACAGAGAAATCAAGACATCATTGATGCCACAGCGAATAGCGAGGCAAATAGCAAATTCTTGGATGATGTTCTTGCTCTTGATAAGCAAATTCATTCAGCCATGAATGTGGATGTGCCCGACGATCTTGCCGATCGCATCTTGTTCAATCAAACATCTTATGAAGAGAGTAAAGTGGTTAAACCAACGTTTGCTCGTCGTGCCATGGCGATGGCTGCATCAGTGGCTTTTGTTGCCGGCCTACTTGTTGGGCAAGTTAATTGGGGTAACGCATTTGTTTCTCCTGCCCATGCGAGTTTAGCTGACACAGCAATGAAACACGTTGTGACTGAAAAGCCGTTTGTAGAGGTCTTGGATGAGAATGTATCGTCCGATCAGATCAATACAAAAATGAACCCGTTTGCTTTTCAATTTGACGATAACTTTCCATATCATGTTTATTACTTGAATCACTGTGGTTTTGGTAAATCCAATGCAATGCATATGGTGTTTCAGGGTGAAAAAGGCAAGGTTACGCTGTTTTTAACCAGCATACCGTCAGACAAGAGCCAAAACTTCGAAGAAGATGGCATGTCAGGTTCGATTACACCTATCGATAACAGCAGTTTGATACTGGTTGGCATGGAAGGTGAAGATGTCGACAAAATTGCAGAAAAACTGTCTAAAATGATCAAACCGATGAGTTAATCTGCTCACTCAACGCCCGCAAATACTAGGCCCAGCACTATATCACTGATATTGCCGGGCTTTGTTTTATAGAAAACACCCAAACCATTCACAAAAAATATAACGCTAGAGTTAAAACTCTAAAAAACAGCGTTTCCTGCCATTTTCGTGTCAGATAGGCGTCATTTCCGTAATTTTATGCTCAAATTTTCCAATGGTCGGATTTGTATACTCTATACTAACGCTTAGGATCAGCCCCCATTGAGCAAAAGCTCAAATAAATCGCCCTGTAGAGGCGGATACAATAAAGGAATTGATAAATGACAAACAACACGCGTCTGTTTAAAAAGTCTCTTTTAGCAGTGACAATTACGACAATTACACTCGCCTCTTCACAAGCAATGGCAGCAGGTTTCCAACTTAACGCACAATCTGCGACAGGTATCGGCCGTGCATTCGCTGGTGACGCAGTAATCGCAGATAACGCTTCTGTAATGGCTCGTAACCCAGCAGCAATGGCGCTATTTGACAAAACTGAGCTTTCTCTTGGTTTTGAGAGCATCACTTCAATGATTGAAGTAAAAGATGCGACATATACTTCACCGACTTCTCCTGGTGGTGTAAGTGCTGATTACGATGATGTAGGTGATACGTCAATTGCACCAAATATTCATTTAATCGTGCCTGTAAATGACAAGTTTGCTTGGGGTGTGAACGCGTACTCAAACTTCGGTACAAAAACTGAGTTTTCAGATGACTACGTAGCAAAAGAGTATGGTGGTCTGACAGACATCATGAGTATTAACTTTGGTCTATCAGGTTCGTATCGTCTAAATAATCAGTGGAGCTTAGGTGCTGGCTTAGACCTAATCTACGGTCAAGGTACTATGAAGCGTGGTGGAACGCCTGCTCTTGGTGGTACGACTAACCTGATTGATATCGACAAAGCAGATGGTTGGGCTGTTGGTTTCAACCTAGGTACTGTTTACGAACTTGATGAAAATAACCGTTTTGGTCTGTCATACCGTTACAGCCCAGAGATGACAGCTGAAGATGATAAAGGCCAAGAGATTACACTACCTTTACCAGATATGGCTGAATTCTCAGGTTACCACAAAATCGAAGATACTAAGTTTGCAGTACACTACTCTGTGCAATGGATTGGTTGGAGTGCATTTGACAAAATCGAGTTTGATAATGTTAACTTAGTTGGCAACCCTAACCTTCCGTACACTGAAAAAGCATACGAATGGCAAGATGGTTGGCACTACGCAATTGGTGGTACTTACTACCTAAACAGCACTTGGACTCTACGTGCAGGTTACATGTATGACACTAGCGCACAAGATGAGCTAACATCAATTTCTGTACCAGATTCTGATCGTCAATGGTTCTCAGCAGGTTTCACTTACCACATCGACACTGCTTCTAATGTAGACTTTGGTTTCACATACCTATTGGGTGAAGACGTTTCTGTAAATGAAACAAGTGTACCAGCAGCTTCTGTGACAGGTACAACTCACGCTGATGCGATCCTAATGGGTCTACAATACAGCCGCAGCTTCTAATAAAGCTCAATAACATCCCAAAGGGTCGCTATATGCGACCCTTTTTTGTTGTTCAAACAACTCATTCATCTCCCAATTAAGCTTACACCTGTATTCTCTAACGCCTTTATATCACTACAAGTGTACGCTCAAAATTCGTAACACCCTCGAAACATTCAGTTTTTTTAGCTGAGATCGGGTCATTTTTAATAATTTAATACCTAAAACAGTGTTTTATTCGAATTTCGTTTTTAAAGTAATAGCTCTAAAAGTAAAATCACTGACCTTAATACTTATGATTCAGCGAACATAATAATGAAAATGAATAAGACTCTCCTATCTGCTGCAGTGGCAGTTGGTTTACTTTCTACATCAAGCGTTACTCATGCTGCAGGCTTCCAGTTAGCAGAGTACTCTGCAACTGGCCTTGGTCGTGCATATGCAGGTGAAGCAGCAATGGCAGACAATGCAGGCGCACAATGGCGCAACCCTGCAATGCTGACATACCTAGAAGGCACACAAGTGTCTGTAGGTGCAATCTATGTTGACCCTAATATCGATATCGAAGGTACATCGACTTCGGGTAATACATCTACACCGGCAAACTCAAAAGATTTCGCTCACAGCGCTGTGATTCCTAACTTTTACGTATCTCACAAGTATTCAGAAAAGTTAGCAATCGGCTTTGCTGCAGGCACCAACTACGGTATGGAAACGGACCTAGGTAAAGATTTTGCTGGCGCTAACCACGGCAACGAAGCAAGCGTGATCAGCATGGAGTTGAACCTAAATGCTGCTTATCAAGTACTAGACAACGTTTCTGTTGGTGGTGGTGTTCGCTACGTGATGGCTGAAGGTAGCATTGGCGCAACAGCAACGTCTCCTGCATTTGGTATTGTAGACGCTGGCGACACACTAAAATATATGGAAGGTGACGACACTGCATGGGGCTGGCAAGTTGGTACTGCATGGCAGATAAACGAAAATCATCGTCTTGGTTTTGCGTATAAATCAGAAGTAAACCTGACGCTCGAAGGTTATGCAACTGGTGCAGGATTCAATCTATTCAACCCTGCTAAGCATGATATTAAAACTAGCGGTTCAATGGACTTAACTCTGCCAGCGACCGCTGAAATTGCATCTTTTCATCAACTAACGGACAAAGTTGCAGTTCACGCAAGCATTAACTGGACGGATTGGAGTAGTTTTGAAAAGCTCGAAGCAAACCTGTCAGATCGAAGCAATCCGGAACTGATCAAAGAAGAAAACTGGGAAGACAACTACCGCTTCGCAATTGGTACCACTTACCAGATGACACCAAAATTGGCTCTACGTTCAGGTATCGCTTACGACACGTCAGCTGTTAGCGAAGAGCACCGTACTGCGACAATCCCAGAGACAGATCGTACTTGGTTAAGTATTGGTGCTGGCTACCAATGGTCTGAACAACTTTCTCTAGATGCTGGCTTCACTTACATCCTAGCGAAAGATGCAAAAATGCATGAAAGTGATCCAGCGGGTGCAGACTTATTCGGCGGCTCATTTGAAGGCGAAGTATCTGGCAGTATCTGGCTAGTGGGTGTTCAAGCGAACTACCGCTTCTAAGCTTTTCAAATACAAAGCAAGATCAAAAAAGCTCGGTACGTACCGAGCTTTTTTATGTCTGATTTAAACTTAAGGCCTAGTTAGAAATCTTCCAAATAGCCATCAATCAAATCTTCTTCTTCTAAGTCGACTTCTTCAGGCTCGATTTCTGCCTTAAAATCACGACGCTGAATATAGATATCACGTGTCAATGCATATGGGTCTGGAGAATCTTCAAGCAGTGCTTCTTGAGATACGAGTTGAGCACGAGATTCCATACCTTCTAACGCCCACTTACCTAGACCTGCCCAAAAGTTCAGTAGCGAGAGTGGCAAGTAAAGACCATCAACCTGCTCAGTCACTTCACGTGTGGTCACAGGGCCATAACCCGGAACCATGAAGTACGGACCATTGCCTACTCCATAGTGACCGATAGCATCTGAGAAAGACTTATCGTCATACTTAGTGATACCTGCTTCACTCGCAATATCAATCAAGCCCACTAGACCAAAGGTGGTGTTAATCCAAAAACGGTTAAAGTGATCCAACGCCTTTTCACCATTACCCATGATCAGGTTATTGACCATGCTGGCAGGTTCATCCAAGTTCGCTAGAAAGTTAGAGATACCAGTACGTACAGGAACGGGCGTGTAATTCACGTAAGCCAGAGACACAGGGCGTACTAAATAAGGATCGAGATACTCGTAGTTGATATCCCACATAGCACGGTTGAAGCCTTCAAAAGGGTCATTAGGATGCGGTTCAGCTTCATATTCCGTCGTCACTTGGCTATCTGAGTGTGCGACCTCTTCATCGGGCACACTTGAACACCCGACCGTCATGCTTGCAGCAAGGAGTAAACCTGAAAGCCTTAACGTACTTATAGACATAACACCTTTTCCATAAGGAATAATAAAAAGGCCAGCAATCGCTGGCCTCAATTGTTTGCGTAAGTCTATAACGTTTCTATAGAAATCGGAATAGCCACGCTTGTGCAATTCGCTGATTAATACTGCTGGTCAATACTCAGTGTTACTGGAGAACCTAGCTCTACCACTTCACTTTCACCGTACCAATCGCCTTCGCGAGTTGCAACGTTGCCATCTGTATCAAGCCTAGCGCGAACCATCAGAGATTCAAGGCTAGACAGTTTGATGCCTTCCATCATGCTATTGCCATCATCCAGTACAACCGTACGAGGGAAAGAGCCCAATGGGTAGCGAGCTGCAGCAACTGGCATAGGAGAACCGTCTGCTCTGTGTACCGATACGATAAGTACAGAATCAGGGTCGGCATTCACTTGCTCACCTAGGTTTAGCGTTACAGCCACACTCTTGCCTTCCGCTACACCCATTAGATTACCCATTTTCTTCTGAGCACTTTCGATACTACGTGATAGCATTTCGTAACGGCTGTCTTGTGGACCGATCATCTGTTGCATGATGCTCCAGTACTTCACTGCTGATGGGTAATCTTGACGCTCAAATGCATCAAACGCCAACAGTGAGAACACACGCAAGTCAACATAGTCTTTCTGAACAAGACGGCTCAAAAGCAGACGAGCTTGATTCTGTTCCGCTTCATCAGGAGACAGCATCAGTGCTTGTGCAAAACCAAGTTGAACATCTTCGTTGTTCGGCTCTAACTTGTAAGCGCGCTCCATTGCATCAATAGCGGTTTGCGCATCACGGTTTGCTAGAGCAATACGACCTAGCAATAACCAACCTGTCGAATCTTGAGGCTGGTAATGCAGACGTGTGCGAAGTGCCAGTGTCAGATCTTCCAACTCATCATCAGTCAGTGCACTGCCTTCTGCAGACATCAGCTTCTTAGATAGAGCCGGTAGATTTGCACTTACTTGCTGCCAGTGCTGAACCTTGTCCATTGCACCAAACTGGAAGTACATGCCGTAGCTAATTGCTAGCACCATGATTACGGATGGTACAACGACAACAGCCGTTGAAATCTGAGTCGTCTTAGTCGCCTTTTCTGCTGGAATATCATCAAGAAGAGACTGCTTAAGGTCAGCGATCAGCTCTTGTTGGTTATCAACTAACCCTTCTTCCGCTTCAACTTCTAACTCATCTAGACGATCTTTATAGAAAGCCTTATTCAATTCATCACGAAGTGCTTCATCGTTGTTGGCTTTCTTGTTCACAAATGGCAAAACAATCAACACGACAGCAGCTAATGAAAGGATAATTGTAGAAATCCAAAATAGAGTCATTACTTCTTGTCTCCGTCGTTCTCTTCATCGAGTAACGCTTTTAAACGTGCTTCTTTATCTGCATCCCAGTCGTCGTTTGACTCTACGACTTTCGCTTTTGATTTTCTGCTTCGCAGTACGATAAGCGCGAAACCAAATACCACAACGGCAAACGGACCAACCCATAGGATTGATGTTGCTAACGTAAGCGGCGGATTGTAGGTTACAAAGTTGCCATAGCGAGCGATCATGTAGTCAATGATCTCCTGCTCAGACTTGCCCTCTTTCGTCATCTCATACACTTTTTGGCGAAGGTCGACCGCCAGTTCTGCATTCGAATCACCAATGGTGTTATTTTGACATTTTGGACAACGCAGGGTGTTACTCAAGTTTTTGAATTGCTGCTCTTGCTGCAAGTTATCAAACTCATGAATTTCAATCGCTGCTGTTGCTGTCAGTGAAATAGCAAACGTTGCTAACAGCGCAATCAGTGCGTGTTTCATCATTTTGCTTCCTCCAATAGCTCTTGATACATAGGCTCAAGCGTTGATGCCCAGTTTGTTGGATTTACATCACCCACATGGCGGTAACGAACAATGCCGTTTGCATCAATCAGAAACGTTTCTGGAGCACCGTATACGCCTAGGTCTAAGCCCAGCATACCGTTGCCATCAAATAAGCTAATTAGGTAAGGGTTACCAAGCTCATTCAACCAACCAACTGCTTTGTTACGATCATCTTTGTAGTTCAAACCGATGATCTTAACGCCCTGCGCCGCCAGCTTATTCAAGTATGAGTGCTCTGCGTAACACGTTGGGCACCAAGTTGCCCAAACGTTTAGAAGCAGAGGCTCGCCTTTGAATACAGCTTGGTCGTAAAGCTTGCCCGGCTCCGCTAGATCTTCTAGACGGAACTCAGGAACTTCTTTACCGATCAATACTGACTCTAGCTTAGTCGGGTCATCGCCCGACTGATTGCGTACAAGCTGAGTTGCAAAAATGACAGCCAATGCCATAAAAGCAATCAATGGAATGAAAAGTATCTTCTTATTCATTAAGCCTCCTACTTCTCGGCTGTCTTTTTCGCTGGCTTGCGGAAACGGTAACGACGGTCACTGATCGCAATAGCACCACCCAGTGACATGATCAAAGAACCAGCCCAGATCCAACGAACAAACGGTTTGTAATAAACACGTACAGCCCACGATTTGTTGTCATCAAGACGCTCACCCATTGCGATGTATAGGTCACGAGTGATGCCACGATCAATCGCAGCTTCTGTCATCATAGACTTAGCTGTGGTGTAGAAACGTTTCTCTGCATGCAGCGTATTGATGTACTTACCATCTTTAGTGATCTCAAAATCAGCGATGTAGCCATCGTAGTTCGGACCATCTTTGTCACGAACACCTGCGAAGTAGAAATCGTACTCTTCAAGTTGGTAGTACTCACCTGGAGCCAAACGTACATCGCGTTCAATGCTGTAGTTTTGAACCATTGCAATACCGATAACAGTAACTGCAAGACCAAGGTGACCCAGCATCATCGCCCAGTGGCTACGTTGAATCTTAGTCACACCAGTCCAGAAGCTATGACGGTGTGTAGCACGTTCATGCAGTTCAAAGCCGTGCATGAAGATGATCCAGAATGCCATTACCCAACCAGCAAACGCTGTTCCGCTGAAGTACTCAGCGAGTACGCTTACCATCAGCCAACTTAGACCGATTGATAGCACACCAGATACAACCATTGGCTTAACAAGCTTAGACAGGTTGTCACGCTTCCAACGGATCAGTGGACCGATACCAAGTAGGAACGAGAATGGAATCATCAACCAGAAGAACAGCATATCGAAGAACGGTGCACCGATAGATACTGAACCAAGACCAATCTGTTTATGTACAAGTGGCAGTAGTGTACCAACAAGCACAACCACTAGTGCTGCGATAAGTAGTACGTTGTTAGCAAGCAGTGAGTTCTCACGAGATACAAGATCGAAGTTACCACGAACTCGTACTGCTGCACCTTTCACAGCAAACAGAAGTAATGAACCACCAATTACGAAGACTAAGAAGCCTAAGATGAACATACCGCGAGCAGGGTCCGAAGCAAAGGCGTGAACCGATACCAAGATACCTGAACGAACTAAGAAGGTACCCAGTAAGCTCAACGAGAATGCTGAGATTGCCAATAGTACTGTCCATGCTTTAAATGTACCGCGCTTCTCTGTCACTGCTAGAGAGTGCATGAGTGCAGTACCTGCTAACCAAGGCATGAATGACGCGTTCTCTACTGGATCCCAGAACCACCAGCCGCCCCAGCCTAGTTCGTAGTAAGCCCACCATGAACCTAGTGCGATACCTAGAGTTAGGAATAACCAAGCAGCGATAGTCCAAGGACGTGACCAACGTGCCCATGCTGTATCTAAACGACCACTCATGAGTGATGCGATAGCAAACGAGAACGCAACCGAGAAGCCTACATAACCCATGTAAAGCATTGGCGGGTGAATGATCAAACCTGGATCTTGAAGAAGCGGGTTGAGGTCACGACCGTCAACAGGGAAGAACGGCAAGGTACGTAGGAACGGGTTTGAGGTCACAATGATGAACAGCAAGAAGCCGACAGTGATAAGACCCATGATCGCCAGAACACGTGCTACCGACTCTTGTGGCATACCACGGCTAAACACCGCAACCGCAACAGTCCAACCTGCTTGGATAAGTACCCAAAGTAGTAGTGAGCCTTCGTGCGCACCCCATACAGCCGTTATACGGTAGTACCAAGGAAGCTGGCTGTTAGAGTTACTTGCAACATACTGCAACGTAAAGTCGTTGGTATAAAACGCGTAACATAGAATAAAAAACGAAATCGCTAGGAAGATGAACATACCCCAAGAAAGTGGGCGAGCACTGTTCATCAGCAAAGTGTTATTGCGAGCAGCTCCGTAAAGTGGGAGCACACTCAGCAACAATGCCAATCCTAGCGATAGGATCATGGCAAAGTGGCCGATCTCGGCTATCATTGAGCACTTCCTTCTTTTTGTTCAGTCGAGTATTGCAAAGGCTCGTGTGTCTTTTTCATCGCTTCAGCCACTTCAGAAGGCATGTACTCTTCATCGTGCTTAGCTAGAACTTCAAACGCTTCGATGGTCGTTGCATCTTTTAATACGCCTTGAGCGACAATACCTTGCCCCTCACGGAAAAGATCAGGAAGAATACCATCGTAAAGAATGGTCACCTTAGGGCCAACATCCGCTAAATCGAAGCTCACGCGCAAAGATTCGTTATCACGCTTCACAGAGCCAACAACAACCATGCCACCAATACGTAGGCGTTGACCTACTTCTGGCTTGTGGCCGTCTTTACCGTTTACCAATTCCGTTGGTGTGTAGAACAGATCCATGTTTTGATTCAATGCATAAACCATCAGGCCGACAGTTGCACTAATACCAATAAAAATAGCTAGGACAATACCCAGTCTCTTTTTACGCCTTGGGTTCATAGAGTGTTCTCCATTTTTTTCGCTGCGTCGATTCGCGCTTGGCGATCAACTTTAGCTTGTACTTCATTGAGCAATTGCTTACCACGACGAACGCTGACTACCAGCAAGATGATCATCGCAAGAAAAGTGATTCCGAATGCACTCCAAACGTAAGAGGCGTAACCGCCCATCGCAAAGAAATCACTTAGAGATTCAAAATACATAGTTACCTACCCGATTACGCTTTTTCTGCCGCTAGTTTGCGGACCCACGGACGATGACCTTCTTTGCTGATGATTTCGTTACGGAAACGAACCATAGTGACGGCGCCGAAGAAGAATGCAAAACCGAAAATATTAAGAAGCAGTGGCCACAACATATCGCTTGAGATCGATGGCTTATCGAACTTAGTGATCGTTGCACCTTGGTGCAGTGTATTCCACCACTCTACTGAGAAGTGAATAATAGGTAGGTTAATCACACCGACAATAGCAAGGATACCTGCTGCCTTTGCCGCTGTTTTCTGATCATCAAAAGCGTGGTGCAGAGCGATAACGCCCAAGTACAAAAATAGTAAGATCAGTTCTGAAGTTAAACGTGCGTCCCAAACCCACCAAGCACCCCACATTGGCTTACCCCAAACTGCACCAGTCAATAGCGCAATAAAGGTAAACACGGCACCAATCGGAGCCATTGCCAGTGAAGCCATGTCAGACAATCTCACTTGCCACACTAGGCCAATAAACGCAGCAATCGCCATAGACATGTACACACCCATCGACCAAATTGCTGATGGAACGTGAATGTAGATAATTCTAAAGCTATCGCCTTGCTGGTAATCAGAAGGCGCAAATGCAAGCCCCCAAACGGTACCAACGGATAGACACACTAGTGCTAGAACTGAGAACCATGGCAGAAGCTTACCAGCGAGCTGATAAGAGGTTTCCGCTTTGGCGTAGGGATGGAGCCATTTCCACATGTTGTAATCTCACTCTTACTTCATATTACTTACAGCTGTTAAAGCTATAGTTATTATAATTTATCTACGGTTGCTTTCCGTGTGGCGACTCTAGGAGTCCAATGGTGTCAATTAGTTCACACCAAAATCTATTTAGTTAGTTCACGCTCACACGTAAGGCGGCACTGATAGCAAATGGTGTTAACGTCATCGCACCCATCAGCATCGCGCCTAACACAGCCAATTGACCGTTATACGCAACACCCAGTGCTGCGGCATCAATCGCAGAGGTCGCAAAGATCAAAATTGGGATGTAAAGCGGCAGGATAAGCAAGCTCAGTAACACGCCCCCTTTTTGCAACCCAACCGTCAGTGCAACACCGATAGCACCAATAAAACTCAACGCGGGCGTCCCTATCATTAAGGTCAACACAACCGAGAGCCATGTATCGAAATCCAGCGATAGCAGAACGGCCAAAAGCGGACTAATTAAAATTAATGGTAAACCAGTCAATAACCAGTGTGCTATGACCTTGGACAATACTACCAACTGCAACGGGATGGGAATGAGCATCATCTGTTCTAGTGCTCCATCCTGAAAATCGTCTCGAAATAGTCGCTCTAATGAGAGCAGTGCCGATAGCAGAGCTGCGACCCAAACAATACCCGCAGAGATGCGAGCTAGAAGATTTGGCTCTGGACCAATACTCAATGGAAACAAGGTGATAACGATAATAAAGAACCACAAAGGGTTAAAAATATCGGCCTGGCGACGAAACGCTATAAGTAGTTCACGTCGGATAATCATTGTCATTGAAGCGATCATATTATTCACCCAGCTTTATTTTTCTTAGTTTCGGGCTATCAGCGAACATATCTTGGTGCGTTGTTAGTAGCACAATTCCGCCGTTATCTGCATGCTGTGAAAATAAATTCTCGAGAACTTTCACACCTTGCTTATCGATTGCCGTTAACGGCTCATCTAAAATCCACAGCATCTGCTTACTTAACCACAGGCGAGCTAACGCTACACGTCGTTGCTGACCAGCAGACAATTGCCCCGCGGGTACATCTTCTCGACCAGCTAAACCCACTTGCGCCAATGCACTGTAAAGTTCTTCTTTACTCGCCTTACCACTATGAATGGATTGGTAAAAGCTCAAGTTCTCGTAGGCACTTAGCTCACGTTTAACACCGGTTTGGTGTCCAAGAAACAGAAGATTTTGATGATAAGCATCGCGATTGGACTCAATTGACTGGCCATCCCATGAAATAGTGCCTTCGTCTCGATCGCCTAATCCGGTGATGATCCTAAGTAGTGTCGTCTTGCCGGTACCATTTCTTCCCTCAACCTGAACGAGTTCGCCAGCTTTGAGTTGAAAAGACAAAGATTCAAAGAGAACTCTTTCGTCACGAATAGCGGTTAAATTTGAGACTTCTAACATAGGAAATATAGGTCCAATAATAAGAGGGGTATAGTAGCACACCATTATGGTGACAAAACAGGAATAGGTCTTTGCGAAAGAACAAACTCAGTAAGAAACTGTTAACGCTGTGTCAAAATTTACACATTTTATGTTTAAAGCATAATATCTCAAAGATACAAACACTTAGACATAGCGTTCTATAAGTAAGATTTCACAATGCATAAACATCAAATACAAAAAAAGAAGCCTGAGCTTCTTTTTTAGATTCGCGATTTCGCGCTTAACTTATTTTAGCGACGTGGCGGCTTGCGGCGGTCGTAAGACTTAGGCTGCTCATCATAAGATGATGGATTACTACGAAGAGACGGGATTTTTTCTTTGCCCGCTAATTTGTTCTGTAGAGACATCATTAGCTCAGCTTCCGCTTTTGGCAGTTCACACTCTTCGATCAGCTCGTTAATTCCTGCACCAAGCTGAACCATTTTAGTCGCTCGAGTATAGAGTCTGCCATCAGTGTCGGCATGTTCCAACTCAACAATACGCTCATTTAGATGTTTGATCACATCTTCTTGCTCTGTCACTTTTTGGCCAAGGCCAACCACAACAGAGCGCACCTCTAGCAACTGCTTACTCGATTTTTGGAGTTCTTTTTCCAAGCTACGAACTTGCGCGCGAGAGTGGTCGAGCTGCTTTTGTAGGACACTTTTCACTTTGCCCAGCAGCACAACAATAAATAGCGTAAAACACCCACCCCCAATAATCAGTGCGGCTGGGCTTAAAGGCAGCGCTTCAAACATTACAGGTGAGCCATCTCATCCCATTCGTCTTCGCTTAGTAGCTTGTTCAAATCAACAAGGATCAGAAGCTTACCGTCACGGTTGCTTACACCTTGGATGAACTTAGCACTTTCATCAGTACCAACGCTTGGCGTGGTATCGATTTCAGAAGAACGAAGGTAAACAACCTCTGCCACGCTATCAACTAGGATACCAATTACTTGGCGCTCAGATTCGATAACGATGATACGAGTGTTGTCAGTGATCTCGCCTTGCATTAGGCCAAAACGTGAACGCGTATCGATAACTGTTACAACGTTACCACGTAGGTTAATAATACCTAGCACGTAGTCCGGAGCACCTGGTACTGGAGCAATCTCACTATAACGAAGAACTTCACGCACCTGCATTACGTTGATGCCGTAAGTTTCTTCTTCAAGTTGGAATGTCACCCATTGAAGTACTTCATCATTGATTTGATCTTTTCTTACTTCAACTTCACTCAATTGAGACATATTCAATCCTCTTGCCGCCGTTACCGGCTCACTATTATTAATCTAATGCTTTTACATCTAACCCTGCATTTAGCATGGCGATCAATGCTTCAACATGAATCAAAGCACACATTTTTTCTTTAACCATACCCGCGAGCCATGGACGTTTACCCGCCATTTCTCGCCAGCGTACTTTATCTGTATTTAAGAGCTCGGTACCTTTGAGCTCTGTGCTCGCCAGTCCCCACATGCTCTCACCAAGCATCACTATATATTGATAGTTTTCTTTGTATTCGTCACTGGTTAACTTCTCAGACATCACCCATTTTGCGGTATCGACCACATCTAATTGACTATCTCTATTAGATTGAAGGCCTAAATACCAAGCTGGGCGACCAATTAGATGGCTCAGCTCTTCTAAACGGTGTATGCCACCAAGTTCATCCAATGGAACAGCAAAAGTCACACCATTCACATCAAAGTAGAGTACTTGGAAATCTTCGCTACGAACCGTGCTCTCCCACGACGTGAAGCTACTGGCTCCACCCGCTTGAGTTTCTAGCTCAGTTTCTTGCTCAACAGTTTCCAAATCTTCCTGAACAGTCACCGTCTCTTCAACGGCTTCAACACTTGGCTGATATACCGGTTCAGTGAACACTTGAGGCTCTGGTTCAGCAACTGTTTCAGCTACATTTTCAAAAACGGGCTCTTCGATGTCCCAGCTTTGAATCTCTTCTTCAACTTGCAGCTCGGCAACAGGCGGCTCTGGCGTTTCAACTTCAAGAGATGGCGAAGCCATTTCCATCTTTGGTGCCAATTCCGTTTCAGTCGCCACATCGACAGTGGTCGTCGAATGGAGCGCAATTTGTTGTGTGTTCTGATCCATCAAATCGTCGAGATTTAACTCTTCAACGATATTTGTTGACTCTAGTTGGCTCAGTAGCTTTTGAACGTCCTCCAAATTTGGGACTTCAAACTCAGCTGAGTGAATCTCAGAGTAACTCGAATATTCAGCCAATTTTCGCTCTGGCTCTGGCTCTGGCTCTGGCTCTGGCTCTGGCTCTGGCTCTGGCTCTGGCTCTGGCTCTGGCTCTGGCTCTGCGTAAAATAATCATCGAGTGCTTGTTCACTCGATAAGCTGGCTTGCTCGATGACTGAATCTTTACTGGAGCTCATTAATACCCAGCCTCTCGAGATAAATAAGCAACTGCTTATATGCAAATACGCCACGGCTACCGGATGCAAAGTGAGAGGCAGGTAAACGCTTCAAACTCGCATCTCTAAACTTAGTGTCAATCGGTACGGCTGATGTCCACACTTGATTCGGGTAGTCATGCTTCAATTGCGTCAATGTTTGCAGCGACGCCTTGGTGCGCTTGTCGTACATAGTAGGAACAATCGTCACCTTAAATGGCGCTTTGCGTGACTTCTGCATGATTGTCAGGGTACGAATCATTCGTTCTAGACCTTTCATTGCCAAGAACTCTGTCTGTACCGGGATCAAGATGCGATCGCTTGCCGCCAACGCGTTCACCATCATCACACCAAGGATCGGTGGACAGTCAATCAACACGTAATCATATTCATCTTTTACCGCCGCCAGTGCGCGCTTCAAAATTAAGCCCATACCACTGCGGTTTCCCATCACTCTGTCTAAGGTAGCCAAAGACATATGAGCAGGAATGATATCAATACCCTCAACTTCGGTTTGCAAAGTCAAAGGGGTGACTGTCTCAGGCGTAAAATCACGTAACTGAAACAGATCGAACAAACTGGATTCAACCGTATCTGAGTCGTAACCCAGATACGTTGTCAGTGATGCATGTGGGTCTGTATCAACCAACAAAACACGATGACCTTTTTGACTCAAAAGCCCAGCTAAGGTTACGGTTGTTGTGGTTTTACCAACACCACCTTTTTGGTTTGCAACACTCCAAACAATCATGATGTGCTACCTAAGCTAAACCAACTTCGACCAACATTCTCTCAGCAATACGCTCAAGAGGAAGGTCTTCAGTTGAAATGCCCGCTTTAGCAACCGCTTGAGGCATGCCATACACTACACAGCTGTCTTCATCTTGAGCCCAGATAGTTGAGCCCGCAGATTTGAGCATGCGCGCACCTTCACGGCCATCAGCTCCCATGCCAGTCAGTACCATAGACAGCACTTTGTCAGCGTAGATCTTAGCTGCAGAACCGAAAGTCACATCCACACAAGGTTTGTAGTTCATGCGGTCGCCGCCATCAATGATACGCAGTCGAGCAGAACCTGGGCGACCATCAATCATCATTTGTTTGCCACCTGGTGCTAGGTAAGCAACGCCTGGCTTCAAGATGTCGCCATCTTGGGCTTCGCGTACTTCAATCTTACACAAGGTGTTCAGACGGCTTGCAAACGCTGCCGTAAATGTCGCCGGCATATGTTGAATTAACACAATAGGATGTGGGTAATTCGCAGGGATGCGCGTCAAAATTTTCTGTAGTGCTACTGGACCGCCCGTCGACGTACCAATTGCAGTCAATTGATACTTTTTACCCGATGCGCGGAACTTAGCTGCGGCAGGTTTAGCTGGAGCAGCCGGTTGACGCAATGACGAAGTCGCTGGTGTCACTGTTGACGCAGCTGGAGTCACTGGGCGTGAGATCGAAGCTGTGCGTCTTAGTAATGCACGCTTTGATGCAATCTCAATCACACGCTGCTGTAGCAGTGAAACTGCATCGTCACGGTTACGAGCAATATCTTCGAACTTTTTCGGTAAGAAATCTAATGCACCAGCATCCAACGCATCCAATGTTGCCTTCGCGCCATCATGGGTCAGCGAAGAGAACATTAGGATAGGCGTCGGTGTTGCCGCCATGATTTCACGGACGGCTGTAATACCGTCCATAACTGGCATCTCAATATCCATTGTGATGACATCTGGTCTTAGCCTTTTGGCTTTTTCGACCGCTTCCTTGCCGTTTACGGCAACATCAATGACTTCTAGGCGCGCCTCTGAATTGATGATCTCGCTTACTCTACGACGGAAAAAGCTCGAATCATCAACGACTAATACTTTAATCGCCATATTTATCCTTAAATTAAATTCTAGACGCTGCTGCGTACTGCTTCAGTAGATCTGGTACATCTAAGATAAGAGCGATATGACCATCACTCGTGATCGTCGCTCCCGCCATACCTGGCGTGCCTTGTAGCAAATTATCTAGAGGCTTAATAACCACTTCTTCTTGACCGATCAAAGTATCAACCACAAAACCAACTCGTTGGCTTCCTAGCTGTACAATAACGACATGACCATGACCTTTACGTAGCTCGACGATACCGGCTTTTGGCGCTAACCAGTTCTGTAGATAGAACAGCGGGATCGATTTTTCACGAACGATGATAGTCAACTGACCATCAACCACGTTGGTACGGCTTAGATCTAAGTGGAAGATCTCGTTTACTGATGCCAATGGCAGTGCGAATGGGTGACCAGCAACACCAACCATTAGTGTCGGTAGGATCGCTAGTGTCAGTGGAACCTTGATGGTGATCTTCGTTCCCTTACCCATTTCTGAGTCGATATCGATTGAACCATTCAGCGTGTTGATCGCAGTTTTTACTACGTCCATACCTACACCACGGCCAGAGATATCTGAAATTTGTTCTTTACTTGAGAAGCCCGGTGCAAAGATCAGGTTGAAACACTCTTTGTCTGTTAGACGAGATGCTGCATCTTCATCCATCAAACCACGTTTCACCGCAATTGCACGAAGCTTATCTGGGTCCATACCGCCGCCATCATCAACGATAGCCAGTTCGATATGATCACCCTCTTGAGAAGCAGATAGAATCACTTTACCAGTACGAGACTTTCCAGCAGCAACACGTGCTTCTGGCATCTCAATACCATGGTCAACTGAGTTACGAACCAAGTGAATCAATGGATCCGCAAGAGCCTCTACAAGGTTCTTATCGAGATCGGTCTCTTCACCACGCATCTCAAGTACAATGTCTTTCTTAAGGCTACGAGCCAAGTCACGTACAACGCGCGGGAAACGGCCAAACACTTTCTTGATTGGCTGCATGCGCGTTTTCATTACTGCACCTTGTAGGTCTGCAGTAACAACGTCTAGGTTTGAAACAGCCTTCGACATTTCTTCGTCATTACTGTTTAAACCTAAGCTCACTAGGCGGTTACGTACCAACACTAGCTCACCAACCATGTTCATGATGGTATCAAGTGTTGAGGTATCAACACGCACAGTCGCTTCAGCTTGTTGTTTCTTAGCTGCTGGCGCTTTTGCTTCTGATTTAACAGGCGCTGGCGCTTTAACTGGTTCAGGCGTTTGTACCGCTGCCGGTGCTGCAACAGGCTGAGGCGCTGTCGCTACTGGGGCCGGAGCTGGTTTAACTTCCGCTGGTTTGGTCGCGGCATCTAACTCTTCTGCTGATGGTCCATTACCAGAGCCGTGCAGTTGATCGAGCAGCTTTTCAAACTCTTCGTCCGTCATCAGATCGTCACCATCTGCACTTGCAGAAACAGGGGCAACCGGCGCGGCTGGCGGAGGTGGTGGTGGCGCGCTCGCATTAGATGGGCTTTTGCCTGCACCGTGCAGCTCGTCGAGCAGCTTTTCAAACTCATCGTCAGTGATATCGCCGCTATCCGCTACTGGTGTTGGAGCAGCAGGAACTGGAGGCGGTGTCGCCTCTACTGTTGCCGCTGTTGGTGAACCACCTTTACCATGCAGTTCATCCAATAATCTTTCGAATTCATCTTGAGAGATTTCATCTACTGATGATGCATTGATGTTAGTTTCAACTGGCGCAGCCGGTTCAGGAGTCACAACAGGCTCAACAACGGGTGCTGGCGCTTCAACTGCAGGTGCAGGAGCAGCAGCCACCTCGTCCTCTGATTCTGGCTTACATAGACGATGCAACTCATCCAGCAGAGATTGATCTGCAGGCTCTAGAGGCTCTCGATCTTGAACAGCTTGGAACTGCACGTTAACGGTGTCCAGAGCTTGAAGCATAGTATCCATCAAGCCTGCCGTTACGCTACGTTGGCCATTTCTTAGAATGTCGAACACATTCTCGGCGCCATGACAGGTGTCTACCAGTTCAGTAAGTGCAAGGAAGCCTGCACCACCCTTCACGGTATGGAAACCTCGGAAAATAGCATTTAGTAGATCTTTATCATCAGGGTTATTCTCAAGCTCTACTAACTGTTCAGAAAGTAGTTCAAGAATCTCACCCGCTTCGACTAAAAAGTCCTGAAGAATGTCTTCGTCTAATTCGTAGCTCATACGTTACCTTTAAAATCCAAGACTGGATAACAAGTCATCGACTTCATCTTGAGATGCCACTGCGTCTTCTCGCTCTTCAGGGTTCATGATTGGCCCTTCAGGTGCGGTTGCCGCTTTCTTATCGGTCTCTTTATTTTGGCTAGTTTGATCCGCTCCAAATGCGGTTAGGATCTCTACTAAACGGCCTTCGACTTCATTTACAAGAGTGATAACTTTACCAATGATTTGGCCAGTTAGATCTTGGAAGTCTTGAGCCATCAAGATTTCAGTCAGTTGTCCGCGCAGTTCGGTGCTATCACCTTCTACCTGAACAAGTAATCCATCAATGCGGTGACATAAAGCTTTAAATTGTGCCAGCTCAATGCGGCCATGCATCAGTTCATTCCATTGAGGCCTTACTTGAAGTAAACACTCGTGTAGGTTGTCTGCGATTGGCATACAACGATCGACTGCGTCCATCGTTTTATTTGCAGCGACTTCCGTTTTATCAATGACATATTGAAGGCGATCCCGAGCATCTGGGATTTCATCATTTGCGATAACGCTAATGCGCTCATCGAAATTGAATTGTGTCAAAGAGTCATGGAGATCGCGGGTCAGAGAACCTATTTCTTGAAGCATTGGGTTGTCTTGAAGACTAACATTCTCTTCATACATGCTTCTAACAAGAGAATCAGCTTGTTGCTGCTCATCGTTTTCAAGCAGCTCTACTAATTTTTTTGCTTGTTCTAATGAAATCATCCTGAGTTCGGCCTTACTCCGCATATACTACGACGCTTCAATCATCTATGGGAAAAACGAGAAACCAAAAAGTTATTGCTTCCCTAGAAGCGCCTAAATCTTTCTTCTTGAGGCTTATAAACGCTCAAAAATCTTATCTAGTTTTTCTTTTAGCGTTGCAGCAGTGAAAGGCTTAACAATGTAACCATTTACACCCGCTTGCGCTGCTTCAATGATCTGCTCGCGTTTCGCTTCTGCTGTGATCATAAGTACAGGCAAGTGCTTCAGCTCAGCATCAGCACGGATGTGTTTCAGCAAGTCGATACCTTGCATTCCAGGCATGTTCCAGTCAGTTACCACGAAATCAAATTCGCCTTTTTTCAGCATAGGAAGTGCGGTTAGACCGTCATCTGCTTCTTGAGTGTTGTTGAAACCTAAGTCACGAAGTAGGTTTTTAACAATACGGCGCATCGTTGAAAAATCATCAACAATGAGAATTTTCATGTTTTTGTTCAAATTAGCCTCCACTGAATAAAAATCAGTGTTGTTAGTCGTTCTGTGTCCATGCACTTAATTTAGTGCGCAGACGCTGCATAGATTGGCTCAATATCTGGCTGACACGAGATTCGCTGACACCTAATACTTCCCCAATCTCTTTTAAATTGAGTTCTTCGTCATAGTAAAGAGATAGGACTAACCCTTCTCTTTCTGGAAGTTGTTTTATTGAATCGATCAAAGCTTGTCGAAACGACTCATCAGCAACTCCCTGAAAAGGTAAGTTATCTTGAGAGTCTTCATTCGGAGATATTACATCATCTGAGACGCCTAAATCTTCGATTCCAACCAACTTTGAACAATTTATATCCGTTAAAGCGCTGTGATACTGCTCTAAAGTCAGTCCCATGTGCTTCGCGACTTCAGAATCGCTTGGATCTCGGTTCAAAGTCGCTTCAAGTTCAGCAATCGCATTACTAATTTCGCGGTTATTCTTATGAACCGATCTCGGCACCCAGTCGCCTCGTCGGATATCATCCAGCATTGCACCACGAATTCGAATACCAGCGTAAGTTTCAAAACTCGCGCCTTTTGAACCATCGTAGTTCTGCTGTGCTTCAATCAAGCCGATCATACCAGCTTGAATCAAGTCATCCACCAATACATTAGGCGGCAATCGCCCCAACAAGTGATGAGCGATACGTTTAACCAGCACAGAATACTTCTCGAAAAAGGCTTGCTGCCCATCGAGGTTTCCGCGTTGGTTGTAGGTAAGCGCTTTATTCACCAAATGGTTCCTCTGCATATGTACTGCGATTTAACAGACGCTCCACGAAAAACTCCAAGTGACCACTTGGTGTTTTCGGAATCGGCCAAGTTAACGCTTTATTCGCCAATGAGCTAATTGCTAACGCAGCTGGAGAGCGTGGGAACGCATCCACTACGATTTTCTGTCTCTTGACTGATTGACGTACTTTATCATCTAGAGGTATACATGCTACGAGTTCGAGGCTCACATTCAAGAAACGCTCTGTGACAAGCGTCAATTTTGCAAATAATTCTCGGCCTTCACGGTAACTTCTGACCATATTTGCGACAACTTTGAATCGTTGCACCTGATGTTCACGACTCAAAAGCTTAATCAAGGCATATGCATCAGTGATCGACGTTGGTTCATCACAAACGACGACAACGACGTCTTGTGCTGCTCTTGAGAAGCTCACAACCATGTCAGATATACCAGCTGCCGTATCGATTAGCAAGACATCCATTTCGTCTTCAAGCGTACCAAACGCTCGAATCAGACCAGCGTGTTGTGCGTGCGACAGCTCGGTCATACTTTGAGTACCCGATGTCGCAGGGATAATCTTAATGCCGTGTGGACCTTCCACAATCGCGTCTTTAAGTTCGCACTCACCCGCCAATACGTGGCCTAGGTTTCGTTTTGAACGAATACCCAGCATGATATCCACGTTCGCCAGACCTAAATCGGCATCCAGTACCATTACCTTCTTGCCCTGGCGAGCCATACAGATTGCCAGTCCAAGAGTGACGTTAGATTTACCCACACCACCTTTACCACCGGTTACCGCAATAACTTTGGTCAAAGAAGGCTTTGTTAAGCGACGGAGGCCGCTAGCTTGGTCATGTATCATATTTTCAGTCATATTTATCCGCCGCCTAGAGTCCTTCAGAATCGCTATTCCAGTAATGAGGTTCATTCTCTGTCGATTTCTCGAGTAGCTCGTTCGCCTTAGCAATCATGTACTTCGGTTGAGCGATAACGATATCTTCAGGAACTCGTTGACCATTTGCGATGTACGCAACTGGCAATGCATTTTGTATTACTACACTGATGAATTCACCCAAACTTAGCGACTCATCGAGCTTAGTCAGGATGCATCCCGACAGCGGGATTCTCCTAAAGTGTTCAATCGTCTCTTGCAGAACTTTGCGCTGCGCTGTTGCTGGCAACACCAAGTAACTGTGAATCACGGAACCACTCTCTTGCATCAGTGTGTCTAACTGCTCAGACAGGCGAACATCTCGTTGCCCCATGCCTGCAGTATCAACCAGAATTAGGCGACGGTTACGCAGTTGATATATAACATCGGCCAATTCTTTAGAATCTTTAGCAACTCTTACAGGACAACCCATAATTCTTCCATATATGGAGAGTTGCTCATGTGCACCAATTCGATAAGTGTCGGTTGTAACCAGTGCGACATTGTCTGCACCGTATTCCATTGCCGCTCGAGCAGCGAGCTTCGCAACGGTTGTGGTTTTTCCGACACCCGTTGGCCCTAACAGAGCGACAACACCACCACGCTTAAGAATATCTTTCTGGGTGACTGAGATCTGATCAGCCACCAGCGCTAACAGAGCTTTCCACGCGCGCGCTGGTTTAGTGTCTTCTGGGATGTAACAAGCCATTTGGTCAGCAAGCTCAGGAGAAACGCCCATACGCTCAAGACGCTTGATCAACATCGCACGCAGCGGCTCACGGCGCTCTACCTCTTGCCACATAAGCCCAGAGACTTGATGCTCAAGCAGACGACGAATCGAGGTCATCTCTTCACGCATCGTTTCCATTTCGGAATCAGAATTACGTGAAGATTCTGGCTCTCGCCCGCGATCGTATCGAGTTGGATCCAAACGATGTGGTGGACGCTCAACACGGCGATCTTCTGCAATTAACTTAGCAAGACCAGACTCATGAGAAGAGAACGCTGAATCAACATTGTGTTTGCTGCCCGCTTGTCGGTTCAGCAATGCAGATAACGAATCTTCATTTTCAGCACGATGTTGAGGCTCTTCCTCTGCACCGTGACTGTATTGCTTAAGCATGTTCGCAAAGCGCTTGGTCATTGAACGGCCGCTCTCTGAGCCAGAACCACCAATGCTCACTCGGTCGTCATCAAGCTGACGCTGACCCGATTTCGGTGCGGCCATTTGCGTATACTGACTCTGCGTAGGCTGAGGCTTGTTAAGTCGTGGCGCCGCTGCTGGTTGATTGGACTCACCATCAATAGCTGCAACGATCTCAACGCCACCTGCGACCTTTTTGTTAGACATGATCACAGCATCGGAACCAAGTTCTTCTTTAACTTGGAGCAACGCTGTTCGCATATCTTTTGCAAAAAATCGTTTAATTTTCAATTCAATAGTCCGTTCTAATTACGCGGATTAGTTTCCAACAGCTTGTACAATTCGGATCTGCTTTTCGTCTGGAATCTCTTGATAAGAGAGGACTCGTAAGCTCGGGATCGTGTTCTTAACAAACTTGGCTAATGTTGATCGCAATACACCAGAAGTAAGCAGTACCGCTGGTTCTCCTTTAAGCTCTTGCTCTTGGGTTGCCTGACTTAGCGAGGTCTGAAGACGCTCGGCCAAACCAGGTTCAATTCCTGCAGATTCACCACCGGATGCCTGCATGGTTTGATGCAAGATTTGTTCCAGTTCAGGAATGAGCGTTATTACAGGCAATTCTGGCTCTATACCATTGATTTCCTGAACAATTAGTCGTTTCAGAGAGATACGAACTGCAGCGGTAAGAATGTCGGGTTCTTGACTCTTTCCAGAATACTCCGCCAATGTTTGTACAATCGTTCGAACGTCTCGAATAGGGATCGCCTCATTAAGCAGGTTCTGAAGCACTTTAACCACCACACCCAATTGCAGTTGGTCAGGTACAAAGCCTTCCACTAGCTTAGGTGCAGAACGGCTAAGCATCTCCAATAGGTTTTGTACTTCTTCGTGACCAAGCAGCTGCGATGCATTGTTAGTTAACAACTGACTCAAGTGCGTCGCCAATACCGTAGAGGAATCGACTACGGTGTAACCAAGGGCTTGTGCGTGTTCACGCTGCTCTTCACGGATCCAAACTGCTTCTAGGCCAAAGGCTGGGTCAATAGTGGGCTCACCATCAATCATGCCGTAGACTTGTCCTGGGTTAATCGCCAGCTCCATGTCCGGTTTAATCTCGGCTTCACCCACCGCCACACCCATTAATGTGATTCGGTAGCTATTTGGCGTTAACTCAAGGTTGTCGCGAATATGAACCGCAGGAATTAGGAAACCAAAGTCTTGAGATAGCTTTTTGCGCACCCCTTTAACACGCTCAAGTAACTCGCCACCTTGATCTTTGTCCACCAAAGGAATCAAGCGATAACCCACTTCTAGCCCAATCGTATCTACAGGCTGAACATCATCCCATGACAGCTCTTTTTGGGCTGGCGCTTCGCCACCTGGCTCCATCGCTGCTGGCAATTTTGGTTCTTTGGCCTTTTGCTTCTGCTTTTTATCAATAAGGTACGCGCCTGCCCCTGCTGCAATCGCTAGAGTCAAAAACGCAAAATGAGGCATGCCCGGCACAATACCCATCACACCAAGAATTGCAGCTGTGATCATCAGAGCCTTTGGGTTGTCGAACATCTGGAAGACCAGTTGCTGACCCATGTCTTCATCGGTGTTCTGGCGAGTCACCATCATTGCAGCAGCAATCGAAAGCAATAGCGACGGAATTTGAGCTACCAAACCATCACCAATGGTCAGCAAAGTGTAGATCTCGATCGCTTCACCAAAGCCCAAGCCGAATTGCGCCATACCGATGCTTAAACCACCGATGATGTTGATGAACAGAATCAAGATACCGGCAATGGCATCACCTTTAACGAATTTCGACGCACCATCCATCGAACCATAGAAGTCCGCTTCTTTGGTCACTTCAAAACGACGCGTGCGCGCTTGCTCTTGGTCAATCAAACCCGCATTCAAGTCCGCATCAATCGCCATCTGCTTACCCGGTAATGCATCCAAGGTAAAACGGGCGCTTACTTCTGAGATACGACCCGCACCTTTGGTTACAACCATGAAGTTAATGATCATCAAGATTAGGAAGACCACTAGACCGACGGCGTAGTTACCACCAATTACTACGTTACCAAATGCCTCGATAACGTTACCGGCCGCGTCGCCACCTTCATGACCATATAGAAGAACCACACGCGTAGACGCCACGTTCAACGCAAGTCTTAACAACGTTGCGATAAGAAGCACAGTTGGGAAAGCAGCGAAGTCGAGCGGGCGACGGGTATAAACCGTTACCAGTAACACCACCATGGCCAACGCAATGTTAAAGGTGAAAAACATATCCAGTAGAAAAGCCGGGATCGGTAAGATCACCATAGCGAGCGTCGCCAAGACCATGATTGGCGCACCTACAGCTGGCATCGCGCGGTTTGGTAGCTTGGGTAGCTTATCCGAGAAAGGTAGGGAGAATTTCATAAATCAGGACTGCATCGCTATCTTTGATGCCGCTGCATATTTACGGCGACATCAGGGTTATCAAATCAGCATTGGTATAGCAAACACCATACCAGTGTCGAGTCGTCAATTTATCGACACTGCATCATGACGACATTGATTTCGTAAACCCTCATTATCCGCATTCACTCGACTTAGCTCAAGTATTTGATCTAATGACGTAACTCAGGTGGGATCGGCATATTAGATTGCTGTAGTTTCGGGCGCTCTCCGCCACGTTTACGATACTGCTTGAGCTGGAAAACATACGCAAGCACTTGCGCTACTGCCGTAAACAGGCCGTCAGGAATTTGTTGTTCAAGCTCAGTTGTATGATACAGGGCACGTGCAAGAGGTGGTGCTGGCACGATGTAGATATCATGCTCACGCGCGACTTCACGAATCTTCATCGCCATATGATCAACACCCTTCGCAACAACAACCGGCGCTTTATCTTGGTCTTGTTTATAACGAAGGGCTACCGAGAAATGCTCTGGGTTGGTAACAATAACATCGGCCTGTGGGACGTCCGCCATCATACGGCGCTGAGCCGCTTCGCGCTGAAGCATACGAATACGCCCTTTCACTTCCGGCTTACCTTCCGTATCCTTGTACTCATCTTTCACTTCTTGCTTGGTCATCTTCAATTGGTCAGCGTGTTGCCAAATCTGAAATGGAATATCAATAGCCACAACGATCAACAGCGAACAGCTGATCAACAAAATGAAATTGAGCAGAATATCAAGAGCATGAAAGATGTTTTGTGGATAGACATCCATGCTGAGCTGCATCAAGTCGCCTTGAGAGGCCTGAATCAGATAGATAGCCATACCCGATACCAGAGCGACTTTGAGGATCGACTTAATCAACTCTACCCAACTCTGCATACCAAACATCCGTTTAATACCACTAAGCGGGTTGAGCTTAGACGCCTTCGGCATCGCGGCCTGCATTGAGAAGTTGATACCGCCAACCCCTGCAGCACCAATCACCGCGGCAACGAACAGAGTGACCAAGATTAGGAGTAACGGAAACAGCAGATTCACGACTGCACCACCCGCTATTTCTAACAGTTTAGTGGTGTCAAAAATCTCTTCACGGCTAAGAGTAAACAGACGCTGCATCGCTTCAAAAAGTGCTTTGGCCATAGATTCACCAAACCACATCAAAGCAACGGCTCCGATAATTAATACTGACGCTGACGCGAGCTCTTTTGACCTTGCAACCTGCCCTTTCTCTTTGGCCTGTTGCAAGCGTCTGGGCGTGGCTTCTTCTGTGCGTTCTTGACCGTCTGACTCTGCCAATTCAGCCTCCTACTATTAACTAGGGTCTATCGACCTAACAATCCAACCGGATCAAGCGACATATTTGCTGTTCGCCTTGCATCCAGAATAGTTCATAGTGACCGTATAGGCCGCCCAAGATATACCAACATAATAATAAACCGACCAACAACGCAAACGCGAAACCGAGAGAGAAGATATTAAGTTGTGGTGCAGCACGCGTCATTACACCAAACGACAGGTTAATCGTGAGTAGTGCAATAATGCCAGATAATGACATCGCGAGCGCCGTTTTGAACATAATCCCGAGCCACAGAGCTAACTCTCTAAAATCGACCGTAGTCAGTGAGCCACTGCCAATTGGCAACGTTTTAAAGCTAAACACGACCAACTGCAACATCTTCAAATGACCATCAGTCACCAAGAAGAACATCGTCGCTAGGAACATGAACAGCTGACCAAGAACCGGAGTATTTTGCCCGTTGGCAGGGTCAACCATTGAAGCAAAACCTAAGCTCGACTGCATACCGAGAATCTGACCCAACATTACGAACGTCTGAATCATAAATTGGGTCACAATGCCCATCGCAATACCAATTAAAACTTGCTCAAACAAGGTCAAAAAGCCTTTAAAAGAGAGCAGTTCAATGTCTTGCGGTACCGCAGGAATGGCTGGCATCACCGCAAAAGTGATCGCAAGGCCGAGATAGAGGCGAATTCGAGGCGAAACAAAGCGTGCCCCGGTTACCGTCATCACCATCAGCATTGATGAGATACGAGTATAAGGCCAAAAATAGTTTGCTAACCAATCGAGAACAACGGACGCCGGGTATTCCATAGGCGTTAGTACAAGACTTGTGGCAGACGCTCAATGAGTTCGAAAAAGAACTCCATCATCATCTGCGTCATCCAGTGTGCAAATAGCATCAAGGCTAAAAGCGTCACGATCAAGCGGGGCAAGAAACTTAGGGTTTGTTCGTTAATCGAGGTTGCGGCTTGGAAGATTGCCACCACCAGACCAATCAACAAACTTGGGATAATAATGGCACACACCATGATGAGTACCATCCAAAGTGCATCCCTAAATAACTCGACAAATATCTCTGGATTCATGCTTCCCCCAGCTACAAGGCAAAACTGCCGGCGAGGGTGGAGAGTATTAAGTTCCAGCCATCAACCAATACAAACAACATCAGTTTGAATGGTAGCGATACGATCATTGGCGAAAGCATCATCATACCCATTGCCATCAACACCGAAGCAACGACAAGGTCGATGATCAAAAATGGCAAGAACAGCATAAAGCCAATCTGGAAGGCGGTTTTGAGTTCTGAAGTAATGAACGCAGGAATCAAGATCGCCATCGATACGTCTTCTGGGTTTTGTACTTCCGCGCCTGAGATCTGCACAAAAGTTTCTAAGTCTTTAATTCGAGTCTGTTTCAGCATGAAAGCTTTGATCGGCTCCTGAGCCACATCAAACGCCTGTCGAGCACTGATCTGTTCATTCAAGTAGGGTTGAACGGCTTGCTCATTCACCTGATTGATCACGGGCGACATGATAAAGAAGGTCAAAAAGATTGCGATACCAATGATTACTTGGTTAGACGGCGTCTGCTGTAGACCCATCGCCTGACGCAAGATCGACATCACCACCACAATACGGGTAAACGACGTCATCAAGATAACCATAGCTGGCAAGAAGCCAAGCATGGTCATCAAGGCCAAAATCTGTAGGTTTATCGAGTAGTCTTCGCCACCTTCAGCATTGGTGGTCATGGTAAAGGCTGGAATCCCTCCACCGTTACCCGTTAGGCTGCCTGTGGTAATGGTTTGTGCTGATGCTTGGTCTTGTTGCATCGTGCTGACCGTAACAGACTCCGACCCCGCGATGTTGGCAGGAATCGTCCCATCTTCAGCTTGCGCCATAACAGACTGGCTCAAAAATAGCGACATCACCAGCATGAGCGTGGCACATGCCGATGTGAGAACTGAGATGAAATTTTGACTCGTCGAGTGAGTAAATCCGTTACTTATTGGCATCTTTCTTCATTAACTGAGAGAGTTGATTTGAAAAAGTATTTTTTTCCAACATCTCTTTGGATAAAGGCTCTTCCAGCTTTGAAATTAGCTGAATCGATTGACTGGTAATACCGACTAAGAACTGCTCTTCTCCCGCTTGAACAATTGCGATACGCTCTTTCGTCCCTACTGGAATTTGACGAATGATCGACAACCCTTGCTGATTCGTCATTGCAGGAACTTGCATTCGCTTTAGCAACCAAGCAAGAAATAAAATGAAGCCTATAACCAAAATTAGCGACCCAAATGTGGTCGCTAAATCGAGGTCTGGCGCGGCAGCGAATGCATAAGAAGGGGTCATCATTAACCCCATCACAACCAGCGCTTGAGTCCGCCCTGCCATTAACGCAGCTTCTTAATGCGTTCTGTCTGGCTGATAACGTCGGTTAAACGAATACCAAACTTATCATTGACCACAACCACCTCGCCGTGAGCAATTAAAGTCCCGTTAACCATCACGTCTAAAGACTCACCTGCGATGCGGTCTAGCTCTACAACTGAACCTTGGTTTAATTGCAGCAGGTTACGGATACTGATCTGCGAACGGCCTACTTCCATAGAAATAGTGACCGGAATGTCCATGATGGTGTCGAGCTTACGACGCTCATCTTCTGAGATTGGAGAGGATGAATCTGTCAGCTCATCCAATGGCGCCGCTAACACGTCATCCACATCAATCGAAGGTGCCGACGGATCTTCACCAAGTGCGGCAGCCCATTCGTCTGCCAACTTTTGATCTTCACTAGGTTCCATTACCAAATCCTATTTTCGTACTTATTATTCGTTGTCTTCATCATTCTCAAGCTCAGACATCAAGTCTTTACCTAAGAATGCAAGGTCTGTTTTAACCACGTGTGGTCGTTCAATTTTCTCAGAGATTTGAACCGCTAGCTTCTCTCCAGAGCGCCCCATTTTCACGCGATATGTTGGGAGTTCTTCAACAAACATGGTCGCATGCTCTGGCATGTCCATTGGGATAACATCACCTGGACGTAGCTCCATTAGGTCGCGTAAAGAGATATCTTGCTCTAGAAGGTTTACGCGGAAGTTCACTGGTACATCCATGATTTCATCACGCAGAGCCGTGCTCCAACGAACGTCGGTTTCCATCTTATCGGATTGAACACCGGCATCGAGCAATTCACGGATCGGCTCTACCATGGAGTACGGCATCACAACGTGGAAGTCACCGCCACCGCCGTCCACTTCAATATGGAATGAGCTTACTACGATCACCTCTGTTGGGCTCACGATGTTTGCCATGCTTGGGTTTACTTCTGAGTCTAGATATTCAAACTCAACACCCATCACTGGCGACCAAGCTTCTTTGTAGTCCTCAAACACGATTTTGAGAAGAAGCTGGATAATTCGACGCTCAGTCGGGGTAAATTCACGACCTTCAATCTTGGCGTGGAATCGACCATCACCACCAAAGAAGTTCTCTACCAGAATAAACACTAAACGTGCTTCCATGGTGATAAGCGCTGTACCTTTTAACGGTCTGAAGCGCACCATGTTAAGACTGGTTGGTACGTACAACGTATTTTGGTATTCACCAAACTTCATCATTTGTACGCCGTTAATCGAGACTTCTGCCGTTTTCCTCAACATATTAAACAAGCTGATACGCATGTGGCGCGCAAAACGCTCGTTAATAAGTTCAAGGGTCGGCATTCGACCACGGACGATTCGATCTTGAGAGGAGAAGTCGAAGTTGACGGCATTGTCCGACTCCGTCTCTAAGACTTCTTCTACCTCTTCAACATCATCTACGCCGTGTAACAGCGCATCAATTTCGTCTTGGCTTAATAAATCGGTCACAGATTACCTACTGAATCACAAAGTCAGTGAATAACACTTTTTCAATAACAGGTTGCCCAACGGCCTGAGTTAGGCTCGCCTTGATGTCTTCTGTCGCTTTATCTCGTAGCTCAATGCGTCCTGTTGGAGAGCGCAGTTGGTCTACCGTGGCTGAAGCAAACGTTGCCAACAGGGTGCTTTCCACTAACGGAGAGTGGTAACGTGCCAACTCTTCATTCTTAGTACCACGAACCATCAGTTGTGCTTTGATCTGTACCAGGCGATCCTTTTTGTCTCCTGAGACATTAAATAGGAACGGCTGGGGAATATTGACATAAGCAACTGGCTCGGCAGCAGTCACTGGTGCCTGCGCTTGAGCTTCAGATTCAGCGGCGCTGTCATCCGAGCCCATTAAGAAAAATGCTGCGCCACCACCACCCAGTAGCAACACGACAACTGCAATAATAATGATCAGTAATTTACTTTTGCCTTTGGGTGCTTCTTGTTCTTCTGCCATGCTTATCTCTAATTCTTCGTTAAAAACATCTAACTGTCTGATGTGCACCTAATATTAGGCGTAATAACTAATTCCATCACGCTTTGACGCGACATTCAATTCAAGATTGCTGCTGTTATCAAGGTTTTCGTCACCTTGCCCATCATTTGCACTTCCTGAGCCTGATTGTCCACCACCTTCACCACTGTTGTAGCGATCTTGTCCCTGCCCTGTACTTTGTTGTTGTACAGATGAATCCGCCAGCTGCATTCCTTGCTGAGCGAGCATCTCACGCAATCTTGGCAACGTCTGTTCAATCACGTCTCGCGCTTGCTGGTTGGTCACGGTAAAGTGAACATTCGCGATGTCATTATTCATTGTCATGCGGATTTTTAGCTGCCCAAGCTCTGGTGGATCCAATCGGATATCCAAATTCTTCAAGTTCTTGGACATCATCATTTGAACTTTTTCGGCCACTTGCTCATTGGCAAGCTCTTTCGTCAACTGAAGCGGCGCTTGCTGCGCAGCTTGAATTTCTGCTCGCGTCGGAGCCGAACCTACTGGTGTGGTACCTTGCGTGCCTGCTGCAGAAGCTATCTGCTGTGCAAAACTGCTCTCTTTGCTCTCGTCTTTACCCGTTGTTCGCCCTAAACCAGCCAGTGCAGCTGCTCCCGCGCCAGCTTTTAGAATCGCGTCCTTAGAAACAGCCTTCGCAGCAAGCATCTCCGTACCCATTGGATTAGCAGCGACATTTTGTGCAGCTGCAAGGTTAATATCTGAAGATGATGCTTGAGCTGAAGCCTGCACCGTTGACGCATTGGACGCTTGTTGGGCTGCAGCTTGTTGAGCCTGTTGCATCTGAACCGATTGAGCTTGGTTTGACTGAGCGAGTGCTGCTTGAGCTTTATCTGCTGCCACATTCTGTTGCATCGCATGTTGAGTCGCTCCTGCTGCCACCGCGGCCGTAGCTGCCCACTTCTCAACTCCATCAGACGTCATTTCTGACGACTCCAATGGCGCATCCCAATTAATCGTTGCTGGTGCTTGGCTATAAAGCTGAGTCGCCTGCTCGGTCAATTGTGTACGCTGTTGTTGCAGCACAACTAATTCTGACGATGCTTTGGCTAACGTTTCTTTTTCACTGTCGGAGAGCGTTTCGCCACGCAGTTGCTTGCTCTCTAGCTCACTAACCACCACTTCGGTCGCTTCAATTTGAGTGTTTAATTGATTGATGGCTTGAGTATGCATTTCTACTTCCGCCGCCAGTTCTAATTCAGCCCGCGTTAGCGTTTGTGGTTGAGTAGAGCTTGCAGAGTTTTGCTCTGCTATTACCAACTGTTCAATCTGTTGTGGCGTCACACCTTGCTGCATCAACTGCTGGACTTGAGCTTGATCTAATTGAGAGACAGGAACACCATGAGTCATCATTGCTACTTTTTGTTCTAGTGCCGCCAACTGCTGGGAAGCTTGAACTTCCGTTGAATGCTCTTTGGACACAGCATCGGACGCCACCGCCAATTCGTTGCTAGCTACACCGGCCGAGACACCCGCATTGATCATTGCCATATCCTGAGGTTGCAGGGAGTCAATGGACGCATCAGTCGATACAGATTGAGTCACTTGCCCATTGAAAGGGTTCGTATTAGATGCCAAGTCGGCCTTAATTGCTTGTGAAGACTGTGCGTTGAAACCTGTCACAGGTGTCGCTGCATCTTGAGGCAAAGCTTTGCCGTTTGGCGGTGCTTGTAAGGTTTTATTTGCCTCATCCAATTGACCAAGCAGTTTATTGCCTTCACTCATTGCTGCAGATGCCTTAGTAGCATCAGCCGCTTTAGGGTCTGACGGCTGTGAGTCAGGGGTGTTCGCTGAAGCTTTTGATTGTGGCTTAACCCCTTCTTCTACCGATTGCTTCTCAGCAGGCACTTGTGCTTTAGCTGATGTAGCCTCACCATCTACGGGTGCTTTCTGGGCGCCACGCTCAGTGGCTACAGCACCGTTAGAAGCGGTTTGGCTCTCTTTTACCTGCTTATCATCAGCTGTCGTGCTTTTTCCGCTCTCGCTTTCTAAAAGCGCATCTTCGCTCTGTGACAAAGGCTTTGAGCCAGAAGACTGCTCCTCACCGTCTACCTTCTTCGCTGTATCGGCTGATTTATCAGACTTTGCTGCATCACCGGAGTCTGAAACGCTTTTTTCCACCTCAACAGAGTCACTGTTTTTGCTCGCTTTACCTGTCTCAGCTTTTACTTCTTCGCCAAGACCGAGCGCATCTTTAAGGGACGCGAAGAAACCTTTAGATTCACCACCTTCACTCGCTTGCGCTGAAGATCCGCTTGGCTCCAGCAGTGAAGTGGCTTTGCTAGTGACTGAATTTGAAGAAGGACTAACATTCATATATACAAGCTCTATCTACTCGCTTTGACGCCAAAAGCAATGACCGGCAAAAGCTATGGGACGGCAAAAAGAAAGTGAAGCTCCGAGCCCTATAGGCTCAAGAGCGTAATAACAGAACTAATGAAGCAAAAAACATGCCTGAGAAAACAATACTGTGAGAAAGGTCAATAAAGTGTGAGATTGAGGGAAAAATTAGCGACGTTGGCGGCTATATAGCAGAGTTGAAAACTCATCCATCTGTTTCTGCTCGCGTTGGTCTTGCAGCTTCGCTTTTTCTTTTTGCTTCTTTTCCATTAACCATTCGTACGACTTGCGTTGTTTACGCAATTCCATCCAATACTCTTGGCAGTTATCGACTTGGCTTTTAAAGTGCCCTTCTGCCTCTTTCTGTTTGGATAACGTATCGTCAAGCTGAGTCAAGAATCGATTTAAGTGGCCGTATTGGCTGGCCGTTAGCCCCGCTTTGCCACGATCCACTAACTGCTGGCAGTAGTCCAAGCGGTACTTCTCGATCTGCGCGACTTGTTCGTAATAGCCTTGCAGCTCTGCGTTGGCTTTGTTGAGTGCCAACACCGCTTGATTCTCTTTCTCTTTTGCTTGCTCTAGCAAGAACTCAAGTGCGTTATCCATCAGCAGCCAGCCTGTTTATCATACGTAGCCATGCACTTAGCCTCCCAACACGTGTTTCAACATGTTGACACACATATCGTAAGGGACAGTCTCTTTCATTTTCTGCTGTAGATATTCATCAAGTTTAGGCTTAAGGGTAAAGGCACTATCAATCGCTGGATCGGTACCCGGTTTATAAGCACCAATAGAGACCAAATCTTGGTTCTTACGACAAATCGACAGTACCTGTCTTACCGCTTTCGACATCAAGACATGCTCTTCTGACGTGATCTGTGGCATAACACGACTCACTGACTTCTCTATATCAATCGCAGGATAGTGACCGGCATCAGCCATTTCACGGGACAGAACAACGTGACCATCAAGAATGGCTCGTGACGCATCGGCAATTGGGTCTTGAAGATCATCACCTTCGGTTAAGACGGTAAAGAAAGCGGTAATCGAGCCTTGCTCATCACTGCCATTACCCGCACGTTCTACCAAAGCTGGCAGCTTAGCAAACACCGATGGCGGATAACCTTTGGTTGCTGGCGGTTCACCTACAGACAGGGCAATCTCACGCTGAGCTTGCGCAAAACGCGTGAGTGAATCCATTAATAGCAGGACATCTAGACCTTGGTCGCGGAAGTATTCAGCCACTGTAAGCGCTGTTTGACAGCCTTTAAGACGCATCAAAGGTGAAGCATCGGCAGGTGCAGCTACGACAACAGAACGCTTGCGGCCATCCTCACCTAGGATCTCTTCAATAAACTCTTTAACTTCTCGTCCACGCTCACCAATCAAACCCACAACAACAACTTGAGCAGTCGTACCGCGGGTCATCATTCCAAGCGTCACCGATTTACCCACACCTGAACCCGCAAACAGACCAATACGTTGACCTTTACCCACGGTAAGAAGGCCGTTGATTGCTTTTAAGCCAACATCCAGTGGTTCTGAAATCGGCTTACGAGCCAACGGATTAATAGGTTCGGCGTTAAATGAAGCGCGGTTTTCAGTATAAAGTGGTCCAAGTCCATCTAGCGGATTGCCTACACCGTCAATCACTCGACCAAGCAGTTCCATCCCGACAGGAATGCCACTCTCACTGGTCATTGGTGTAACGCGAGCTCCAGGTAAGATGCCGGTAATCTGTTCACTCGGCATTAAGAAAAGATTATCGCCTGAAAAGCCCACTACCTCAGCTTCCATATGACCAGACATGGTTTCAACTAGGCATAAACTACCAATCGGCGCTTTACATCCCGTAGCTTCCAAGGTTAATCCAACCACACGAACGAGTTTACCCGACGCGATTGGTCGAGATTTCAGGCCTTCTACCTTGTATTGGCCAAGACGTTCTGCAAGCGCTAACACTATTCGTTACCTTGATGACGATTCACGCCACAAAAATTTTGGATAACCTGACGTACACGATCTTCCATACGATAGTTCACGCTCGATTCACCCGCTTCGATCTGTACATCGCCACGATTCAGTGCCGGCTCGGCGACTAGTGTCCAATTACGGCAGTCTAGTTCTGTTTCACCATAGGCGGAGCGAATGATGGTGACATCTTCAGGATGCAGCTTCAGCGTTATCGCATGACCTGAGATAGGCAGCGACTCGACCGACTCTTTAACCGTATCAAGAATGATCTGAGGGTTGGTCTGCACTTCAACATGCACAACCTCTTTAACCATAGTCAGCACCATATCGACTAACTGCTTTTCGACTTGAGCATTCATCAGCTCTAGCGGTTGAGCAAATTGGTTGGCAAGACCCATGAAAATAGCGACTTGTTGTTGGATGTACTCTTGGCCAGCCGTCACACCCTCAAGCTTACCCGCTTCGGTGCCTTCCGCGTGACCTGCCGCAAAGCCTTCTTCTTTGCCTTTTTCATAACCCTGCTTGAAGCCCGCTTCCTGACCTTGATGCAGACCTTCTTGGTAAGCACCCTGCTTAATCAGCTCGATCTGCTCTTCGGTCAACACAAGCTCTTCATCTTCAATCGCTTCTTCAACCGTTGGCATCCAACTTGGATCGTAGTTGAAAGCCGTCTCTTTCGCTTGCTGGTGCGTATCAGACGTGTAATCAGGCAGCCCCCATTTCTGAGGTTCCGCTACCGTGTTGTCCTCATCGGGACGAAAAAAGCCGCGCTTTCTATCACCTGACATATTAATTACCTATCAAATAGACCAATAGTCCACATAATCATACTTCAACTCATAGAGTTTAGAACTTGATGAGCCATTGAGAAGCCGGCAAGAAGAAACCGTTCTTACGCACCGTTTATGCAAACGAAAAATAACAATGAAATCGATAAAGAAAAGCCCCATCAGTGTGGGGCTTAGTCGTTTCTAACTTATAGGAACTCGTCGGCACCACCAGACAGCATAATCTCGCCACTGTCGGCCATTTTCCTCGCAATGCCCAAGATCTCTTTCTGAGCTGCTTCAACATCCGAAACTTTCACTGGCGGCATCGCCTCGATATCGTCTCTCATCATATCGGCAGCACGTTTAGACATGTTCTTGAAGATCTTCTCACGCAGACCTTCATCAGCACCTTTGAGGGCTTTCTGTAGAACGTCTTGTGGTACATCACGCAGCAACTTCTGAACACCTTGGTCGTCGACTTCGATAAGGTTCTCGAAGACGAACATAAGGTCTTGAATCTGAGTTGCCATGTCTTCGTCTTGGTCGCGGATTTGATCCATCAACACGCCCTCGACGTTGTTGTCCATGTAGTTCATGATCTCTGCCGCTGCCTTCAGGCCGCCAATCTTGGCCGCTTGAGCACCGGCTTGACCAGCAAACTGTTTCTCCATGATTTCGTTCAACTCAGCCAGTGCTGAAGGTTGAACTTCTTCAAGGTTCGCAATACGCATCATCAAGTCTAGGCGAACACGTTCAGGGAACTGAGACAAAATTTCTGCAGACTGATCCGCTTCTAAGTACGAAAGTACAATCGTCTGGATCTGCGGGTGCTCATTTATAATGATGCTCGCAACCTGACGAGGATCCATCCACTTCAATGAATCAAGACCTTTCGACCCTGTACCCAGAAGGATTTGGTCAACAAGGTTATTCGCTTTGTCTTCACCCAGAGCAGCCACCAGCGCATTACGCATAAAGTCTTCGCTGCCCATACCAATGTTGGTGTACTTCTGAATGTCATCCAGGAAAGCGCGGTGCACTGCGCCTACTTTCTCTTGAGAAAGGTCTGCGGCACGCGCCATAGCACTACCTACACGCTGAACCTGTTTAGGCTCTAGGTGGCGAATAATACCTGCGGCATCTTCTTCGTTAAGACTTAACAACAAGATCGCCGCGCGCTCGTCACCAGAAATCGATGCGATATCAATGTTCGCAACTTCTGCTACTTCTCCACCTTCACCTTGTGGAACAATTTCGTTAGCCATCTGCCATCCAATTCTTAACTACTTGAGCCGCTAGCTCTGGTTCATTCGCTACCAGAGCACGTACTGCTTTCAATACATCTTCATCTTTATGAAGGTTTGGTAGGTCAATGCTTGAGCCAAACTCAAACAGTTCACCACCTTCAATATCGCTACCAATCAGGCTCGTTTCGCCATCGGCACCAATTGGTAATCCATCAGGACCGTATGCTTGTTCATCTTCGTCTTCTGCTGGGTTAAGCAGTTTCTTCATCGCTGGGCGAACCAGCACAAGAACGACAACAATGATCACGAGTGCACTTGCAAACCAACGAACCCAATCGTTGAAGTTCGGGTGATCCCAAATCGGTACATCTGGCATAACATCAGTAACTTGCGGTGCGAATTGAACACTCAATACATTCAATAAGTCACCACGACCTTCGTCAAAGCCAACCGTACCGATGAGCACTTGTCTAATGGCATTAATTTCTGATTCGCTCAGTGGTGTATGAACCACTTCGCCAGTATCTGGATTCACAGATTGACGGTTCTTAATCGCAACCGACACTGTTTGACGATTCACCGTGCCGCTCTGTTTGCGCTCATGACTGATGGTGGTATCCAGTTCAAAGTTGCGCGTTGCCTCTTTATGAACTGAACCTTGCCCCATTAAAGAGCCATCTTTCATTTGCGCCACATCTTGTGGAATCGATGCATCCGCTGGCGGTTGATTGCTTAACGCACCCGGAACACCTGCTACGGTACTACCGTTGTTGTAATCTTCTAGCGTGTACTCACTGCGTGTAGCCGGAGTATTCGGATCAAAACGCTTGCGAGTCTGCTCCACAGCGCTGAAATCAAGCTGAATATCTACTTGTGCTGTGTAGTTACCAAAACCAAGAATCGGGATCAGTACTGAATCAATCTTTTCACGTAGAGCCTGCTCTTGGTTTCGCTCCAACTCATGCTCTTTACGGCGAGCTGCTGAGGCTGGGTCTTGAGATCCTGAACTCAGCAAGCGACCATGTTGATCGGTCACAGTAATGCGTGACGTTTTCATTCCAGGTACGGCGCTCGCTACCATGTCCACAACAGAATCGACTTCTTGTTGCTTAAGGTTCGTGCCCGTTTTAAGCGTCAAAAATACCGACGCCGATGCTTCTTGATTATGACGAACAAATACGCTCTGTTTTGGTAGCGCTAACAGTACTTGCGCCTTACGCACTTGCTTCATCTGCTCAATCGCTTTCGCCAGCTGACGCTCACGACTTAGCTTTAAGCGCTCTTGTTCAAGACGTTGAGAAACACCAAAGCCCATATCCTGCATTAGGATATCGTCGCCTGCGTTCTTCTCTTGGTTTAAGCCAGCACGCACCATATCCAGCTTCAGTGAGTTGTATTCACTGGCCGGAACCGAGATGGTGTTACCCTCTAATGAGTATTGAATTTTTTGCTGATCTAAATAGTCCAGCACAGGGATCAATTCTTCGGTCTCGTAAGCACCTAATGGACGCATTTCTGGCTCTTTGACCCAGAAAAACAGCATCACAATGAGCGCTACACAAATAGAGATCGAGAGAACTAGTACGACTTGACGCAGGAGATCAAGATCCCCCACCGCCATGTCGAACTTTGATGAGCTGCGCTCGCCTAGATCAGGATTTTGCCCTTCGTTGTCCACGTCTGCCCCTGCAACGAGTGCATGGTCATTCGCATCACTAACGGCTAAATCTGTTGTTTGACTATTTTCTGCCACTATCTACTACCTAACACTATACCGGCATATTCATAAGCTCTTTATACGACTCAACCAGTTTGTTTCTGATCTGAATCGTCGCTTCAAAAGCCACACTAGATTTATTTCGAGCAATCATTACGTCGGAGAGCGAAACACTCTCGTCACCGCTATCAAAACGGGTTTGAAGATCCCCTGAGGTTTTCTGTAACGAGTTCACGTTGTTGATGGCTTGCGTCAACATATTGCCGAAATCTGCACCAACCGTTTGTCCAGTCGCAGCCGGACGCGTGTTTGCAGCTTCCACCATCATTGCCTGCATCTCGCCTTGTAAACCATCTATTCTCATTTACTACCTCAGAGTCAAAATTATGACTTTCTTTGTTGCTGTACTATTGATAGAGCAATTAATGTGCCACTGTCTATAAAAAGGCAGTGGCAGGGTGATTAAATATCGTACTCTATGTCTGCATTGAATGCAGAATTAATCGCTTCCTAGTTTGGGATATCTATCCCAGCATCACGCATTTTCGCCAGTTTGTAGCGCAGAGTACGTGGACTAATACCCAATTTTTCGGCCATATCTTTACGGCGGCCATTACAGGCAATCAATGTCTCAAGAATAATTGCGTACTCTTGATCACGCAGCTCATTACCCAATCCCTCACCAGCCGAAGAGACTTTCGTCACTGGGTTGGCTTCGGCAATTGGTTTTACTTCTGGTGTCGCCACATCGTTGCCTTCAACAATCTGTTGTAGGCTACTAGCATCTTGCCAATCTACGCCTTCAAGCAAAATATGCTCGCCAGAGATGTTAGCTTGCTCGCTCAATATTAGCGCACGCTGTACCACATTGTCTAATTCTCGTACATTTCCTGGCCACGGGTAGCTCACCAGTTTACTGATAGCTTCAGTAGAAATGGTCGGTACCGGCATGCCCAACTTAGTGCAGTGACGCTCAATCAGATGCTTAGCCAGTGGCTCAATATCACCCTTTCGTTCACACAGTGGTGGCCAAGAAATTGGGAACACATTGAGTCGGTAATACAAGTCTTCACGGAAGTTACCTTCCGAGACATACTGTTTTAAATCGCGGTTACTAGTCGCCAACACTCGTACATCTAGCTTGATGCTCTTGCGGCTACCAAGGCGTTCAACCTCACGCTCTTGCAGTACACGTAACAGCTTCGCCTGAAGGTTAAGATCCATCTCACTGATCTCATCCAGCAAAATCGTACCGCCCTGCGCTTGTTCAAACTTACCTGGGCACGCTTGAATCGCGCCAGTGAACGCGCCTTTTTCATAGCCAAACAGTGTCGCTTCTAGCATGTTATCTGGAATCGCAGCACAGTTAATCGCAACGAACGGGCCATCTTTACGGTTTGACGCATTGTGGATGTAGCGCGACATCACCTCTTTGCCCGAACCACTTGGTCCTAAAACCATCACGTTGGCATCGGTTTTTGCCACCTTGTCGGCTAGCATCAATAGTTTCAGGCTCTTTTCATCAGCAACAACTGCATCACCGTTATCATCTGACTTAACAGGCGCATAGCGGCTCACCATGTTCAACAGAACTTCTGGTGCGAATGGCTTAGCCATGTAATCAATCGCGCCTTCTTTCATCGCGGCAACGGCATCTTCAATGTTTGCGTAAGCAGTCATCAGTAGTACTGGTAGATTTGGCCAGTTCTGTTTGATGTTTCTAAGCAGTGCCAAACCGCCCATTCCCGCCATTTGAACGTCGGATACCACGATGTCAACAGAGTTAGACTTTAACTTGACCAGAGCATCTTCCGCGCAATCCGCTTCTAGCCATTCGTAGCCAGCGAGCGCGAGTGTATCGACTAAGGCTTCACGTAGGCCTTCATCGTCTTCTACGATTAACACTTTGCTTTGAGCCATGTGATTCTCCAGTGTAAATTCAGTTAAAACTTAAATACTTTCAGCAGTAGAGGCGCGTTCTAATGGTAAACACATCGTAAAGCATGCGCCATCGCCCTCTTCTGATATTAATTCTAATCGCCCTTCGTGAGCGCGGCACACCATCTGTACCACCGCCAAGCCAAGTCCTGTGCCTTGTGAGCGCGTGGTGAAAAACGGCTCCATGATTTTTCCTTGTAGCTCTTTCGGTACACCCGGTCCACTATCTTGAACCGAGATCTTAAGCTCACCGTTTACTGGTCGGAAAAACACATCGATTTGTGACTCTTTACCCGCAATCTGTACAGCATTGAGAACCAGATTACTTAAAGCAGAAGCGATGGCGTTGGCATTGCCAAACATTTGCGTCTCTTCAGCTTCAACTTCTTGGAAATAGTCGATGTTGTTGGTCTTGAGTGCCGTCTCGACCATCGGCTGATATTCAGCGATCAATTCTGAAACAGTAAACGGCTTCACGACTTTATTATCACCACCTTTAGCGAACAACAGCATATCATTAACCTGCTTCTCTAGGTCATGCAGTCTATCCATAAGCTTAGTTTGAAAGCGCGTTTTTGTGGCAGGTGGCAAGTTTGGCGCGGCTAAATTAGAAGCATAGAGCATCGCGCTGGACAATGGCGTGCGCACTTGGTGTGCCAAAGAGGCCACCATTCTGCCCAATGAAGAAAGTCTTTGAAGGTCACTGACACGAGCTTGAAGTAGTCGTGTTTCTGTCAGATCGGTAATTAAAATAAGCTGACCAGTGGCTGATGCTGAGATCGCCAAACGAACCTTACGGCCATTTTTTAGCGAGATTTCATGACCATCGTCATCTTTAGGATCAAACGCACTCTGGATAACAGAGAACCACTTCTCCCCCACCAGCTCAACACCTAAGATACGATGCGCCTCAGGGTTCGCCTCTCTTACCTCACCATGAGTATCCAACAAGATTACGCCAGCAGGCATCACATCGAGTACTTGCTTGTATCGCTCAACTTGCTGCTCAACAGAGTCTAGGTGTGATTGGTTTTCTGGTTCGTCAGATACGTGCATATAAAAAATTGGCCTCAAATACTAGAATAGCCTGACATGCACCACACACATCAGGCTATTCGCTATATTTATCACATAGTTAAGCCGTCAACAACTCGGCTATCTCTGATTAAAAGGTAGATCAGGGTTCACTCTGTTCCGCCTTAATCAGGAAGATTTATCGCTGCAGATTGTATTTGCGCATTTTCTCAACAAGGGTTGTACGTCGCATACCCAACATGTCTGCGGCACGAGCAACCACACCACCTTGTGCTTCTAGTGCTTGGTTGATCATATTGACTTCCAAATCAGCAAGCAGCTCTTTCAAGTTTACGCCTTCTGGCGGCAACTCTTGAGGAGCATTGGCGTTGTCATTTAGGTCATCTTGTTGATCAAAACTGAAATCTTCAGAGAATAGATCCGCTAATGCATCACGCTCTTGCTCCTCTTCCGATACAAAGCTATTAAACTCTGGCTGGAATTCAGGAATGTCACTGTAGCGATACTTAGTAGGCAGATGATTAACATCGACCAAGCTGTTTGGATACAGAATAACCATACGCTCAACAAGATTTGCCAACTCGCGAACGTTACCCGGCCAGTCATGCTCCATCAAAGAGTTAACAGCGCGTGGAGTAAAGCAGATCGGCATGCTGCCTTCCGCTTCCATGCGTGTCATCAGCTCTTGTAGCAGCAGTGGGATATCTTCTTTGCGCTCTTGAAGTGCTGGCATCTCAATTGGGAACACATTCAATCGATAGTAGAGATCCTCACGGAACGCTTCGTCATCGATCATGCTTTCAAGATTACGGTGTGTCGCCGCAATAACACGCACATTTGCTTGAAGTGTCGCGTTGCCGCCTACACGTTCAAAACAACGCTCTTGCAATACGCGCAGCAATTTTACTTGCATCGCCATTGGCATATCGCCAACTTCATCAAGAAACAGAGTACCGCCTTCAGCGAGTTCGAAACGGCCTTTACGTGCTGTAATTGCCCCAGTAAATGCCCCTTTCTCGTGACCAAAGAGCTCACTCTCTAACAAGTCTGGCGGAATGGCACCACAGTTCACAGGAACGAAAGGCCCACTGCGACGTTTTGAATGGTAGTGGATATTACGTGCCACAACTTCTTTACCTGTACCAGACTCACCTAAAATCAATACATTTGCTTCAGTTGAAGAGACCTGCTCGATGAGGTGACGTACCTCCTGAATACCAGAGCTTTGGCCTACTAGGCTACGAAACAGAGTATTTTTACGTGCTGATGAGACAACGTTAACGCCCTTACGGCCTAAGAAGTCTTTGCAATGCCTTAATGCATCACTGAGTTGCGGGTAATTAAGTGGCAGCTCAAGCTCACCAACATAGTTGGTTAACTCATCCACAGAATAGTTGTGCTTGCCCATCACTAACAGGGGGATGTGGTTAGCGTTGATCAGCTGTTCATTGAGTAAAGAAGTGAAGCCGTTGCCCTTAATAGAGCCAATAATGCACCCAGCCCACTGTTGAGACCAGTCGACCTTGTGTGCTTGTTCAGAGCTGACAACTTCGCAGCCCTCTCCTACAAACTCTAATATTGTGCTTAAATTGTGACGCTCTTGAGCATTATCGTCTACGACAAGCAGTTTTGACAAACCTTGCATAAGTAGGATGTATTGCCTTTATTATTGGTGTGATGCGGAAAACATTAAGCAACGTAATCTATAAAACAGAAAAAAGTATCATTGATAAGATTAACGATAGACAAATTATGAAAATCAGCAACGAAAAAAAGCCATTAGGCTATCTAATGGCTTCTATTTTATTTGATTAAAAAAATAAGGCAACCAACCAATTAACTCATGTGACGTTGGTTAGAACTTTGAATTTGCTCTAAATACCCACTTCTGCAGAGGTTAAATTGTGATATTCATTCGGGATCTGGTCCCAAGCGCTCTTAATCTCGCGAATGATATCAATCACGTCATCAATCGGTTGAGGATCATTTTTGTGATTCGCCGCAGAAATTTGAGTGATCATAAATTCATAAAGTTGATCTAGGTTTTTCGCGATGTCACCGCCATCGTCCATTGATAGACAGCTACGAAGGCTAATAATAATGTCCAACGCCTTACCCAGACGCTCACCCTTCACAGGAATGTTGCCTGCTTGCATCGCCGCCTTGCCTTGAATAAGACGCTCGATAGCGCCTGCCATCAACATTTGAACAATTTTATGGGGTGAGGCAGCAGTAAGCTGACTATCCACTGATACCTTTTTATATGCCTGTAAAGAACCGCGCATAGTAAACCTCTTTTATAAAAACTTTTTATACTGTTGAACTGATTTGTTTCCGTGACGGTACTTCTGTAAGTCTTTGCCGACTCGTGTCGTTTCCGCTTGCATCAATTCAACCAATTTTCTTGTTCTCGTAATGGCATCATACCATTCCGAACTTTGCTTAACGTCGGGGTGTGAATCCAATAAATGAAGCACGTTTTGCAACAACTGTTCTCTGTTATCGACAAGCGCCATTATTTCTTCAGTATTAATTTCACTTATTTCGAACTTAGCCATAATTTGTTGATCTAGTTCACAAAGCTTCTGAAGTTCGTCCTTCATCTACTAACCCAACGCATTCATCATACTGCCCAACTGGGACTGCATTTTACCGGTCGCTTCTTGCATTGCAGTAAAGCGAGAATGGGTGCGGCTTTCTAACCCTTCCATGCGGCGATCCAGTGCCGCTTGGTCATCCACTAGTCGGTAGTTCTGTTCAACCAAGCTTCGCTCACGGGTTCGAATTGAGCCAGTGACACCTGTAATACCTTGGATAGCATCTTCTACTTTTTTAGCAAAACCATTATTGCCACCAAAGAATTCACCCAACTTATCAAAGTTGTTGTTCAGTTGACGATCCAGCATATCGTAATTGATTTCAAGTGTACCTTGACGCGTTGTAGTGATACCAAATTCAGTCAGCGATCTGATGTCTGGTGGCGCGTCTTTAATGCTGGTTGAAAATACACTCTTCAAGCGTGAGTCCGCATTTCTCACGGTACTATCACCCGCTAAGGGTCCTTTTTGACCAGTAGTGGGATCGACACCAGACAGACTCTGAGAAACTTGGTAGAACTGATTGTATGAGGCAACAAAAGCCTCAATATCTTGACGTACACTGCCACGGTCGTACTCAACACCAATTTCCGCTGGGGCTTTATCTTTCGGTGTTTTACCTTTTACTGTGATATCAATACCTTCAATGGCATCTTCAATCACATTGTTGTTACTCGAAAGCTGAGCGACACCATCAAGTACAACCATGGAATCTTGACCTGCTTGTACCTCTGTCATACCGCTGTAAGTATCAAACGACTGCTGCGCTCTCTCTAGATCAGCTTGAGCTTTATCGATTTTCTCTAGGTGCTCTCGCTCTTCTTGAGGAAGTTTTGAACGTTCAATATCTTTAGCTTGCTGTTCAGTAATCTCGCCCTTTGCTACACGCTCAGCCAATGCCGCTTTTTCTTCCGCGGTTTTCTCTTCTATACGAGCTTGTTCAGCCTCAAGCTTTTGCTGAGCTTCTTTAGGTGTAACGTAAGAATCCGTCAGTGTACCCGAAGCTGCGTTAGTCCAGCCCGGTACATCTGGCGCCTTCTCTATCGCTTTCTCGTCCAATTCCAATTCAGGTGTGTAGTAAGAATCTAACAAGGTTCCAGATGCGGTTTCTGTCCAGCCTGGGATGTTGTCTTCCGGCATAACAGAAGCCGATGCCTTCGCTGCATCTAACGCTGCTTGTCCGGCAGCGGCTGCCGCCTCACCGTAAGTCATGCTACTTGGGTCTTGATCTACTTCTGGATCAAGCGGTAGGTTTTCCGAATCAGACGCCTCTTGTGGCATAGGGTTGCCATCCGCATCTAATTCTTGTGGAGTCTCGGTTGCCGCTTCGATAGGGGCAGTTTCTTGCCCTGGAGCAGGCTCTGAAAGGATCTCTTGAGCAGCAAGACGTGCCGACTCTAAAGCTTTTACGCGCTCTTCAAGAGTTTTGTATTCAAGTTTTTTAAGGGGGTTATCCGATTGCGCATCGACATTGATACTGATCTGTTGCTCAGCACCAGATAGGTTTGACGCGACGATAAGGCGAGGACCCTCAACGTCATTGATTACCGAGGCACGTACACCTGGGTTATTACTTGCGCCATTGATGCCACGTACAACGTCGATAAGTTTCGAGCGCTCACCGACTTGTACATCAAAGCTCTTCTCACCGAGCGAAACCTGCAGCTTACCTGGGCCAAATTTCATGTCTTCCGACAATACATCAGAAGCCACTTTATGGCTTTGGGCAAGCTGCAACACATCGATGGCATATTTGCCTGCAATTGCATCCGTAGTAGCGGTTGCAGAGACAACTCCGTCATCGGTACTTTCTACTGTTCTCACAGCAAAAGCTTTTTCCTGACGAAAGTTCGTCATTAAGTTTTTCATCGAATCAAGCGATTCTCTGAGTCTTCCATAGGCACTAATGCTGGAATCGATTCGCGTTCTTTCATTGTCGATACGTTGCTGCTTAGGCACACGCTCCGCATCTACAATTTTGCTGACCATGGAGTTGATATCCATGCCAGACGACATCCCAAGTGGGCCTAAACTCATCAAATCACCTCAATAATACGACTTAAACCTTCGCCTCCAATAGCCCGCTATTTGAGGTTTGGGCCGCTAGGCGCCTTAAAATCTCAAGCATCTCTTCATCAGGTATTTGACGAATAATATCGCCTGTTGTGGCTTCGTATATCGTCACCACATCTCTACCCGACTCTTCATCCACTTTAAAGGCAACACCCTTGTTGATAGAAGAGATGAACTCATTCATCTTCTCTACCATTTTAACGCGCTCTTCTTTATTTAGCTCCTGTCGATCTTGAGCTAATTGAATCGCCGCTTCGGTAGCATCCTCTTGCGATTTCTCTACCTTTTCTTTGGGTGCAACTTCTAATGGTTTAGAAACACTTGGCGCACTGCTACCTTCATCGAATGCAAATTTAATGCCATTAGGTGAGCCATAAGGCTGGACGTTCGATGCGCTGGATGATATTTCCATAACACTCTCCTTCCGACCTTAAATGAGCCATGGCATAAGAGCCCTACCTAGGTAGACCTCTATTGCCGCCTACTTAGTAAGCTTAGCCCAATAAGCTTAGAGCTGCTGATGGCGATTGCTTCGCTTGAGCTAGGATTGAAGTACTCGCCTGTTGTAGGATTTGAGACTTAGTCATAGCTGTCGTTTCTTTCGCGTAATCAGTATCTTTGATACGGCTCTTAGATGCATTAACGTTTTCGTTGATGTTATCTAAGTTGCTGATTGCGTGATCAAAACGGTTTTGGAAAGCACCCAGAGAAGCACGTTGGCTGTCTACAGACTTAAGCGCACCATCAATGATAGAAACCGCTTCGTTAGCGCCAGCTACAGAAGTTACGTCGATATCGTTAACTGTTACTTCTTTGCCGCTACCAATACCTAGGTCGCCAGCTAGGCTGCCGCCGAACTCAACATCACCTTGTACTTTTTGGCTTGAAGCGAACAGCTGTAGTTTGCCGCCTTCACCAACAGAAGCTTTAACGTCTTCACTTTGACCGTTAATGTAAGTCGCAAGTTCTTCAATATCGTTACCTGCTTTCGCAGAGATATTCACTTCTTGCTCTTCACCAAACTTGTCTTTGTACTTCATCGTTAGGTCAGAACCTGCCGCTACAGTCCAAGAAGAGTCTTTGCCTTCTTCAACTGTGTAGCTCTTACCACCCATGTCTTGAGTGTCAGTACGCATGTTACCCATAGATAGCATTACAGCTTCACCAGAGTCCGCACCGATTTGGAAAGATTGGCTACCGTAAGTACCGTTTAGAAGCTTATTACCACCGAAAGAGGTTGTTTCAGCGATACGGTTCAGCTCGTCGTTAAGTGCCGTTACTTCTTCTTGAATTGCAACACGTTCAGCTTTGCTGTTTGAGCCGTTTGCAGATTGTAGAGAAAGGTCACGCATACGTTGCAGAATGTTTGTAGACTCATTCATTGCACCTTCAGCTGTTTGTGCAATAGAAATACCGTCGTTCGCATTCTTCACAGCCATGTCTAGGCCGCGGCTTTGAGACGTTAAGCGGTTTGAGATTTGTAGGCCTGCAGCATCATCTTTTGCGCTATTGATTTTATAGCCAGAAGACAAACGCTCCATTGATTTTTGAGTACCTTCAGCTGCGCCATTTAGGTAGCGCTGAGCCGTCATTGCAGACACGTTAGTGTTTACATTAATTGCCATAGTTGATCTCCTTTAGGCATTTCTGATGCACGCCAGTGACTCTCACCTCACATAAAGCACACATCAATATTGTCTGATGTACCGCTGCGTCTCTCACCTCACATTGGTACATCTCATTTCTCTCAATCCCTTTAACGGCGCTTTGATTAGAAGCTTTAACAAAAAAATCGATTTTTTTGGTTTTATTTTCAATAACAAGAGAAAGTGTGATCGCAGTTCAACTAATCGGGCGATATTCGCTAAATAATCAACTATTGATGAATTTATAAGCACATGGTTACTTATTAATTTGCCCTGAAACTATCGCTTTGGGCTACTACTGATACGGGAACGGTAATAAGTACCTTGAACTAAACCTCCCTCTACCAAAAACAATTTCAATCCTTTGTGATTACGTGATTAAGAGCGAGATCCCTGATACCTCGTTCTACTCGGTTCTGGGATGACTGTTTAGGACATTGAGGGTGAGTAGCAAATTGCCCATTTTTAGTCATTCCCTACAGGGAGGGACGACCGTGATAGGGAATCTCTTGCCACCCACAATCACAATTAGTAGTTCCCCCAATACGCTTTACCAAACACCAAAAACGCGAAAACCCAGCCGAAGCTGGGTTTGTTTAGCGCTCATCTCTCACCACGAGCTAATTTGTGGAAGAGGCACTGACAAACGCAATGCCACTTTTATTTGATTAACCTAGTAGGCTAAGTGCTGAGTTCGGTGCTTGCTTCGCTTGAGCAAGAATCGAGCTAGACGCTTGAGAAAGAATTTGCGACTTAGTCATTTGCGTCGTTTCTTTCGCGAAGTCTGTGTCTTTAATACGGCTCTTAGATGCATTCACGTTTTC
>NZ_JAKEUS010000011.1:0-142947 GCF_022397975.1 Vibrio sp. Isolate30
TGCGTATCTAAGCCAATGAAAATTATGCTATCGTTAGTCATGCTAGCCTCCAAATTTAGTTGTTTGACGCACTAATTATGGCTCTGGCTTTAAGCTAACCCACGATTTTGGAGGCTAGCACCTCGTGGGGGTCATTATGTCTATGTTGCAGGAGAGAATATGGAAGTTCTGAATAAGCTTTTTCCATCAGAAAGTCAGGTGGAAAGATTAAAATCTTCACCGGAATCAGGTGAAATTCATCTATTAAACCTTTTCAAGTTTAAAGACAAAGCAGAATATGCAGATGGTCGAGAAACTAATCTAACGGGCAAAGAAGCATATGAACTTTATGGCCAGCCTATGCTTAAGGTTCTGGAAAAGCATGGCGCTGAGGTTGTCTTCTATTCAGAGGTGACTGGTCTTATTCTTGGTCAAGTTGAAGAACTTTGGGACTCATTTGTCATTGTAAAATATCCATCTCGCAAAGCGCTCCTTGAAATGACGTCATCCGAAGAGTTTTTAGCTTTAAGCGTGCACCGTGAAGCTGGGTTAGCAGGGCAGTTGAACATAGAAACGAAGATCCCTTGAGTCACAACATAACAAACTGTTTAAGAGGGATTCGCAACGCGTGGCATTTTCACTATGCGTTGGTTTTAGTGTTTAAGGTGGTATGCGGTGGCATTGCTATTGCGTTGCTCACCCATTAACAGGGCGTTATACGATTAAGAGGAAAATATGGAACAACATTACTTAAATTCTTCCTTTCGAGAGAAGCTAATCGAGCACTCATTGATTAGCGAACTACTTAAAATGTCATGGAAAAATGGCAGTTGTTCCATCGAAATTTCCAAACCAGAGGTAGACAATCAAGGCTATGATCTAATCATGGAAGACCTTGGTGCTTTTCGTCATGTTCAACTTAAAACCTCTCATATTGGTTCGAGCACAGCACGTCAAAAAATCCATGTCGCTTTAGCTAATAAACCATCAGGTTGTGTCGTCTGGATTTACTTTAACGAAACAACGATGGAGCTCGGTCCATTCTTGTTCTTTGGTGGTGAGCCAAACAAAAAGTTGCCTGACATCAGTGATTTTCCTATTGCGAAACATACAAAAGGAAATGCGGAAGGTACTAAAAATGAAAGGCCATCAATCAGGGTTGTGTCAAAGTCAAAATTCGCAATTTTGAACACAATAGAAGAATTGTATGAGACATTGTTCAAAATCGTATAACAAAGCGTTTAAGACAGATTCGCAACGCTCGGCATTTTCGGTTTGCTTTGAATTAAGTGCTTACGGCACAATGGTTTAAGTTTGGTGCCAGCGTCGCTCACTACTTAACGCGGCGTTAGGCATTTTGAGGAGTACCAGGATATGCGGTTAGAATTCTTACTCATTTTTGGTGGGCTTGCAGGGTTGGTTATCAACGGATTTAGATACTTCGCTTTGCGCAGAATCAGTGAAAACAGTGATGATCTCATCGAACGTCTGAAAGAGTACAACTGGACTATGTTGTCAATGTCCATTGTTTTCTTGCCTGCGGGACTTTATTTGGTTTTTTCTAATGACTCTGCTTGGTATAACACTGTAGGAGTATTTATTTCGGTTTATGGGATCAGTGCTCTAGTGCAATCATTTAGACCATACGACACTGCTCAAGAAATAGAGCATTTTGGGCGAGACCCTGAATCGCTAGGAAGTACTTTGATAATTAGTAGGTTAATAGGGTTAGTTGCGATTTTGTTTGGTGGCTTTCTATTCCAACTGTAGAACATGCCTAACAAACTGTTCAAGAGGGATTCGCAACGCGTGGCATTTTTACTATGGCGTTAGGTCTAAGGAGAGACTGTGACAATATCATCAGGAATAGCTTTATTTATTGCAATGGCGTTATCCGCAGCAATTCCCGGACCAAGTGTTCTTGCTGTGGTCTCTAGGTCTATATCATATGGTTCGATGCAAGGACTGCTGGTGGTAGTTGGAGTATTGGTTGCTGATTACATTTTCATATTTTTAGCGATATCAGGCCTATCTTTGGTTGCGAGCTTGATGGGTGAGTTTGCCGTGCTAATCAAATACGTAGGGGTTGCTTACCTTTTATGGTTGGCTTACGTTACTTGGACTTCTGAGGTATCAGATTTACCTGCCAATAGAACGAAGATAAGTATGAAGTCATCTAGCCTAATAACGGGGATGCTCATTACTCTCTCTAGTCCAAAAGCAATTTTGTTTTATATGGGCTTCTTTCCTGCTTTTGTTGATTTAACTGCTCTAACTACAATTGACGTCGTCAGTATTCTATTTCTATCTACGATATCCGTGGGCGGTATCTTAGCTGCTTATGCATGTGCGGCTTCAAAAGCCAGCTTTATGTTTAAGGGACATATTGCTAGAAAGCGCCTAAACAAGCTTTCAGGTGGGTTTCTAGCTACTAGTGGTGCAATGTTGGCGGTAAAGACTTAACAAGCAACTTAAGAGCGATTCACAGCGCGTGGCATTTTTACTATGCGTTAATTTTAGTTATTAAGGTGGTATGCGGCGGCTTTAGTATCGCGATGCTCATCCCTTAACAGGACCCAATGTGGTTGGAGAGAATAAAGTTTAAAGCGCCAGAAGTGCAACTATAAAGCCACATAACGCGGCGCTAGTGTTTACATCAAAATTTACGCAAAAATAGGGAAGTTGTATGAGTATATCTGTCTATGTTGCTGGTAGTTTCAAGAATCTAGAAAAGATGCAGGCTATACGAGAAACGTTGGTCAATGCAGGAATTGAAACTACTATCTCTGAACCTCTTCAAGCGAATGGTATTGATGGTTGCTTGCAGCGCATTAGAGAAGCCGATATTACCTACATTTTAAACTTTGGTGGTTACGTCGGAAAAAGTGTAGCCATGGATATTGGTTATGCTTTGGGTCTCAACAAACCAGTTTATGCTCTTGAGCCAATTGAAGACCCAGACATAACTCACTTGTTAACTCGTGTCGTCACGCCTGGTGAAGTCATTGCTGAACTCAATGGAAATAGTAAAAACGAACAAACCGTTCAAGAGGTGATGACATCATCTTCAACTTTGTAGATAAGAGGGTCGCCAATTGGCACAACTTAATTTTATACATGTTGTCAGATCTAAAACGCTATGAAGCAGGAGCATGTGGGTTAGCTTTCAACTCGGCTTAGAGCAAGTATCCATTGAGTAATGGTTTCTAATGGTGTTTTGTTCCCATCCAGCAAACGCATTGTCAGCCCACCAAACAACAGCGCGAACGCTTGGTCTGCATGTTCATTGCCGACGACCTTTGCAAGCTCTTGCTTGAATTGTGTATTAGCAAGCTCAAGCAAGTTGTCACCTTTCACCTGTTTCGAATCTTTATGTTTGGTGTAATCGAGCACCAGCGTTAGCTCTCCGCGAAAGTGACCATCTAATGTCTCAACTAGTTTGTAGAGCATCTGCTCCTTGTCTTGCGGAATGGCCTCGCCTTCTTCTAAACCATATAAAGATCGCGGCTCTAAAAAGACCTCGGTACTTGCTTTAAATAGCGCATCTTTGCTCGGAAAGTAGTGGTATAAGGCACTTTTAGAAATCCCTAAAGCCTCCGCTATGCCGCGCATACCAAGGCCATTGACGCCATGTTCTGTAAAGATATCGACCGCTTTCATGGCAAGTTCACGGCGGTACGCTTCATGATCAACTACTTTAGGCATTCCTGATTCCTTTTAAAAGTCCACATGGACTATATAACATCTACACCTATGAGTCTAATCCAAACTCTTTTTAGGACGACCGGTCCAAAAAAGTTGACAGGCTAATTCTTGTTCGCTTACTCTATTTTCGACCGAGTGGTCTTTTAAAGACCACCCACTCCAAGAATGATGAGGAAACGAACAATGGATACAGATAAAACCACGATAAAAAACGCACATATCAATTGGCAATGTCAGGGGAAGTTTAATTTCACCACTGGATTTGGTGCGACAAAAGCAGAGTCTATGATTGCCAACTATGCGGCGTTTATTGCCCCTGTGATCCTATATTTCTTTGCATGGCAAACACTGGATTGGAACTGGGTGCAGATCCTTGTGGCGTCGTTCTTGACTCTGGATATGATTGGTGGCGTATTGACTAACTCATTAGGATCGATGAAACGATTTTTACATACTGATCAATCTCTTAATCTGTCACTGATGGGAAAATTAGTTGGCAGCAAATTCTTGTTTCCTGCTATTCACTTCCAGTTATTTGCTGTGCCTTTGTGCTTTGATGTTGCTTGGTCGTATGCGTTCTTTTGGTATGGTGTAATGATGGTTTCGATCGTGTTTATTCACTTCTTGCCAATGTATCTGCACCGCCCAGTCGCTTTGCTTGTCGTTATGCTAGCGATTATCTTTGCAACCATCTTACCTGCACCAGTTGGATTAGAGTGGCTAGCGCCTATTTTTATGATTAAGCTGGTGTTATCACATGGCGTAAGAGAAGAGCCTTACCGACCATCGGTGTCTCAGTAACGAATACCGACGTAATGAACGATAGAGCAATTGAAAATGGCTCGCTTGAACAATGCACGTGCGTTTGTCTCGATTAGTCAGGTAGAAGCTGATTTCTCTTAGAAATAAAAAATGGCGCAGCTTAATATCAAGCTGCGCCATTATCGCTTGAGGAATATTTTCCTAACTCTAAGGCGCTGAATGCCCTGGTACTAGCACCGCATCTGGAGATACCGAAGCACAACCTTGACCTGTCACAGTATCCGCTGAACATTCATAAACACGAACATAATCAACAACCATGGTCTGTGGCAGTGCCGAATCGTCAATACCTGTGTCATTAGTGTTGCCAGCCCAAGCGCCACCCACTGCTAAGTTCAGAAGTAAATGGAAGCGTTGATTGTAAGGCGCATCTTCCTCACCGATGACTACTCTGCCATTTTCTGTATATTGGCTATACCACCCACTTGAACGTTGCGTGGCATAATGTACACCATCTACATACCAACGAATTTCGTCTTTTTCCCACTCGAGTGCATAAGTGTGGAAATCGTCTGCAGGGTTAACGTCGTCAGGCATGTAGTACTCTTGACCTGACTCGACATTATTAGGCCAAGCCGCACCGTAATGGAGCGTCCCGTATACTCTCCTTTCTGGTGTGCCGCTTAGCTGTCCACCAGCATCGGATGGTGCTTTTAAGTTAACTGCTTCCACAATATCAATTTCACCGGAAGCCGCCCATCCACCATAAACATAGTCAGTTGGTAGCATCCAGATTGCGGGCCAAGTACCTTGACCTGAAGGGAGCTTGGCGCGAATCTCAAAGCGACCGTATTTCCAATCGCCTTTGTTCATGGTTCTCAACCGTGCTGAGGTATAAGGTAGTGTAACCGTATTACTCCAATCTCCATCGGGGTTATTCGGCCCGGTAAACGTCTCTTGCTTGGCTAAAATGTAGAGTTTACCGTCGTTTAGATATGAGTTATCCGGACGGTCGGTGTAACACTGCTGCTCACCATTGCCGCCTCCCCAACAGTTAACTTCGAAACCCCATTTAGTTGTATCGATCTCAGTGCCGGAAAACTCGTCATTCCAAACCATTGTCCAACCACTCACATCAGGTGTTGATGGAGCGCTAGATGAGTCAGAACCACTATTACAACCTGAAATAAATGCACCACTCACCAGTGCCATTAAGGTGAACTTTTTAGTATTTGTATTCCACATATCATGCAACTTCATTAGTTATTTTGAAAGCGCTTTCAATTTATCACCTCGTTGTTTATTTATCACAAATGAGAAGTGACTTTGTGATGACCTAACGGGATCAAAATCACATCATTTTTCTGATGGTGTTTGAGCTCACTATGCCATGCTTGCCCTTGCCCCAATAAAAAATATGCAGCGATCTACGCTGCATATTATTTACTCAATATTTTATCTCAAAGACATCAACATGGTTTAAGATTTAACTCGTGTAGTGTGGCACCAGCCTTCACGAAGTCGATGCACAGATGGTAAAAGCCTTTTTCTAAATGCACCTGTGAACCTTCGATATTTACGCGCTCACCTTCGGTTCCATGTACTGACAACGACATGCAAAACTCATCGTTCAAGCTCAAAGCACAAGAAGATTGCGCCAGCGACGGCTTGTCGTAACTCATCACCGCAGACACTTGGTAAGTTGCACCTTCGAGTACCTCAACAACAACGCTTGTTGTCTTGCTAACCTCCACGGTCGATAAAGCATCAAGCGCAATGGCGTCACTTCCCAAATACTCGTTAAATGAACGAATAGCCTTTACTGACTCATAACGCACAATAGGACGTTCCATGGCAGGAGTATCTAAAATGAACCAACAAATGTTCATTACGCTCCGCTGCAGCTCCCCAAGCGTTAGCGTGCCTTGCTCTATCGCCGTTAAAGTGTCGTCTCCAGCAACATTTGTCGCCGCACCATCATTATCGACAACCATATAGAGATCATTTTGAGCGCGGATCATGTATGAAGTGTGTATTTTATCTTCTACGCCACCTTCGGTTGGGTGATTCATTTTCGCCCACCAATCCGTCATTACGATACCTTTAAAGCCCCACTCCTGACGTAAAACGCTAGTATTCAAATCATAATTGGAGGCACCCCAATGACCATTAACGGGGTTGTAACACGTCATAATGGTCGTCGCACCGCCATGCTTCACCGCCATTTCAAATGGCTTAATATGAACTTCTCGAATCGCGCGTTCAGACATCACGCTGTCTACGTCCATTCGCCCTGTTTCTTGATCATTGGCGGCAAAGTGCTTGAGCGTCCCTGTGACTCCTGCTTTTTTTAGCCCTTTAACTTGTGCAGCCGCTAACGTTCCTGTGACAAACGGGTCTTCTGAAAAGTACTCAAAGTTGCGACCATTTAGGGGGTGTCTATGAATGTTGACGCCAGGCCCTAATAAGGTATCGATTTGATACGCTCTAAGCTCTTCACCCACCCAATAAAATAGCTCTTCGTTTAATTCTGAATTCCACGTGCATCCCAACAGTGTGCCAATGGGAACTTGGGTTGCCTTGTGACCACTATCCATACGTATGCCGGAAGGACCATCAGCAGCGGCAACGGCAGGAATACCAAAGTCAATCAAGTCGTCAGACACACCACCGAACGCCGCAGCGGTACCAGGAGTGACTTTAGGGCTGCACATACCTTCACCGCGAACCATGGTCGCTAACTGGGGCAATGATAATTGAGAAACAAATTGCTCCATGGTGACCGAACCATTTTTCACATCAAGAAGCTTGTAACCCAAATCATCAGTTATCACGAGAGCTTGAGGGAGGTTTGATTCTACTCTCTCAGACAAAGAGACCGTGCGCAGAGGCACAGATTCGAAATCAACACCATAGTAGCTATCTCGCTGTTTTACTGGCTTAATTCGCTCAAACGAACGTATTGGTGCGAGCGCTTCCTGACACTGTTCTGTGACGAAAGTCTTAGACACATGATACCTGTGCAGCAGTTTGGTTGTATCACGAACACTCGACCCTACATGAAAGCAGTAATCGCCTTTCTCTAATACATAACAGCTTTTGTTCCCCGTTACTCCGCTATCATCATAAGAAGCAAAGTCACGCACTGGCATCGAGATAACCATAGTTTCAGAGGCGCCCGGTTTAAGCGGTGCGGTTTTTTTGAAGCCCACCAGCACTCTGGCTGGTTTGCCAAGTTGGCCCTGAGGCGCTTCAAGATACACTTGAACCACCTCTTTCCCCACATAGTGCTCACCCACATTGGTGACTTTGATTGAAGCTCGGACAATGGAATTCTTTCCTTGGCCAACCACATCAAAATCCACCAGCTCTTGTTTAAAGGCGGTATAAGACAAGCCGAATCCGAATTCAAACTGCACGGCATTAGGTTTAAAGGTTTCAAAATAGCGATAACCAACGTACACATCTTCCGCATAACAATTGTGTGTAGTACCTCCAAAGTTAGCACTAGAAGGGTAATCACACAGATCATACGCGATGGTATCCGTGAGTTTTCCAGAAGGTGAAACGTCACCAGAAAGTACGTCAGCCAAAGCATGACCACCTTCCATACCTGCCGCCCAACAATACACGACGGATTTGATCGAATGGCGATGCTCCAATGTCATCAGCCAGGACATATCCATAATGTTGGTGGTGTTCATAACAACGATAACTTCTGAAAAGTTTTGCGTAATCTTAGTTAGCATGCTGACTTCAGTATCAGTCATTTTGTAGCTACCAGACGCGTCGGCATTGTCTTGATCTTCGCCAGCTGTTCGACCAATGATAAACATCGCCTTGTTAGACTGAGATGAGGCAAGCGCGACCTCTTCATCGCTGACCAATAGTTCTTCTTGATACCAAGGCTCTGCGGCCCAACCACCACCACCGTCATCAAATGGATTCTCTTTTACCCAATCGCGATAACGCTGTAATAGGTTTTCATTTAGTTCAATCGAGTCGTTTGCCAATAAGCCTTCGATAAGCGAGATTGAATACCTAACATTGACTGCACCACCTGAGCCCGTACCACTGCGATAAGTATCCAATTGGCAACGCCCAAAAACAGCTAAGTTATCACTCTGTTGAATCGGCAACACCGCTTGATCGTTTTTTAATAGAACAATGCCTTCTGCAGCAGATTGTCTACTGATTGGAGCCAGCTTATCCTGAACTTCTAATAAATGGTCTCTATCCATGAATTTTTCTCTCCGAGATCGACACTCATGACTGTCGGTATTTAATACAATTGAAAATAGTTCACTCAAATTTATATGGAAGCTCGCTCTAGAGCTCAGAATCGGCCTTCAATATAAACTCGATACCAATCAACAAAATTAGCCTCTCGACAGCATCGAGAGGCTATATTTTTATTTCATTAGAATGTTGCTGGTTTTACAGTGATGTCATCTAGGTAGATCTGTTGCCCTTCTGGTCCTGCCACCAATAGCTCGACAGAAATTGAATCGGCGTTTTCACCCAGAGTCCAAGGGATCTCGACAGTTTGCCAATCTTCGCTTACTTCCCAGAATTCCTCCCACTGAGATGATGCCGGTAGACCAGAGCCTTCCGCAGATTCACTATGAAGACCTGCTTTGAATACACCACCAGTGGTAAATGTCCCTTTCAACTTCATAGAGACAACCAGTTGGTCGCCCGGTTGTACCGAACCTTGGGCAAAACGCTCTTGTTTGATGACACCAGAGCTAAACACCACAGCACCATCAACGACTTGTGCATCGGTACCAAATTGCAACCAACCGTCTAAGCCAGATGAGAAGTCGCCATTCGTCATCAAGTTATCAACATCTTCCGCCGCAACAACGTAAACCGTTCTCTCCGCGACAGACTCGTTACCATCAGAATCTTGAACCGTGTAAGTAATGACGTGAGTACCTACTTCTGATGTACTGAAGTCGTCACCAGTCACCACCACTGAGGCAGTAAGATCGCCATCAACATTGTCAGCGGCTGAATAGCCCGGCTCGACATACTCTTCACCTACTGACATGCGCACCGCGCCTTCAGACAACGTAATAACAGGCGCGATCATTTCAGCTGTAACCGCGGTTAACGAAACATTGTCTAGTGTAATTGGCGTTGCGACACCACCACCCACAGCGAAGATAAAGTGGATAGGATTTGCCGCATTTTCATTTGCAGTGAATTGAACACTGTATGACTCAAGTTCGGTCGATAGACCAATTGTTGTGTCGTCCATAACAGGTAGGTACCATGGATCTGCTGTTAACAGCTCACCCACTTGCAAAACGATATTACGCGCTTCGCCCGCTTTGGCGTCGAAGCTCGCTACGTAAGTTTGCCCTTCTTGTAACACAACAGAAGATTGAACCAATCTAGGTTGCCATGTCGCACCTGGCGTAAACTCTGACACTACGAGTTGCCCATCGACGATCTCCACACTACCTTCACCTTGGTCAAGCACCCATTCTTCACCAACAGACGTTGAAAAGTCTCCGTTGACTATGAGGTTAGTTGATACAACTGGCTCATAAACCGTTACTGTTCTCTCAACAGTACCTGTGTTGTTTGAACTATCCGTCGCGGAATAAGTAATGGTGTAATCACCGGCTGTGTTCACATCCACTGAACCAGAAATAGTAATATCCGTGATCTCACCGTCTACATCATCTGTCGCTGTTGCACCTAGCTCAACGTATTCGCCATCAAGTGCAACACGAACTGTGGACGCGCCGTTCAATGTAAGCTCTGGTGGTGTGACATCGTTTTCAACATCAGGAGCGGCTTCAATGATCACGGTTCGAGTCACAGGCTTACCTACGTTACCTGTCGTGTCGACCGCACTGTAAGTGATCTCATACGTACCGTTTTCATCTGCATCAACTTCTCCAAGTTCACCGTACGTTTTGGTAACGACAATCTCAGTTTCGTCATCTTGGTTATCCGTGACCGAGTAGCCAGGATCCACAAACGAATCAACTGCATCTGGATAGTTAAGTTGTGTAATTGATGCACCACCGATAAGTGTCAGTTCAGGCCCTTCCGAATCTCGATACTCTGGGTAAATCGCAACGTTATCAACGTTGTACACGGTAGCGTCTGCATGTGGGTACATCTTGATTGATGTGATTGTTGCGAGTTCAGCATTGTTTTTCAGCAATTCCGACTTAGTAAAAACAAAGTGGCCCCACTCTTCTGTTGGCTCTGATGAAAAATTAACGCTGGTTGTTACATCAGCCCCACTGCCATTTTGTCCTTCTACAACGAAAGTCCATTGAGTTGCGCTATCGCTATAACTTGCAATAGAAGCTGATGCAGACGCCACATTAGCCGCACCTACAAGACGAACATCAAACTCAATCGTTGATGTTTCAGAAAGACTGTCCAAAGAGACTTCACCAAGGTCAAAGCCTCCCACTAAACCTGAAGCATCGGCCGTCGTAAACTGTACAACATTACGAGTAGAGCCTGTTTGTGCAGCGATATCAGACGTAACAATTGGCGTATGCGCATTCGTTGGGACAACGAAAGCTGGCGTCTCACCATCTTCACCGCTAAATACACCTTGCGTCGGTGATATATGGAAACCTTGGTCCGCTACATATTCGCCCGAAGGTGACGGTGTTGTCGCTACTGAATCGTTATCATCACTATCGCATCCAACTAACGTCAGACCCAAAGCCACACACATGGCGATATTGGATAGCTTGAATTTTCCCTTTGTTTCCATACATTACCTCATTGACTCGACATATCGCCCTCGAAAATGAAAGCGCTTTCTTTTGATAAATGGTCACACAGAGATAGGAAGGAAAATAGGTGATAATTAGCATTGTTTAAACAAAGTCACAGATACGACATCAAACAAATCATGTTTGGTGATCTACCTTCTCAAAACCGTGAATTCGTAGAATATCGTCATTTGGAGGGAGATTAGAAAAGAAAGCCGGACACATGTCGTATTATTGCTGATAGTCCATGATTCACTTTTCGTCACATTCTCAATCCCTTACTTTCTGTCGGTGGTTCAATTCGCTATTGCTCGCTAAACTGCTAGAACAAACACAACAAGGAAAGCAAAAATGATTCAACAAGGCCAAACATTACCAAACGCCACTCTTAGTGAACTGACCGATGAAGGAATGCAGAATCACGCGACCGAAACGCTTTTTGCAAACAAGAAAGTGGTACTTTTTGCAGTCCCAGGTGCTTTTACACCAACATGCTCTGAAGCCCACCTACCTGGCTATGTCGTTTTAGCTGATCAGATCAAAGCGACAGGCGTTGATGTAATTGCATGTGTATCTGTAAACGATGCGTTTGTCATGAATGCATGGGGTAAAACACACAACGCTTCTGAGATTCTGATGCTTGGAGATGGTGACGCGAGTTTTACCAAAGCGCTTGGATTAGAAATGGATACCGCGACATTTGGCGGCGTGCGCTCTCAAAGATACGCAATGATCGTGGAAAATGGCGTAGTCACTCAGCTTAATGTTGAAGAGCCAAAACAATTTGAAGCAAGCAAAGCTGAGACAATTTTAGCTGCTTTGAAATAACAAGAAAAAAACCACTCCTAAATCCATAGGAGTGGTGTCGAATTTTCGACAAGGTTCTAACAAGAACGTGTTGGACAGAGGGAGAACTCACGCTCCACCGTCTAAGTTACTTTCGTAAAACTAAGTGGACAAAACTCAATATCATGGTAGAGCGAAAGGGATTAGGGTGGCGCACCAAAGCCCTTTAGGAGACAGGCTGAGGTGCGCCTGTAGAATCGGTTAGCAGATGCTTAGATCTTACCTACTAGGTCTAGAGATGGTGCTAGTGTCTCTTCGCCTTCTTTCCATTTTGCTGGGCAAACTTCACCTGGGTTGTTTGCAACGTACTGAGCTGCTTTAACTTTACGTAGTAGGTCTTCAGCGTCACGACCGATGCCTTCAGCAGTGATTTCCATTGCTTGGATAACACCTTCTGGGTCGATTAGGAACGTAGCACGGTCTGCTAGGCCTTGACCTTCACGCATTACGTTGAAGTTGTTTGTGATCGTGCCTGTTTGGTCGCCTACCATGAAGTACTCGATAGTACCGATTTTGTCAGACGTATCGTGCCATGCTTTGTGAGAGAAGTGTGTGTCTGTTGATACTGAGTAAACTTCAACGCCGCGAGACTGAAGCTCTGCGTATTTCTCTTGTAGGTCTACAAGTTCAGTAGGACATACGAAAGTAAAATCTGCTGGGTAGAAGAAGAATACTGCCCACTTACCTTTCACGTCTTGCTCTGTGATTTCNCGAGACTGAAGCTCTGCGTATTTCTCTTGTAGGTCTACAAGTTCAGTAGGACATACGAAAGTAAAATCTGCTGGGTAGAAGAAGAATACTGCCCACTTACCTTTCACGTCTTGCTCTGTGATTTCTACGAACTCGCCGTTTTTGAATGCCGTTGCATTGAATGGTTTGATTTCTGTGTTGATCATGATTTTACTCTCTCAATAATTCGGTTGTGTTTGCGCTCTCTTGCGCTGTTGGGGTTATATTGCAACGAATCTTGAGAAGGGTAAATTTGGACTTTTCTATCAATCTAGTAGGTAAAACCTATCAAAGATGATTTGAACAAAAAAAGCGGACCATACAGTCCGCTCACAAATATTTAGCTTCCACATCGAGGTGTTAATAGACAAAACTGACGGATCAGTTTCTAGCCAGTACAAACATGTGGTAACCAAACTCATTGGCTCGTTGGGTACATAAGTTGACTTCATGTTTGATGTCTTTAAACGCCGCCGATTCGGCCATTTCTGGCTCAAGCTCTGCGACTCTCTGACTCAATGGGGCGTAGTAGTTCAACCATGCCTCTTCACTCATTGGAAAATGGTCGACAACCTGATACCCCGCTTTGCTCATCTGTTCTATGCGCGTTTGTACCAATTGAATATCTGGGTACTCTTGGTTCCAAAACTCTATAGACTCCTTACTTGGAGACTCAGTGCGCCACACCATGTCGCTGATCATAAGGTAACCATCGTCGCTCAACAGATCTTTCCATGCAGAGAGAGCTTTCTCTACACCCATGATATACGCACTGCCTTCAGCCCACATCAAATCAAAGCTTCGTTTAGCAAACGGTAATTCGGTCATACTCGAACATTCCGTTTCGAGACGCTGAGACAGGCCGAGTTGCTCAAATCGCTCCGTTAATCTGTCTAACGCCGATTGTTCATTATCAAGCGCGGTAATTCTCGCATTGGTCTGCTGCGCTAATACTTGAGTGGCTAACCCTTTACCACAACCAATCTCGAGGATGTTAGTCGGCTTAGTTGGTACTCGCGACAGTGCTTTCTTCGTTTCTTCTTCACTGCCTGGCCCCCATCGCTCTAGCGTTTCAAATACACGCATAAAGTCAGCCATATAGAGATCATGTTCGTTCATATCTTTTGATAACCATTTCAATCGCAACGCTTCTTTCTCACTAAAGCCTTGCTTCATTAACCAATCAAGATGAGCATCTGGTGCCAGTTTATCTAGCCCTTCATGCCATGCCTTTAAGTCGCCCTCTCCAAGCATCGCTGCCAAAAGAGTTCGTGACTTTTGCTTCTGCTCAATCTCTTCATCCAAAGCCTTAAGTCGATTCTGAAGCAGTTGCCTATCTACCTTGGCTTCAAGGCAAATCTTGCACTCTTGCAGGGTCAAGCCACCAGCTTGTAACTGTTGAATCAAACGTACACGCTGCACATCTTTGTCACTGTATACGCGATACCCATTCTCTAGCCGTCGACCAGAAATAAGGTTTTGTTTCTCGTAATAAAGTAGTGCAGTACGAGACAGCCCTACTTGCTTTGCCAACTCAGATATTTGATACATGGTTTACGCTCATTTTTTAGCTTCAATTAACTACTTTAAACTATGAAGTTATAGACAAGTCAACCAAAGAACGCTGAGTGATAGCTCACTTGCCCCACAGGGATTTCACCATTGAATGATAACGCTAGGAAGTACTCTGCTGGCACACCTGATAAGGTCAATTCTGGTTGTGATTTGAAGCCAAATCGGCCGTAATATTGCGGTTCGCCGAGTAAAACAACGCCTTCAAAGCCCGAGTTTTTAACTTGTGAAAGTGCTTCACGAATCAATGCACTTCCAACACCTTTACCTTGATGTGAGGGCGCAACGGATACTGGACCTAATCCCAACCATCGGCTGTCGTTTCCATCAATCATGACTGGAGACAAGGCAATGTGTCCGATGAGTTGCTCTCCTTCCTCGTAAACGAGAGAAAGCGTTAATGCATTGGCTTCTCGCAGCCTTTTCACGATCAAATGTTCAGTCGGTTTTGCACCCGGTTCGTGATGAGGATGATTTTCAAAGGCTTGATAAGTCGTCGATTCTATGTGATTTAAATCTAGCTCTGTTTCATGTCTAATGTTCATATCTTTCTATCCAATTAATAGGTATCCGCACTCAATACTTCGACGTCAGAGTGCTTTCAATAATCAAACTATAAAGTGTAAAGCTATAGACAGGTCAACATTGATTATCAACTTTTTATTTATCAGTCGACCAGAATGAAGATAAAAAAGGCGCTCAAATGAGCGCCTAGGTAAACATTGAGTTCGAGCCAAAAATTTAAATCAGTTTCTTAGCTAGGGTTTGGTCAATTGCTGCCTTACCTGCACCAGAGAATGCTAGAGATACACTTGCGGCTAGCAGTGCTAAGCCAAACTCGTAACCGTTGTTTGACATAAACAAACCATTTTCAAAATGAACCGCAAAAATGGCAACTAACATCGTTACTGCTAGTGCAGCTGCAGCCGGACGAGTGAGCAACCCTAGAAGAATAAACAGACCACCGACAAACTCTGCACTGCCCGCCAAGAACGCCATCAACACCCCAGGGCCTAGACCAATTGACGCCATCCACTGCCCAGTGCCTTCTAAGCCATAGCCACCAAACCAACCAAACAGTTTTTGCGCACCATGTGCCATAAAGATGATACCAACTGGTACTCGCAGTGCCAGAGCACCAAAGCCAGCGTTTGAGTGTGCGAGTTTTTGAATAAGTGCTTTCATAGTCGTGTCCTTAAAGTTATTCGATCAATATGAGGTGGTATATCAATCCTCCCTCAGCTGTTGATGAACAGTCTATGTGGCATAACCAACAGAAAGAATCCTGCAATTTTGATGCATTAATTCAATTTTTTCGAACAAGATTTATTGAACTCTTCCTCAATTACAGAATAACAAAAAATTATCATTAATATAATTTATGATAATTTCATTTAATTAATCGAATACCCTAATATTCTCCCCATCGAAGCGAAACGCTGAAAACAAGACAAATTATCTAGACAGATTTTGGAGCAGAATATGAAAATGAATCACGTTGGTATCATGGTTGGCGATATGGACAAAGCGGTAGAGTTCTACACTAAAGCCCTTGGCCTTCGCATTGTAATGAACAACACTAAAGTAATGGAAGAGCGTGAAACAGCAATCGGCCGTATGTGTATTGCTGTGTTTGGTGAAGGCTTCAAAGGCTTCAACATTGCGCACCTAGTAACATCAGATGGTATTGGTGTGGAACTATTTGAAATGGTTGACCGTGAAGAGCGTCATAACGTTGATTTCTCTCGCCTAGGTATCTTCCACTTCTGTTTACAGCTACCTAAAGAACAGTTTGAATCAGCAATCAAACGTGTTGAAGAGTTTGGCGGTAAAGTTCGTATGGATATTCATCGTTACCACCCAGAAGACGATTCTAAGCAAGCACAAATGGTTTACCTAGAAGACCCGTTTGGTAACCTATTTGAGTTTTACTCGCACTCTTACGAAGACACATACGCTTCTGACTACGAGTAATTAGTTGCCCAGAAGTGAGAACATTTTTAATGCCCATTAGCGATTATTGCTAATGGGCATTTTTTATTGAATTATGGCACAGGGAAACGCCAGAAGGCGGTGACATTTAAGCACTATAGATGTCGAACTATTGAGTCGATTTCATTAGGCCAAATAGATCTTTCGGATTGTTCATGTGCGGAACTAACTCTATCGTTTCGCCAAAACCGAGCTCAGTAGCAAGGTCATAGATATAACGCAGTACTGAAAGGTCCTCGAGTGCAAAGCCCACCGAATCAAAGATAGTGACCTGTTGCTCGCTTTCTCGTCCAATGCTCTTACCTGCAATCACTTCCCACAATGGGTACACAGTGTGCTCAGCTGGCAATTGTTGGATATCCCCTTCAACGCGAGTTTGCGGCTCATGTTCTATGAAGATCTTGCCATTAAGCAACACATCTAGATGCAACTCGGTTTTACCTGGGCAATCCCCACCTACTCCATTTATATGCATGCCCGGCTCGACCATATCAGGTGTCAGGATCGTCGCATACGCCTTATCAGCAGTAACGGTTGTTACGATATCTGCACCATTCACGCAAGACTTTGCGCTGTCCGCCTTGATCACCTTCAGATCAGGGTAAGCCTCAAGATGCGAAGCTAGCTTCTCCATCGCTTCAACATCAATATCGAAAATACGTAACTCTTTGATCCCTAAAATGGCATGAAAAGCGATGGCCTGAAATTCACTCTGTGCACCACAGCCAATCATCCCCATCGACTGACTGTCTTTTCTTGCCAACGCCTTTGCCGCCATCACTGAAGTTACTGCTGTACGTAGAGCGGTCGAGATAGTCAGTTCGGACAGCAGGCGTGGGTAACCCGTCGCCACCTCAGACAAAGCACCAAACGCCATCACGGTTGATAGGCCTTGATTTGGATTAGATGGATGCCCATTCACATATTTAAAGCCATATAAATTATGATCTGCAACGGGCATCAACTCGATAACCCCAACCTCGCTGTGCGCTGCGCTTCGCGCGGACTTGTCAAACTCAGGCCAGCGACAAAAGTCTTGTTCCATATACCCAATCAGATCAGCCATAAAAGTATCAGCACCTTGCGCATTTACCAGACGGCCTAGTGCTTGTACATCCAAAAATAATGTCATCCAAAAGCTCCTCAATCTCTTATTATTCATATGCATACTGCGAGTGAAGATAGTCTAGACGCGACTTGAGCCAACAAAAAGACAGAAAATTGCACAAATATCTACCCACAACTGGCGTTTTGATAGCATCATTTAACAATATGTCAGTGGATAAGCGAATCAGGAGAAAAGGTGTGAGCAACCTAGATGATAAAGACCGCGAGCTAATTGCCTTACTGAGAAAAGATGCGCGCATGCCAGTGGTCAACCTTGCAAAGCAGCTCAAGGTATCACGCGCTACGGTACAAAACCGGATCAGCAAGCTAGAGAAATTAGGAGTGATCCTCGGTTATACCGTCAAACTGAGCGAAGATACGGAGCAGAGTCAGGTCGAAGCAATCATTAGCATTTGTGTGGCGGCTAAGGATGAGAACAATGTACTTAAAAATCTGCAAAGTTTTCCAGAGGTATTGAGCGTGTACCACACTAATGGGAAATGGGATCTGATCGCTAACCTACGTAGCCAAAATCTATCAATGTTAGGTGGGGTGCTAGGTCGAATACGTTCAATCGAAGGCATCGAACAGACTGAAGCCAATTTACTCATTAACAAAATATTCTGATCGACAAACAACACAGCGCATAACGCAACCATAAGGGTGCGTAATACGGCTTTGGACATAAACGTGTCAGTTACTTTGCTAAATTAGCACTTAACGGATTACCTAAGGTATTGCAAAACCATTAGTTGATTGGCTAAATTTACACATTCACAACGCTCTTTGAACAGTGAGACACAACAAACCCTCAAACGTGACTGACGAGTTAATTCTCTGAAAAACAAAGAAGAAGACACCCTGTGTCTTCTTCTAAAATCAGCGTCTCTATTATAGTGCGAGCAAGTAAGCTTTGAGGGCTTTTAAACGCACAGTCGCGCCTCCAATTATGTCCATAAAACCAAGCGCCTGATGAGGCTTGTCGGCAGAGATCCAGCCCGAACCCGTTGCACCTAGCGGGATGGTGTAGCCTTCAGGCTCTTCAAACTCGATCACTACTGTCCTGCCGTGGCTACCCATGTTGGCACCCACGTGTCGTTGTACACTTTCTGTTGTACCACGCACCGATATTTCGGCCTCACCTGTATTGGTTGTAATACTGTTCACTCGGCCTCTGAAAATTTCTCCTGGGTGAGAGTTTACGAAAAACTCAGCAAATTGGCCTTCTTGCAGATAGCGATAGGTTTGGTCGCTTACGCGCATTTCTACAAACTTTTTACTTGTGTCGTATAAGAACAAGTTACCCGCTCTTGAGCCTTCAGCAACATTGACGATGCCGATTACGCCATCAAAAGGAGCCCTCACTTCATTGCGATCGTTAAGCCAATTACGTTGATTAATCGTGGCGCGAATAGAGTCAGCATCCGACATTGCCGCTAAGTAGTCCGATTCACCTTGCTGAATTCGGGTATACAGGTCGTCTCTCTCCTTCTGTGAACTAAATTCGTTGAGCTTAACTAATCTTTCATGGTTCTTTCTGTCTATCGCAATCTGTTCCTGAATACTCACAATACGATGCTCTATTGCGGTAAGGCTCGCCTGTAAACTTTTTATCTCTTCTTCAGAGTCTTCCGACTCCAAGGTGTAAATCAGATCACCTTTCTCAACTTCTTGGTTATGAACAACGTGGATCTCTTTGATTTGCTGGCCAACTAAAGGGCTCAAAACCGCATGAGGGGCTTTCACTGTGGTACTGTCGGTTAAATCAGCAGGAGACCAAAAGCGATGAGCCGCAAAAATGGCGAACGCGATAAACATACCTAGACCAACACTAATCACCGCATTTCGCAGCGTCCAGCGAATCACGCCCAGCTTAACCAACAGCCAAACAATAAGGATATAGGGCAACATGATCTCTTTCATTACGCTTTCTCCTCATTAGATTTATACACGCCACGGTAAATGATGGCACTTATGCTTGTAGAGATCGCCACCCAGTCGGTAAAGGCGATGGCGACAGCTAATACCCACCACGCCTTGTGAAGAAAGAGTCCACACAAGGAAAGTGCAAAAACTAAGTTGGCTTGTTTGCTGTTGATTTTTTCTGCCTTATGGACAGCGATTTCATGAAGCTGCCATAACAGGTAAATAACGTAACCAACCACACACAGTGTGATAACAAAAATCACTCCCATAAACAGTTCTGAATCGAGCAATCCAATAATAACCGGCAAACCATTCGTGAAGTGCTCACTCGGTAGATCCGTACCGTGAACCTTTGTCAGTAGTGCGAAGCCGTAGCTAAACAGCACAAAGCAACAGGAAATGAAGCTCCACTTCATAATGAATTTGGCGATATTTGTCAGGGTGTTTTGCATATTGAAACCTTTCATTCGTAATAAATGGGGGTATTCCTTTAACGCGCTGCGACAGCAGATTTCATCCCTGTTTGATGATGATTAGAATAAGGGAGCGAGTGAATGAGATACATAAAGTGAAGGTGGTTTCATTCATAAACTGAATTTATCCCAACCCTCACATATTTCGGTTGTTTAGAAGTTAAATGAAAGCCCAAACTGAACCGCACTCTCTTCAAAGTGGTACTGATCAAAGGCTTTGTTGGTTTGTCGATACTCAACGTAAGGTTTCAATTTTGCATCGGTATAGGTCAGCCGGGCTTCGTAATGTAGGTTGGTGTCACTATCATCGACTAAGGCCGATTCAAATTGTTTCTGCATCACGTAGTTGTACGAGAACTCCGCCACATGACCTAGCTCATAGCTAAAGCCTAAGTCTAAACGCCCTAAGTGACTTCGAGCTGAAGAATCGCTATGACTGTGTATGTTATGCTCATGATCGTGATCGTGGTCGCTATGGCCTGCGCCGATTTTGCTATTGCCATAATCGTAGCCAATTCGACCATGAATACCAAATTCATGGGTTGCTTGATAATCTAATCCAAGGCGAGCTCTGAGCTCATTGCTATCTGCGTAGCCGCCCTGCGCGTATGCACCGTAAGCGAACAACCCTAGCTGTTCGTTAGGCGTAAAATATCGACCAGCACCCAGTTGATAAAATTCGTGGGCTCCCGTTTCCCCTTCAACGTAAACGAAGAAGCCACCGTCGTCCATTGCTACTGCTTCTATACCATAAGATTTTTCGGTGTTTGAACTAGTGTGACCATGGTGGTCTTCATTGGCTACATACACATCGATTTGAGAACCGTTAGAGATATCTACATTACCGTGTGAAAAAGCAAAAGGACTCAATAGTGCTAGTGAGAGCGCTGAAAGGCGAAGATTAAAACGTGTCATGTGTTGTTCCTACAATTTAATTAATTTGGGGTACCTTTGGGTACCCCAAGACAGACGTTATTTCGTGTTTCCTTCTCGGGTATCGCGGTAAGGATCTGCTGAGTGTTTACGGTGGACAGAGCGTGGTTCTAAACCGTGAGCTTCACGCATTTCATCTACCATTCGTTGTTTCTCACCCATTCCGCGTTTCATGCTTTCAGGCAATGCTTCAGTCGGTACAATTAAGTCGCGATCCAATGGCCACTCTTTAAGCAATTGTGGGTGGTAGCCTTCTGGGTAGTACAATGACTCATCAATCTCTAGGTCGCGAATCTCTTGTTCCTGGATATCCGCACGAGAGTTCTTCGGCATCGGCACTCGGAACACTTCTCCGTCATTTAAGTTAAATTGAGGTGCACGGTTATTCGGGAAGTCAGGAATAATACCTTCACGAACCCATGCTTTTTCTGGTGTAACGTTCGCAACAATCATGTCTGGCGCACCAAAGTGGTAAGGACCTTTCCAGTGTTCACGAACCTGAGCTACCGTTTCGTTGTTGTAGTACGGGTCAAATTCCATGTGCGTTGTCATAAACAGGCGCGGTTGAATTTCATTCGCCAACCAACCTGCTGCGTAACCAGAAGTGTGGTGCGTATCGATTGTGTATCGTGTTAAAAAGGCAGGAACACCTTGTACAATTGATGCAATTCCAACAAGTTCGGTTTGAACTTCTGTTACAAATAGGTCAACCCCTTTTGCGTATTCAATATCTAGTTCAGTTGGGCGACCATCACCTGTCCAAACAAAGCTGAGTGACTCTTCTTCGTCAATTTTCCAATCTAGTCGGTACGCCGATGCACCATCTTTTGCGTGTGAACGACGCCAGTGGGAAACTTGGACGCCGTCAACATCATAGATAATGCCGCCATCATCTTTAAAGTCGAACTCAACGACTTCTATGTCGTTACCCGATGGGAATACATCGAACGCATCTTGGTGCCAGGACAGCATTTGCAGCATACCTTCCACCATGTGGCGTGTGCCATCTTCTGGGTTACGACCCGATGGTCCGTAGATCGTTAGTGGTTTTTCCCAACGGCCATTCCAGCCACCAAATTGATATAGGTAAGGTAGCGATCCAAAGTGATCGACGTGTAAGTGAGTAATAAAAATCTTGTCCAATTCATTTAATGCTACCCCGGCACCAATGTAGTTTGCGATAGATGCCTCACCGATATCGAAAACGAAGTTGTCACCATTACCAAGTTCGACGTAAATTGACGTGTTAGCCTGCCCTGGGCGAATCATCGGTGAAGTACCCATAAACGTGACACGCATTTCATTATGAAGCAGTTCTTCCGTGCGTGGGTACCAGTTAGCCGCAGTCACCATGTGGTCCATTGGCTCAATGCCATCAAACATCAGGCCTTCTTTCCACAGCTCTTCGCCCGTTTGTATGTCATGCTTTAGACCACCTTGCAAAATGGCATGGATTTCTTCTGGTGATGAGTAAATTTTTCCGCCTTGCTTCATCAAATCTTCGGTGCTGACATTTTGTTCATAGTTGAAATGCTTGTAGCCACTGAAGCTTGCTGAGTTTTCTGACTGGTAATGCTCGAAGGGATTATTAGCGAAAGCGCTGCTAGACAATAAGATAGCGCCGGCAAGAGTAGTTAAAGTTCGACAATGTTTCATAAGTGAGTTCCTACAAAAGTTAAAGGAAATCACTTCCGTGTGGTGCATTAATGGGCAATGAACTTTAGCAATTCACCCCTGCCCTGCTGATGAAACTATTATGTGATAGACGAACGTGAGAATGGATAGAGCAAACTTTAGTCAAGTCATAAATCAAATTTATGTATTTCACGATAAATAATGCAAGTTGGTAAAAACAACATGACCAATCACCTAAATATCAACGTAAAGACCTGAAGTCGTATTAGGCGGTGTTAGGAAGCAGGCTCTTCGAGGTAAAGATGAGTTGACAAAAAGTCGATGACAGCACGAATACTTTGAGGCTGATGTTCAACATCTTTGCCGTCCAGAGACTTTGGCACTATTTGATAGCAAACCAATTTGGATTCAATAGAACTCTAGCGCTAGCTTGCTCGACTCAGCTTGGGGATGGTTAAATGGCATTTAAACATGACTCAAGAGACAAAAATATGGGGATGAGCCAAGGGGCTAGATCGCTCAAGGTGTCAGATGGATGAGAAGCTTTTTGAACCGCCACTTGCATGTGCCATTAATATGGCCTCAATTGAGCTGCAATGTTTTAAGGTTGAGGAATTTGAAGTAACAGCACCAATGATGTTTACTCGTTGAGATAGTTACAGAATATCTATTATACGGCGTGCCAGTCTTGAGCCTTATTATGTAAAGGCTTTAACGATGGCTAAAGATCAACTGGTAAACTAAAGAGAGAAGGCGGCAAATCCTTTTGCCATTGTAGGACTTATTTACAATTCCTGGTGAACTGAGAACTTAACTTGTTTCTCCTGTCATTTTAATTTGTCGATTGAAGTCGCGGTCAGCCAGCTCTTGTGCGTCATATAGGTCTTCAAGAACTACTTGGTCCATCGCCATCACATCAAAAAACTGCTCTTCACAATAATTTTGGTTCCACTTTGGTAGCATTTCTTCATCTAGCGCAATTTTATTGACATGCTCGGCGGCAAAGTGAGTGTAATGTTCAAAAAGCTCTTCATCAGTTCCATTAGCCACCCACGCCAATTTCTTAAACCAGACTGCCGATTGCTCTTCCGATATATGATTATTGACTTTACACACCGACATTGCCACGAGCGACTCCGTGTAGTTTTCATAATGTGGAAGCGTATTGTGAACATGGGCACCACAAGCGATTGCCAAGCCAGAAAACAACATAGTTGAGGCTAAAATTAGTTTTTTCATAGCGTTTGCTCCTTTTCTGGTTGAGTGCACATCTGTTTAACGTGACCTTTTTCTTCCGCTTCATCAATAAGTTGTTTGCCCATAGACACACCTTCTACATACATCTCATGTTCTTCAGTAAACTGAAACGCTTCGCCTAGCACTTCCTGAGATAGCCCTTCAATGGTTTGTCGCATCACTAAAGACTGTTTCTCGACGTATTCTGGTGTCATTGTGCCGTACTCGACACAGTACTGATTCACTGTTTCTACGGCAGCCGCTGCCATGATTGCGTTATCTTGACTAAACAAAGTATCGTGACTGTGAGATGCCGCATTTGCAGATACTGCACCAAGCGAACCAACGGTTACTAAAGCGATGATGAGTGAGTTTTTCATATGGAATTTCCTACAATTCGTATAATCGATAAGCCAAATGTGATGACCTAACTTAAATGTTTGACTGAAAGTTAAATGCTCAAAGGTGCATGGTGCTTGCAATGCTAAGCGCTGCGAGAGCCAATATTGAGATGATTCGTATGCTAGTCATATGTGAGTTCCTAATTCATGTTTAAGGAAATCACATCCGTGTGGCTAATTTGGTAAGCGGAAGTCCAAGACTCATTCCCTGCTTAGTTGATGTAAGTATTATGCGCGTTAGGTTTAGATAAATGGAGATAGCAAGGTTTGGTTAAAACATTAATTTAATTTATGTATTACAGCCATAGACACTTCGTATTCGTCGTTTCACCCAACCTAATCTCTGCGCTTCATCAATTCTCAATTGAGTGCGTCATACCCGCGGCCTTTCATACAGTTTCGCATCAGGCTGTTGCGTTCTTCTTGGTTGATTTTGTAGGCCGATGCTTTCGAGCTTGCACCAGAAAGTACGCCAACCGTTGTACCAATTGCTGCACCTGTTTTCGCGGCACTGCTGCCAGAGTTGCCAGACACGCTACCTGCAATGGCGCCAGCTGTGGCACCTCGTAAACCCCGCTTTACCCCTTGTTCTAATGCGCCAGCACCTTCGTGCTGTCCGACACTATCTAACATTTCATAGCACTGATTGTGGTCGAGAGTGAATGAGTCCGAGTCGTAAATGGATTCGTCAAAGATAAGAGTGTGGGCTGAAGCGTAGGTAGGGATGGCTGAAAAAAGAACAATCCCTACGGTCGCCGCGGCATTGATAAGGGGTCGTGTTATACGAAAAATCGTCATGGTCGTTGCCTCGAAAACTAGAGGGCAAATCCATTTGCCATGATGAACTTTGAGAACATACAAACGTTAGAAGTCGTAAGAAATACCAAGCGTCCAAATACTGTCATTTTCAACAATATTGCTCAGAGCACTAGTAGTAGAAAGTTCACCTTCATGGGTATTGAAGTACGTGTACTTTACATAAGGTGTCCATTGGTCAATAGAAGTCGAGAGAATGACTTCGTGCTCATTAGTACGGTAGGAATCTTGGCTAAAGTAGAAATCCCCGCCAACATGAGTGAATCCCCCGTTTGAGCCATCTCTATTTTCGTGGGTGTAGGTGTAATCTAGTGCCCATTGCCCCATATCCAGCCCAAAACCTGCGACCCATTGATTGGTATTAATTGCGGTATCACTGAGGTTCTCTAGAGTTTGGCCTGATCGGTTGTATCCATAACCTGTAAACAGGTTGAGGTTATCTGTCGCTTGGAAATCGATAATTGCTTCAATGTGCATCTCTTCACCGGTTTCCCACTTCCCGAGTTCACCGTAGAGGTTTAAACCCCAGTCGTCAGACAATGAAAAGTAGTGACCGTAGCCCGCCGCTAGCCATCCTTGATCGTCAAAGCCGATATAAACCTGGCCGTTTTCTGAAGTGTCAATTAATGCACCAGCTTCAGTAGCATAAGTCCCGTTGTCCGCGGCATTAGAGGCGATATTTTGTTCAAGATATACTTGCGTGGAAGTTGCAAAAGCTGCGCTACTTACACAAAGTAGCGATAAAGGAAGTAAACGGAATGCTTTCATAAATTTCTCCAGTAATGTTGTGTACTTAACAAGTACTGGAGATTATTTACTGACTATTGATTTGAAAAAACATAGCCAAATTATGGCGTAACATTAATTCAATTTATGAGTGGATTGAAGGCAGTGCGGCTCTAACCGATTCTCGAACTTTAATGTGCTGCTCATCGCTTGCGTAGCGTCTGTGATACAGCATACGAAATGTTATTGGGTTCAGGTCCAGTGGGATAGCGTGAACTTTAAGACCAAGCTGTGGCGCAAGAAGCTTCGCAAGAGAACGAGTTGATGATGCCACGTAATCAGTGGTACTGGCCAACATGAGCATTGATGAGATGGAACTAGTCTCAATACTTACTTTTCTCGGTTTAATGGGTTTGTCCGATAAGAAATCTATTGTGTTCATTTCCGAGCGCCTAAGCTTAAGTGCGATATGTTGCTCTTCAAAATACTGATCGTAAGTCATTTCAGTGTCTATTCTTGGATGATTCGAACGCGTTAAGCAGACCGCCTCATCGTCAAAAAGCACCTCTTCTATCAGTGAATGGCGTTTACTCGAAATAACATCAATCACCAAGTCAACTTTCTGTGCGATGAGCGCATCAAAGAGTTTATCCTCATCCAACGGAGCTTCAATAAAGCGCACGCCGTCGATGTGTGCGCAAAACGGTAATAGACTTTCTGTACAATATACATTCAGCTCGTCGTTGTGCTCTGCCACGCTGCTGATGACATTAATCGGGTCTTCGATTCTATGTGCTAATGAAACGGCAGCCCCTGTCGGTGCTATCCCTCGACCTTCTCTGACGAAGAGCGATTTACCCACGACTGCTTCGAGTCGTTTGATCGCCGAACTGACTGCTGGTTGAGTTAGGTCTAGTTCTTCAGAGGCTAACGTTATTGACCGGTGCTTATATACTGCTAAGAATGTCGTGAATAGATTTAAGTCCAAAAAAGGTTCCTACTACGCAACTTACGGTAGTTATAAGTGTATCAAAACAGACATTTATTGTGTTGTGTTCTATCTCATGATTTGTGAGCAATAATTAGCAGATTAGATATCAATTTTAATGTTCGAAAATCTACACCATTTGGACGACTAAGTGTGTTGTAGAGTGTATAGGGGATGAGCAAATTTGGTCACATAGCTAGCGTTTTGTCATAAGGAAAAATAAGTCAAACTCTAAACTTAATGCATTTCCGAAAAACCGACGTAAAACATAAGGGGCCTTTTCGAGTTAGAAAGTGCCGCTGGTAAAAATTCAACCTGAGAAGTTCTTGGACATAAATGAGTTTCGAAAAACCTTATATTAGCAAAGCCTGAATAACTTAAGGTATGACAAAGTGAAAAAGCCCACTTCCTGAGTGTTGAGAAAGTGGGCGAAAGAACACAATACAATAAGCAGAAATCACACTATATGCATCATTGCGAACGATCAATAATTGATACTTGTACAAAGTAAGCTCACAGGGACTTATTGCATTAAGTCCTTCCCTTATATATCGTCATTCTTTCATAATAAACATTGCGAAAGCAATCTAGAGCTTTATAGCTTTAGTTGCAATCATTGTTGGCAAATAGTTTTCAATAATAAATCGCGGGGTTGGGTGTTCGTCTTCATAAAAACCAGCAATTACAAAACCGGAATTAGTTTGTTCTCCGATTTGCTCAGTTAAAGTATGTCCAAATACGATGGCCTGTCCTGTAGATAGCTTTTCTTCATATTCATTTTGGGTAAGGCTAGTTTTATCAGAATACGGTATCGCATATTTAGGTTTAATGAGCCCTTGCTCTTCTAGCTTTTTATTTCTTTCAAAAATAAATAATACAGGATTATAAAAACTAGTTAATAAAACCCCCTTTGTTTTCAGGACTCGGTAACATTCATTCCAAAGGTCTTTGAGTTCAGGGATATACAAATTTGATATTGGAGAAATGATAAAATCGAATGTCTGCTCTTCGAAGATACTAAGGTCTCTCATATCTCCTTGAATAGTGGTAATGTTCAGTTCGTCTCGTTTAGCGACGAGTTTATCTTTATTGAGCTGTTCTATAGATAGATCATATACCGTAACGATTGCTCCGGCTGCCGCAAGAACAGGAGCCTGTTGCCCTCCTGCAGAGGCTAAACACAATATCTTTTTGCCCTCTATACATTTCGGAAGCCAACTTTCGGTTAATGGTTTCTTTGTAATATGAACGGACCAGTTTCCCAACTTGGCTTGATCAATTACTTCTTTTGACACAGGTTTTGACCAATCCACTTCCGCTAGCGCGAATCTGTCCCAAACTAAACTATTGTGATTTATGACATCTGTACATATCTTTGGCATAAAGCCTCCTATTAATTAGGAAGATAGACGTAGAACTCGGTTCAATATGAACTTTTAAATCTTAAGCTGACTCTTTAATTTATAGATATGAAAGATAGACTACGCCTACTGATCCTGTAAATCCGATGATTAAATGGATGAAACAGAATTAGTTGTTCATTGGCGCGTATCCTTTTAATGGAAGAGGTATTTTCTGTGCATCTTATGCTGAAATCTGACAATGTCAACTGTTAAGAAATGTAGTTACCTTGAACTCGGCCCTGATGTTTTTCGTTCTGGCATAAATTAAAGTGGCTTTAGAGCGGCGCATAGAATGAGTGCCGTAATAATCAGCATTCAGTCCCAATTTTACAGCCCAGTTCCTGATAATTGAACGATAGAATGAGTAGCTGATAGGTGCCCAAAGCGTCGGCTACTCGGGAATGGAAAACTGCTTGCCTCTAGGGATGCTGCAAAAATCCATCGGCTAATACTTTGCTGTGTTCTCGGAGTAATCTCATAGTGGACATCGGTGCCATTTTTTTGCTGGATGCACTGAATCCTTTCATAGATAACTCCTTGCGAAGAAACATCGTAAACGTGTAGTTTCAGCAAATCACTCGCTCTTAACTTGCTATCTATAGCTAGGTTCAGTAGTGCGAGCTGCATCAGATCATTTTCAATCTCCAGCCTAGTTCTGATCCGCCAGATATCTTCAAGCTTAAATAGCCTTTTGATACCACTGCATTTTCCAGAACATAACTTTCTCATGACGACCTCCTCTCAGTGTTTTTGGTCAACATGAAGTTTGACAGTCACATTTAGTAGGGTTTAGGAAGATCTAAAACGTCGGTGGACAATTCTGAGTCAGTGGCATTGCTAAATTAGCAATGGGTGGGTAATTCCAGATTTGGAAAGTCTTTTAGTTATGTGCGATAAACTTTGATTAACGGTTTTACTGAAATAGAGAAATCTGAAACACTTTGGTTTTTGAGGCGACCCTCAGCCATTTAATTTGAAAAAACTATATTCCCATGTCACTGCAGAAACTTATTCGCTTTAGCGATGCCAAATTAGGCGCTATCTCACTTTGTATCTTAAGTCCCATTATCGCCGAGTATTTGTTGGGTATATGGTCACTTAGGCAGCTTTCGTCACTCCTATTCTTGGTGCCTTTTTACGGCTGTGGTGCGTTGCTTGTGAGAGAAATTGCACGACGAAGTCGAAGTGGCTGGGTTGGAGTTTTCACGCTTTCTATTGCGTTTGGTTTAATAGAAGAGGGGTTGTTAACTCAAACGTTTTTCAACGCAGATTACTATCACGCAGGATTACTATCTTTTGGCTATATCGAGTCAATTGGTACGTCACCATTCTGGATAATATATATTCTTGGACTTCATAGTCTTGGCAGCATTTGTTTACCAATATTAATGGTTGAATTGCACTTGGGTAGTTCAGAGCGGAAAAAACCTTGGTTAAACTGGCCATCCTTTGTCGTATGTACAACTCTCTACTTTGTGGCATCAGCATCCATTTTCCTTGGAACCCAACGGGCCTTTCCCTATGAAAGTACGTTGCTGCAAAAATTAGCCGTTGTCGCGGCCATACTAGTTTTTTTCGCTCTCGCGCTTGTTAGACCTAAAATCGCCTTAAAACGTAACAACAGACGTATTGGCAACATACAGGTGTTTGTCACCACAACACTTTTGGGCATTGTGTTTTTCGGTCAACACTATTGCATGTACACGCTTGGTCTGAGTGAGCATTTTGTTGCGTTTTCAATGCTGTTTACCTATCTACTCGGAATGTACTTTATATTGCGCTGGAGTCAGTGCGAGAATTGGCGTGACGGCCAACAGTATTCAATGGTGTTAAGCTTGCTAATGATTTATAGCGTATTGGGGCTCTATCAATTCTCTAAACATACGACAGCGCTTGGGCATGACATCAACTATGTCGATACAGCTCTTCAAGTCATGTTGATATTGGCCTTAATTATTCCGATATTAAGAAAAATTAAATCGCTTGCTTAAAGTATGACGTTTAAGTGAGCTAGGTTGGAATGGGCCATTTTCGAGTTAGAAAGTGCCGCGAGTCAAAATTTAGGCCAATGAAACGTCTGGCAATTGTGTATTAGTACCCGTGTTAAATTAACCAGTCATGAATAATTGCAGGTAGGCGAAGAGGAAGTCGAATTAAGACGCGCGGTCAGTAAAGCCGCGCTAGTCCAAAGGTGTGATTCAGTTACTAATTAAGTGCAATTACGTGAATTCAATGCATCGAGCTTCGTAATTTATCACTGCGGGCGAAAGTAAACATCAAGACAAAACAGAAAAGTAGTAACGCTGACGAGATTTGTAAGGTTAACAAGCTTTCAGATACAAGAGGTAACGCCAATGAAAAAATGCATAGTGCTACGATAAATATTTCGAAAGCAGCGCCTATAAATGAATAATTATGACGAAAAAGTGCCCATCTATAACTCATTGATAACTCCATTATTGAGTTTAGTTAAAAAAAGCGAAGGAGCATGCTCCTTCACTTTTTTCGAGGTTGATAAACAACCCCAAGCTGAGTGGGTACTTTATAAAAATACATCTATAATATAAATACTTAGAATCAAAAACATAGACATAGCGCATATTGAGTGTCCGTTTAAAACGCCTCTATTTGTTCAATAACACTACATCGTAAAGACAGGCGACATGCCGCTCTCTTGCCCATTAAGAAGAAGAGTTCCAATAACGATAAGTAACATGCCACCAAACAGCTGCAAGTAATGGCCCGCTACTCTCCATGTGTCATTACCGATTTGATTAGCTACAGATAGATAACGTTTTACTAAGTGCTTTCCTGTAAGAGTCATTATGGCGATCAGGGATGTGGTCAGTGCCGTACCGGCAGCCATAGCCAACGCACTCAATACACCCATCCAATACAGGCCAACAACATTAGCAAACAGAAGAACCATAACAGCACCAGTACACGGTCTTACACCAATAGTAACGATAATCCCGGCATACTCTCGCAAGGTGGAAGCTTTATTGATCGCCTCTGCGTCGGCGACATGCTGATGCCCACATCCACAATCTGCGTGATGCGTGTGAGCTATTGGCTTTTGTATGCTGATCGAGTTTAAGGTTGACGCTTGCATTGTTAGCGGAGACTGCCCACTCGTTGGAAGGACAGTGATGGCTTTCACTTTGAGCTTAGGCTTGCGTATAGTTTTATAGATGTTGCGGAGCGCTTTCCAACAAATCAGGGCTCCAACTGCAGCAACCAAAGCAAAACTTAATAAAACAAACATATTTGCTTTATCATTCACAACACGCATCGAGGCGTTAAATCCCCAAATCAAAACACTAACTAGCAGAATAGCTACCAATGCCTGTAGCAACGCTGACACCACTGTAAGCACTAAACTTGCCTTGACCTTTGTGGGATGAGTTGCCAAGTAGGTAGATACAATCACTTTACCATGCCCAGGCCCAAGTGAATGAAGCATACCGTAGACGAAGCTAAAACCGATCAAGTAACTCCCCGCCGCCCATGGTGAATACTTTGCTTCATAGAGCAAATCGGCAAGTTGGGCGTTTACTTCTTTCTGCCAATGAATACTCGATAAAACCAAAGATGGCCACATTGTCCAAAGTTGGTAAACACCAACAATCACAAGCAGTGCAGCCCCGAGACCAATCAGACAGTGGTTTGTTTTAAATTGATTTTTCTGCATTGGATTAGAACCTATAATTCTTCATCTGTTACTACACAACATCAATGAGAATCAGTGACAATGGCGCAGTTAAGTTTAATAGTTTGGGTAAAGAGCTGACCTAAGGTGTTGTCAGGGTCGGCTTCAACCGATAACGACATTGCGTAACTCATCTGCTCTGGAGTCGGGTTCGGTTCCACCAACGTCAGTGAGCACTGTCTTTCCAACTCAGGGGATAAGCTGACATCACTCTTAGAGTCCCACGACATATCGACAAAATAGCTTGGGTCAAAAATAAGTAGGCGTAACGTATCTCTCGTCACAGCCTGAGGCGTAGAGAGCGGCAGATCGAACCTCATCACTAATTTCGCTTTATCTCGTATAAACTTGGCGTTCTCAGCAATGGAGTATCTTATTGGCGTTTCGCCGTCATAAAAATAAGTGAAGTAATGCTCAAACATCATGTTGTCTATCACGGATGACGCAAGCTTCTCAAAAATCTCTTGTTCACCTTCTGCGGCTATATCTTCACCATCGAGCATATACATAGAAGTCATGGCGTCAAACGACCATTCCATCGACAGTCCGGTGATCATCCCATCTTCCCCCTCTATGTGGGTTTTCATTTCGATCCAGGAATGGGGGTGAGCTTGTAAGCTCGGGGCAAAAGGAAGCAATGCAAAACAAAGGAAAGCAGTGCTTTTAAAACGAGCTTTGAATAAACGCTCGATGAAGCGAGGCAGAATGTGCGAAAAGGAATGGATAACGAAAAGTTGAGAATTCATGGCTAACATATACGGCTTTACATAATGTTATAATATAACAGTTACAACAATGTTCACACCATTCATTCCTCTGTGAAACGTAACGCGATATGACAAAGTTGCCAAGACTAGAAAGACTAATACGAAAAAAGCCACTTATTTATCTTCATATCAGATAAATAAGTGGCTTTTCGAACGACTTAGAACAGGTGCTAAAGAGCAGGACTTGCTCTTAGACCAGCATCAATATACGTTGAAACTATCTTTTCTTTCCCTGCTGAACCAATTTCTCATGCCAAGCGGTACTTCCATCTCGCTTGCTCACTTCATATTCGGCACAGAATTGAGAGATGGTCATATTGTTATCTCCCGTCGCTAACTTAAGCGCCAATTGAACTTGTTGAAGCTTACTTTGCAATCGCAAAATTTGCCCCGCGTTCGGACTCTTTTCCTTTGCGTACTTTAATGCCGCGTGTTTGCGTTCCGCCGCACCTGCTCTTCGGTCTGCCTCGCCTAACAGAAACTTTAACTGACCAATCGTCTTTCCTTTCTTAAAAGCGGGTTCAAGCAGCTCAGCGCATTCGTCGAAAGTTGGGTTTTCAACGTATGGGTCAATTTTATGAGCTTGCTGGCGCATCCACTCTAGCGCTAATTCTTCATCTGACATCGTGAAACCTTGGCGAACAAAAGAGGCATATAATATCGCTCATTAAGGATGGGCTGCAACATCGGATTGTTGTCACAGCATCCGCTCTTAAGTTGCTTGGTAAGCAATGATGTCTCCGGGCTGGCACTCTAAGACTTCACATATCTTCTCTAACGTACTAAATCGTATCGCCTTCGCCTTACCATTTTTAAGAATCGATAGGTTCTGTTCACTGACGCCAACCTGTTCAGACAGCTCTTTCAAACGCATTTTCCGTTTTGCCATCATTACATCAAGGTTAATTACTATGTTCATGCTCCGCGCCTTAGATCGTGTGTCTTTGCTCATCAGCAATTTTTTGAGCTTCATTCATAACGTATGAAATAACCAATACAATCATTCCACAAAACAGTGTAACAACATCTAAGCCTGTAAAGCTAATAGATAAAATGCGCTGACCGGGAGGGTTGTTAAAACTCAAGACAACAGAGATGAGCCCACCATAAACAAGACCACCAAACGCCCAGTAAAAGAAACTCAACCCTAACTTGCGATAGTACTTAACCGTTTCAACAGTAAACACTTCGCTCGCTTCATAGCTTTTAAAGAGCTTAGTTAAGATCAGAAGCGCATAGAAAATAACACCGCAAGGCAGAAGGCTGACGATTAGAGCCCAAAATCGTGTCTCGTTCGATAGCGGTTGAGATGTGTAGCTAGATATATCATGACTAAACTGAACAATGCCGGTTGTCGTTAGGAAGTCCCAAGGTGTTTGGACAAATGCCCAAAAGTAAACCATTGATAAAGGAAGCAGCAGCATCAAGGCTTGCAAGATCACTCTAATCTTTCGGCTGTATCTCTGAATATCTTTCATATGAACTCTCCAACATATTGGTATGTAGGTCAGATTATAACCACCAAGACCAAATAAACAACAAAAAATTATCGTTTATCATTAAATTTAGCATTTAAAACGATAATTCATGGTTTAAAGATAAGCTTAATGAAGACTAATTCACCGAGTTGAGAGGCCGAATTTACGACTTATTCCACTCTCCATTGACATTTTCAATCATCTTTTTCAACTTTTTGTTGATAGTGTTTCTTTATAAGCCCCATTTATCTACAAATTGATAAGGAATAAATTCGTTCCATAAGAAAACGGAATAGGAAATGGAACGATGACACTGAACCAATTACAACAAGCTCGAGATGTACAACGTCCAACACGCGAAGCGATGTTACAACGAGCGCCTGAGGTCCATGCGTTTTGGAGTAACAATAGAGCACTCTTTAAAAACGCATGGGATGAGTGGGAAAAGAACCAGAGCTTAGCTCCATTAACAGAATCACTTATCGATCATAAATTGCGTGATGCTATCAATAATTCGTGGGCTGAACCCACCAAAGAAAATGCCGTCAAAGAGTTAATAAGCGAAGTTGCGCCTGGTGTTTATAAGTTTCAATTTTTCGATGTTGATAGCATCAAACAACTACGTAGCTATTTGTCATCAGCGGCGAGTGCAGACATCCCACTAAGACCGCCTTACGGCATTGCGTTGAATCGAGGTGGTGCAATGTTGGATGAACGTTCTGAGGGGTACCTAGCTGCACCAAATTTCCAGACGTTTTATCGTGAAATGTTGGATAAGTACATGAGACCAATTGCGCGACTTTTGTTCCCAGAAATTGTTGGTTATGACGCGCAAACTTTTGGCTTCTCAATACAGTACCAACCGAATACGGATACTTCTTTGAGAATGCATACTGATGCGTCTTCGGTGACATTGAACATCAACATAAACCTTCCCGAAGAAACTTTCTCTGGGTCTGAAGTCAGCTTTTACGACCCGACAACTGGAGGCCTAGTAGACCAAACTTTTGAGCCGGGTGTGGCGTTGATCCATCGAGGACATGTACCGCACGCAACTCACCCTATCACGCAAGGTGAGCGTTCAAACTTAGTGCTGTGGCTATATGGAAATCGTGGGCAAATTCCGATGCAGGGTGCGAGCTATACAACGATTGATGCTACCCAACGTTGGACCACGCCTACCGACAAACCTGACACATTTGCTCCTTTCTAGCCAATAGCTATTGGTTAACAGATTGCAGTGGCCTCACTCTCAAAAGGTGGGACTGTCTAAATGGTAGAAGATCGTACCCAACTGACAGAAGCAAGATATTGAGAATAATGGCCACTGTATTCCTTTGTCATAACAACTTTTACCCCAGTTTCCTTGCCTGACTCGCCAGTTTGTGGCTCAATGGCCGCAAATATTTCATAACTCGTTACACAACGCGACGCATGAACACTTTACATCTGCTGCCATGCAATCGAAACTTCTAATGAAGTAACTAGCAGTGACATAACAGAGTCAATAAAGCATTATGAACAACACGACCGAAAAAAAGTCGAATCCCCTATTCGAGATCCTTTTTAACGTATTTATCCCATCTTTTATCTTGATGAAGTTTAGTGGTGAAGAGCACTTAGGTACTGCCATGGCATTGGTTGTGGCCCTGCTATTCCCTGTCATTTACGGTGGTATGGATCTGATCCGCAACAAGAAATTCAATTTCATCGCGGCTCTTGGTTTCATCAGCGTTTTATTAACGGGTGGTATTGGCCTACTTGAGCTAGATACGCGTTGGTTAGCCCTTAAAGAAGCCTTGATCCCCGGCCTTATTGGCTTAGCGGTATTGGGTTCAACATTCACTCGTTACCCATTAATGCAAAAAATGTTGCTTAACGACAGCGTGCTTAACTTGCCACTCATCAATGAGCGTCTTGAAGCAAACGGAAAAAAACAAGCTTTTGATCGCTGCTTGATGTCTTCAAACTACCTATTTGCAAGTACATTCGCCTTCTCTTCGGCGATGAATTACTTCTTAGCGACATGGATTGTAACCAGCCCTGCTGGCACAGCAGCGTTTAACGAAGAGCTTGGCAAGCTCACTCTTTACAGCTACCCAGCGATTGCAATCCCAAGCATGCTGATGATGTTTGGTATTTTTTACTACATCTGGCGTCAAGTACGCGCAATGACTCACTTAGAAACCGAGCAAATCTTTCACACTAAGTAACGGTTTCATCTGAACAACAAAACGCCTCAAGCGGAACAATTCGTTTGAGGCGTTTTTTTATCTAAGACCCCACTCACCTGCCACCACTCTTCACAAAAGAGATCAATAGGATTTTTCTATCAAAGAAATAGAAATAAGTGATCTGCTTTTTTACCGCTTTGATGCCATTCTTAATATATAGACAGATAACCACATTTATTTTATGGTTATATTAATTAATAATACAAATAGATTTAACTGGATAGATAATCATCCTTTCATGAATCGTATCTAAGGTTGGTTGTTAGTTAACTTCGTCGCATTCAGGAGATAGATATGCACGGTGAGCAAAATGGTAATGCGGGCAAATGCCCAGTAATGCATGGCGGGAACACAACCCTTGGTGGTAAAGCAACGAAAAACGTCGATTGGTGGCCTAATCAATTGAACTTGAAAATCCTCCACCAAAACGACACCAAGTCGAATCCGCTTGATGAAAACTTCAATTATGCAGAAGCGTTTAAAGCACTAAATCTGAAAGCAGTAAAAGTCGATCTTGAAGCTCTAATGACAGACTCTCAAGATTGGTGGCCAGCCGACTACGGTCACTACGGTCCATTCATGATCCGTATGGCATGGCACGCTGCAGGAACATATCGAACTTCAGATGGACGTGGGGGCGGTAATACAGGTAACCAACGCTTTGCTCCACTCAACAGTTGGCCAGATAACGGTAACTTAGACAAAGCACGTCGTCTTCTTTGGCCTATCAAGAAAAAATACGGTAACAGCCTTTCATGGGCAGACTTGTTCATCTTGGCGGGTAACGTTGCAATCGAATCAATGGGGCTACCTACCTTTGGTTTCTCTGGAGGTCGCCAAGATATTTGGGAACCGGAAGAAGACATCTATTGGGGTGCTGAAAGCGAATGGCTAGGTGACGAGCGTTATTCCGGCGAGCGCGATCTTGAAAAACCATTGGCAGCCGTGCAAATGGGTCTGATCTACGTAAACCCAGAAGGTCCAAATGGCGAACCAACCATTCTAGCGTCAGGTCGTGACATTCGCGATACATTCGCTCGTATGGGTATGAACGACGAAGAAACAGTAGCACTGGTTGCTGGCGGCCATACCTTCGGCAAAACGCATGGTGCAGGCCCTGAATCGGCTATGGGACCCGAGCCAGAAGCTGCGCCGCTTGAAGAGATGGGCTTCGGTTGGAAAAACAGCTTCGGCAGTGGTAAAGGTGACGATACAACCACCAGCGGTATTGAAGGCGCTTGGACACCAAACCCAATCCAATGGGATAACGGCTACTTCGACATGCTATTTGGCTACGATTGGGATCTAGTGAAAAGCCCAACTGGTGCATGGCAATGGGAACCGATTGGAGTAACAGAAGACCATATGGCGCCGAAAGCGCACGACGCTTCTGTGAAAGTGAAAACCATCATGACCACAGCCGATATGGCAATGCGTATGGACCCAATCTACGGTCCAATTTCGAAACGCTTCCACCAGAACCCGGAAGAGTTTGCAGATGCGTTTGCTCGCGCCTGGTTTAAATTGACTCACCGCGATATGGGTCCGAAGAGCCGTTACTTGGGTGAAGAATCTCCAGCTGAAGATTTGATTTGGCAAGATCCGCTGCCAGCAGCAAGCTTTGACACACTATCAGACAGCGATATCGCAGAACTTAAACAAGCGATTCTTGCAACGGACTTAACTGTATCCGAACTGGTTTACACAGCATGGTCAAGTGCATCAACATTCCGTGGTTCAGACTTCCGTGGTGGTGCAAACGGTGCTCGCATTCGTTTAGCACCTCAAAAAGATTGGGAAGCAAACCAACCAGAACAACTGGACAAAGTTCTGACCAAACTTGAATCCGTTCGTTCTGCATTCAACACCAATGACCGTGGTATTTCTATTGCTGACTTGATCATCCTAGCGGGTAATACTGCGATTGAAAAAGCAGCTCAAGATGGTGGTTTCAGTGTTGAAGTGCCATTCTCGACAGGCCGTGTTGATGCCACAAATGAGCACACAGACGCCGAATCTTTTGCAGTTCTTGAGCCAGAAGCAGACGGTTTCCGCAACTTTGCGAAAAAACTCTTCACAGTACCTGCAGAGGAGATGCTACTTGATAAGGCACAACTACTTGCTCTGTCAGCACCAGAAATGACCGTACTCATCGGTGGTCTGCGTGTGCTAGGCGCGAACCACAACAATACCCCTCACGGAGTGTTGACCGATAAGGTTGGCGTTTTGAGCAATGATTTCTTCGTGAACCTTGTTGATATGGCGACTGAGTGGAAGCCTGTTTGTCCAAACAACAGTGCTTACTTAGGCACAGACAGAGCAACAGGTGAGAAAAAATGGACGGCAACACGCGTAGACCTTGTCTTCGGTTCTAACTCTCAACTCAGAGCACTCGCTGAGCTTTATGCATGTGACGACGCGAAAGAGAAGTTTGTAAAAGACTTTATCGCTGCATGGACGAAAGTCATGAACGCAGACCGTTTTGACCTGAAATAAGCTTTAGGTTAAGGAAAACAAAGGGTAGCATTTCGCTACCCTTTTCTTTTAGTTCATCAGAATACTCGCACAACACAAGTCAGCGCGGAAGTTCGCTACTCGACTGACATCTCCGGCGAGTCAAATACAGTTATCTCCGGCAAATCACCCTCAAATTTCTCTATATTGACCAACGCGCTGTGAGCGGCAGTACTTTGTGACAGCTTCGATGTCCGTTTATCGTGAGTGAGAACATTCGGGTTACCATGCTTATCAAGGCTGCCTTTTTCACTTGGATTCATCGGGTCATACCATGAACCAGTACACAGATAGATGGTTCTTTCTCGAATGTCTTCAGTCACAACCGCACCCGCTAGACACTCACCTCGTTCATTAAAGACCTTAACAATATCGCCGTCTTCAATGCCTCGTGCCTTCGCATCTACCGGATTGATCATCACTGGCTCACGCCCTTTAATCTTGGCATTTCGGCTGTAACTACCGGAGTCGAGTTGGCTATGCAGCTTTGTTTTCGGCTGCCCTGAAATCATATGCAGCGGGAAGGTTTCCGCTTGTTTTGATTTCAACCATTCTGTCGGAGGTAGCCAAGTAAACTGCCCTGGACAATCATCGTATCCAAACGAAGCAATACGTTCGCTGTAAAGCTCGATCTTACCACTTGGTGTCGTCAATGGATGCAAATCTGGGTCTTGCCTAAAGTCGGCAAGCAATACGGTGTCTGGGTTCGGATCTGCGAATTCGATAACGTCCCCATTCAAAAACGTTTCAAAATCGGGAAGATCAACACCTAAGTTTTTCGACTCAGGGATAAGCTTTTGCCACATGCTCTCAAGCCATTGACGTGAGGTCTTGTTTTGCGTGAAGTCCTCTTCGATATCCAAGCGCTTTGCGATCTCGGTGAAAATATCAAACTCGTCTCGAGCTTCGCCAACGGGCTCAACGACTCTAGGCATAGGGATCAAGCTATTGTCACGCGAGCCTGCACCGATATCTTCTCGTTCAAGTGTTGTCGTTACCGGTAATACTATATCGGCAAACCTTGCCGTTGACGTCCAGTTGATTTCATTAACAATGATGGTTTCAGGTTGCTGGAATGCCTCAATTAAGCGGTTAATGTCTTGATGATGGTGAAACGGATTACCACCAGCCCACCAAACCATACGAACATCTGGATACGTCAAGTTCATACCGTTGTATTGATATTCTGCCCCTGGGTTAAGCAACATATCGGAAATACACGCCACCGGAATAAAAGCGTCGACGTTATTTTTACGCTGTGGGAACGCAGGCCAGCGAATAGGACGATGCATCAATCCAATCCCACCGTCAGAACCGTAGGCGATAGCGTAGCCACCGCCAGGTAAGCCAATTTGACCAAGCATAGAAGCTAGTGTGATCGTTCCCCAAAGAGTCTGCTCACCATGCTCTGTTCTCTGAACCCCTGCCGCTGTGCAGATAAAGGTGCGAGATTTGGCCATCTGACGAGCGAGCTTCTTTATACGTTCTGTAGGAATTTCTGATAAAGCACTCGCCCACTCTGCTGTCTTAGCGACGCCGTCTTTCTCACCAAGCAGGTACGCCTTAACTTCATCAAACCCAACCGTATATTTGTCAAGGAATGCCTTGTCATGAAGATCTTCAACGAGCAAGGTATGTGCAAGCCCCAACATGAGTGCTGAATCAGATCCCGGGACTGCAGCTAGCCATTCCGCTTCAATTTCTGCCGGAGAATCTGAACGACACGGATTAATGTCTATAAACTCAACACCCGCTTTGCGACAGGCCAGTAGTTCGTCTTTCAATCGGTGACGTGTACAACCGCCAGGAGACACTTGAGCGCTCTTAAGTGGTACACCACCAAACATAACGACCAATTCGCCCTCTTTGGCAATCGTTGACCAGCGCGTTGCAGTAGAAGTTAGTTTATTAAAGTCACCAACAATATGTGGCAACAGAACAAGCGCCGTGTTGTAGCTGTAATTGCCTTCGCTACTTACAAATCCACCAGCACAAGTTAAGAAACGCTTAAGCTGGCTTTGAGCATGGTGAAAGCGGCCAGCGCTACCCCAACCATAAGAGCCGCCAAATATCGCTTCATTGCCGTGCTCATTACGAGTGGATTTAACCGTTTTACTGATAAGGTCGAAGGCTGTTTCCCAAGAAACCTCAACAAAAGGCTCTTGGCCTCGTGTGTTGTTTTTATGTTGTGGCCCGTTTTCAAGATAGCTCTTACGAACAGCCGGTTTCTTTATTCTGGCAGTTCCATAAAGAGAGCTGCGCATGTTGTCATTGATAGGTGAAGGGTCCGTATCAAATGGGTGTGCACTGACGCGAACTAATTTGCCGTCCTTGACCTCTGCAATCCCTGCCCCCCAGTGACTGGAGGTTGTGTACTTTTTCGTCATATTGCTACTTATTAAATGATTAGATCGCTGCTATCTCCGCTGTATTGGCTCGCAACGCTTGTCACAGATACCTAACAGATAGATACCTAACAAAAGGCTTTGTCTGAAGTTTACCCTTGTGGAACACAATTGTTCCAGACCTCATTCAGGATATTTCAGAATACGTTATTACCAATAATCCAGTGAGTAAAGACAAGACCCAAACAAGATGGTTTTAATTGCATCGAAGCCTTATTTTCTTTGACTCTATAGACACCCAAAAGATACACACCTGATCTTAACTACCAATTGAAACGTAACTGGTTGCCTAAAAAGGAAGAGATGACTATGGCCACCGTTTATCTAAGCATCGGAAGTAACATCAACCGCGAACATCACACCACAGAGGCTCTCAAAGCTCTGGAGGATAGCTTCGCCCCTCTACAGATATCTAGATTCTACGATTGTGTGCCTGTGGGTTTTGAAGGTGACAACTTCCTAAACCTAGTCGTTGGGTTTGAATGTGACCTACCTGTGACAGCGCTTTCTAAAGTCCTGCGTCAGATCGAATTAGATAATGGTCGTCAGCGTGAGACCAAAGCGTATGCAGCGCGAACGATGGATATCGACATCCTTCTCTACGACGATCTGGTCGGCATCATTGATGGAGTGGAATTGCCTAGAGGTGAAATCACAGAATACGCCTTTGTGCTTCGACCACTCGTCGATATTGCGCCCCAAAAACGCCACCCCACTTTAGACCTTTCCTTTCAGCAGCTCTGGGACAACTTCGACCAATTGAGTCAGAAAACCAACCCCATCCCTTTTAAGCTCGATTTCACATAGCTCTTGTAAACACTTTGAGAAGGACGCTGACCACTGAATCGCCTGAGTTTTATTGATCTTTTATCAAAACAAGCACGTAACTGACTTCACTTTCTAAGGATTGGACATTGTTATGAATCACAACGCCATTATCACCATTACAAATCTCAGACTAAGAACCTTCATCGGCTTCAACGAAGAAGAAAAAACCAAACAGCAAGACATCGTTATCAACGCGGAGATTCACTATCCAGCCAACAACTTGTGTCTCGCTGATGATGTGGACAACGCGCTCAACTACAAAAACATTTGCAAGAAGATCATTCAACACGTTGAATCTGGACGATTCTTGCTTCTAGAAAAATTAACCAGTGACGTACTTGGCATCTGTATTGACCATTCGTGGGTACGATACGCTCAAGTGAGAATCGACAAGCCTCATGCACTGCGTTTCGCAGATTCTGTTTCGCTCACCCTGAGCTATGAAGCAGACCAAGACAACAATTCATAAGGAGTGAGGCAATGTTAAGCACAGAAGCAGAAAAAGTAAGAGACGCCTTGCTCGCCAAAGGGCTTGAGACGCCAATGACACCGAGCGAAATGAACAGTGATCAAAAATACAATCGCATCAAAGGACTGCTAACTGAAGTAGTGAGCACACTAGGGTTGGACCTAACCGATGACAGTCTCGCAGAAACGCCACATCGTATTGCAAAGATGTATGTCCACGAAATCTTTTCGGGGTTAGACTACAACAACTTCCCTAAAATCAGCGTCATAGATAACAAAATGTCGGTCGATGAAATGGTTAAGGTATCCGACATTGACTTAACATCGACGTGCGAACACCACTTCATCACCATTGACGGTTTAGCGCAAGTTGCCTACATCCCTGAATCTAAAATACTCGGGCTGTCCAAAATCAATCGTATCGTTCGATTTTTTGCTCAGCGTCCGCAAGTGCAAGAGCGCCTGACACAACAAGTCTTAGTCGCGATACAGACTCTCGTTGAGACAAAGAACGTTGCTGTGACCATCAAAGCCACTCACTACTGCGTGAAATCCAGAGGCGTTATGGATGCCAACTCTGAAACTACGACAACTGCATTAGGCGGAATCTTTAAGACTAACCCTCAAACCAGAGCAGAGTTTTTACGATGAGTGAGACGATTCTAATAACCGGCGTGGGCAAACGTCTTGGGTTCGCGCTAGCACAGCAACTCTTGTCGGATGGATACAAAGTGATCGGGACGTACCGAAGCGACTATCCTCAATTGCAACAACTGCGCGACAAAGGGGCTGACTTGCAACTGGTAGATTTTTACCAGCCAAGCAGCCTAGAAGGTTTTCTTCATTATGTTGGTGAAGAATACCGGGCACTTCGAGCGGTCATACATAACGCGTCTGATTGGAAGCCCGAAAACAAGCAAAACCCGAGTGAAAACGCTCCACAAATCATGAATCAGATGATGACGGTTCATGTAACAGCACCTTATTTGGTTAATCTCGCGCTCAAAGAACAACTAATAGCTGGTGATACAACCTCAGACATCATCCACATCAGTGATTACGTCGCGGAGAAAGGCAGCAAAAAACACATCGCGTACGCAGCAAGTAAAGCTGCGCTCAACAACCTAACGCTTTCGTTTTCTGCCATGCTGGCTCCCAAGGTGAAGGTAAACACCGTCTCTCCGGCTATGATTAAATTCAATGATCATGATGACGACGCATACAAAGCTAAAGCTCTGCAAAAGGCCTTAATTCCCGCGGAGGCAGGCTTTGAAGAAGTGATAGCGGGCATCAAGTATGTGTTGGCCAGTGACTACATGACAGGGAGAACGTTGCACCTTGATGGCGGCAGACATTTGAAGTGAATTCTCCGTCGACGGGTTACAAAGCTCCCCGAAAGAGCTCATATCCAAAAACCAACACGACCGATCCAGACCTCACAGGACACGCTAAACTCAGTCAGCCAAAGTGACCGTGCTCACATTTTCGCCAATTCATCGACTGAATTAGGCAAGCTGTATAAAACGCGGCTCATATCAAACACCCCTTGGATCCACCCACCTGTTTAGGGGTTTGAGCACTTAAACAGAAAATTCAAACAAATGTTTAAATCCATCGATTTTTGGAGCAATTTTCCACTCATTTAACAGGATGACTTTCGCTTTGATCTTGATCAATATGTTAACTGTTGCGCAACATTTCGAACAATAACTTGCATGGGAAGTGAACACTCACTTCCCCTATTTGCTTAGTACAAGGAATGAAACTATGTCTACTCAGGAAACATTTAAAGCCTTCACGTCACAGCTAGAGTCTGTAACTAACCCGTTCTACAACTTCAATCAGCTAGTAACAAAAAACATCGAGACACTGACCAAGATTCAACTTGATAGCCTGCAAGCATACAGCGCGCTTGGCAATGAATCTTTGCAAAGCCTCGCATCATTAAAGCAGCCGCAAGACATCCCTGCATACGGCTCAAAACAGATGGAAGTGGCAAGTAAAATTTCACAGCAGCTAATGGAAGATAGCCAAAAGCTGACTCAACTTGGTCAAGATTTTAAATCTGCCGCTGATGAGCTGACGGCTTCTGCGGTTAAAACCGCGAAAAGTGCTTAATTTATTGTTTGTCGGTTGATGGCGAAGCACAACAATCAGCATCGCCATCTCTCAGCATCACTTCTTACAAGGATGTCAGAATGGAAAATAAATCGCCCTTTGAAGGTATGATGAATCTTATGTCCCAATATGGGCAAGCATGGATGGACAACCTAGGTCAGCCAACACAATCCACACTGATGAAAACCCAATCAGAAGACTTTTCAAAGTGGGCAAATTCAATGGTGCAAAACCCAACTAATCTGGTCGAACAGCAGATGAATTGGTGGACACAACAAGTCAGTCTGCTCAACGATTGTATTCTTGGCACCCAAGAACAAACCAAAGAGACCGATCGCCGCTTCCGTGACCCAGCTTGGAACGATACACCGCTTTATCGCTACATCAAAGAGAGCTACAAGCTTGCCTGTGACAACATTCAGCAATCAGTAGAAAACAGTGAGGACTTGGATGACGAAACCAAAACACGCCTCTCATTTTTCACTCGTCAGTACCTCAATGCCATGTCGCCAAGTAACTTTGTTGCGACCAACCCCGAGATACTCAAGCTAACCATGGACAGTAACGGTGAAAACCTTATCCAAGGAATGAAGCAGTTTCGTCAAGACTTAGAGCAAAGTGCCGACATCCTCAACATTCGCATGACGGATAAGAACCAGTTCACTTTGGGTGAGAACATTGCTTCGACTCCAGGAAAGATCGTGTTCCAAAATGAGATGTTTGAGCTGATTCAATACAAACCAACCACAAAGCAAGTCTATAAACGTCCAACACTGATCGTACCGCCCTTCGTGAACAAGTATTACATCATGGACGTTAACCCCGAGACCTCTTACGTAAAATGGTTGGTCAGCCAAGGTCACACGGTGTTTATGATCTCTTGGGTAAACCCGAATGCACAAATGCGAGATGTCGACTTCGGCAACTACGTTACTCAAGGCGTATTACCCGCGCTTGATGCAATTGAAAATGTTACCGGCGAGCGCGAAGTCAATGGCATTGGCTACTGCATTGGAGGCACAACCTTAGTCGCAGCCATGGCTTACCTCTCCGGCAAACGCCGCAAGCAACGCATTAAGTCGGTCACTTTACTCACCACCATTCTCGACTTCACTAAACCCGGTGAGCTAGGTGTGTTCATCAATGACCCAATCATCAGCAGCATTGAAGCACAAAACAACCAACGCGGTTATATGGACGGTCGCCAAATGGCAGTGTCATTTAGTCTGCTCCGTGAAAACAGTCTGTATTGGAACTACTACATCTCCAACTACTTGAAAGGCGAAAGCCCAATGGCGTTTGACCTGCTCTACTGGAACTGTGACAACACCAACGTGACCGCCGCGACCCATAACCAACTGCTACGTCAGTGCTATCTTGAGAATCGACTCGCCAAAGGCGAACTGGTGATAGATGGCGTGACTATCGATTTGGGTAAGGTTAAGTCACCCGCCTACTTCCTATCTGCCATTGATGATCATATCGCCCTGTGGGATGGCAATTTTGAAGGCACTAAACTATTAGGTGGAGACAATAAGTTTGTACTTACGGAGAGCGGGCACATTGCTGGGCCAATGAATCACGCCGACTCAAATAAATACGGCTTCTGGACCAATGACAATAACGACCAAGCACCTTCTCAATGGCTTGCAAGTGCTGACAAACATCAAGGCTCATGGTGGTCACATTGGCAAAGCTGGGTTGATGAGCGTAACTTCTCTGAAATGATTCCAGCTCGTGAACTTGATGGTGAACTCGACGCACCGGGTAAATACGTGAAACAGCGCATTCAAGATGTCATCGCACAAGAAACAGAAATGGAAAAGGAGTCCGCGTAATGAAGCCAGAAATCGGCCAGACTGCCACCATAGAAAAGACCCTAGATAAACAAACCGTCGAAGCGTTTGCGAGCGTCTCGGAAGATAATAACCCAATCCACTTAGATGAAGATTTCGCTAAAACCACGCAATTTGAGCGCCCCATCGTACATGGCATGCTTGCATCTAGCCTTATCTCTGGCCTATTGGCCTCAAAAGTACCCGGAGCGGGCAGCATCTACTTAGGACAATCCTTGAAGTTTGTTCGCCCTATCTTTGTCGGCGAAACCGTCACGGCCAAAGTGGAAGTGACGAGCGTACGCGACGACAAGCCCATCGCAGTGATATCGACTCAAGTATTGAACGCGAACGGTGAAGTCGCAGTCGACGGCGAAGCAACAGTGATGTACTCCGTTTAGCCACTAAAACGCAAAGTTAAGATCTACATTCAGCGCATCTGGTTGGTTGAAAAAACGATCAATGGGTGCTGCTGGATTGCTTATGCCAAGTCATACAAACTCATTTCCAAATATCGACAGCGCCCTGTTCCTATTTAACATTTGAACTCATGCCACAGTGTTTAAGAGTTTTCCTCTACCCAGACTCTCACGCCTTTCTGATTCTATGTTCCTAACTAAATCATCATGAGATACCACTATTTGCAAATATATATTTCTAGTAATATTTCGATAACAAAGAGCTAGACAGAAGAGCCCTATATTTGCGTATAGAAACTTTCTGTTTAAGTGCTTTCAGATTATGCCTAAAGGGAAGACTATGGAAAGTATCATCAAACAAGCCATCGAACTACGGAAAGAATCCAAATACCAAGAATCGAGAGCATTACTTAAAACACTATTAAACGATGAAACTTTTGCTGCTAAAGCTCACTTGCAGATTGCTTGGTCATACGACAATGAGGGCAAAGAGCAAGTAGCGATTGAGCACTATCTATCTTCTCTTTCAGGTTCATTATCGTCAGTAGAAAGGTTTGATGCGTTATTTGGGTTAGCAAGTACTTATCGAAGTCTAGGCATGTATACGGAGGCACTAATCTACTTCGAGCAAACGCTAAGCGAGTATCCCAATTCAGTTGAAGTTCAGCCTTTCTATGCAATGTGCCTTTACAACTTGGGGCGCCATAAAGAAGCCACATCCCTACTCCTTGAACTTTTAGTATCAACCACTAATAGTGATGCTATTAAAGAGTATCAGCGCGCCATTACTTTATACGCTAAAGATTTAGATAGAACGTGGTGAATCGAAACCCAGCCATGCTAACTCAAGTACTAGCCCTAGCTTGAAATACTGCTCATAGCGCACAGAATGGAATTCGCGCGCCAAGTATCAGACCAATTCGTCTTCTTAGAAAAGGGAATATTGATAGAAAAACGCCCCCTAACAGTACTTCACCAACCCAGACTCAACAAGTCTAAGGCGATTTTTTAAAGCTAGACGCATTGTTAAAAAATTAACAGAGCAACAACCTGTGTCCACATAAGAGAAGAATATGCATGTCGATATATCATCGCTAATTTTTATGGGTTTATGATAACTTACTTGGAAGTCAGGCAAACAGAAAAACGAGAATGCCTGTTATTAAAAAATGTTAGTTGTATAAGGAGATTTTGGTGGTAATTAAAACAGTAGTTGGCTCTCTATATTATGCGTATAAGTATAAAAAACAAATAGCACAAGCGACGGTTATTCCAATACTACTCTCCATGATATTAGAGTGGTTACTAGCAAACATTACCACCGGATTTCTAGCTGTTATTCTGTTATTACCTCAGTTTGTCTTACCTGCGATAGTTGCGATAAATGTTCATCGGGTAGTAATCAGTGGTGACAACTCAGTACCTAAGTGGGGCCGATTCAAAATAGGAAAAATTGAACTTCGTTTCATAGGTTACTCAATGCTCATGATTACAGCATTTTTGCCTGTTGCTCTCTTATCTGCATTAGACGTGTCACCTGTTGTTACGCTGTCGCTTATACTTCTGGTCATACTTCCATTAATCTGTAGGCTTTCTATTATTTTCCCTGCTATAGCCGTTGGAAAAGACGTTTCACTGCAATATGCGTGGGAGGTTAGTAAAAGCAACACTCTCTATATATGCGGAGTAATGTTGCTTATGTTTTTATTGAGCATGCTTGTGATTATGCCAATTGCATTTTTATCGTCGTCTCAGCTACTCCTAGGAGTAATAGGTCAAATCGTAGGGATATTTATTATTGTTTCACTTTCCTTAACGTATAGTCATATTGTAAAGGTGAAACAAAACTAACAATCTGCTTAAGAAGAACTATCAACGCTCGGCAATTTTGGTTCTAGTTTGGTACAGTGTTTACGGCGGTTAGTGTGAGTGTCGTGCTATGCGTTGTTAGCCACTTAGCAGGGCGTTAGCTAGCAAGAGGGTATATGGAAATTAATACCGACTTTGAGAAGATGAACTTCCATGATGTATCTATCGAAGATGTTTCCAGAATTGACTCCAAGATTATCATCGCTCTCAGTGGTATTTTCATCAGTAAAGAGCATCCAAGTTCAAATGGAAGCGATCTCATTGTGCAAAATGGGGTGATGACTCTATACAATGTATCCAATGAAAAAAGTCTCACTTGGTTAAATAATGGTGCGCCTGTGAGCCACGAAACACCAGAGTACCCAATTGATGAAATCATGAATGCGAATTTTGATGGAAGCACATTCCACTTTAATGGCTTCAAGGAAATGGTGCCTTGGCATGAGTGGTTTATTCAGGCAACAAGTTTCAATTTGGTCGCCTTCGACATTATGGAGACAACTAGCTAATAGGCATTAGGTGAAATATGGATATGGTTAGCATTTCTGGTATCGAAGAACGAGTCAAAGGACAAACTCCCGATGTCCTGTCACTGAATTATGATTTGTCGATATTGCGCATCAAATTAGTTTTTCCGTCGGGTCAAATTGTTTACGTTACATGTGAAAATGTTGAAGGCTTTAAAGTTCTTGACGAAGGGCAGCTGCTAGAGTTTTGGGAGGGTTCAGCGATTCGGTATTTGCTGTTTCAAGTTAACACTAATGGCTGGCTAGCTTCGGAAAACAATCGTGAAACTGCACCGCTAATAGTAGAGGGCGGCGACCTAAAAGAATATATGCTGGCGGGGACTAATGAGTGCGTGAATATTTTGGCTTACACGCAACCATATGTGCAGTACGAATAGGTTTCACCTAATAAGCGTTTATTGCTTCAAGACCATTATCTCAGTCTATATCGGGCACGTTAAGCTTTAGTCTCTAACGCGTTTTTATCCAAACACCAACTAGAATCCCAAAAGTCAAAACCTGCAATGCAAAAACGCCTCCAAAAACGGAGGCATTTTTGTATCTAAATTTGGTTCGGATTAAATAGCACTCCGTTAGAAAACAATATTTTTTCTCTCAAAGCCTATTCGCTGCATCATCACTCGGACACCGTCCAGGTATACCAAAATCAAAGCAGTACGCTTGGTAGGTACAAGGAAAGACTCGGGATGAAGGTTACGATGAGCACCATAGGCAGATGTCCAAGCAGAATCAGCTTCATGGTTGGTTTAATGTATTTGTCGAGCGAGAGCTTGGCCACTCCCCCAGCCATGAAAAGCATAGGCGCGCATGGCGGTGAGATGTTCCCCAATCCCAAGTTAACGCCCACGATAGCAGCAAAATGAATCGGATCGATGCCTAGTGCCTTAATGATTGGCAGGAAAATAACCGCAGCAAGAATACTGCCGGAAATATCGTCTACTATCATGCCTATCAGCATCAACAACACATTGATCAATAAGAGTAATACCAATTTGTTATCGCTAATCTGCAGCAACGCATCCGCGATCTGATTCGGTATTTGCTGAAATACCATTGCGCGACTCATAACAAATAGAAAGAACAACACTGCGATAATGGATCCTGTCATCGCTACTGAACCGACAGTAATATCCATTAGCTGTTTAAAGCTGATGCCTTTGTACACCATAAGTCCAATGACAACTGAGTACACCACAGCAATAGATGCAGCCTCAGTCGGTGTCGCCAAGCCACTGTATATGGTGCCTAAAATAATGATAGGCATAAGAAGAGCGAACGTTGCTTTTCTTCCCGTTTGTTGGATATTTTGAAACTGAGCTTTATAAGACTTGGGTTTATGTACTTGGATACCCTGCTCATTTCTCAAAATAAAATGGTTGAGTACGCAATACCAGAGAGCGAGTAATAGCCCAGGAACTATGGTCGAAAGGAACGCTGCTCCTACAGAAATACCACTAGTAATCGAGAAAATGATCATAGGTATCGATGGTGGGATAAGCAACGCCAATACCGACGAACAGGCAACCAAACCAGTGGCGTGCCCTTCTGGGTAGCCCTCTTTGACCATTCGTGGAATCATGATTTTGCCAATAGCGGCAATAGCAGCCGTTGAACTTCCAGAAATAGCGCCAAACAGAGTACAACTGATCACGGTCACAGCTCCCAAACCGCCTTTGATGCGCCCAACGAACGCATTAATGAAGTTGAGAATACGTTCAGAGATGCCACTTTCGGCCATCACAAAACCGGAAAAGATAAACAATGGCAACGCTAACAGTGAAAAGCTAGCTACGGTGTTGTAACCATGCGGCAGCAAGAACGAGATGTTACTACCGGTGATATAAGAAAAGAGTAGTGCGCCAACCCCAAAAGCAAATGCGACAGGAACACCGATCAGCAGCAGCACGACTGTGACAGCCATTGCGAGAATAAATAAGGTCATGATCTGCCCTCCGGTTTAAACAGTTCGCGAACGTCACGACCAATATCAAGTAACAAATAGAGCGAAGAAAGGATAAAACCAAACACCATCGAAGAAGACCACACCCAGCGAGGCCACGCTAGGTTGGTGCTTAACCGCCCCCTGTCATAAATTTTCATCACATATTCCATAGCAAGATAAGAGAAGAACATCAGTGCGCTGAGAGAGACAAGATAGCCAAACAGCTTAATCAGCTCGATGGTCCTTGGATTGTCGACGATAAGGTGAATGACTCCCCCTGTGATATGCTCTTTCGTCTTAGTGGCATAGGCCATACCTGAAAAATAAACCCATACCCCAAGTAACAATGCGACTTCTTCGATACCAGTGAACGGAGAATCAAACACGTAGCGCAGGATTACTTGGAAGAACATCAATAGTGACAAGCTAATAACCGAGCTAATCATGATGAATCGCAGTAACATTTCTAAGAAATCACACACGCTGTAAAAAGCAGGCACATCACGTTGTGCAAGAGAGTCGTTCATAATTGCCTCACATCACTACTTCTGAACACCGGAGACGGAATAGACTTGATCCATGATGTCTTTACCTACCGTTTTCTCCATACTTGGCCATTCGTTGCTGTAAATACTGGCCTTCGCTTTATCCATTTGCGCGTCAGTAAGTGAGACTACTTTGATGCCCGCTCCTTTTACTTTCTTCAGGTAATCAGCATCAATTTGTTCTGCTTTTTGCCAAACAACTTGCATGGTTTTATCAGCCGCTTGTTGCATCTTGTTGCGTTCTTCGTCTGGCAATCCGTCCCACCAATCTTTGTTCACCAGAAAGAATCCTTGCTCAAAGTAATCTTTGGTAAGAATGTAAGTCTCTAGTACATCACGCATTTGCCAGATTTCGATCGAAGGACCAAATCCACGGCCATCAATCACGCCAAGTTGAAGAGAGGTGTACAACTCACCATAAGGCATAGGTACCGCTGAGAATCCCCAGTCTGCAAAACGGTCAACCGCGACAGGCACATCGACCGTACGAATTTTCAGCCCTTTGGTATCTTCTGGGAACTCGACAGGCACTTTCCCTACCCCTTTTCGGATAGCCATAGAACCAAAACCCGTCGGTACAATACCAAGTGCATGAAGGCCGATATCAGCGAAGATGTCGTTGTAAATATCGAGCATCCCACCTTTCAGACCATAGATCTGTTTAGCGCTGTTCCAATCGTCGGCAACGTAACCGAGCCAGGTCAGATCAAGGCGTTTATCGAACTCCGACGCACCAAATGAAATGGTCATCGGGATCACCCCATCAACCGCTTGCTCGAACTGAGACTGCCAATCACCGAGATCGCCCCCAGAGTGATATTGCGGTGTGTAATCAGAGCCTGTTTCCTTAAGCTCTTGCATGAAGGTCTCAGCGGCAAAGTTAAAGATGTGGTCGTTTGGATAAGCTTGAGCCAAAATGAAACGCTCAGCGGCTGCGTTAAATACCACACATGAACTGATCGCTGCGAGTGCTACTGACTTGAATAACTTGTTAGTTTTCATAGTTCCTTCCTTGTCAAAAAGACGGCTTAATAAGGCATTAAGCCGGTAGAAAGATGAGTTAGAACAACTCATTAGGGAAATCTAGCTTGGGAATGAGTACTTGATACCTTCACGAACACCGGAAGATGGCCAGCGTTGAGTGATGGTTTTACGATCGGTGTAGAAGCGAATAGCATCTGGCCCATAGATACACAGGTCGCCAAATCGCGATTGCTTCCAGCCACCAAAGCTGTGATACGCCACAGGGACAGGTAGAGGGATATTAATGCCGACCATGCCCACTTTAATTTCGTCACTGAAGTAGCGCGCCGCTTCACCATCTCGGGTAAATAGACACGTGCCGTTGCCGTATAGGTTGTCATTAATGATTTGCACGGCTTGCTCCATTGACTCGACACGAATCACTTGCAGCACTGGACCAAAGATTTCCGCTTGGTAGCTGGTCATTTCCGTGGTGACATGGTCAATCAAAGTCGCGCCGACGTAGTAACCTTCCTGACAGCCGACCACTTCGATGTTGCGTCCATCGACAACAAGACGAGCCCCCTGCTCAACCGATGACGTAATATGCTCTTCGATACGTTGTTTGTGTTCTTGACTGATAACCGCGCCAAAGCTGTTCTCTTTCTCGGCATAGTGGCCAACTTTGATGGAGCGCATCTGCTCAGTCAGTTTGGCAATCAGTGCATCTGCGACTTCATCTCCAACCGCCACAGCAACGGATAGCGCCATGCAACGCTCACCAGAAGAACCAAAAGCAGCTCCAATCAGTTGATCTACAGCGTTATCTAAATCAGCATCTGGCATCACAATCGCGTGGTTTTTCGCACCACCTAATGCTTGGCATCGCTTGCCATAACGTGCGGCTTCTTGATAAACGTAATGAGCAATCGGTGTGGAACCTACAAAGCTGACAGCTTCCACTCGTGGATCTTCTAGCAGTGCGTCTACCACCAGCTTGTCGCCATTAATCACATTGAACACACCGTCTGGCAGGCCAGCTTGCTGAAGAAGCTGCGCTAGGAATAGCTGCGCTGAAGGCACACGTTCAGAAGGTTTGAGAATAAAACTGTTACCGCAAGCGATCGCCATCGGATACATCCAAAGCGGGACCATCGCCGGGAAGTTAAATGGCGTGATACCAACAACAACCCCAAGTGGCTCGAATTGACTCCAAGAATCAATTTGGCCTGCAACATCTTTACTGAATTCACCTTTAAGCAGTTCAGGAACCCCGGCAGCATACTCAATATTTTCAATCCCGCGGATCAATTCTCCCATCGCATCGTGGCTTATCTTGCCATGCTCTTTACCTATCAACTCGCACAGTTTCTCTGCGTTGTCTTCAACCAACACTTTAAATTTGGCGAAGATCTGTGCGCGTTTTGCTGGTGGCGTTTTACGCCAATCTTGTTGTGCTCGCTGAGCAATGGTGATGACTTCATCGACCAAGGCTCTATCAGCCATTGCCAACTTAGACTCCACTGCTCCTGTTGATGGGCAGTCGACATCTAAGAAATTCTCACTGGTTTCTACCACGCGTCCATTAATATAGTGACCAATAATGTTCATTACCTTCTCCTTGTCTTATTTGTTCTCAATGCTTTCGCCTAGTGCATTAACCAGTCGATCAATCTCATCGGGGGTGGTGATAAATGGGACGCCCAGTTGAACCGTATCGCCGCCATATCTGAGGTAGAACCCTTTGTCCCACATGCGCATTGCCACTTCGTAAGGTCGTTTTACTGGTGAACCATCTTTATATGTCAGGGTAATTCCGGCAGCTAATCCGTAGTTGCGGATATCGCTGATGTAGGGAAGATCACGCAGAGAGTGGACCGACTCTTCAAACAGAGGAGAGAGGCCATTCACTCGTTCCATGATGTTTTGATTTTCGAGTTCGTCGAGCGTGGCCATTGCAGCGGCACACGCAACCGGCGATGCGGAATAGGTGTAACCATGAGGGAATTCAATCGCGCTGATATCGCCACTGTTTGCCATGAAAGCGTCGTAGATTTCACTTTGACAGATCACAGCACCCATCGGAATAATGCCGTTAGTTAACTGTTTCGCTGTGGTCATGATGTCTGGCGTGACGCCAAATTTCTCTGCGCCACTATAAGCACCCATTCGTCCGAATGCGCAGATAACTTCATCAAAGATCAATAAGATATTGTTCTTATCACAGATCTCTCGAACCTTTTGCAGGTAGCCCACAGGAGGTGGCAACACGCCCGCTGAACCCGCAACAGGTTCGATGATCACAGCAGCAATATTGCTGGCATCATGCAAAGCGATCATTTCATTAAGCTGCTCAGCTAAGTAAGCCCCTTGAGCTGGTAACCCTTTTTGAAACTCGTTACCGGGAATGATGGTGTGTGATAAGTGATCGGTATCCAAGCCTTGCCCATAAAGTGCCTTGTTGCCAACGATTCCACCGACACTGACTCCACCAAAGTTCACACCGTGATAGCCTTTTACGCGGCCGATGTATTTGGTTTTGCTCGCCATACCTTTCTTACGCCAGTATGCACGTGCCATTTTCAGAGCCGTATCGACAGATTCAGAGCCGTCATTGGTAAAGAACACTTTATCCAAACCTTTAGGCATCAAGTCTGTAATCCGTTCAGCTAACTCAAATGCAGAGGGGTGACCAAATTGAAACGAAGGGGCGTAATCTAATGTGGCCAACTGCTTGGTTATTGCTTCATTAATATATTGATTGTTATGGCCTAAGCCACAAGTCCATAAACCAGACAGCGAATCGTAGATCTTACGATTGTTTTGATCGGTAAAGTAGCAACCTGACGCAGAAGTCATTAATCGCGGATTACTTTTAAACTCACGATTTGCCGTAAACGGCATCCAGAGAGAATCCAACTGATTCGGGGTGAGTGCTCCATTCATGTTAACGTTCCTTTTTATCTGCCGTTACGACATGTAGCCAAAACAGCAATTAAACAAAGTAGTAACATTTACTTTACATATCACCTCGCCAGCATTAAATTGCATTTACCAAAACATAAGTTTGCTTATTTCAAACTAACTAGAGATAACAATGGCTAAGAAAACGATTAATCAATTTTCCCACTCTGATTTACGCCTGCTGAACATCTTTAAAGTGGTGGTTGAGAATAATGGCGTCACCCCTGCCCAAGACGTACTAGGTAAAAACAAAGCAACCATCAGCATCGCCCTGTCAGATCTAGAAACTCGATTTGGATTTTCCCTGTGCCAAAGGGGGAGAGGCGGCTTCAAGCTAACACCTGAAGGAGAAGTGATTTATCGTGCCTACTTGGCCCTGCACGAAGGGATCGATAACTTCACCAATGTGATCAACTCCATCGATGAAACCACCCGTGGCGAGCTACGTATTTACATCGACGACAACTTTATTAATCACCAAGAGATGCTGGTCACCCACACCTTACAGAAGGTCAGCCAAAAGTTTCCCAACATTAACCTGTACCTCACTATGGGAAGCAGCCAAGCAGCGAAAGAGAAGCTCAGTCAGGATGAAGTCGACATTGCCGTCATGCAGAGGACAACGCCTGACGCCGGATTGACCTATCTAGACCTGTACAAAGAAAAAGAGTATTTGTACGCTTCAAGCAACCACACCATCTTCAGACGCAGCTATCTCGACATCAGCAAAACGGATATCTTGCAGCTCCCGACAATACAATCAAACTATTCTAATGGTGTTGAGTGGTCGCGTTATAACACTAAGGCGACGACCGATGATAAAGAAGCGACGGCTTTCTTGATTTTGACTGATGAATTCACTGGCTATTTGCCAAGCTTCTACGCCAAACAATGGCTAGACAGCGGTCGAATGAAAGCCTTAAAACCACAGGATTTCAATAACCACATCGATTATTGTGTCGTGATGAAAACAGCACGCAGCAACGAACTACTCATCAAAATCTGGCTCGATTGTTTTGATGATATATTGAGGAAAAAAGGTTACGTCACAAACTTTGAGGCTTTACGTTAAAGTTTGTTTAACCTCTCTTTATGATCTGCCAATGTTCGACTTTCCAAAACTAATGTTTGTTCAACAGTGTGCCAGAAGGTTTGCGTCATGATAAATACCAAAGGTGGTGAATGACGATTTTTATTCTTACCCTAATTGCAACTCTAGTTCACTTCCTCATTAAGTGGAGAGGGAGAGAAACATTATGCATTGCGTCAACCATTTCTGGCGGGTTGTCTCATTGCTCTACGTTTTAGGTTCGATGAAAATTTAAATAGAGCGAATTTTGGTGTAATAAAATCCGCCCTATTTACTCGCTAATTTGAACAAGGAATATTACTTCTATGCCCTCTTAACCCTTCGCCAAGCGCATTGTTTTTGCCGCTGGTTTTTCAGCTCTGGACTCATAGTAAATACCCCAATGCTTTTCAGGTTCATCACTGTGCTCTGACCCTTTCCAAGGCTCATCAAATGCTTCAAATACAAACGTTAATACCTGCTCACTTTCAGCCCAATTAACCAATTGTCGGAGGTACTCACATTGGAGTTCTTCAGATGCATTGTTAACCTCAATTCCTCGGCCATTAGATTTAGTTGCCCAGCCGGCTTCGGTTATTATTACAGGTTTATCAGGGTACTTACTTGCGACAGAGGTATAGTTGCTAACTGTGTAATCCATAGCACTTTCAAGACCTTGATACTCCCACACAGGATAGGTATGAATAGAGATAAAATCGATGACCTCAACAAGTGGGGCTAGTTTGTTCCACCATGGCACATAATTCTCACAGAAAGTAATTGGCTGAGATATCTTCTCTTTTAAAATTAGGGCATAAGCGACAAGACTTTCCACACTAACCAAGTGATCGGTCCAATCGACACTCGCCTCATTACCGATAGAGACTGCCACGACAATGTCACTAAAACGGTTTGAGAGCTCGATAGTGCGTAACAATCCTCGTATATTGTAAGCCTTATTTTCCGCCAATTGCGTTACTGAGTACTGGGCTTCCCAAGGGCAGTTAGGATTACTAAGCTCTGCCGCTAAGTCATTACCCAACAGCACTCGTAGAGATAGTTTCTCATCCTGAATAACTTTCAGAACCAACTCAGCATGAGTACTGCTGTCATAAAGTCGGAGATAGTCCCAATTTGGTTCCAGAATCAGTAAATCTTCTTTGATTTGCTCGTAGCTTGGATAAGCTCCAGTTACAGGGCTCTGTCCATTTCGATAGCCCGAATAGCAAATCGCTCTACCATATGGAAGTGAACTATGTTTTTTAGACATACTTTGGTCTTCCCTCTTCGCTCCATAACCCCCAACACGCACCTACTCCCCCTTCTTTTTCAACTTTCCAAGCCTCATCAAAAGAAGAGAAGTAAAATAGATCGATGGCATCATTCTCCGCCCACTGGCAAGTATTTAACATATATCGGATAGCATTTTCCCACGAAGGCACAGCACCGTATTCGGATGGCCCTTCATTCGGCCAGCCAGTTTCACTGATCACCACCCTCTTGCCGCCTGAAACCTTGGACACTCTTTGGTACATATCCTTCATGTAGACCAAAGAGTGCTCGATAGGTACACCTTCCCAAAAAGGATAACAGTTAGCAAAAACCACATCACAGGCATTAGTCACCGCTGGGTTTAATTCGAATAAGTAATATGCATCAACATAACCAACATCGATGTTCGGTACTGCTTTCTTTGCACTCTCGATGTATTCCACTAAGAGATCCGCAGATAACTCTCCACGCAGCAACACTTCATTACCGACTCCTAGCATGTCGACATAACCAGCTTCAGCGAGTTTTACTGCATTTTTTAACTCAATGTCATTCTTCTCTAGATCATCATCGAGCCAGACACCAACCAAAGTTTTTAGCCCCATGTCATGAGCGATTTTAGGAATTAACTCATTCCCATCGGTGCATGAAAATGTACGTATCCATTTAACATAGGGACGTATGATGGAGAGACGTTCTCGAATTTGTTCTTCCGAGAGCAACGAGCCAGGGCTTTGTCCAGGAATATAAGGGCTAAACGATATACCATGGATCTTGCGTTTTAGTAATTTGCGTACCAGCCCTTTAAGTTCATCATTACTGTATAAACTAATATCAAGCCCTGCTAAGGATGGTCCTTTGGCATACTTGTGCATATTTATCTCCTTCCTTGTAGTACTAGTGACTACTGTTATCTATATTTCAACTGACATCACTAATTCAAATATGTGGAAGTCACTATATCTCTACACACACCAAAAAAGAAAGCGCTTTCTTTTTTGGTGTGTGTACGATCTCAATAGTTAAAATCGCACCAACATAACATCAATAAATCTCACATAAATGAATGAAATATATTGTCGTCATATCACCTTTCACTTGATAAATACCTACCTAGTTAACACTTTTATCAAATCAGCTAATGGGTGAAGACAACAAGTTTATATTGCCCAGCGCAATTACTTGTCGCTACTAGACCAAGCGGTTGGTATACTCTCTAGACTATGTTAGGTGGAGAGTGGAAACCAATGAAAGATATGCGCCAAGCCATGTTAGATGCGGGCTACAAGCTGATTAATGAACATGGCTTTGCCGGTGTTGGACTTATGAAGATCATCAACGAGGCAGAGGGCACCAAAGGTTCTTTTTACCACTACTTCAAATCAAAAGAACATTTTGGCGAAATCCTACTTGGGAATTACTTTGATGACCACTTATCGATATTAAATGGTTACTTAAGTGATGAGACAATGACACGCCGTCAAAGAGTGATTGAATATTTTACGTTCTGGAGCGACTCCAAGCTAACAGACAACTTTCAAATCCAGTGCTTGGTTGTCAAACTGGCAGGCGAGATTTCTGGCACTTCCAACCAAATGCAGTCCACAATGTCGGAGGGTGCCGAGAAAATCATCCAGCGCATGGCGGATCTGTTTATTGAAGGAAATGAAGATGGCGAGTTTAACATCACCGACCCTAAAGCACTATCTCGCACACTTTATGGACTCTGGCTTGGCTCAACCCTCATGGCGGCAATGCAAAGAAATCGTGCGATTCTAGATACAGCCATGCAAGAAACAGTTTCCTCAATTAGCTAGATTAGCTCTCATACAGAAAAGGGCCAGCAGTACGGGTCTAGGCGAAGGTGAAACAGCAAAGATGCACGTAGCTCTTCTTTTGGCCCGGACTATCCTTGTGTCTGAACCACAAGTGAGTTTTTTGGTGACCGAACCAAGTGAAGTCTATTTCTCATTTAAAGCACTAATACCATTAACAGTGAGTAGTGAGCGAATGGTCGGATCGACATGCTTAAAGAAACTAAGCCAACCAGAGCATAAGTAGTTCAGGCCTTCTTCGCCATCATTGGACTTAATAATACGATTTTTTGGACACTCACCATGACAGGCAAACTTAAACGCACATTGTAAGCATTGCTTTGGCAGTGATTTTTGTTTACCAAATCCAAAAGCCTGTTGACGTGAGGAAAAGGCCATACTAGCTAGATTCGTTTTAAGGATATTACCGATACGAAACTCTGGATACACATAATGATCACACGAGTACACATCACCATTCGGCTCCACAGCTAACCCCTTCCCACAGATATCACTCAAAGTACACATCGTACTTGGCTTACCCATCCACATACCTATAACGTTTTCAAAGTAAGGAATGAATACTCTGCCGAAGTCCTGCTTGAACCATTCGTCAAAAATAGTCGAGAGGAATACTCCCCACTGGCGAGAACCTACGCTCCATGATTCCACAGGCCCTGATACCGGGATGATCGCTTTGTTCGCATGCATCCATTTATTATTCGTAGAGCTAGAGCGTTTATCTACAACAGGGATGAATTGAATCTGTTTCGAGCCAACCTCATCTCGTAAAAACTGATAGACTTCAAGCGGGTAACACCCTGTCACGTCATTCACACATGTTAGTGTGGCAAATGAAACGTTATGAGACTTCAAAAGCTCAATACCTTTCATGGTTTTTGCAAACGTCCCTTTACCCGCTCTATTTTTTCGGTAGTGGTTATGTAAATGCTCAGGGCCATCGATGCTCACACCAACAATAAAATCATGGCGCTTAAATAACTGACACCATTCATCATTTAATAGCGTTCCATTAGTCTGCAAATCGTTACTGATCTTGCTATATTCAGGGCAATATTTTTGCTGAAACTCGACGACTTTTTCGAAATAAGATAATCCCAACATAGTAGGTTCCCCACCATGCCAAGAGAACACGATTTCAGGTGTATTTTGGCCCTCTATATATTGCTTGATATACGCTTCAAGCATCCCTTCATCCATAATATATGACTCGCCTTTGGGGTATTCTAGAAGTTGTTGTTTGTCGAGATAGTAACAATAAGTGCAATTTATATTGCACACCGCACCAATAGGTTTCGCTAGAGCTTGAAGCTTGCTGTGTGCTTTACCATTAAACTGAGGAACAGAGAGATTAGTCATAGATAAGGGCCTTAACTTTTAAGTCACAAGAACATCCTTTTATGATTGAGGGGAAGCGACCGATGCTTCCCCTATATGGGTCCGCACTTATTTCACATTCTCGAATGGATTCCAGCGTTCATCAACGGGAATAATGTTCTGCTCCCTCTCATAAGTTTGATAATCCGCCAACATCTCTCTAAATAGAATAGGCTTCTTATCTCTTAAATCATGTTGCTCTGCTGGATCTGTTTTGGTGTTATACATGTGCCATTCACTGTCACCGCCCATACCCGTTGAGATACGAATGATCTTGTAATCACCTTTGAGCAGAATCCCACTACCAAACAGTTCGAATGGAATCGGATTATCACTGGTATGAACCGTTTCCGTTTTCCCTTCAAAATACGGCAGTAAACTTACCCCACTCATTGGCGCAACTTTTCTTCCTTTGTAGGACGTACCAGGGTGCTCAACCTCTGCTATTTCTAGGATAGTTGCCGCCACATCTTTCACCTGAGAAAGATCGTTGGTTTGCGTACCCGGTTTTAATGCTCCATCACCTTCAAGTAGTTCTTTGGCAGGCTTCACGATGAATGGGACTCTGATTCCGCCTTCTGCTGTATACGCTTTGTACCATGATAGACCGCCTGTGGAAGCACTCGCCCACTCAGGGCCAAGAGAAACACTTGAGTTTTCTTTACCAAGGTTTTCCACTGAATTATCAAAATGGTGCGCAGTCCATGTGCGAATTAGATCACTGATGTTTTCTCCAGTGATGTCTGTCGCTTCTGGTCCATTGTCGGCAAGGTACATGATGTAAGTATTGTCATATTCATCAATGCTCTTTAGGTAATCTACGATCTGACCAATTTGTTGGTCTTGAAGCTCCATCATCCCCATCGCAACAGCCATTTTTTTACCGTACCACTGCTGCTCTTTCTCTGTTAATGAATCCCATGGGCGGCTTAGAGAGTTCCGATCGGACAGCGAAGCGTCTTTTGGAATTACGCCCATCTCCTTCATTCGATTGAAACGATCTTCTCGAACAGAATCCCAGCCATGCTTGGCGTAGTATTCGACTTTATCTGCGTATGCCGCTTCCGGTGCTTGCAGCGGTAGATGTATTGCGGTGAATGGAACGTAAGCGAAGAACGGCTTACCATCATTTCGATTGCTCTCAATCATCTTGATGACTTCATCGGTGTACACCTGATCTGAATATTGACCTTTGTATTCGTCTGAGACCACTTCACCATTTCGATATGTCGGCTCCACCTCCACTCCAGGTATTTCACCTTTTTGAAGCGCCTGTGCTGTCGCGGCGTTTTTCGCTGGGAACATCATGTCTCGGTTAAAGTGATTTGAGCCACCAGCTAGAATGCCATAGCTTTCTTCAAAACCGCGATCATCTGGTAAAAAGCCATCATCGTGACCTAAATGCCATTTACCCGCCATGTATGTGTGGTATCCGTTCTCTTTAAGTAATGTTGCGACCGTCACACCTTTTTTCGTGAGGAACCCTTCATAGCCTGGTTCACCAACAGCATCAGGATAAACCGCGTAATCAAACGTACCCAAGCCAACTTCATGGCTATTCGCACCTGTCAACATCATTGAACGAGTCACCGAAGAAGTAGGTGACGCGTGAAAGTTAGTAAATTTAATGCCCTCTTCAGCAAGCTCCATCAAATTGGGTGTAGCGACCTCTGAACCATAAGGTTGCGTATCGGCAAATCCGACATCGTCGCCAACAATTACGACAATATTGGGTTGTTCATTTTCTGCTGCTACGACTGCACCACTTGCTGCAGCCATCGCGGTAAAAACTAAAGACTTCTTGAATGTCTTCATAGGACGTTCTCCAATTACTGTGAAAAATGTGTATTAGAATCAGTGCGCGGCTTGGGACATCCAATGTAATAAGTCGAGCGCAGGGTCGTAATCTTGTTCTGCAGCCTTCCCAAGCCAGACCACCGCTTGCGATTGATTGGCTTGGACGCCGCTACCAGAAAAGTACATGAGGCCGAGCTGAGTTTGAGCTTCTGGGTTACCTGCCGTTGCGGCCGTTTTGAACCATTGGGCAGCCTTTTCTTCACTTTGCTCCAGGTGTGTTCCGTCTAAATAGTGATGAGCAATTCCCACCTGGGCGTGAGGGTCTCCGGCATAAGCTTTCTCTAACATCGCCACGACTAGCCTTTGAGATGCATTCGACGGCTCAGAGTAGGCCGGATTGGCAGAGCTCAACGGAATCCAAAACAACGCGCAAGCAGACAAAGAAAACAAAGCTAAAATTAAACGTTTATACGGCATGATTCGCCTCCTCAGACACGAAAAACAAAACGTCCTTGTTTTCAAAAAACTAAATAAACAGCACTAATGGCGCAAAAACGATTAACGCCGATAGAAGTACATTTTCTATTTTCATCGTCAGCCTCCTAAATGGATATATCGATAACGTGCAACTAAACAGCACCTTCAATGATGTTGGAAATAGCTTGAGGGGTCATTGGATAAAACTGAAAACTGATATCCTTTTCTATCGCTTGAGCAATCTCCTGCTTAATTGAATCATCGAAACTCCACTGGTTAAAACGTTGCATCGCTCCAATACGAACTTGGAACTCACGCAAAAATCCAAGAACTCGCTGATAAGCCATTTCATTAGTGCCTGAGGTTTCCAATGAGAAAGCGGCGGCTAATTTAGGTGCATTCGGGACATAGAATTCAGGTAAAGCTTCCACCACAATTGGCATTAAGACAGTATTTGCGTCCCCATGTGGAATGTGACTGATCGCCCCAAATGCATGAGCACAATTATGAATTGGAATACCGCCCAGCGAAGCATAGAACGCAGAAATAGCCATAGTGCTCGCCTGCAATAGGTTTGCTCTCGCAACTAAGTTGTCTGGTTGCTCTAGTGCCAAAGGTAAATTATCAATAATCAACTTCGCAGCATGAATGCCATAAGCATCCGTGAAACTATTGCTCATTGGAGACACAATCGCTTCAACCGCATGGGTCAGCGCGTCCATCGCAGTTGAACGAGTTAAGTGAGTTGGAAGCTTTGTGGTTAGCGTTGGGTCAAGTACAGCAATGTCTGCTTCCAAACCAGAAGCAACTAAGCTGGCCTTAATGTTTTCGTGTTCCTTGAAAAAGACTGCGATAGGTGACGCTTCAGCACCGGTGCCCGCAGTAGTAGGAACAGCAATATGAGGGATGTTGATGTCTTGATTATTTGGCCACACCTCCATGTGCCCACCCCCCGAGATAATAGAACGAATGTCATTAATGTTTTTGTGAAATGCGTACTTCACTCCTTTTGACGCATCAATAACACTGCCACCGCCTACCGAGAGGATCGCATCAGCTTGCACGCTATGAGCGTAAGCGATCGCAGCATTAATGTTGTTACATGTTGCATCAGGCTCAATGTCAGTATAGATACCAACCAATTCGACTTGGCGCTGGCCTTCAAATAGAGCGGAGAACTTTTCAATGTAACCCAGTTGCTTTAATCCTTGATCCGAGAAGAGCACGACGCGCTTCGCACCAAGTCGAGCAAATAACATTGGGATGTTTGCAATGCCATTTTCTTGCGCGTGTATCGTGGTTTTTAGCTGATAGTTAAAGTTTTGGTTTGTCATGAGTATTGCCTCTTGTCATTTAATGATTAAATAATAGGCCAATACAAACCGGTCGGTCTAGTGCAGTAATGTCAATTATGTGTCAAGAAAGATCTTTTTGATCTCACGGTTTTTACTCAGACTAGAACGAAAAAAAGCCCGCAGTATGCGGGCTTAGCTTTAACTAGGTGATCAACGCAGGTGAGCTGGCGTTTGAGATTTATCTCTAGTCAAGTAGTAATAAAGATATACTAATGAATAAATCGTGACGAACGCATCAAGCGCGAACACACCACTCCAACCGTAGAACCATTGGTAATCATTGATACAAATGTTGTATAAAAAAATTCCAACAAACATGGATTTCTCGAACGCGCTGTAAATCATGGTCGAGGTTCTAAGCTGTTTGTATTTCGCAGAGAACATGAGCAAAACACCAATACAACCTACCATCACTCCCCAATGCTGATAGGTTCCTTGCAGATACTCTTTATTCATCATCATCACGTCGTTGTAGGAAAACAGAGTCCTCATGCTCCACTCTGGTGCCAAAAACGTAGAGAATGCGGTGGCAGTCAGTAGACCTGTGATGATCAAATAAGACTTGATCGTCTTTTCAAAAAAACGCTCTAACATATTAATAACCTTACAACTTAATTTAAATAATTCGCTATTTACCAAACATATTCATAACTGCTGATTTCAATTCGTTATCTTCAGCTGAAAACAAGTGTTTTACTCTATGGTCCAAGCCCGTTTCCATTACGGTTTTAGCATGAGAAAAAGTGAGAAACCCTTCTTTACCGTGATAGTGCCCCAACCCAGACTCTCCAACACCACCAAACGGTGCGTCATCCACAGCCAAGTGGAACACACAGTCATTGATGCACATTCCCCCAGAATGAACTCGAGTTTTCACTTCCGCTTGCAAGTCTCGATCAAAAGTCATCAGGTATAACGCGAGAGGTCGAGGCTTACTATTAACGATGGAAAACGCCTCTTCGATATTTTGATACCCGATAATTGGCAGTAAAGGACCAAAGATTTCTTCTGTCATAACAGTAGAGGTCAAACTTGGTTCAACCAATAAATGGGTAACTAATCTATGGTTATCAGGATCAAGTGCATCGCTATGGCAGAATTCAATTCGAGTTTCTGCCTGCTCTTCTTCACCCAGTAACGCCATGATTCGATCATACTGCCTTTGATTCGCCATTGAGGTCAGGTTCTTCGAATACACTCCTTCAACAAACAAGCTTTGGTACTGAGACTTGTACTCGTCAATAAACTGCTCAATTTTGCTCTCTGGCAACAATATGTAATCAGGGGCTACGCAAACTTGCCCATTGTTAAGACTTTTGCCATGAATGATGCGTTCTACTGCAATATCGATTGGCATGTCTTCTGCCACTATGACTGGCGATTTACCGCCTAACTCAAGAGTAACAGGGGTTAAATTGCCCGCAGCAGCTTTCATTACGTGGCGACCAACTTGCGTGGACCCCGTAAACAACATGTGATCAAAGCTTAACGATGTAAACGACGCTGCAATATCGGCTTCACCCTCCACAATTTGAACTTCACAGTTGTCAAATACCGTTGCGAGCATTTCGCCCAACACTTGGTTGGTATATGGGGTAAATTCACTCATTTTTATCATCGCTCGGTTACCTGCTGCCAGCGCGGATATCAGGGGCCCAATGGAAAGCATGATTGGAAAGTTCCATGGTGTAACAATCCCAACCACACCCTTAGGTTGGTAGACCACTTCAACTCGAGATGTAGAAAGCAAAGCACCGGCGTGGCGAATTGACGACATCATCCAGTGAGGCAGACAGTCAATCGTATGATCAATATTACCGATACAAGGCACGATATCCGCCATCAATGTGTCCAGTTGGCTGCGATGTCCGTAGTCTAGGCTGACTGCTGTACAAAGTTTGTCTGTATATTCGATCAGCGCGAACTTAAGCTCCGTTAGTTTCTTAATTCTGCTCACCTGACTTGGCATCGGGTTCGCTGCAAATTCTTCCTTCATAGAGCTGAGAGCATTTTCCATTTGCACTGGTGTTAGATCATATTTCATACAGCACCTCGTAGTTAATTTGCTACAGAATAGCCAATACAAACCGGTCGGTCTAGATATTTTTGTCAATTGTATGTCAGAAGCTAGTAGTCTTGTCGCTTTGATTTGAATCTAGCTGAGCTAAGTGTGCGTTATCGCCATTTGCTAACAACCTTTAAAACCTATCTAATCAGATCAAAAGGCTTTGGTGAGTAGGTGCTTATCGATATACACTCACCTCCACTTGTCACAATGAAAGGTATCAAGATGACGATCGCAATTGACCAACTCACCCAACAGTATCCGCTTATCAAAGAGTTGATCTCACTTAAGGAAACCTCTTGGTTCAACCCTGCTATCACTAGCTTTGAGGATGGGTTGCCACATGTTGGACTGGATCAGAGCGACATCAAAGATGCCAGTGACAGACTAAAGCGATTCGCTCCTTACCTAGCTCATGTTTTTCCAGACACCCAAAAGAGTAACGGCATCATCGAATCTGATGTTGTCTCCATTCCTGCGATGAAAGCAACTTTAGACAGCGAGTACACACCCCATATCGCTGGACAGTTGATGCTAAAGAAAGACAGCCACTTACCTATTTCGGGCTCGATTAAAGCCAGAGGTGGTATCTATGAAGTACTCGTACTCGCAGAGAAACTGGCCATCGACGCGGGGATGCTCAATGAAGGTGATGACTACACCCTGTTAGCAACCGAACCATTCAAAGCATTCTTTAGCCAATTCAGCATCGCCGTTGGATCAACAGGGAATCTTGGGTTGTCTATCGGAATTATGAGTGCAAAGTTGGGCTTCTCTGTCTCAGTTCATATGTCGGCAGATGCCAAGGCTTGGAAAAAAGACAAACTGCGTTCTCATGGAGTAACGGTTGTCGAGTACGAACAAGACTACGGAGTGGCCGTTGCTCAAGGACGCAAAGAAGCAGAGAAAGATCCGAACTGCTTTTTCATTGATGATGAGAACTCACAATCGTTGTTTCTTGGGTATTCCGTGGCCGGAGAGCGCTTAAAGCAGCAGTTTGCTGAGAAGAATATCGTCGTCGATGCTGAGTATCCACTGTTTGTTTACCTTCCTTGTGGCGTTGGCGGAGGTCCGGGGGGCGTCGCGTTCGGACTAAAAGCGGCATTCGGTGATCACGTCCATTGTATTTTTGCCGAACCTACCCACTCACCTTGTATGTTGCTTGGGGTTCACACGGGGTTGCACGATAACATCAGTGTTCAAGATATTGGTATCGATAATATCACCGCTGCAGACGGGCTCGCTGTCGGTCGCGCTTCTGGCTTTGTTGGTCGAGCGATGGAAAGACTGTTAGACGGATACATCACCATCTCTGATGCACGTATGTATCGCCTTCTTCGCCAACTCAGCGAATCGGAAGACATTCAGCTTGAGCCCTCCGCCCTCGCAGGCATGATCGGCCCGGTGATTTTAACCAATAGTAATGAATACCGAGCACAAATGGGCTTCGACGATATTAAAATGGCTAACGCAACTCATCTAGTATGGGCGACAGGGGGTGGTATGGTTCCGCAATCAGAAATGCAGTTCTATCTAGAGCAATCCATTGCCTAACACTACAAGTTTGACATGTTCAGCCTGAAATAAAAAAGGGGCGCGGTTATTTGCACCGCGCCCCTACTCAATAGATTAGAATTTAGGAGAAAAGCTCCGTTCTATTTCGACCATTTCTTTTCGCTGTATATAAAGCGTTGTCTGCCAATTCCAGCGTCAACGATATAGGTGTAGTATCGCCGTACCACTGAGCAACACCAATAGAGATTGTGGCGCCTTCTTCTAAAGAGGTGATATCCGACTCAATCGAGAGACGAATGCGCTCTGCAATCTCATACGCCACTTCCATGTTTGAACCATCCAAAAAGATGATGAACTCTTCCCCACCTGAACGACACACAACATCCGCATCTCTCACCTGAGCTTTCATCAACTGTGCAGTTTGTTTAAGCAACTGATCACCAAACTGGTGGCCATATTTATCATTTACGGCTTTGAAATGATCAATATCTAATGCCAACACAGATACTGGTTTTCCATTATTTTGGAAATTTTCGATTGCTCGCTTCAACCCTCGGCGATTCAATAGACCTGTCATTGGATCAGTCAGATTCTCAGAATGTAGTTTCTCTATCTGATTCGATACTAAATTGAAGGTATTCTCGCAGCTCACTTTCAGTTGTGACGCTTCAAAATACCAAGGGTTAACATTACTCAATTCAGCAGATAGAGAATGCGTGGTATCGAATTTATTAACGGTGTTAGCGAGCTGCCACAATGGCCTTGAAATACAAATCGCTGAAATCCAAATGAAGATCAAAGTGCCTATTCCGACTGGAATCGACTCAAACATAACGTACTGCATTTGTGTCTCTAACTCCATAATAGCTCGGTCTTTCGGAGTTTGAGCTATTATCCCCCAGCCAGTGCTTTTCACCATGGCAAAACCCGACAACATAGCAACGCCTTGAGTATTGACAATTCCCTTAGAGCCATCGCCAACATTCAGTACTGTTTCTACAGCATCATTTCCCAGTACCACTTCGCCAATACGACTCTTCTGCGGGTGATAAATCAGAGAACGGTTTCGATCAACGACATAGAGATACGAACCATCCTTATAATTATGACGGCTCAATAAGTTACTCAAAAGACTGGAATCTTCTAAATAAATACTACCACCTACATACCCAAGATATTTACCTTCAGGTGTAAATATCGGATACGTCATACTAATAAGATAATTGCCCGCTGGGGATACAAACGGGTCGGAAATAAGAGGAGCTTTTGCCCTTAGTGACTGCCTCGAACGTTCAGATGTCAGTTTCACCCCTTTTAGGTTGACACTCTCTGGCATGATTGAAGCAATCACACCATCTTGGTCCACTACATACACTGAGTTAAACGAGTCTGTCTGTTGATTGAGCCTGGTGGTCTCTTGGGTAACAAAGTTCGCATCATTGATCCGAGAGGAGAGTAGTCTCGCGCTGTACTTTAGTTGAGACATAACTTGCTCAACATATACGTCGGTCATTGCTGCCATTTTGTCAGCATAGACTCGATTAGCTTCTAAGCTTTTATTGATTATTAATTCGTGTTGAGCTCGGTAGCTTGAATGAAATACGTTCATCAACGTAATAGCGACACTCAAGATACATAAAGATAAGACAAGTAGTCGTAAGTTAATTCGATGACCAATCACTGACGTCATGTCTGAATTCCATTGAAAAAAAATACCCCCCTATATCCTTGGATGATATTCATCACCAAATAGGAGAGCATTAGTAAAACTTGAATTTATAAATTAATATTACCAATAGTGATGATTTAAGTAAAAACAAAAATATTCAGAATGAGATTTCAATCCTGTTGGACATTTTAATAACAAAATGTGTTTAATCCCCAACCAAAGAAGCATCTTAAATGTCAAACAAAAACCACCAAAAAACTATGGGATTTGCACCATCGTCTCAAAAATGAACCATACTTAGTGATTGACTTTACTTGAATTTTTCACACTAAGTTTACTAAACTGAAGGTACCACTAAAGGATAGGGCTCTCTCCTAATTAAGATTCGTTCTTAATAATTTGATACAGTTAAGTTATTGCTTAGTTACTTAAACTGTTTTAAACAACATACAAAGATCGCGGTTCATTAGAATAATTATTCATATTTAATACAATTCATTTTCTTAATTTAAATAACATCCGAATATTTTCTAGCACCTTATTCTCAACCATAAGCCTTCAATTCATTCAATAGTTCCAAATTCACAAGATAATTTTCCACTTTAATTACCTAAGTTTTTCATTTACTGTGATGAAACTTGAAATTAATGGCGGTTGACGACGTGAATCTAAGACAACTTGAGATCTTTTATGCTGTCATGAAATCAGGCACCGTCTCTGGCGCAGCTAAACACCTTCATGTTTCACAGCCAAACGTCACTCGTGTTCTCTCTCACACTGAACAGCAATTAGGGTTCGCGCTGTTTGAACGCATCAAAGGAAGATTGGTCCCAACCAAAGAAGCACATCTCCTCCTTCCCGAAGCAGAAAAAATCTATCAGCAGTTGGGTCAATTTCGGAACCTGACAAATAAAATTAAAGCTGGGGAAAAGCACCTTACAATCGGTGCACCTCCAATTCTCTCTTCCACTATGTTGTCACCTCTTATCGCCCAGCTCTGCAACAGTGGGGATTACAACATAGAGATCTCGACAGGGAATCAAGATGAACTATGCGATGCCCTATTAAAGAACCAGATCGATCTTGCGATCTGCTTTGGCAATGATGCTCCACACTCTCTCGTTCAAAAAACACTAATAACCTCTGAGATGTGTGTCATCACGCCGCCTCAAGATTCAAATGATGACGTTATCAGCCTGAAACAGTTACTGAGCTGTGACAAAACACTCATTGGTCTCGACAATCGTGACCCGTTAGGAGCACAGCTTCATCAAGCCATACATACACTCGAACCCGATTACCACCCTTCGGTATCAGTGAGAAACTACAGTACCGCAGCCGAGTTAGTCGTGCATCAAGTCGGTTGCGCGATTGTCGACCCTTGGACAGCAAGCCAATACAAAGATCGAGTACACACGGCCAAATTAATACCCGCCATTGATATTACCGTGTCGTTACTTTATGCCGAACACAACCCATTAAGTATTTCAGCAAGAAACTTCGTCCAACAACTAGAAGCGAGCCTATAACCTGTTGTTATAGGCAACCAACAAATAAGCATTCGAACCGTTCACGGTGAACCACTACTCTGTTTTCAATTCAACAGGATAACAAGGATGCTTCATGTCTATCGCTCAACCCTACTTACTCTTCTTAGGCGACGTTACTGATCCAATTTCTGCCAAAACGGCGCGCGGTATTGCGCTATGGCGACCTGAACTGTGCGTTGGAGAACTGAGACTAACGACAGATACAGTCGCTCTAGGGCTCGATGATCTCACGTTAGAGGAAGCCCTAGATAAAGGCGCAAAAACGCTAGTCATCGGTACTGCCAATGCCGGAGGCGTAATCCCTGAAACTTGGAAACCGACACTAATCAAAGCAGCACAACTCGGGTTTAGTATCGCATCGGGCATGCACTCCCGCCTCACTGAAATCCCGGAACTTGCAGAGCTTCAAACCAAAGAGAAAACTCAACTTCACGATGTACGTCATTACGATGCGCCTTTAGCTGTGGGTACAGGCAAAACTCGCCAAGGTAAACGCCTTCTCACCGTCGGAACGGATTGTTCAGTCGGTAAAATGTTTACCGCTCTGGCTTTAGAAAAAGCCTTAAAGGAACTTGAGATCGATGCGCAATTCAAAGCGACGGGTCAAACTGGGATTCTCGTTGCAGGCGATGGTATCTCAATCGACGCTGTCGTTGCCGATTTCATTTCTGGCGCAGTAGAAGCGATCAGCCCAAGTTTTGACGACCACCAGTGGGATATCATCGAGGGACAAGGTTCTTTATTTAATCCTTCCTTTGCAGGAGTGAGTTTAGGCTTGCTTCATGGTGCTCAAGCAGATGCGCTTGTACTTTGCCATGAAGTCGGTAGACCTCACATTCGTCACCTTCCTCATTGCCAACTCCCTTCAATCTCTGCCACGATAGAAGCGAACTTGGCGGCAGCTAGATTAACAAACCCAAGAGCTGCATTAGCGGGTATTAGTCTTAATACTTCAGCTCTGAGTGAAGAGGAAGCCAAAGCGCTCTGTGCAGATTGGCAAGAGACTTATCAGATACCTGTTACTGACCCTGTACGTTTCGGAATCCAGTCCATTGCCAGCTATCTCAATGCCAACTTTTAACTTGCGAGAATAAACCATGTTATTAGAAGCGACTCCGTACAGCATCGAATTGGCGACCCCTTTTGTCATATCAAGAGGCGCACGAACTCATTGTCACACGGTAAGAGTGACCGTCTCTCATGACCATCAGCAAGGGATTGGAGAGTGCACGCCTTACCCGAGATACGGCGAGAGTGTCGAGTCAGTAATAGCACAAATAGAAAGCTGGACCTCGGACTTAATCAGCCTTTCACCGCAAGAAGCGAAACAGCACTTACAATCAATGCCAGCAGGCGCAGCACGTAATGCCGTAGATTGCGCGCTTTGGGATTTGATTGGCAAACTAGAGGGGACATCCTTCCCATCGCCGCTTTTCACAATTAGCCCTGCAATAGAGACTGCCATGACAGTTTCCATTGGTGATACGGAAGCGATGGCAAAACAGGCCAAGCAATACGTAGACCAAGGCGCGACACTGTTAAAGGTGAAATTGGATGATGAATCAGTGGTAGAACGAGTTACTGCAGTGAGAACCGCAGCTCCGAATTGCAAAATCATACTCGATGCAAATGAAGCGTGGAGTTCTCTCGATTTAGAACAGTTATTCGAACAACTCGCCCCTTTTGATATCACCATGATTGAGCAGCCTCTACCATCAGGAGAAGACCAACTCCTAGCCAGTATTAAGCACCCTATTCCACTCTGTGCAGACGAAAGCTGCCACACGAGAGCACAACTTGCTGACCTAAAGGGACGTTATGAAATGGTCAATATCAAACTCGACAAAACAGGCGGGTTAACCGAAGCATTACTCTTGGAACAACAAGCTCGTGAATACGGCTTCTCAATTATGGCTGGTTGCATGCTTGGCACTTCGATCGCTATGAAAGCGGCTCTGCCAATTGCGACCAACGCAGAGGTGGTTGATTTGGATGGCCCAGTGTTGCTTGGTGAAGATATTGAAGACGGACTTGAATATCACTCAGGGAAATTGCACTTTTAGTTAAACACTATAGAACGTTATCCCGAGTAGTACTCTTAACCTACCTCCCGATTGACCTTCAAACAGGTTAATTTGTTCATTATTTGCGCGAGATTGGTCACATCTCGCGCAATCGACCATCTATAAAAAACAATTCCATCATTTTTTACTACCCACCTTTAAAATTGAGGTATATACTCTTTCTTATCCCTAGATGGAGGCAGAAATGGATACCCAAAACACCACGACTACGTTTCAACAGCTAAAAACCGGTGCAGACGCATACATTCAGCGTCGTAATCAACGTTTATTAGCCAATCATCGCAAAGAATTGCGTAACTTTACACGAGCAGAAGCATCAACTTACCTAGGTATTGATGCGAAAACACTGGATCGTTACGTAACAGCTGCGGAGATTGATCCACGTCGCCATGAAGACTCACAATGGTCTATCGACATCTCAGAAATGTACAAAGTGCGCGACCTACTGCCGGAAAATCTACGCAAAGATGCGAAATTTATCCGCAGCGAAAAGCAAAAAGCGCAAGTTATGGTTATCCAAAACCAAAAAGGTGGTGTGGGTAAAACCGTATCAGCAGCGACCATTGCTTCTGGTTTAGCGACTGAATTCCACCAAGAATATCGCGTTGGCCTTATTGATATGGACGGCCAAGCAACCCTCTCTATGTACTACGCTCCAGAAGCGGAACAAGAAGGTTACCTTTCTGTTGGCGATCTTATGATGCGCACCTTTGATCTAGATGAAGGTGAAACATTTGAACAAGCCGTTTCAGAAGCATTTTTAGAAACCACTATCCCTAACTTGCGTATTCTGCCTGCAGCGCAAAGCGATCGCGCTATGGAAGGTTGGTTCCACGAGCGTGTATTTAGCCAAACTCTTGCATCACCATATTCGCTGCTGCACGACATTATTGAAAGTGTTCAGGACGAGTTCGATATCATCATCATCGATACGCCACCATCACTTGGCTATGCGACGTTTAACGCATATTACGCAGCAACCAGTGTGGTGTTCCCACTATCTATTACTGAAAACGATATCGATGCGACTTGTTCATACTTTAGCTACATCCCACAAGTTTGGGCACTGTTAGAGAATGCTAACCACCAAGGTTATGACTTCATGAAGATTTTGCTTACAAATCATCGTGATAGTTCAACAACGACAGATTTGATGAACAACCTATACGACCAATTCTCGCCGTATCTGTACTCGAAAGAGTTCAAACACAGTGAAGCGGTTCGTCAGGCATCTTCTCTTCTTTCGACAGTTTTTGATATGTCGAAAAGTGAGTACCCAAAAAGTAAAGCGACCTTCCAAAGCGCGCAACAAAACAGCTACGAAGTCACCAGCCAGATCCTCCGCGATATTCTGAACGTGTGGCGTGAACAGGAGAATAGTTAATGGCTAAGAAACGTGGCGGTAGCCCTCTAGGAAATACACCTGGCTCCATTGCAGCGCAGCAGTCAGCAGCGAAAGCAACAGTGGAAACGCTGACTAGCCAACTAACTAAGGAGCTTGAAAAGTCGGGCCAAAAAGCGGCTGACTTTCTTCAAGAAAAGTTCGGTATTGAATCTGTCGGCCAACAAATGGTTTGGAAATTGGCTTCTGGCAATACTGCAACATTCAATGAAGTGACACTGTCATTTGATCAAGTAAAAGCAGATACGTACGTTACTTTCGACGTAAATGGTCGCGACCAAAGCCTGCTGACTAAAGAGTCGCTAGAAGACTTAAACTCTCTAGAGTTTCAGCAGTTTTACCCTGCAGTTGGTCGTGAAGTCGATGGTCAAATTGATGTACTCGATGGCTCTCGACGTCGTGCCTGGTTCTTACTTCAAGAAGGACGCGTAAAGGAATTCAGAATACTTGTCACTCAAGATGAGATTTCGACTTCTGATGCTAAAGCACTAGCGAAACAGCTACAAACGGCGAAAGAACACAACCAACGCGAAATTGGTCTTCAATGCCAAACGATCATGAACAGTGGCAACTACACTCAAGAAGACGTTGCTGCGATGATCGGTATCAGCCGCCCAGCAGTGAGCAAAGCACTAAAAGCAGCAAGCATCGATCAACGCATTATCGCCCTATTCCCAGTAGTAAATGCGCTATCACACACAGATTATGCACTGCTTGGTAAAGTGATGAAGACATACCAAGAAGACAGTAAAGGCTTAACCGCGTTTATCCAAAAATTGGGGAAGAAAGCTGTCAATGTTCAGGTTGAACATTGTAGTGACGAGAACAAAGAAGCCCTGCTCTCTTTGATCAAGTCAGAGCTGAAAATTGCGGAATCTAAAAAAGTGACCGACAAGGCTGAAGTTACTCAACTCGCTGAATTTACTAGTAAAGGTATGTTTGCACGTAAGAAAGTCAAAGGTCGTAACTTCTCTTACGAGTTTGGCCGTTTATCGAAAGAACTGCAGTCAGAGCTGGATGAAGCGATTCAAGCTGTACTGGATAAAGCAACGCAAGACTAGCTAACGCAATAGTTAAGATAAGCCCCTTTATCTAGTTCAAAAAAGGCTGAAACTTACACTTTCAATATAAGTTTCAGCCTTTTTCAATTTAGCCTAGCGGTGCTTATATTGCGTTGGGCAATAACCACGCGTAACTTCAGAGCCGCGAAACTTGATATGCTTGGTTTTACGCCCTGAAACCCTCGCCCGCCAAAGCTTAAAACTTCCAGGTTTCAGTTGTTTTCTCATAAATCGAATCACCTCTGGTTCGCTCAGCCCAAACTGCAACTCTATTGCTTCAAACGGAGTCCTATCTTCCCAAGCCATCTCTATAATCCGAGACTCATTCTCTTCGCTCAATATCATTCTTCAATACCGCACTAAAAAAGAAGAATGCTACGTTCACTGTTGGCATTAGGTTCATCTTCAAAGCAAAGTTTTTATTTAGAGCGTGGCGTGTTCAGGCTAGCCAATAACTAATATAAACGAAAGATGACATCCACCTATCAAAACCTCCCCCAAACGCGAGCTACTCTTCTCGTAATACTATACAGATTAATTCTATATTTGAGATACAGACATACAGGTAACTAATTTAAGTCACTGTTTATTCGAAACAATTTACATTAGGATAGTGATAACTAGGAAAAATTCGATAGAAATATTCTGTCTAATAGCGCTGTTATGCGTATTTGGGGATCATCTTAGAAGGAGATATCGTGTTTATTGAAAAGTATCAGTGGTTTTATGCCGCACTTTCAGGCTATTCAGCGACTTCGCTTTTAGTTCTTACAAACGTAAGTCCCGCAAACTTTGGCTTATGTTGGCCACCATTGCGTTCGCAATATGTTTACCTATATTCGCGACCTTTTCAATGACGTATTGGATATTTATAAAGTACAGAGTTCCTCAGAAGAATGTAGCTTTGTTAATAAATAGCCCAAAGAGCCAGAAAGTAACAACTTACAGTATGTATCTAATAGCATTTGCATCGCTATTTCTAATAATTCATCTAAGTTATATCGCCGGAGTTGCCGCTGCCGTAGCCTTGTATTTTAGTAAAAAATTTCAGTCTTACTGCTTATACAAAGTAGGCATAACAAATCAGTGGTTGGATGCTGTAGAAAGAAGTCCAGGTAGTGCACCTGATTTAGAACCCAACTAAAATACGCATACAAAGCGTTTGGCATTCTCAGTTTAATTCAGCTTTAGTAACCTCGGCACAATAGACTAAGTGATGGCGTTGCTCACTACATCAACGCTGTGTCATACACAAAGGAAAAGCCAGTGACTAAAAGGATTCAAAATAGAGAAGTTAAAGTGTGCCCAATAGTACTGCGCAAATCAGGCTCTACTTTAGAGTTGTTAGTATTCGAACATCCTTTGGCCGATGTGCTGTTAATAAAAGGTACGTTAGAACTGACAGACAGTTCAGTAGAAAGCGCAGCGCTTAGAGAGCTTGAAGAAGAGTCAGGTATATCCAAAGTTTCCAGTACTAAATACCTCAGAAGTTGGGAAAGTGGTTTCCAAAATCAACTTTGGCACTTTGTCCTGTGCGAAGTTTCGGAAAGTTTGCCAAACAACTGGACCTTCTACACACAAGATGATGGCGGCCACGAGTTCAATTTTTTCTGGCATAAACTCGGAGGTTATCTGGAATTTGATTGTCACAAGGTGTTTTGTAAAGCCATTAAACAAGTCGAAAATATATTTATATAACAGCCATACCTGAGCGATTCATGATATTTGGCACTCCCATTTAAACACGGCTCCCAAAGTCCACCACTAACCTTTACCACAATCAGAGGCGTTCTCAATGAAGTTAGTATGTAAAACAGAAAGATTGGTTATTCGCCAGCTTACGCTCAAAGAGGCGGGTTTTGTCATCCGTTTATACAATGATGAATCTTTTATCCGCAATATTGCCGATAAAAACATACGCACCATAGAAGACGCTGAAAATTACCTTACCAATGGTCCTTTGGCGAGTTATGAAACATACGGTTTTGGCCTGAACCTAGTCTCGTTACGCAAAACGGGGACACTTGTCGGAATCTGTGGTGTATTGAAACGCCCCGAGTTGGACAGTCCGGACCTTGGTTATGCATTTCTACCGGAATATTGTAATCAAGGGTATGCGACAGAGGCTTCTATTGGGGTACTTCAACATGCCGTTAAAGCTCTATCGTTGGATACTGTGCTAGCTGTTACCTTCCCCAGTAACAAAGGTTCAAACCGAGTACTAACGAAAGTAGGTTTTGAACTAAAGGGCACCATCGAATTGTATGGTTTAACGAACAACTTATATGAATACTGTACTTGAGATGACAGTGTACCGTCACCGAAACTCGCCGCTCACTTACAAATTGATTGACCCATTCAATCACACTCAATCTCTGCCAATATAGTAATGTCCCCTACCCTCTTCATCATGTGTACCCTTCAAATTCGCCAACTCTCGTCGTTACTTATCGGAAAAATTGAGACATTTTGTTTGTTGCTACGTAGTGGTTCAAAAAAAGAGATACCACATGGAAACAATCAACATCTTATGGTTCAAACGCGACCTTCGGCTCACTGACCACGCCCCTTTATCCAACGCACTGTCCTCAGAACATCCTACAATTTTGCTCTACATATTTGAGCCTTCATTGCTGAACAACCCACACTATTCAGAGAGGCATTGGCGCTTTGTGTGGCAGTCTCTTGAGTGTATGAACGAAACATTAGCTCATCACGGACATCAAATCTCTGTAATGCAGGGAGAAGCGTTAGAGTGCTTCCAAGAGATACAATCTAAGTACCAAATTGATACTGTTTATTCCCATCAAGAGATCGGCTTGAATTGCACCTTCGAGCGCGATCGCTTGCTCAAGGGATGGTTCGATACCCAAGGTATCGCTTGGCAAGAGTCTCAGCAGGGCGCTGTTTTACGTGGATTAACTAACCGAGAAGATTGGGATAAGAACTGGTCTTTAATCATGCGTTCCCCAATACTAGAGCTTCAAATAAATAGTAAACACTTACATACTCTAAATCCCAAGCAGATTAACCATTCGTTCAGTCCTCTCCCGTCATGGACGAGTTTAAGTTCAGGCATGCAAACAGGCGGAAGTAAGCTTGCATGGCTAACACTTCACGACTTCTTTAACCGTAGAGGTAAAGACTACTATCGCAGTATCTCTAGCCCAATCAGATCGAGAAATGCCTGTACCCGCTTGTCACCCTATCTTGCATGGGGAAATATATCGCTTCGCGAAGTCTACCAAGAGCTACTCAAACATTGGCACGTACCCGGCTTTCGTCGCAGCTTAATTGCCCTATCATCTCGGCTCCACTGGCATTGTCACTTCATCCAAAAGTTCGAATCTGAATGTGAGATGGAGTTTCGTTGCACCAACATGGCCTATGAATCGTTGCTCTCGCAATCTTGTGATACAGACCAAAAACATCTTATGGCTTGGAAAGCCGGTAATACAGGCTTTCCATTAGTCGATGCTTGCATGCGCTCCTTACATTACACCGGTTACATCAATTTCCGCATGAGGGCTATGTTGGTTAGTTTCCTTACCCACCATATGAACATGGATTGGCGCGAAGGAGTGACTCACCTAGCTCAACTCTTTCTCGACTTTGAGCCTGGTATTCACTATGCCCAGTTCCAGATGCAAGCGGGCGTGACGGGCATTAATACCATCCGTATATACAACCCTATCAAGCAGGCACAAGAACATGACTCAGAGGGTGAGTTTGTCAAAAAGTGGGTACCTGAATTACAACAAGTGCCTGTGCCACTGATATTTGAACCGTGGAAAATGACACAGATGGAAGCCGCGATGTATCAGTTAGAACAACACTCGCCATATCTCGCCCCAGTTTTCGACATTAACGAGAGAGCGCGCGAGGCGAGAGAACGACTGTGGTCTTGGAAGAAACGACCTGATGTTAAGAGCGAAGGAGCGCGAGTTCTAGCAAAGCATGTGCGTCAAACCAATAAACGTGCAACAAGTTGATCGCCGAGCAAACCTTTGACGTAGTAATCTCTTTAATAAGGCCTTCATCAAATACATTGAGACTACGGATAGACACATGAGAGAGCTAACTTTTTCACACAAAGATATTCAAACCATGGAGAAGCGTTTTCGTACTCGATTGGTCAACTCGATATCGGGATTTAAAAGCGTGAATCTTATAGGGACTAGAGACCAACAAGGACAAGAGAACCTCGCAATAGTGAGTTCTGTCGTCCACTTAGGCTCACACCCTCCCCTCTTGGGCTTTATTGTGCGTCCGTGTAAAACGCCAAGACACACGCTTCAAAACATCATTGAAACCAAGGCGTTCACAGTCAACAGCGTCAACGATAAGATTTTCCAACAATCACATCAGACATCGGCTCGATATCCTAAATCGGCGTCTGAGTTTAAAGAAGTAGGCCTCACACCATATTATGACGGTAATTGCCCAGCTCCATTCGTTTTAGAAAGCCGATTAAAAATCGCGTTAACTCTGACTGAACGTATCGACATAAAAAGCAATGACACGGTTATGCTGGTTGGGGAAGTAAACACCATTCATGTTCCACGAATGGCGATTATGCATGATGGCTTTCTCGACCTTGATGCGTTGGGTACTGTCACAGTTTCTGGACTAGATAGTTACCATAGGACGCAACGTATTAACCGTTTAAGCTACGCAAAACCAGATAAAAAGGTGTTCCCATTAACGACCGATGGTGAGCCGTCATCATGGGGTGCGGTCAACCCTGTTCCGGAATAGTTAACCTATCACCAAGCTTCTTTCTGGATATCTAATCTCGTCCCAAGAGCATGCTGATAAAGGCGTCTCTCGACTCAGGTGTTGTTTCCCTGTCTACCACGTATTTAACATGGTCACTGAAATTGGCATCTGGAGATAACTCAATACTCCAGAGTGCATCGATTTTATTCGGCACCATAGAATATCGCACATCGATAATCCGTTGCTGGTCGTATAGGTCTAACGCAAGAAAGCCACTAGAGAACCGAGAAAATCGGTCAATGTCTGCCATCTGCTGACTTTCTTCGGCTACCCACGGCAAATCAGTAACAACGTCAAGCTTAGCAGCAGATTCGCCAGGATAAGTTTTGACATGAACTCCAACCCTGACTGCATCAACAAAGTAAGAGTTATCGAATTCATAAACCACTTTCCAAAGAAGCATATTCGCTAAGGTTGGTTTTACTTGCAACATTACCGGTGTATGTTGCCGTTTGAGTGCTATCTCCCACCCAATGGTTTCCGCTCTCTGTTTTTGAACCGCACCGATGGTCAGATAAACAAGCGCCCAACTCATAGCAATGCGAGCGAGCTTGGGCTTAAACCTCCAAAAGGCACCAATAACCAGCACCATCAAAGGAAGCGTAAACATAGGGTCGATAACAGAAATAACGTTTAAGGAAATACGCTCATTGGATATTGGCCAGAGCAACTGCGTCCCATAACTGGTGCAAGCGTCCAGTACACCATGAGTGCTGTAACCCAATGCACAGTAGAACCATGTTTGAAGGAGAGTTAGAGCGTTTCTTTGAGCAAAAATGTTATACAGAACCAGAGCGCAGAAGAGGCTACCGAAAGGTATGAACAACAAAGAGTGAGTAAACTGTCGGTGATACTCCAAGAATAACAGAGGGTCGTGGCTCGATCTGATCAGTACATCTAGGTCAGGTGCCATACCAGATATCCCGCCTAGTATTGCCACTGCCCTTAAGTTCTTTCTTTTGCTTACTGACAATGCCAATGCTGCACCCAGCATCCCTTGCGTCAATGGGTCCATTTATAGCTCTTTGATAGCATTCATATTAATGAGTCATACTATTTAGCGTAGACCCATATCAACAATAGCGGGAACAAAAGACATACGAACAAAAACGTGACACTGTCCCTTTATCACAACTTTAGCCAATAGGTACGATTTCACACAAGTTCCATCACAAGCAGAACTCAAAAATGCACTAAAAATTGTCAATGTTCAGGCTGAACATTGTCGTTATTACTCCCCTACAGTAATAAATATTCTCACGAACATTTAGGATTATTGACGATTTCGATGAGAGTCGTGACACGCCCTCACTTTCGAAATACCCATTGATATCGCTAAATCTTCACGCACCGTACAGAAAACATGTAGTCCTTGGAACTCGTGGCACGTCTTATTTCGCCTTTGTGTGCATTCCACCACGAGTACGCCAAGGTGCGAATATACGCTTTCTTTTCCGTCGTACTACTTCCAGTCCAGAACTCACTGTACGCACCTTGTGTAATGTACCAACCATTCCACTTTACTCCGGCAGGTCGAGCAAAAAACCGCTGCTTGTTGAGCTGTGATTTATCAATTTTTTTAAATGGCCCATCAACTTGGGACTCTTTCAGCTGTAGTCCTAGATTTTGCTCCCCGCCTCGCCAGCCCTCTACACCAAGTTCTTCATTTGGCATACCAATCGCTTTTTCTAGTGCCATCCAATCTTCATCGCTGGCAACTCTCCACCCTATTGGACAGATATTTCTGGGATCGGAGACATCATGCCAGTCATATAACCTGCCGTACTTCAATAAGTTCTCTGGGGCGTCTTCTGGAATAACCGCTGACCTTATATCAGAGCCATCTTGAAATTTGGTGCTCCGTAAGTTTTCCGCTAGCCATACCTGGTCACCGATAGTAACAGTGCGATAAGTATTTCCTTCTTTGTCTGTAACTGTTTCTTCCAAGTCATACAGTTCTTTATTAATGTCATTCGCAGATGATGCAGCAGTCACAGCCATACAAACTCCTATACATAAAATACGCTTTTTCATAATCACTAACCGTTATCGAATAGATGATTAAGATTAGCGGTGAGCGAACTCTTACGCTAGGTGACATACTCTTTAAAACTTGCCCATTTGTCTCATTCACTCACTGCCAAGAAATCATGCAATATTATTGACCAACCCTTTTGCTTTAACCCACTGCTTCGGTGATTGCCCATATAGACGTTTGAACTCTCGGCTAAACTGAGATGAACTCACGTAACCTACTTCCATAGCAGCCTCGCTGACATTTGTGCCCGTCGCAATTTTCATTGCAGCGCTATTGAGGCGCATCGATTTCATGAACTGAATGGGAGACATGTTTGTTGCCTGCTTAAACTTACGATGCAACACTGCCCTACTCATCCCAACTAACGATGCCAGTTCATCAATCGAAACGTTTTTCTCCAGGTTCATCGATAAGTGCTCAATAGCTCGCGCGATACCATTACCTACACTGAACGCTTTCCTCACTGAAGGGCCACAGTCTCCTTTTAACACCGCATAATAAAGCTCTCGTAAGCGACCTTCCCCTAACACCACAGAATCAGTGACATTGTCACTTATGGTTACAAGGCGATATAATGCATCCGTAAATTCTTCATCCCAGTCTGAAAGCATTAGGCTCTGTGGGTTAATAGATGATTGAAAACCAGATTCACACCCTTTTGTCTCTTCCATTTCAATAGTCAGTTCTTTCATAACCTTGGTATCAAGAGAGACATAAACTCCGATTAAGGGATCATCTACTGATGCTTCTGGCGTACCGGCTTCTACCGGAAGTGAAGCGACGCAACACATGTACTGTTTGCTGTCGTAAACATATCGGTCACCTTCTAGTATCGCTTCCTTTTTTCCATTCAATATAACAATCAAAGCTGGGTCATAAATCGCCGGTGCACAAGGTACTGCGTTCGTTACTTTGAATAAATGCACCCCATTAATTCTACTTTCAATCATGCCATCTGTTGTCAGTCGATTGGCAACCCAATCTTTTAGATTTTGCTTCATCTTTTCTTCCTTAACACCACAACGATATAAATAGGCAATTTTTAGAGATCAATCCGCGTACAATTCACACTCACTGAGAGTTATAGTTCATTTCATCCAGAAATACTATCATCGACAGTGCACGCACGTTTAACCTTAAGTGCTCTAGTCTCAACACATTTTCATATGCAGAGTGAGGTTACGATAATGACAACTAAGCAATTCGGTAACAAAGGTTGGACACCCGATCAGATTGGTTCTCTTTCAGGAAAAACCTATGTGATTACTGGAGCAAACAGTGGAACTGGTTTTCAAGCGTCACATGTACTCCTATCAAAAGGCGCTCAAGTCATAATGATGAACCGAAATAGAGATAAGTCACTACAAGCCATTGCTGATCTTAAAGCTAGCTTGGGCCAAAATATCAACGTCAGCTTTATACGGATGGACCTTGCTAGCTTAACTTCAGTCAGAACAGCCGCATCGGAACTGCTTGAAAAAACGGCGAAAATTGATGCACTTATCTGTAATGGCGCCATAGCTCAAGTCGCAAAGCAAGAGTTCACTAGTGATGGATACGAAAGCCAACTAGGCGTTAACCATTACGGTCATTTCTTACTGTGCGGATTGCTATATCAACGTTTAGAAGAAAGTAACGGGCGAATCGTCGTTGTTGGGAGTACCGCATATAAAATGGGTAAGAAACGCATTCAATTTGAAGACATTAACTTCAACGATAGATACACAGCATGGGACTCGTACGCTCAAAGTAAGCTCGCTCAAGTAATGTTTGCTTACGAGCTACAGCGCCGTCTTCAACGTGCGAGCAAACCGGTACAAGTTCATGTATGTCATCCCGGAGCCTCCAGAACCAACTTACTAAAGGACACTGCGAGTACATTCAACAAAGTGTTATGGGCCGTCATGTCGAGAGTTATAGCTCAATCAGCAGAGAAAGGCGCGTGGCCCCAGTTACTATGTGCGACACAAGATGGATTAACGACAGAAACTTTATATGGCCCAACTAAACGCGCTGACACAGTTGGACCAGTAGACGTGAATGACCTTGATAGAATTGCACTGGATGAAGAGATGGCAGCAAGACTCTGGACACTTTCAGAGAAAGCGACATCTTTCACTTGGGATCTGAGTTCTCCTAGTCTCACCACACATTAGACAAGCAAAAATCAAACTCTTGAATCGGAGTGAGTTTATATACATCGACTGTTTCGAACTTCAATTAGAGAGCAACTTTCGACAATAAATTACGGTTTAATTTTGTCAATGTTCAGCCTGAACATTGACAAAAAGCGAGGCAAAATAGCCGATCAAGATTATCCATCTAAACGGTTAATGATATGACGAAGAGAATCTAATACGTCAGATGCCATCATACCTACTTGTCCATACTTACTGGCATTGTGGTCAGCAGCCATGCTGTGAATAACGCTACCTAATATTGCTGCATCAATAGGTTTATAACCTTGTGCCAGTAGTGACGAGATAACACCGGCAAGTACGTCACCCATCCCACCAGTCGCCATTCCAGCATTACCTGCGTGACATACTACCGTTTTTTGACCATCACTAATTAAGGTTCCCGCTCCCTTGAGCACTGTGACACATTGATACTTTTGACATAGCTTCTCAACTGAGAGATAACGATCGGTTTCAACGTCTTTGGCACTGCAATTGAGCAACATTGCGGCTTCACCAGGGTGGGGCGTAATAACAGTATTTACTATCATACGGGCATCTAGGTCATCTTGAGCTAACCAATACAAGCCATCCGCATCTATCACTTTAGGTACGTTGTAAGCTCGACTCATCACCTCATCATAAGCATGTTTGCCCCAATCAAGTCGACTTAAACCCACACCTAAACAGATACTTGTGCACCAATCTAGTCTTTCTGATAATTGCTCAACATCTGACACCATAGCTTCAGGTAACAAAGAACGCATAGGGAAACAGCTAGATTGATGAACAATAGAGGCCAGCAACCCCGTCCCGGAACGCAACGAAGCTGCAGCGGCGAGATACGCAGCACCACTCATGCCGTCACCGCCGCCAACAACCAATAGGCGCCCGTGGCTACCTTTATGTGAGTCTTGTGCTCTAGCTTTCAACCTATCTCGCCATCTTGCACTCGTGAGCAAAGCATTTGGTGCATTATGATCAGCAAAGACTCTATCTACACTTAGCCCTGCAAACAGCAACTCCCCAACATGACTTCGGGCTTGAGCCGTAACTAAGCCTCTTTTGAGGGCAATAAAGGTGACAGTCGCATTTGCCTTAACCGTCGTTCCAAGCTGTCTACCGGTATCGCTATCTAGCCCTGATGGAACGTCGATTGAGATGATAGGGCAGCTAGACTTGTTCAATGTGGTGATGACAGACTCAGCATACTCCCTCAGTTTGCCAGTAAGCCCAGTCCCCAAAATTCCATCAACAATGAGATCGATACTATCGTCTAGTTCAAAGTTTGGTTCGTGCACTTTACCGCCAGCAGATCGAAAGAGTTGCTCTGCAGACCTCGCATCTCCACTTATCTTTTGAGATGAACCAACTTGCCATAAGGTCACCTTATATCCTGACGCCAATGCTAGTCTTGCAACAACATAGCCATCACCGCCATTGTTACCCGTTCCAGTAACCACCAGAATATGACGACAGTGTTCATACCTTTGCTGAATAACAGAAAATACTGACTCTCCAGCTCGCTCCATCAATTTATACATCGATATACCAAGAAGGTCTGCGACTCGTTTCTCTCCCTGTCTTACCGTATCAGATAAATACAGCTCTTCAGGTAGTTCTGATGTTACCAAGCTTGTAAACATTAGGGACCTCGAAGACTAATGATTGGTTCTATTTAATTAAAAGCATATAACATTGTTTAGTGATTTGATGTGGCCTATCGAACAACATCTGTACAAAAACAATTTGTGCAGCGAAACGACAATCAAACCTGTCAGTGTTCAGCCTGAACATTGACAAAAAAAACGCCTCATGTGGGTGATGGGTGGGGTAGGTTACTAAATGCTAACTGCTTGTCGCTAAAGGGAATCACTTCTATATTTGAAGTGGTTTAAGAATTCAAATTCGATAAAAAGGGAACCAAATGGGGCAATCAAATAAACTCAAAGCAGGAGATTCGTTTCCTACTATTAATGCTACTTTACTAGACGGAACAAATGTCACCTTAGGTGAACCAAAGTCAGGAATGACATGGCAAGCTGTGTTTGTCTATAGAGGTAAGCACTGTCCATTATGTACCAAATACCTCAATGAGATTGAAAACTACAAACAAGCCTTCAACGATGCAGGTGTTGATATTCTTGCAGTCTCTGCAGACGCAAAACATCAAGCACAAGAGCAATTAGAGAAACTCGATATCTCTTTCCCAATCGCTTACGGACTCACTGAAGAACAAATGAAAACGCTAGGCGTCTACATTTCGCTTCCACGCTCAGAGCAAGAAACCGATCATAACTTTGCAGAGCCAGGATTATTCATCGTTAATGAGAAAGGGGAGTTACACGTCGTTGATATTTCAAATAATCCTTTTGTGCGTCCAGAACTAGGAGCATTAACGCGCGGTTTAGCTTGGATACGAGATCCTAATAACCATTACCCAATTCGTGGCACACTAGATTATTAATCTAGAATTGAAGTTAAAAAGCCAGCTAAGTAAGTAACTTAAGCTGGCTTCTATTCATCTATAACAAAGCGACATCGACAAGACTAATGTCAATGTTCAAACTAAACATTAGATTTAATAACAATAAGTGAATGCGCTTGATATCTCATCACAGCGCAAGTGTTACGGTGTAACCTGGTATTCAGTCTATCTTTATATAGTTACGAATACAGAAAGAACAATACACTAATTAGTTGTGACGGATATTGTCTATTAAAAACAACAAACTAAAACTCATCAAGAACATCTATATTATGACCATTATACTGGACACAATATCATCAATAATCGGTTAATGTTCAGCCTGAACATTGACAAAAAATTAACATACCAAACTACGTATTTCTTTGACTACTGATGATCAAACAATATTGATATAACACATATAACGATGATCTGAACATTAAGATCAAAACACCATAAAACCTACAGTAAATCTTCCTCAGATCAATCTACTTCGTTAAATGTTTATATCTAACGACATAGAGATAATGACATTTAACGATCTTACACAATGAATTTAATTTCGTTCATTGAAAGAAAAATATCGCCGATCTCAAAAAGAACAAATGATGAACAAAAAGAGTGTTAAACAACTGAAGTTTGTCGATAAACTCAACAGCTCATTGCAAAACTCTCTTGAGTTTTGTAATGAGATTTTGAGTCACCGACAGAACCTAAGTGAAGTTGGTATTGTTTTGAAACTAGATCCTAAAGGTTCTAGTTTCTTAGTGTAACGCTTTAAGTAACGACATTTACCGATTAAACGTAGATATTAGCCGATTAGATATAAATATTTACCGAAAATCTAATAACATTAGACGATCTAGCATATAAACATTTGCCGATCCCGATTGTTTTAATATCAACATTAACCGATCGCACATGAATCAAGATCTTAATTTGCTAAAGGTCAATGATCATCAAGCGATCCAAGCCTATAAAGTAACCACAACACGCATCATAAGGGAAGAGAACGGTAAATAAAGATCAACCCATAAGAACTAAACATTTACCGAAGTAACTAAACATCTGCCGATGTTTATAGGTGGTTATTGTGATCTACTATCAACATTTACCGATTTGATATGGATATTTACCGAAGTTAATGAGTTAATCGAAGATCTCTGTTAGACTGATAAAATCGTATCCATAGGTAATGATCATGACTTCATCATCCAGCTTAACCGTTATTAATGAAGAAGATCGAAAGAATCGATTCATCTCATCCATTTTGTTTTCTAGAGCAACGATTTTTCATCCCGCATCTCGGTTAACATCAACTATGCAGTCTAAGTTGGTTGAGATTGCGCAGAATGGTGGTACGGATCTTAACTATCCATTAGAAAGTGTGAACATCAATAGCTACGGTAAAAATTTTAGAGTTGATCTTCATGTTGACTATTTACTGCAACCTCACCGCGATATCTTAGAAACAATGTTGGCCTACGCACAAACCATCCAATTGGATGATTCTTCTTATGAAGCAGGTGCTCGGCTGACCTGGTCACAGGTATATCAAACAATTACCGATGGCAATGTATCGGATACACAGGAGGATGGCTTTGATTCATTTATTGATCGAGACGCAACAGTTCTCTCGATGAGTATGTATGAATTGGCTACGCGAATGGGAATGGCAACCACAAGAGCTAACTATGATCAAATTGAGCGTAGAATCACTCAATTGGCAACTGCACATCTAGTGATCAATGAACTCGATGATGATCAAAACGTAGTCGGTAAAAAACCACTGGAATTTGTACAAGATTACCGCTTCTATTGTGATCGTAGCAAATTCAAGACCGGTCGTAAGACAACCAAGAACTTAACCAATCATGTGTTTTTGGTTCCTGATATGCGTCTGCTACAGGCCATTCGTGATCATGGCTACTATTACCGCCTCGAACAACACAAAATGACGAACTACAGCAAGCCATCAGTCCGCTCATTTTTAAAGTACATAACTACACATAAAGCTGAGTTTCTTCATAACAAAAAGTTTGAGTGGGCGCTAGATAGCTATATTCAGTCTATAGCTTCAAAAGTTAGCCACAGCTTCCGTAGCGATCTTAGAAAAGATCTGTTAGCGAATGCAGTACAAATTGAAAAAGACTTTAGCCTACAGTTCCGAGATGTCGGCAACGGTATTCAGATTTTCTATATCGGAGAAAGTGAATCATGATAACTCAATCTCTTGATACGCTGATGTCGTCACGTGCAAGTCAAGAAATGAGCTTTAGCCTAAAAGGTTTACTTAAAGGTCATGTGGGGATGTTGATAGCGGCCCCAAATGTTGGTAAATCTCACTTAGCACTATGCATTGCTATGGAACACGCCTCTTCGATGACCCTATTGGGTATGAGCGCGGCCGATAAACCCGCTAAAACACTGGTTTTGAGTTCGGAGGATGGGGCAGGTGTTATACAAACCAGAATGAAAGATAAGCTAGCAAGTTGTACGCCGACAATACGCTCTGAACTGAAGAATAACTTGCATTTTATGACCGATATTGAGCCTATCGTTATACCGCCTGACTGCTCACACCAAGAACAAATAGAGCATCAGCAGTACTTGGCCCAACTTAAAGAAACATTTGCTCAATTTGATTTAGTGATTATCGATACCGTAACAGAAGCAATCGGGCGATGTGAGGAAGTGAAACACGACAGACTGATTAAGAATGTATTTCAGTCACTAGCCAATGATTCAGGTGCAAGTCTATTGCTAGTGCATCACGTCAATAAAGATGAAATTCGTGGTAATCAAGAGATAACCATGGCGTCTGGAGCAGGGCTTACATCAGTAATGCGTTTGACTAAGTGCTTATTCACGCTAAAACGCAGCAAAGACTTAATGTCGATTAAGTATCTGAAAAGTAATTATCTACCGGAAAACGAGAATCAAGAGTTTGCGGTTGAGGTACGCCAAAGTCTGACGATAAACCCTGAGTTATACAATCCGAAAGCACGTGCTAGTAGCAAAGGGGTTAGAACGACGACTCGGATTAAAGCCGCGCCAAAATCCATTACACTGTCTGGGACCATCCCCGAGCAGGAAGAGATCGAAGAGCGCAAGAACCTGCGTGATGTGCTCTAGTCAATTTCTGGCGTTAAGACCTTTCTATGAGCAGCTCAAATAAGAGCTGCTTTTTTGTTTGAGCTCGTTTGACCTGTCTACAGGTTTCAGGTTTAGACTCTGCGCCTTAATCCAATAAGTAGAGGCAAGGTTGAGTCAATTCGAAAGTGGTCACGCGAGCCGTAATACAGGCACACGTTTTGAACTATTTCATTAGGCGCTTGATCAACAAAGGCTGTAGGTAAATTGGAAGCTGAAGAGCACCAACAAGAGGCAAGAATAGAGGACCTAGATAGGCACCTGCAATGGTGTAGGTGAGGAGCACGTTTCGGTTTCCTGATGTGATTGCGGCAATCTTCGCACCATCGCGATCGGTAAAATTGAATATGAGGTAAGCGGCAACGAAAAAGCTCAGGCACAAAACGAAAGCCAGCAGGAAAAGTTGTAGCGCGAACTCTGAGTTTGTATCCCATAATTGACGATAATCGCCCATCAAGCCGAGTGGGAAAAGAAACACCAGCATGATGTTGTACTTAGCTAGCTCAGTATGCACTTTTTTGATCTTAGATTGATCAACGCAGGCGTGGATCAAAAAAGAGAGGATAATAGGGCCGATGATATAGATTATTAACTTGATTGAGTAAGCCTGCATGTCTAGTTCAAAGTGATCGTCATATGTCCACCACAGCGTTGCGTAGAGAGCCACAGGCTTTAATAGCGTAGAAGTAATGGTATATGTCATGGCTGAAAAGTAATCCAAGCCAATGGAGCGCACAATTGCAGGTGTTGCAAACAGGGAACCAGTAGCAGCGACTCCTAACATCGCCAATGCGAGATCCTGATCTAAGCTAAAAATCATTATCGCCGCTCCACAAAGAGCCATCATCCCGAAGGTGTGTATCACAGCATAGAGCCAGCCCTTTGGACGTATCAGGGATTTAAGTAGCGCTTTTTGATCGAGGCCGACTAAGGTAAAGAACATCAAAAAGAATAGGACAAACGGTAATACTTCAAAGACATGCATTGAGAGGCTAGGCATGAGAAAACCTAGAAAGCAAAATGCTATGAGTAACCATGGGGCTTTACTTGATATGTAGTTGAGCATAATTCCGTGTCATTTAGGGCGCAATAGTGCCCTTAATCCTTTATGTTTGCAGTACCAACAGAAGAACGTTGCACCAAGATCGGCATAAATAACTTGCGATCTTTTTTCTCCATTTCTTCCTTGTTTGCGAGTTGCAGTGAGAGTTTGACGGCTTCGTTTGCCATCACTTGGATTGGATAGCGAATGGTGGTTAATCGCGGGTAAATGTAGCGTGCAATATGACCATCATCGAAACCAATGACTGACATATCTTGAGGAATTCGGACACCATTTTCTTGAAGCAGAGTCATACATCCTGCTGCCATTGAGTCATTGTAAGTCGCAATGGCTGTGATTGGTGTATTGCGAGCCATTAAATCGACCATAGCTTGCTCGCCACCAGTTTCGTCAGGCTCACCATACTGAATGTACTCTTCGCGAGGTTCAATGCCATTATCACGCAGGGCATTCAAATATCCTTCACGGCGATCGCGAGCGTCGTCGATATCATGACTAGAGCACAGGTAACCAATATGTTTATGGCCATTGCGGATAAGGTGCTCCGTCGCGATGTAGGAACCTTGGCGGTTATCAAGAGCAACACAACGCGCGGCTATCTGATCAACAACACGATTGATAACCACCATGCCTGGTATTTCATCTGCGAGTTTGGTGAGTTCTGCGTCTGACATCCCCTTACTGTGAACGACTAATGATTCACAGCGGCTGTTGATCAAAAGGTTGATGGCATTGCGCTCTTTCGTGGCGTCATGGTAACCGCTGCCCACCAGCAACTGTTTTTCTTGCTCACTCGCAATGGTATCAATGGCTTTGATCATTGAGCCAAAGAAAGGTGCCGACATATCATTAACCAGCACACCGATAGTATTAGAAGATTTGCTCACTAATGCTCGAGCGTTCGCATTGGGACGATAGCCCAATTTTTTCATCGCTTTTTTTACAGCAATAATGGCCGATTCGCTGGTGTGTGGAGCGTTGTTAAGAACTCGTGAAGTGGTAGCAATGGATACGCCAGCTTCTTTCGCGACGTCTTTGATGGTTGCCATAGTGGACTCAGAACTAAAAATTTTGAGCTATTTAACAATGTGTAGCGGTCGAACTCAAACAGTTAAGTAATAATTATCGCTATACATCATGAATTTAGATGAAAAAGCGAGCTCAATTGAACTCGCTTTTTTATGTTTATAGTTCTCTACAGCTGATATGTATAGATGTTTAGTCGCTTGGAGCATGAGCGACGTTGTATCACCATCATAGCCTTGGTTTTAGAAGTAATGGAATAAAGGCGGCTCATGCATCAAAAAGTTCTGGTGAGAAATGTTCCATGCATATGCTCCTGCTAAGGTGAACACAAGATAATCACCGATGTCGATGCACTCAATGTTTTGGTTTCGAGCGAGTACGTCTTTTGGTGTGCATAACTGACCAACTAAATTGGCAGTAGTGTGTTGGATTGGATTCGAAATGGTCGAGTGCTGATGATTGTGGATGACAGCAAAAGGGTGATCATGGCTTTGTGCTGCTGGTGTACGGAAATGGTGCGTGCCACCACGAGCAATCACAAAGTTTTCGCCAAGATTCTGTTTGATGTCTAACACTTCCATCACATAGTAGCCGCAAGGCGCAGAAATATATCGTCCACACTCAAAGCGTAGTTTCCAATCTTGCATGTGTTCTTCAGCGATCAAGAATTCTAATTTGTCGCAAAATTCTATCCACGGGAAATGTTGGCTAGGATCTTGGTAATTGATCCCCATGCCTCCACCCAGGTTAATAATGAGGTCTTCAAGCGAGTATTGTTTCTTCCACTGCTTAACCACTTGGAAGTAACGTTGAACGAGTGCTAAGTGACGACCAACATCGAGTTGATGTGACATTAGGTGGAAGTGGAAGCCTTTCAGCTCTATCAATGGGAAATCACGCAGATGCATGATGGCGTTATCCAACTCAGCTTCATCGAAACCAAATGGAGTCGGTTTTCCACCCATGGCTAGCTTGCTGAGTGTGATGTCGCCAATATCGATATTCATGCGCAGAAAGATGGAAGCGGGTCGATTCAACTTTTGTGTTAAAGCTCCGATTCGCTGAAGTTCCGTAATACTTTCAACATGGATGGCATCGACATCAAGTTGTATTGCTTGTTCTAATTCGCTTGGCATTTTACCTGGACCACCAAAGATCAGCGGTTTATTAAGCTCTTGCTGCTGAAGGTGGCTAAGTTCTCCGCCAGATGCTGCCTCAAAACCATCAACGTACGGTGCTAAAGTTTTCAATATCGGTGCTGAAGGGTTCGCTTTTGCGGCATAAAATAGTTCCACATTTTTAGGTAATACATGGCGCATCTGTTTGATGTGCTGTTCAATTGCATTTAGGTCATACAGGTAAGCACACAATGGTTGATTTTGCTGCGTCGCGAGCTGCTTTACTTCTTGCTCAATGTACGAAGGAAGTTGAGTTGGGTTAGTCATGACTTTGTCCCTTGTTTAGAGCCGTCCACGGTGTTGCAATGAGTGTGTAACCTGACTCTTTGTCGGCATTTTGCATCAAACGAGTGGTGAAGTTGTTTTTACTTGGGAAACAGCCGCCATCAAGTAAGGAGACTAACTCTGGCTGTTTGCCATTGATCGACTGCCAGCGCACGATAGCTGCTTTCAGTGATCTCCATAATGTCTCTTCAAGCTTGGCGTTTTCTTCAGCAATAAAGAATATGGCTTCACTGATGTTATTAATAAAGGTGCAGTAGCCAATGCGATTCCAGCCTTGTTCTCGGCTGTAGTAAACCGATTGTCGGGCTCTTTCTGAAAGCTGTTGTAATTTCTCTGATGGCCAAAATTCAGGTAACAATTTTGTACCTTCTAGATCACGAATCCACACGCAACATGGCATACCTTGTTCTAAACCAATTAGCGTGTTTTGTAGATGAGGCTCAAATGCGACTCCATGTTTGAAGTAGTAGTTAAACACACCTGGAACCAAGCAGTGTAAGTAGCGCTCGAACCACAAGGTTGCGAGATTTTCATACTGGCTCTGTGTTGATATCGCTTTCTGTTTTAGCTGGGTAGCTATGCAGCTGTTTCCTTCTCGGTCATAAGCAAATAACGAACCTGCTAATGTCGGTTGTAGAATATCGATTTCGCTGAGTGTGAAGTTTTCGCGATATAAAATGCCAAATGATTCACGAGCTTTAATGATGTCGTCATGCTCTTGCTCAGCAATCGATCCTAGATTCAGTGTCGTTGCGTATGGCTCACTCATCACCTTGAATACAGGGTTACGCAGCTGCTCACCCTCTTTTATCGAACGTAGAATAGAGGTTAGCTGAACGGCGCTGTCGAGTTCATACCATGCGTTTTTGCGAACACAGTTGGTCAAGCGCACATTGATGGAAAACTTCGCAAACCATTCCATATCTGGGTGATAAAGAGTACGCACAGATGAAGTGGGTAACAGTTTGTCTCCACTTAAGCCTAATGGTGTAATTTTTCCTTGTTCAATCGCACGTTGAACTGCTGGATTTTGTAGAAGTGTGTAGCTTTCCCAAGGGTGGCACGGATAAAGTAATTTTGATTCTGAATCACTTTCTCTTGGAGCCAATTGTTCGAGCATCGCTTTAGGTGATGTACGCGTATCTGAGCGTAATATATCCAGTAAAGTTGCTTCCACCTCAAACCAATACAGAGGTACTTGCGCCCCAACTTCTGGGGAACAAGCCAGCAAGTCATCCATGCTTACGCCAGAGCGACTTTTTGGTGTTGGATGAAAAGTGTGTCCCCAGAGTAGCGACTGTTCTGAAGCGATAAAGGCATTGTGCTGTTGATGAGGATTGTCGGCATTTAGGAACTGTTCGGTGACCAGTAAGCTATTCTGCATTTGTTCAATCAATTCGTTATTGAACGGGATCATCAACATTTGTTTAAGGTAGTTGAGCAACAGTGTCAGGGTTTGAGTCGCGTCCAATTTAGACCAGCCAGCTCCGGCTGTTTTCAACCAAGGTGCATCCGAAAGTTTTACTTTTCCTAGCTTACTCATGTATTCAATAGGTAAGACTAACAGGTCACTCTCGTGTGCCCGGTTCTGCTGAGGAAGGTGTATTGCCACGCGTTGCTGGGCTACATAGTTCCTTTTTAATGTCTGCGGAAGTGATGCCGAGCTGAAACTCCATTCAACTTGATTATTGGGTATTGCATATTCACGAAGGTAACAGTTCACTACACCCATAATGGTATTTAATTGGGCTTTTTCTTGATTTAGCTGAACCTGGCTGAGGTTTATCTGCGCATTGTTCTTAGCTTGGTTCTTAGTTGGAGATGAATGAGTGTTTAACATGTCGATGTCCAAATTTTGAAAGAATGATCATTGCGATAGCAGTACTAAAGCTGATCAAAGTAGAAAGTAAGAAAGGAACCTCAAGCCAGCCCAAGCTTGATATAAAAGACGCGCTTAGCCCCGCGGCAACACCGCCCCATTTAGACATGGCATCAAAGCGCGAAAATATCTTGCCACTTTGCTGTCGGTCGATTTGGTTGGCTAAGGCTTGATGCAGCCCTTGGTAGCAACAGACCATACCAAGTCCAAAAACAACTCGTGCGATGATCAGCGTTGTTTGGTCGGGTATCAGGTGCATCGCAGTACTGACTGAGAGCAAGCCAAAACCAAGGTACAAGGTATTTTGTGGATGACGGCGGTTGAGCCACTCTGAAAACAGATGAATTTTTCCGGCAAAGAGTAAGTAAACACCGTGTGGAAGGGCGTATAAAAAGCCTATCCACGCAGGGTTTGTTACCCCGTATTGCTGCACAAAAGGTGAGAAATAGGGGAAGGTGACGACCATAGAAAAAGCAAAGCAGAACTGTGCACCGAATACCCAGTAGAGATTGTGAACGGGCTTCTGTGTTGCTTGTTCTGTTTGAATTGTTGTTTGGCCTTTAACTTCTTTATCCGCATCCAATTTCACGATGCTATCAGCAGGGAGCGTTAGTGTGATAGCCAATGCTAACAAGGGTAAGGCAGACAACCACAGATACGCATTCAGCGGATTTGTCTCCGATAAGCTCCAACCTAGGCCGATGGGCGCGACGATCAACGCCAAACGTGCAGAAAGCTGAGTCTTATTCAGTGAGGTACCGAGAGTCTTTGCGTCTTTAATTTGACTTGATAGGTAGCTATTAGAGGCGGCCATGGTGCCGCCAAAGGTTCCTTGAACAATAAGACCAAACACAAACATCGCTATATTGTCTGCCAAACCACACAGAGCAAATCCCGCAGCAAGTCCTAACTGGGCTCGTAATAGAGAGCGACGTCTGCCAAATTTATCAGCAAACTGCCCCCAAAATCGTGCAGCTAACGCAGTACAAAAGGTTGGCAAAATAAACAAAATGCCAGCCCAGTCTGAATCAATATGTGCGCCAAGTGTCGGTAATACCATAGGCAAAAACAGAGGCATGCCTAAGGCTGCAAATGCTGCGATGAAGTGGCAGAGCAGCACGCAATATATGAGTTTGGTCATGTTGGATTAGCTCACGCTCTGTTTGATGGATTCTAGATAAGCGTGTTGTGCTTCTTCACTGGTAAGTAGTAAGAAGTTAGGAGCCGATAACCCATAGAATTTGTTGATATCGCTAGCGCCGGAGGCTTCTTTCGAGAGCAAACTGCCTGAGCTCAATAAATATTTTGCATACAGGTTCGGTGATTCAAATAGCATCTTGTTGGCAAGTGTTACGTCAAGACCTTGATTACGAAGTTGCTCTAGCTGTCGTGAGAGGCTAGCTGCCACTATGTTGTATAGGTCAGCAGATGGCGCAATTGCATGCGCGGCCATTGCTTCAACAATCGCTGCAATATCGAGCTGTAACGTGATGGTAGTGAACATCTGACCAAGAGCCAGCTCATCGTTTACTTTGATGCGCTGATCCAGTAATTGATCGCACTTAACGGGTGAGAGGTGTTCAAAGTTTCTAAATCGCTCAGGCCAAATTCGCGCTGCATCATTGTCCTTCATCGCTAGGGTCATTTTTCCCTGCGCATCGAACGCTATAATGGCGTTCTGTTGGTTGGACTCCAATGCGATGCCGTAGCGGAGCCATAATCTCAGATGGACTTTCGAAAGTAGGTCAACGTAATCCTTAAACCAAGTTAACGTGTCGTTGTGATTATACTGCTCAGCGAGGTGCTCTAAGAACAAGCGTCCATCGGGCATTGGGCTAGCAAGCGCGGCAACAGGAACGAGAGCTTTGTCTTGCGAATGGTTTAATGGATATTCACGTACGATGTAAGCGAAGCTCTTGTCGTCTCCTACGTGACCACCGTGTTTCTCATTACAATGAAATAGCGTGCCTTGTAAATCGGTATCACTTTGCTCTAAGTGCGTTAACAGGCACTCAAACCAGTGTCCGTCATAAAGAGTCGAAGGCTTGATTAAGCGAATGTTTTTGGTACCTAGGGAACGCATGATAAGCGGTACTTTGATGTGAATGTGTGGTGCAGAATCCACAACGACGGTACGTACTGATAGTGTAGGCGTAACATCAAGGTATGGAGTAGGGGCTTCAATAATCCCTTCGGGAAGAGACTCAAGGCTTTGCAGTGTCAATGGGTGGGCCGGGAATAAGTGATGACTCAGAGCAAAGTCGCCCGGTAGACCCACTTGCTCCATGGTAGGCCAGCATAGTGGTTGCGAACTGGTCAGAGTGACGAGTGACTTATCAATCGCTAGCCAACGTAGAGCGAAGCTTTGTGCAAACTCTGGCGCATATTGTTCGAGGTCTGTATCGCTCAAACCAAATTTTGCGCGAGCGGTTGGATAATAAGGGTGATCAAGGTATGACGCGATCTGATCAGCGCGCAGCAGTTTTTGATGCCAATGCTGTAGTTGAGAGATCGGCTGGATCAATGATTCAGAATGTTGTTGGAAAGCGTTATCACATAGTGCTTTGTGTTCCTCCGCACATTCCAGTTCCTGTAAGTAACCGTCTAGCAATGGATGAGAGCTTTCGTGTGCACATGCCTTTAGTAATTTAATCCAATCATGATAGTCGTGTTGAAGTTTAACCTGCCCCTTTTCCTCGATGATCCAACCATTGCAAGCCATATCATTTGGAGAACCGTATACCCAGCGTTGCATGTAGTAACTTGGAGTCACGGGTAGATAAAGCGTGAAATCCGAATGTGAAAAGACAGCCCATACTTGTTCACTCGGATAATTCGAAACAGTAATAGCGGCAGAAACTTTAGCTCTGAACTGACTTTTAGACACTAATCCAAATAGGTCTTCACGAAGGCAAGTATCCACGAGTCGCTGAGTTAGGTATGAAGCATTGCCATTCATGCGGTTACCTCGTTGTTTGGTGTTAGATTGAATCGAGAAATGGTGCGTTGAAGAACCGCATCTAGAGCTTGTCCTGAAGGCGACACTATAGAAATTCGCGCCAAGTAATCTTTGTTTGAAAAGCTTTGTAGGAAGGTATCACCTGGGTGTTTGAGCACTTGCTGCTGTATGACAATATCCCCATCTTGATGAATGAAAGACGTGGATGTTCCCTCTATGACGCCACTCTGCTTTGCGACAACATAGTGGACATCTGCACTGCCAGCTATTTGGAATGAAGGATCTAGCTTGTTGCCAAGATGTAGGCTTAAGATGGTGCTAAACCATTTCCCACCACTTAGATTGTCGAGTAAGAACTCTCTACCATCTCCAATGCTCCGATAGTTTATTTCAACTAATACTGGGCCTGACTCTGTGATGATGAATTCGCTGTGACAAACACCAAAGCCGACGCCAAATGCCTGTAACTGCCTGACGCACTCATCCTTAAATTGAGTGCTGTTGCCGCCATTCCAAGTGGCACCGGTTTCAATAAAGAATGGAGGCTCAGAGAGATCTACATTAAACCCACCAAGTGCCGTAAAGTTTTCTCCGTCTCCCAAGGTTTCTACGGTGATAAGCGGTCCCTGCAAAAAATCCTCAACCAAGATCGGGCTAGTTGGGTGTTTCTGCCAAAAGCGCTCGCAATAACTTTCCAGCTCAATCTTAGAGTTACAAAGCTGGACGTCTAGGCTTGCCACGCCCTCTCTGGGTTTGGCGACGACAGGAAACGTAAAGTTCAACGTAGAGTCGGTGTCGTGGTAGATCAATTCACTTTGCACATTGGGCAAAGATTTTTCGTTCAGAACTTGGCGAGTGAGGTGCTTGTTCTTTGCTTGTAACGTTACGGTCCAATCTTTTGCTGGCAAACCGAAGAATTGAGCGCATATGGCGGTAGAGGTTTGCAAGTGATCACTGTTACTAAAAACAGCGCTAGGTTTCAGATCTTGTTCGGTAATGGTTTCGATAAGTGCAAGCGGATTAAATACATCACATTCAAGAATGGCGTCTGGGCTAAAACGCTCGTCATTGTTTCTCAATTTTAGATGGTTGAGCTTGTGATCTGTGACCAAAGTGACGTGAAGACCCATGGCTTTTGCTGTCGGTACGAAGCCGTGAGTGACAGCATCATTCACGACATGACTTACGATAATAATCGTAGATTTCATTGAGCTTTCCTAATTTTCCAAAGGTTGTCGTTACCTGCTCACAACTTACTTTCAAGTGGTCTCTTTCTTGTTTTTGGTGAAGAGTATTTTTCTATCTTATTGTTTTTATTGATAACACTGTTAATAGCTCTGTTGCATATTGCCACGCAAATATAGATCAAAAAATATTTATTGCAAATATAAATGATATTTGTTTTCATTCGCGTCGTTGTTACTTTGTAAACTAAAATGGAATTAGTAAATGAACATGAAATTGCCCCTGTCTCCGCTTGCATTAGCAATTGGTGGAGTCCTGACGAGCGTGACTATCATTCCAACTGCAACCGCTGAAGAACAGGTTATTGTGGATGAAACACTGCAAGTTATTGGTCATCAATACGAAGGATATGCTGAGCATATGCCGCAGTCGGGAACGAAAACGGATGTTGAATGGTTGGATGTTCCGCAAGCGGTTTCTGTTGTGACAAAGACAGAAATGGAAGACCGAGGCGCGGTACGTTTAGTGGATGCACTCGATGGTGTTGCGGGTGTGAATAATACCTTAGGTGAAGGCAGCCGAGACCAATTCGTTATTCGTGGTTTTGATGCACTTAATGACATGTATCGAGATGGGATGCGTGACGACGGAACTTTACAGTCCTACCGAAGCCTGGCGAATATCGAGCGTGTTGAAGTGGTGAAAGGGCCTGCAGGTGCACTTTATGGACGAGGTTCTGCTGGTGGTATTATTAATTTAGTCACTAAACGTGCTAACGGTGATAACTTTACAAGTGTTAAAGGCAGTGTGGGCAGCAATAGCCAATTTGTAGGCCAGTTAGACAGTTCGATGGCGTTTTCTGACAAGGTAAATGGACGCATTAACGTTGAGCACCGCCAAGCGGATTCCTATGTTGATCATGTGGATTCTAACGATTTCTTTATCGCCCCAACGATTCGAGTGATGCCTTCTGATGGACACATTATTGATCTCGACGTTGAATATGCTCACCAAGAATTAGTGCCTTACCGTGGCGTTCCATCCAAAAATGGTAAACCAGTCGATGTATCCGAAAGTTCTTTTTACGGCGGTACCAATGATTATCAAGAATCGGATAGTATTCGCGTTGGTATTAATTATGAGTGGCACTTGAACAGTGACTGGGTATGGACAAACCGCGCAGCATACAACCATATCGAGTTAGAACAAAAAGGGACGAGACAAGGGACCGTAACCGGGGATCAAGTCTCTCAAACCGTAAATAATTTTGGTTACGATCCTCGAACGACAACAACATTACAGTCTGAGCTTGTTTGGGAAACCGAATCCAACCAAATGATGATTGGTGCCGACTACAACCAAATCAATATCGATCTTACGCTCGCAAGCGACAAAACCTTACCACCGAAAGATATATACAACCCTGTCGCAGGCCCAACACCCGATCCAGGCTTCAAACCTTTCCGAGACAACACAACAACAACGACAGGCGTATATATTCAAGATGTCTACACCTTTGGTGATCTTTCAGTGATCGGTAATGTGCGTTATGACTCCATGGAGCTTGAACAGCAAAAATTCGGCGCAGAAAAAGAGAACCTTGACGATAACAAAGTTAGCTACCGTGGTGGCCTAGTCTATCGCGTGACAGACGATATGTCTGTGTATGCAAGCTTAGCCCGTTCATGGCAGTTGCCTTATTCAGGTATTTATATCAACCCTAAGTTGGCTGAATTCTTCCATACCGATCTAAAAGAAGTGGGTGCAAAAGCTTATCTACTGAATAGCGCATTGATGCTAAATGCTGCGGTTTTCCAAATTGATCAAGAGCAACCGCAAACTAATACTGACGGGGATGTGATCAGCAAGATTGAAGCGCGTCACCAAGGTATCGAACTGGAAGCTCGCGGTCAGATTTCAGAGCAATGGGATATTTCGATTGGGTATAGCTTCCTTGATGCTGAAGATAAAGATACAGGTAAAAAACCAAACGATGTGTCTGACCACCTCTTCTCGCTGTGGAGCACGTATCAGTTAGATGATAACTGGCGTTTAGGTGGTGGTGTTAAATACGTCGGTGATCGTTATGCAGGTAATAATGAAGCGGTCGCATTAGGGGATTACACCACGGTTGATTTGATGGCGGCTTACACCACGGGTCGTCATAAAGTCCAAGCGAATGTTTATAACGTCTTTGATGAGAAATACATTCTAGGTGCGACTAATGGCACATCTGGCACGAACCAGATTGGTTACGGTGCTCCTGCCGAATTCATGCTCAGCTATGGTTATCAGTTCTAAATGTCAGTTGAGTTTTAAACATTATTGCTTTGTTTGCTAGCAAATAGCGAACAGTTTTGGCCTCACTTTGAGGCCACTTAGCCCGAAAGGTTGAAGGACACATCTAATCGATGACACTGCCTTTGGCCTTAACCTGCCTTTTAGGAGATTTTCATGTCTTACCAGAATTTGGATGGTAACCCCTGTACTCAATCGCATCAGAAGTTGCGTCTCAGTACTCTTGCTATAGCTATCGCTTCAGTGACTTCCATAAACGCATTTGCCACGTCAGATCCTCAAACTACGACCATGGAAACGGTTGTCGTTACTGGTAGCTGGATAGGTAACTCAGAGCTCGAGGATGTGAAAGAGTATCCAGGGGCTCGTACCGTTTTGACTAATGAACAGATTAAAAAAACCGGCGCGCTTTCTATTGATTCTGCGTTTCAAAGTGTACCGGGTATTAAAGTTCAAGATGAAACTGGCACTGGTGTTTTACCTAACATCTCAGTACGTGGCTTGAAAGCGAGCCGAAGTGGTCATGCTCAGTTTCTAATGGATGGTGTACCACTGACTCTTGCGCCTTATGGCCATACTGGACAGTCGATCTTCCCAGCGACGCTGTCGATGCTTGATCGTATTGATATAGTGCGCGGTGGCGCGGCGGTTCAGTACGGACCAAATAACGTCGGTGGTGTGATCAACTTAGTGACGAAACCTATTCCCCACCAATGGCAAACGGAAATCAGTAACAGGTTGACTGTTTTTGAAGATGGTGATGCTCCGTTAAATGATCTCTATTTACGCACAGGCGGTTGGCTTACTGACACACTGGCCCTTCAAGTGGAAGGTAACTTCCTAACAGGAGAAAGCTTTCGAGAGCACTCCGACACGGATGTCAAAAACTTCCAAGCTAAGTTGCAGTGGTTACTCAGCGATACTCAAGAGTTACAAGCTTTCGTTCAACGCTACGACGCCGATACTCAAATGCCGGGTGCCTTATCGCCAGAAGATTACAAGAATGATCGCACTCAATCGAAGCGACCATACGATGAGTACCAAGGTGAATCAACACGTTGGAGCCTAAATTACTTACATGACCTGAACATTGCGGATAGCGCGGAACTCGAGATACTGACATTTGGTCACCGCTCAGAGCGTTTCTTCCAGTGGGGCTTTAATAGTGCTGGTGGCCACTGGGCTGATCCGTCATTGCCATCGACCCATATTCGCACATCACCACGAGAATTTGCTGTCTATGGTGTTGAGCCTAAATTGGCGATCTATTTTGATGGTAACTCCGTGACTCAAAACTTGATTGTTGGGGCGCGCTACGTTAACGAAGATATCGATTACAAGCTTACACAAACACCGATTGCAGGTGGGGCAACCACAACCCCACGTGATTGGCATTTGGACACTGACGCTTTTGCTGGCTATATCAGTAATGAAATAGGTTTGTTTAATGATGATCTAAAGGTCACACCTGGGATTCGATATGAATCAATAGATATGGCATTTAATGATTTAGGTAACGCTGAAAGCACGGACAACAAAGTTACAGAGTGGCTGCCAGGCCTAACGGTGGCTTACCATCTTACTGAGCAGTGGGTGGGTTACACCAACGCACAAAAATCTCTACGTGCACCGCAAATTGCTTACATTCGCGGTAAAGGTGAAGAGGGCAGTGAGCTTGCATGGAACTACGAGTTAGGTGCGCGTTACAACCTTGATTCAACCAGCTTCAATGTTGCGCTTTACCGAATCGATTTTGAAGATCAGCTTCAATGGCAAAGCGCGAGCCAAACTTTCGACAATATTGGTAAAACACTTCACCAAGGTGTTGAATTTTCTGGCCGTTATACTCCTGAGTCACTCCAAGCTCTTAGTTTAGGTGCTGGCTATAACTACCTAGACGCAACGATTGAAGAAGAGGGTGCAAACAAGGGTAATCAACTGCCTTATACCTCCAAACATCAATTTAGCTGGGACGCGACTTACGCGTTTAGCAAGTTAGATACCACTCTGTCTGGTTACTACTTCAGTGAGTCATACTCTGATAATGCGAACACCAGCGCCGAAGATGCTACTGGTGCGACGGGCAAAGTGCCAGCCTACATGGTATGGAACTTCAACCTAGGTTCTGATCTGTACAAGGACGAGAGCAGCAAACTGCGCATGAACTTTGCGGTCAACAACTTGTTTGATGAGGACTATTACTTCCGAGGTATTGATACGAGTCCTGTTGGTCGCTATCCGGCGCCAGGGCGCTCTTATACTTTGGATCTTAATTACCAGTTCTAATTCGTAATTTATTGAAAATTATAACGAATAAAAGTCGCCAATACTCTTGGCGACTTTCACGGTTTTAGCGTTAGAGGATAATTTAATATGGGAAACGACTTTCAACGAGTTTCGACGAACACACTTCGCGTAATGAAGAGATTATGGATTAGCGTCACTGTATTGGCGATGTGCTTAATCTCATTCTCTAGTTGGGCGAAAACAAGAGTCATCCTAGATGAGCAAGGTCAGTTCGAGATAAGTACTGCGCCGCAACGCATCGTTGTTCTAGAGTTCTCATTTGTAGATGCGTTAGCAGCGGTAGGCGTTTCTCCCGTAGGTGTCGCCGATGATAATGACTCAACACGTGTGATTTCAGCGGTGCGAGAATTGGTTGAACCTTGGCAGTCGGTTGGTATGCGATCTCAACCTAGCCTCGAAGCCATTGCTGTTCTTAAGCCCGATTTGATCATCGCAGATGCAGAGCGTCACCGTACTGTTTATCAAGACTTACAACGAATTGCGCCGACTTTATTATTAAAAAGCCGAGGTGAAACATATCAAGAAAACCTAGAATCAGCGCTCAAGATTGGTGTCGCTCTTGATAAGCAATCAGCCATGGAGCAACGAATTCAAAAGCATCAACAAACTATGCTCGATTTCAAAAGCCACTTCTCTTTAAAGCAAACCGTCCAGTTTGCTGTCGTATCAGATAAAGGAATGTGGCTTCATAGCCCAGCATCATATGCCGGAGGAGTACTGACAACATTAGGGATAGCGAGCCCGATTGAGGAGTTGAATGAAAAGGCGTACTTACCAACCAGTTTTGAGTTATTGTTAAAAACCAATCCGGACTGGCTATTATTAGGCGCTTATTCTCATCCTAATGTGGTCAACGACTGGCAGAAAAATCCGTTATTTAACCTATTGACCTCAGCAAAAAATAAGCAAGTTGTTGAAGTTTCACCGGCACTTTGGTCATTGAATCGAGGCATGTTAGCGGCTGAGCAGATGGCGAAAAATCTAGAGCAGATTTTGGAACGTTCATGAGACCGATGTTGATCTCACGAGGCAAGCGAAGCTTGCCATTATTGCCGTGGCGAGTCGCTGCATTTACGTCGTTAGTATTGTGTTTGATGCTATCTGGTTATGCGGCGTCTATGCTGGGATGGTCCAACTTTTCTCTGAATTTTAATGACTTAGTTGACTATTGGCTTGTGTTTGACTCGAGCAATATGACTCATCAAATTTTGGCGACGCTAAGAGCGCCAAGGGCCTATGCAGGGTTATTGATTGGCGCGAGCCTAGCGGTTGCGGGTTTACTGATGCAGGGCTTAACCAGAAACCCACTCGCATCTCCCTCGATTCTTGGTATTAATGCTGGAGCTGCCTGTTTTATGGCTTTAGCTGCGATAGGCGTGCCTGTTGTTAGTGAACTGAATCCAATTCTTAATGCTGTTATCGGAGCCTCGTTAAGCGGTGGTGCTGTGATGCTCCTCGGCGGCTTTTTTTCTGCACGCTCTCACCCATTGCGCTTGGTATTAGCGGGCATCGCCATTACGGCATTATTGATTGGGTTGACTCGTGCAGCATTGATTCTTGCAGACGATATGGCTTATAGCGTGCTGCATTGGCTTACAGGATCATTATCTACCGTGGATGATGAGCAATGGCAAATGCTGTGGCCACCTTTAGGGATGGGGCTAGGGTTGGCTATGAGCCTAGCTCGCAATCTCAATTTGCTGGCGCTTGGTGAAGAGGTCGCTATAGGGCTAGGCAGTAATATTCGTCTTACGCGATTCATTTGTGGCGTGACAATTGTTTTGCTGGCGGGTGCTAGTGTTGCTATCGCAGGACCGATTGGCTTTGTCGGATTGTTAGTGCCTCATTTAGTTCGCCCTATGATTGGGCATAATTATCATGTGTTGATTCCCGTTTCCGCGATGGCAGGGGCAGCGTTGGTTTCTTGGTCAGATGCGTTATCAAGAGCAATTGCTTTCCCAACAGAAACGCCCGTTGGTGTCATTACCGCTTTACTAGGGACACCATGTTTTATTCTCATTGCGACGAGGAAGTCTTAATGCATCATAATGCTAAGGTATGGTTGTTACTTGGGCTACTCATGTTGATGGCCTTTTCTGGCCTGTTTGTTGGGGCGGCATCACTCTCGATTTCTCAAGTGATGGAACATTTGATGGCTTTTTCTAGTGATGATTTTGTAATCCAACAGTATCGGTTGCCACGCATGCTGCTCGCCATCGGTGTTGGTGCTGGGTTAGGGCTTTCAGGCGTGTTAGTACAAGGGGTGATACGGAACCCTCTGGCGTCTCCTGACCTAATGGGAATTAGTGCTGGAGCAGGCCTCGCTGCAACTGCGAGTTTGGTTTGGTTTCCAAATGCACCAGTGAGTTTACTCCCTATATTTGCGATGTTTGGTGGCGTTTTTTCGGCTGGGTTGATTGCCGTGTTGGCATGGTGGTCTAAACCAACACCGGCCAAACTGGCTCTGATCGGTATCGCCGTGAGTGCGTTTCTTGCCAGTTGCATTGACTTCTTGCTCGTCACCAACCCTATCGAGATCAATACTGCCATGGTGTGGCTAACAGGTAGTCTTTGGAGCAGGAACTGGCAGCAAGTGCCATTTATTTGGGGTGCGTTGGTTCTACTAGTGCCAATAGCACTATGGCTTGCTTGGCGATTAGACGTGTTGGGGCTTGGTCAGGAGAGTGCGACTACACTGGGTATCAAGCCAAAACAGATTCAGGTTCTCGCTCTGTTGGCCGCTGTGTTAATCGCGAGTGTCAGCGTGTCAGTAGCCGGTACAATCAGTTTCGTTGGGCTATTGGCGCCGCACTTAGCGCGTTTGCTTTTCGGGCATAATCATAAGTTACTAATCCCTGCATCTGCTTTGCTGGGGGCCATTTTAGTGACCTGTGCTGATGCGCTTGCTCGAGGTTTGAACCCTCCTATCGAACTGCCTGCTGGCGTGCTTACATCAGTGATTGGTGCACCTTATTTCATTTTCCTTCTTTATCGTTATCGAGGTTGGTAACCATGCTACAAACGCAGAACCTATCCGTCGCGTACGGCAAACAAACGATCATCCCAAACCTCTCGGTTTCTATCCCAAAAGGGAAAATTACCGCGTTAATTGGTCCTAATGGATGTGGTAAATCCACTTTGTTAAAAACCTTAGTAAGAATCAATAAACCTATGTCAGGGGAGGTGCTGTTTGAAGGTAAACCATTATCAAGCTATGGCGATAAAGCACTTGCGCGTTCTTTGTCGCTTCTGCCACAAATCCTAGTTAGTCCTGAAGGTATTACCGTCAGAAAACTGGTCGAATATGGTCGTTCACCTTATGTATCTCATTGGGGAAAGTTAGGAATAGACGACCAAACTATTGTGGAACAAGCGATGCTTGATACAGGCGTTCTTGAATATGCTGATAAGCCGGTTGAATCGTTATCTGGTGGTCAAAGACAGAGAGCCTGGATCGCGATGGTAATAGCACAAGATACAGACATCGTAATGCTTGATGAGCCAACCACGTATTTAGACATGTCGCATCAGGTAGAACTAATGAATTTGATGCAACAAATGAATGCCAAAGGTAAAACTGTGGTTGTGGTGCTGCACGACCTTAATCAAGCGTGCCGTTATTGTGATCATTTAGTTGTGTTGGAGAAGGGCTGTGTTGTGGCTGAAGGTTCGCCTGACGAGGTGATGACAGAGACGTTGCTTGATGGTGTTTTTGACTTGAATGCAAAAGTATTCCGCGATCCGATTTCAAATACACCGATGTGTGTAGCGATTTAGGTATTTGTTCTGAGTCGCTGAATCTTGAGTGCGCTGTTTTGATCAAAATTCAATTCGCGTGAGCACGTAGCAACTTTATACGTTTTCTGAACCGCTTGTTCTGAGCTTCTGATACATTCTAATGACTTAGTTAACAGAGTCAGATGAACTAATGCTCATAGGAAGTGAAAATGCTATCAAAAAACACCACAGGGTTGATTGTCGTTGACGTGCAAGGAAAGCTTGCGAGTTTGATGCATGAAAGCGACGCTAATATTGAGAATACGACAAAGCTGGTGAAAGGCGCTAAAGCACTTAATTTGCCTATTGTATGGTTAGAGCAAAACCCAGATCGTTTGGGGTCTACCGTTGAGCCGATTCGTGAAGTATTGGCAAAAGATCATTTAGCCATCGCTAAATACACCTTTGATGGCTGTAAAGAATCGACGTTTAAACTGGCGGTGGAAAACACCAAAGTCGATACATGGCTAATCTGTGGGATTGAAGCGCACATCTGTGTCTATCAAACCGCGTTATCGCTGCGTAAGATGGGCTATCGAGTCGAGTTGGTGACGGATTGTACGTCTTCAAGAACAGCGGCCAATAAAGCTCTCGCAATGGCGAAACTCACCGCAAATGGCGTTGGACTTACGGGTGTTGAAATGTGTCTGTACGAAATGATTGAAGACTGTCGAGCGCCCGAGTTTAAAGAAGTTTTAGCACTGATTAAATAGTGTTAGGTTACTTAACTCGTACTCAAAATGAGTAATGGGTGATAGTAGGTTTTACTTCCTTTAGTGAGAAAAGCTACCCTCGTCAATCTGTATTTATTCTTTAAATTATATCTATGTCACTACTCAATTGTCGTATCAATCAACACCAATTTGGTGATCCTAAAGAATCTTTAAAATATGAATCTGTTTCATTAGAGGTATTAGGGCAGGGCAAAGTTCGAGTCGAAGTTGAAGCGACCAATATTAACCCAAGTGACTTACTGTCAATTTATGGGGTAGGGCAATATAAGAATAATCATGTACCTCCTAGAGTACCGGGCTTTGAAGCGGTTGGTAGAGTCAGACAATCTCACAGTTCTGAGTTCCTAGAGGGTGATCGTGTTGTGGTCGCAACGAGTGGTACTTGGCAGCGATATATTGATGTGGAACCAAACAACCTTTTTCACGTTCCAGAACATCTAGAAGCGGGATTTGCCAGCCAACTTTACATTAACTCCCTAACGGCATGGGTGTTGACGCATGAGGTTGCTGCATTAACCAATGATGATTGTCTAATTATCAATGCAGGAAACTCAGCAATCGGTAAGATTTTCGCTCAGTTGTCTCAATCGTTGGTCTTTACATTGATCGTTGTGACGTCTAGTCCAGATCGGTACCGGTACAAGACCCCTTATGTTGTTCACACTAACGAAGATTTTGTTGAGCAGATTCGAAGGCTGGGTGCTCCGTTACCTAACGTTGCGTTTGATGCAATCGGTGGTACAGCAGGAGAAAAGTTACTTAATACCTTGAAAGATGCTGGGCGATTCATAAATTATGGCACGCTCTCATTAGAGCTGTATCAGCCGTCTTTTTTTCAAAGTGCAAAAAGAGCGAATGTAGAATTCAGAACGTTTTTTCTTCGATACTGGGAAGACGGTGTTGGTAGTCAAGTAAGGCGAAACGCGTTTGAAAGCATGTTAAAGCACTTTCTTTCCAATGACATTGCGTTAGATGTCGATCGCAGTATGTGCTTTAGTGATTATTTACAAGCTATAGAGCTTATTGAGTCCAATAAGCCACTAGAAGGCAAGATCATTTTAATTCCTTCCTAGCCTCTTCAGTACTTGTTGTACAGGGTTACTTAGATAAAAAAATCCCCAAGCCGGAACTTGGGGATTGAGCTACATTGGCGTGTGTTTATGTCATCACTCGATTACTGAGCGGGTTTAAACGTCACTTTGTAAGCGTATTGATTGTCCGTTAACTGGAATTCCTTGTGAACACTTGGGCTCCAAGAGTCATCACCGCCCACGCCCATGTGTTTATGGTCTAGGCGCACGTAAACCTTCTCTTCTGCGACCAAATCGTTGGTGTGCTTCGCTGCTGCTAAGTGTTGCTGAGAGTACTGACTCACACTGAACTGGAAGTCACCCGAGATTTCTAACTCATTCACCTTCAACCATTTCGTACCACAGCGCAGACCGCTGTCGGTTGGGAAAATGTATGGCGTGTGCATCTGCTCGAGTGTTTGTGTGTGCTGGCCGAAGCGCGCTGCTGCCAAACGGTCAGGGTAGTTTTCAAATGGACCTAAGCCTTGCCATGTGATCGGAGCGTTTTGCTCGTTCAATGGCAGTTCAAATTCCAAACCGATACGTGGCATTGGTGGTAAATCATCAGCCAGCTTCACGTCGACAGCCAATGCCATCTCACCGTTGTTGCTCAGGGTGTGCGTCCAAGTCGTGATCGCCTGTACTTCACCATTAAAGTGGTAAGCGAACGTCGAAGTCACTTTCACCGCATGTGCCAGAGTCTCACTGTGGCAAGCCACGCATTGACGTTCCCATTGGCCGATACCCGCCATGTCCCAACGACACATCCAAGCGTTTGGATCGACGTTGTCGATTTCGCTTACACCGATGTCGTTATCCAGTGGCGCACGGAAGAAGTTATCTTGTGGTGCCGCAAGCATTTGTGCTTCACCATCGACACACCAATCGGTCATCAAGCCAGTTTGGCTATCCCAACGCCATTGATGTTTTTCATCCAAGCTAGACACCAAAACGGTGTTGTCTTGCTGCGTTAGCATTGGCGCTGGTTGCGTTTCCAATGTTGGCAGAGCAAGGCCTGCTGTATTGCGTAGTGACATTTGCTCAGAAGCGACGACGTGTTCTGCGTCTGCCCAAGGTGTTGTAGCAATCAGTGTAATGTCGGTATTTAAGTGATATTGCGCTTCCGCTTTTGGCGTGAAGTTAAGGGCAATCTCAATATGTGCTTGGCTGTCCGCTTTTACGTTAAGCGCCAATGAACCGGTTTGGATAACTTTGCCATCTTCCAACAGAGACCAGTTCAATTGCTCATTATCGGTCGCACGGAATAAGTTCTCGTTAGTCACCAACAGTGTGCAAGCTTCTTTGGTTTGTTCTTGCAGTGATAAGGTGATCATGCGTTGGCAGTATTTTGCTTCTTCCAACGTTGGGTGAACCGTGCGATCTGGGAAGATCAAACCATTGATGCAGAACTGACGGTCATTGATTTCATCACCAAAGTCGCCGCCGTAAGCCCAGAAGTGTTGGCCGTTTTCATCCCATTGGCTCAAGCCTTGATCGACCCAATCCCAAATAAAGCCACCTTGTAGGCGAGGGTAATCGCGGAACGCATTCCAGTAGTCATTAAAGCTACCCAGACTGTTGCCCATCGCGTGTGCGTATTCACACAAGATCAAAGGACGAGTTTCGTTTGGTAGTGATACCCATTTCTTGATTGCCCATTTAGGCACGGCTTCGTCTTCGATGACCGTGTTCACACGCGCGTACATTGGCGCAATGATGTCGGTTGCCGTGGTGTTTGAACCGCCGCCTTCGTATTGCACTGGGCGAGACGGGTCGTAGTTTTTAGACCAAGCGTACATCGCATTGTGGTTGCTGCCGTGACCGGATTCGTTACCTAAAGACCAGATGATGATCGAAGGGTGGTTCTTATCGCGCATCACCATCTGGGTGTAGCGACTCATGTAAGCGTGCGCCCATTGTGGATCGCTCGATAGGCGGTTCATTGGCTGCATGCCATGGGTTTCGATGTTCGCTTCATCGCACACGTACAAGCCGTATTGATCACACAGTTCGTACCAACGAGGGTGGTTCGGGTAGTGCGCTGTGCGTACCGCGTTGAAGTTGTATTGTTTCATCAAGCAGATGTCGCGGATCATGTCTTCTTCCGTCATCACATGACCAAGCTCTGGGTGATGTTCGTGACGGTTCACGCCGCGGATCAACAAAGGCTTACCGTTTAGCTTCAATTGGCCATCGGTGATTTCGACTTTACGGAAGCCCACAGGGTACGCTTCGCTTTCTAAGTGCGTGCCATTTTCATCCAACAGTGAAACAACTAAGCGGTAAAGGTTCGGTGTTTCCGCTGTCCATTTCTTTGGCTCGCGTACGTGCAACGTTTGGAATACCACGTCATCCCACGTGCCACGTTCGTCAATGCGACGGTTGTGCGGACGGTCGATGCGTGGCTCTGTCACGGCTTGTTCGCCATCAAACAGCTGCACTTGAACTTGGTAGGTGTCAGGTGCAGAAATCGAAGTCACAATCGACAGTGAACCATCGCGGTAACACGCGTCTAAATCCGGTGTGATGAACACATCTTCAATGCAGTGTTGTGGTTTAGACAGCAAAGTCACGTCGCGGAAGATACCACTTAGCCACCACATATCTTGGTCTTCTAGGTAGCTGCCATCACTCCAACGAATCACCATGACGGCAAGGCTGTTGTCTCCTGCAACAAGGTAAGGCGTTAGATCGAATTCAGAAGGCAGGCGGCTATCTTGGCTGTAGCCAACCCAAGTGCCGTTACACCAAAGGTGGAAAGCCGAGTTCACGCCATCAAAGATAATGCGTTGCGTATTGGCTAAATCTTCCTCAGAAAGTGACACGGTAGTGCGGTAGCAACCTGTTGGGTTATCACTTGGCACAAACGGCGGGTTTACTTCGAATGGGTATTTCACGTTGGCGTAGATAGGCTTATCGTAACCTTGCATTTGCCAGTTTGAAGGGACAGTGATCTCACCCCAGTCTTTATCATTGAATTGAGGCTCGATGAACTTGCCGTCAACTTGCTCTGGTGCGTCAAACAGTTTGAATTTCCATTGTCCGTTCAGCGATTGGCGCTGGGCATTCACATTGTCACGAGCATCTTCTTCATCACGAAAGCTTGCAAGTGGGCTGTGTGCCTTGAGGTTGTTGATATTGACCGATTGTGGATTCTCCCAATCACGTCTTTGAATAATATCTGAGAATGCTGTCATGATGTTCCTACTTAAATTTCTTTGTTACTAATCTGTTTTTGCAATCATTTCGCAGTGCAATAAAGTGAATGGCGTTGCGAACGAGTCGGAGAGCGATGAATCGTTATTTCGCTAGCTGCTCTACGAGATAATCTTTGGCTTGGGTATAGCCTTGTTTTGATGCTTGGTTGGCTAGCGCAGCGGCTTGCTGTACGTTATCGTTTTCGAGTGCTTTATCGATTTGAGATTGAAATACTTCCCACTCATCCAGCGCTTCTGGAGAGGAGGCTGGTGTAATGTGTGAATTCGGTTTTTGCTTAGTGTGTGTACCTAGCTCAGTCAATAACGTGAGAACTGCGTTGTTGTCTGATGCGCTGGTGGTCACCTCGACGACCCCAAAGGCTTGGTAATCCGCCACTAAAGGGAGTTGTTTATTGCCAATGATGTTCTGAGACTCTGCATACACCTGTTCTGGGTGCTGTCGTGCGAGTTTTTGTCCAAACATTGAAGAGTCGGAAGCGAGAACTATGTATTGAGCACCGTTTAGCTGTGGGTTGATGGTGATTACTTTCTCGATGCGTTCTAAACCGCGCATGCCAGTAGGGTGGTAATCGAAATCCTGTGCTGAATATCGAGAAATAAGCTGCCAGTTTTTGTCATAAACTAAGACGTTCGCTGCAAATAGTGCGTTGTTGTCGACATAAGAGCGTACAAGAAGTGAAAGTGGGTTCTCTGACGTTATTTCATAGCCGACAACAGGAAGCGCTTGGTGTGACGCAGAGCTTGATGAAAGTAGGACCGCGTCACTTAAAATAGGCAGTTCAGCATCTACAATAACTTGCTGGTGGAATGGCGTAGACAGCGTCGTTAGCGGGAGAGTCTCTAAGGTTGAACAGCATGGTTGCTTGCTCAAATCTGTATTGAAAGTCTGCTCAGGTAATCCACTGCATGCGCTCAAAGACAATGCCATAAAAAGAGTAGCTAGCGGTTTTAGTTTCATCTGCTTGTGTCCTATGAGGGGTGAACGCTTTGCTCACCCCGTTGGGTCAAAAATAGTTACCGGGTAGGATTACCACCATGTTTCGACGTTAAAGCCGAAAGTGATCTCATCGATGTTTTGCTTGGCGATGCTTTGTGCTTGGCCGTAGACATCGCCCCCGCGTCCCCACTCATCGGTTTTCTCTGAGTAAGTCGCGAATAAACGAAGTGATGGACGAGCCCAAACACCTTTTCCAGCCTGGAACATTTGTGACACGGTCACTTTGTACATGTCATTGGTACCGGCACCGTTCTGTGCTTCTACTGACTCATAACCCACCTCTAGTGCGGTAGCCATGTAATCCGTCCAGCTGTATTGAGGGCGAGCACCTACGCTGAACCACTTCTCACCTTCGTCGTTGTCGAGATTTTTATCTTGGTAGGCGATGGAGTACATCACTTGGAAGTCTTCACTCACGTTTAGGTCACCAGAGTTGAAAATGCGCCAGCTGTAACCGTCGTGTTCAACACCCGTGCTGTACTTACGGTTTGAGCCGCCTTCTGCACTCATCAAGCCGCCCGCAAGCGCATCCGTACCGTACTGGAAAGCGAATGTGTTTGAGCCGTAATCCCAAGCTTGGCGGTAGAGTGTCGATAACATTGCGCCAGAAGTGGTGATGTCACTCTCGTCATAGCTAGAGTTTTGGGTGAAAACATAGTTCAGACCAAGGGTAAGATCGGCACTGTCACTGAGTGTGATGTCGCTAAGGCGTGCATCAAGGTTGTGCAAGCTGCGACCGTCGACGCTAGAGTTTGGTGCCATCCAAGCGATGTGACCCTTAGCAAACCCGAAGTCCCAATCTTCTACACCGATACCAGTGCTTGAAGTATCCCAGTATTTAATGTCGATCATGTGGACTTCATGACGGCGGTAGAAGCGTTCACCTGCCCATACCTTGGCATCGGCTTGTCCGTCAATCAGGCCGTGTCCTGCAGACCACATCTGGATCAAGCTAACGTCGCCCCAGCTCTCGCCACTGCCTAGGTAAAGCGTGGTATCAAAGTACGCATCCCCTTGTTGCCAAACGTCGGCTTTGAGACCCGCTTCCCACCAGTTCAGCTCGTTACCTAAACGGTAGTTGCCGTAGCCTTGGCTCGCTCGAATTACATCGTTGCGTTCGCCTTTTCCTGAGTTATGTTCGTCGTTATCGGTGTAAATGTTGCCCCACTTGGCGTAACCGAAGTAATTGATGTTTTCCACTGCGGCCATACCAGCAAGCGGTGCAAGGGCGAGGGTTAGCCCTAGCGCTCTTACAAGCGTCTTTTGTTTCATGAAGTGTCTCCATTGTATTTTTATATATGGATTATTTTTTTATTGAGTCCTAACTCGCTGCGCAGTGTAAATAAACTCTGGAAACGTTTTCATGATGAGGTTGGCATTTTTTGTCGGTTACTGGGTTTTTGGATGTTTAATGTGACATTAATCCAGTTTTATCTTGGCTTTTTGATGTTTTTTGAGGTTTATTGTGATGGTTTTGTGAGATCGTTTTCTTGGTGTTTTGTCGGAATTGATTAGAAGTAGTAAACGTTTTGAGGCTTAAGGTTATGAAATTAAGAGACTTTATGGGAGGAAGATAGCCCAATTGAAATCAATTGGGCATGTGAGACAAAGAAGATAAATGTAGTCACGTGACTCAAGGTTGAACGCCTTGAACTGAGTACACCGTCAATCTGGGGTATTAAGTTAGGACCCAATAGAGACACTTCATCGCGTTCTCGAAGGCTTCAGAATACGAGGGCTATTCGATGACTGCAAGAGTGGCACGTGTTAAATGGGTGTTTAGTCGCCTAAATGATGATGTTGTGTTTTTAAGGTGCTGATAAATAGGATTTTTGTATGATGGGGAAATTGTCGTTGGTATTGAAGATATTGGTACCTTTGAAGAAATAAGCAGGTAACCTTTCCTATAAATTGTTACGTAATATAAGAAGCGGCTTTTACTATCTAGCTCGTCTATGACTTGGAATTATTTCAATGGAAACGTTTTCATGATTGGGGGTTGGTCACAGATTCTTTCTAAGATTTCATTATGATGCGACGTAATTTCCAGTTTCAAGGTAAGACAAGATGACGGACAAAACACTGGTTGAACTGACAGGTAAGCAAACGCAGCTAATCGTAGAGCTTGGCGACTATGCCGAGATCCTGCATTGGGGTAAGAAGGTAAGTGGTGATTACAAAGAGTATCGCCGCGCTTTGCATCGGCCCGTGCCTTATGGGCGATTAGATAATGATGTCGCCATGACGCTAAATCCCGAGCTTGGCCGAGGTGTGTTTAGTAGTCCCGGTGTTGAAGGTCATCGTAATGGCCAAGATTGGGCTCCGGTATTTGTTATCCGTCATGTTGAAGAGAATGAAAATGGTGTGGTGGTCGAGAGTGAAGATACTAAAGCGGGTCTTCGTCTTCGAACTGAGCTGATTTTAGATGCCAATGATGTGTTAAAGACTCGTCATACGCTCACTAATACTAAAAACAGTGTTTATCAGGTAAGCCGTCTTGCGAATACTTTACCTTTACCAGCCCGTGCTAATGAATTAATGACTTACTATGGTCGCTGGGTCCATGAATTTCAAACTGTGCGTCAGCCATTACATCAAGGTGGCTATCAACAAGAAAATCGTCGCGGCCGAACATCTCATGAGCACTATCCCGCGTTGGTTGTCGGCACTGCGCACTTCGATGAGATGAAAGGTGATGTATGGGGCTTCCATTTCGCTTGGAGCGGTAATCACAGGCTGCGTGTCGATGTGAAAGCGGATGGTCGTAGATACATGCAAGCAGAGGTTATTTATCTGCCGGGAGAGATCGCGTTGGAAGAGGGTGAAAGCCTGACCACCCCTTGGTTGTACGCAAGCTACAGCAACACAGGTTTGAATGCCATGAGTCACCATTTCCATGCTCATGTTCGCGAGACTATTTTGCCAGCAAGTTTCGCTGACAAGCCGCGTCCTATCCACCTTAATACTTGGGAAGGCATCTACTTCGATCACGATCCAGAATACATCATGTCTATGGCGACGCAATCCGCCGAAATGGGCGTTGAACGTTTTATTATCGATGATGGTTGGTTTAAAGGGCGCGACGGTGACAAAGCAGGGCTAGGGGATTGGTTCCTATGTGAAACTAAATACCCAAATGGCTTACGCCCGATTGTGGAGCACGTAAATAAGTTGGGGATGGAGTTTGGGTTGTGGTTTGAGCCAGAAATGATCAATAAAGATTCTGATCTATTTCGCTCTCACCCTGACTGGTTGTTGGCTGTAGATGGCTACGAGCAACCAACAGGCCGCAACCAATATGTGATTAATCTACAAAACGATGATGCGTTTAACTTCTTGTTTGAGCGATTGGATCATTTCCTCTCGATTTACAATATCGCTTACATCAAGTGGGATATGAACCGTGAAGTCGTTCAGCCAGCACACCTTGGTCAGGCCGCTGCTTACAATCAGACTCAACGATATTATGCGCTCGTTGATAAAGTGCGAGCCAAACACCCGAATGTCGAGATTGAATCTTGTGCGGCGGGTGGTGGTCGTATCGATTATGAAGTGCTTAAACGTACTCATCGATTCTGGGCCTCAGACAATAACGATGCTTTAGAGCGCCAAACGATTCAGCGTGGTATGAGCTACTTTTTCCCACCAGAAGTGATGGGGAGCCATATAGGAGCAAGCCATTGTCACAGTACACGCCGTCGTCACAGTATCGAGTTTCGCGGGCTTACCGCACTGTTCGGTCATATGGGGATTGAGCTTGATCCCGTCAAAGAAGAACAAGCCGAGAAGCAGGGCTTTGAGCACTACATCAAGCTACACAAAATATTGCGTCCATTACTGCACAGCGGAAAAACCTGGCGTGTGCCGACGGATGACAGTGCCCATCAGATACATGCTGTGGTATCTGAAGACCAATCTGAGGCAGTGGTTATGATTGCTCAGTTAGCGATGCCAACTAACTCGCTCAGTGGACATCTGCGGATCCCAGGTCTTGACCCAGATGGGACCTATCAAGTATCGGTGTTGGATAAACCATCAAATTACGATGACATTGTGAACTACCAACCTCCTTGGACTGAATCTGGTTGCGAGTTATCGGGCGAGTGGTGTGCCGAAATAGGTTTAACTATGCCTATACTCGATGCTGAAAGCGCCATGTTAGTTAAATTTCAACGCATTAAAACCTCATAACAAAGATAGAGCACATTTAGCTCATTAATCCTATCCTGATTCCGGGAGAAAACGCCGCACAAGTTTAAAATTTGTGTGGCTTTCTTCGTTTATTTGCAATAACTTATTGATAATTGTTATTATTATCAATTGATCTTATGGTTTTGAAATGTAAGGGAAAAACTTTTGGTTTTTTGCTAGTGAAAGATCATTTGTGCTCAGAGTCTCATTTTTAAAACTTTACTGGAAACGTTTCCATAAGGGCGTATTTGATCACAGTAAGACAGCAAGTCTATGAGTAGCATTACCGTCGAAATATAAATAATAAAACGTCGACGTTATCCATTCTTGTTAGGGGAATGAGTAATAGTACGACATTAAAGGAACGATTATGTCTGATAAAATTACGCTACAAACCAAACTGTCCTACGGTCTTGGTGCGCTCGGTAAAGATTTTGCCTGCGCGCCTATCTATATCTTCTTAATGTTTTACTTCACTGACGTGGCAGGTTTGTCTGCTGCTTTCGTGGGTACCATCTTTTTAGCGGCACGTATCATTGATGCAGTGACCGACCCAATGATGGGTGTGATCGTTGATAACACGCGCTCAAAATTCGGTAAATTCCGCCCTTGGATTGTGATTGGTACAATGCTTAATGCTATTGTGTTGGTCGGCCTTTTCAGCACGCACATGTTTGAAGGCACGACTCTGTACATCTACGCAGCGGCAGCTTATATCCTATGGGGTCTCACTTACACGATTATGGATATTCCATACTGGTCAATGATTCCTGCGCTGTCTAGCGAGCGTCAAGAACGTGAAAAGCTAGTCGTGTGGCCACGCCTTTTTGCCAGCCTTGCATGGTTTATCACGGGTACTTACGGCCTGCACATCGTTGGTGAACTTGGCAACGGTAACCAAGGTGACGGCTTCTTCAATGTAGCAATGTTGATTGCGGTTCTGTTCGTGATGAGCGCATTCTTGATTGCGCGTAACGTTAAAGAAAAAGCGGCACCAGCGAACGCAAAACCAGCAGAGAAATTCAGCTTTAAAGACGTGCTAACCATCATTGGTAAGAACGACCAGCTTAAAGCGCTGATCGGCACGGTGCTGTCGTTCCAAATCGCTAACTTACTTGTTGGTGGCTTCGCAATCTATTACTTCTCTTACGCACTGGGTAACGCGGAACTATTCCCTGTTTACATGGCTGTTGCAGGCGCTGCTGAAGTGGCAGGTGTATTCTTGTTCCCACGTATTGCGGCATTCCTACCTCGTAAACTTTTATGGCCTATCGCTTGTGGTTTCCCAGTTTTGTCTTGTGTACTTCTATTAGTTATGGGCTTTATCGCACCAGCAAACGCAATCATGATCGGTATGGCAGGTGCAGCAATCAAATTCGGTGTCGGTATCGCAAACGCACTGCAAACCGTAATGTTAGCTGACGTTGTAGACTACGGTGAGCATAAGACGGGTCGCCGCAGCGAAAGTGTTATCTTCTCTGTACAAACCATGCTTGTTAAGTTCGCAGGTGCAGCGGGCGGTTTCATTGTCGGTGTTGGTCTATCTGTAGTGGGTTACGTGCCAAACGTAGAGCAATCTGCAAGCACAATCATGGGGCTAGAGTTCATGATGATTGGTCTGCCAGCAATTATGATGACCATCAGTGGCCTTATCTATCAACGCTACTACCACCTGCACGAAGGTTTCAACAAAGATGATGCAGACCAAGCAGAGCAGGGCGAACAAGTTGTCGCGCAAGCGTAAAATCTGTAACCGCTAAAGGTCACTGGCCTTATTGATAAAGAAAACCAGCCTAATGATAAGGCTGGTTTTTGTGTGACGAGGTAAATGAATTAACTAACCTTGATACTTATCCAACTTGTTGTAGAGCGTTTTTACGCTTATTCCTAAATCCTCTGCTGTCTCTTTTTTGTTGCCTTCATTTTCTTCAAGAGTGTTCATAATGGCGGCTTTCTCTATTTCTTCGAGCGCCACACCCGCTGGTACTCTCTCCTCTAGGGTTGACCCTGTTTCTAGCGGAGGCGTATCAAAAATGAGGTGTTCATCTTTAATCGTATCGTCTGCCAAGATGAACGCTCGCTCGATGCAGTGTTTTAATTCGCGAACATTGCCAGGCCATGTATGAGCTGCGATTTTCTCGAGGGCGGAGGCTAAAATAGCTTTTGGGGCCGCTTCATTCGCATTCCGGTGAGCGATGAAATGTTTAGCAAGGCCGACAATATCACTACCTCGTTCTCTGAGGGGGGGAATATTGATAGGGAAGTGAGCTAATCTAAAATAGAGGTCTTCTCGTAAAAATTGCTCTTCAATAGCCACTTGCGGGTCACGGTTGGTAGCAGCGATGATACGAGTGTTGGCGATACAGAGTGTGTTACTGCCGACTGGGCGATACTCGCCAGTTTCAAGTACTCGCAGTAGTTTCACTTGATGTTCAAGGGGCATTTCGGTGACCTCATCGAGAAACAATGTCCCGCCCTCTGCTTGCTTAAACACACCTTGGTGCGTTCGGTTGGCGCCTGTAAATGCTCCTTTTTCATGACCAAAGAGTTCACTGTCGACTAACTCTGGGCTGATGGCGCCGCAGTTAATGGCAATAAAAGGCTGCTCCTTTCTATTACTGGCAAGGTGGATAGTTTGCGCGACGAGCTCTTTACCAGCACCGCTTTCACCAATGATCAATACGTTGGCCTCTGTTTTCGCCACTCGTCTGAGAGTGCGATACAAGTGATGCATTGGCCTAGAGGAGCCTACTAACATACCAAACTGGTCTAAGTCGCTTGTGGATATTCTTTTCCCCTCTTCCTGCTTTTCTAGGAAGTATTGACTAAAGTCCGCTAGAGTATCGGCCAAAGTTTGGATATCAACTGGTTTTCTATAATGAAAAATGGCACCGTTTTTCATCATCATGTCTAAATTCTTATTGGGTGCCCCGGAGCCGATGATGACCAAATCCAATTCTTCCAAGCCTGTCGCACTCGATAGGGCAACAAAGTCATCGTTGGTGAATTGAGATACTTCAACAATGGCGGCATTGGGTTGCAGTCGTTGTAGGCTATCTATCCAGTGTTCGTTGTTATTATTGTTAATCGTATCAAATCGTGACAACTCCTCCAGAGAGCTTATTTGAGACAGTAATTTCTGATCTTTCAATTCTACGAACAGTGTTGGTAATGCCATGATTTAACTCTCTTTAAAAAGTAGTGAGCGGGATGATAGCACGAGGTATAAGAAATGAGAATGTATGACCTTTCTTCCGTGTTCTTTGTAAAGAATACTGAGTGAATATCTAAAATGATAGATAAAAATTGGTCAATATTATTAAGGCGCATCATTAATTCGTACGAGTAAATATTTATATTTTTTACAAACACTCCTTGTAAATTATTCACTCTCCATAAGCAAATATATTAAGATTATTTTTGTTTTTTATATAAATCCTTTAAGTTCAGCAGTTTACATTTTTGGCATATGATTTGCTCCAGTGGTAATGCAAGTACAAAAAAAGGAGATAAATGATGAAAAATACTGCAATTAAAATTCTACTAACAACGGTTATTGCTACTTCCTCTTCTGCAGCGGTTGCAGATAGCATGTGGACAGAAGATACGCTAGATGCTTGGATTGATGGTAAAGCAGAAACGACACTATTACTTAATTCTAATTTGAACTCTTTTGATATTAACACTTATGTTAAAGGCCAAGTTGTTACTTTAACGGGTTCAGTTGAGAACCAGACAGAAAAAGCCCTTGCCGAAGAATTAGTATTGAGTCTTGATGATGTTAAGTCGGTAAAGAATGAACTTACGGTAATCGATAATGAAAAAGATAAAAATAAAGAATCAACACAAGTCTTAACCGATACCAAAATAACCGCCATTGTTAAGACTCGACTATTAATGAATACGGGAGTCAGTGGTACTGATATCTCAGTGGAAACTAAAGAAAACACTGTGGTATTAAAGGGTTCAGTGAGGTCAGATACGGAACATGACCTTGCGCTATCTATTGCTCGTAATACATCCGATGTGGATAAGGTTATTGATAAACTTGAAGTAATTCAATAATTAATTAACCGAAATTTATAAGAGAGATCATTATGCTTCGCTGGGCTTTAATATTTTTTATTCTTGCCATCATATCAGCTTTATTTGGATTTGGTGGTATAGCAGGCGCTGCGGCAACGGTAGCTAAATTGATGTTTTATATATTTGCTATTTCGTTGCTTGTATCGGTGGCAATGACCTTAGTTAACAAAGATAAGAGTTAGGAGTTTTTATGAAAATCAGCACAGTTATTTTCCGTTTCCTATTGGCAACAGGTTTTGCTTTTACGCTTGCCGCATGTAGTGACGATGGCCCCTTAGAGCAAGCTGGTGAAAGGGCAGATGAAGCGGTAGAGGAAGCTCAAAATCAGATAGAGGACAGCTGTGAGAAAGTGAAAGAGAAACTGGGTACGGAAGATCAGGACTGCTAACAAAAGGCATTAGTTCACGAATTAAATCATTAAAACCTCACAAAAAGAATTGAAGCAGGAGCTAGGTATGAAAAATATATTTGATGTGCTTAAAGATAGCCATGAGAAGCAACGGCTATTAATGGATGCGATACTCCAAACATCAGGTGATACTCAGGCTAGACGAGAATTCTACTCAAGTCTTAAAGAAGAATTAACTAAGCATGCGGTCGCGGAAGAGCGCCACTTCTATGCACCTTTAATAGAAAGTGATCAATCCGTTGACATGACGAGGCACGGTATCGCTGAACATCACGGTATCGATAAGGTGCTTGCTCAGCTCGACGACACCGAAATGTCCTCACCAGCTTGGCTTACACAGATGAAAACACTTAAAAACAAAGTGGAGCATCACATAGAAGAAGAAGAGCAGCGCTTCTTTCAAACGGCTGGACGAGTCTTAGATTCAGAACAGAAAGAAATTTTGGCTCGGAAATATGAGCAAGAGATGGCTTGATTCGAAGTGCAACCTAAGTTTGATTGTGAAGCATAGGTTTTGATTTACCAGAATGGGCCCATTTATGGGCCCGCTTTTTTAATACACAGAGAAATTAAGGCCTCACTATGTTTATCGTTAAGTACTATATACTCATTGCTATCGCTTGTTTTTCTATAGCCGCATTTGTTCCCAATGTATTATTCAGCTTACTATTGGTTTGGTCAGGGTTATCGATGTCTATCGTTAGTGCAGCTTATATTTTCGAGATGCCATCCATATTTAGAAAAAATAGTGATGGCAAGATAGCCTGGTGGATCAGGTGGGCGCTTATTCCTTTTTTTCTAGGTATTCGTTCATACAATACTTGGGCTATTAAAAGAGATAAAGTCGACCCCATTCAGCAGGTGGGAGAGGGGCTATATGTTTCTCGACGTTTACTCCCCTCCGATTTGTCATTTCTACAATCTCAAAACATAACGTGTATTGTTGATGTCACCGCAGAGTTTTCGGGGTTAGAGAGTGCGATGACCAGTGAAGAGTTCCACTATCTCAATACGCCGGTACTCGACCATCAGGCCCCTAAGTTACACAAGCTTAAACATGCTCTTAATTGGATAGATACTCAGATAAGCCAATCGAGGTCCGTAGTTGTTCATTGTGCACTTGGTCGTGGTCGCTCTGTGTTTGTGGTTGCAGCATACCTGTTAGCGAAAAACCCATCTCTGAGCGTGGAGCAAGTACTCAAACATATCAATGATGTACGAAGCTCTGCACAGTTGAACAAAAAGCAACTAAAGGTACTGAATGCTATTAGTGATAAGGGGCTGCTCAATCTCGAAGACAAATGCTGCCTGATTGCTAACCCTGTTTCAGGTGGAGGTAAATGGAAAACAAATGAGCAGCAGGTTATTCGAGAGCTCACCCAAAAGTTTAATTTAGACATAGTGACTACCAGTAAAGAAGTATCAGCGGAGTCTCTAGCCAAACAAGCAAAAACGCGGAATGCTTCCCACATCATTGTCTCAGGCGGGGACGGCACCGTCAGCGAGGTGGCAAGACAAATCGTGGGGACAGACACGACACTCGGGATAATCCCGCTGGGTACGGCAAATGCTTTATGCCATGTACTCTATGGTTTTGTGACAAAAGTGTCACCTGTTGAAAAGGCCTGCGAGGCTATTCTATCGGGCAAATCTAAGAAAATGGATTTGGCGTACTGCAACGATCAGCCAATACTGCTTATTCTTGGCATTGGGTTTGAAGAGAGGATGATTGATTACGCTCATCGTGAACAGAAAAATAAAAATGGCCAACTTGCTTACTTGTCGGGTTTATTTTCTGCGATTGTGGCAGGGGAAAGCCAGTGGTTTGAAATCACTAAAGATGGGGAGCTAGCTCGAGAAGCTGAACTACAAAGCTTAGTCGTTGCCAATACGTCACCTTTCAGCACGGTTCTTGCTCGAGGCGGTAAAGAGCCAAGACCTGATGATGGTCAATTGCATATTACCTATTTAGAAACTACTGCTTCGCTTGGGGAAAGAGCTTTAGCGATGTCTGATGTGCTGCTCTCAAGCTTAGGGCTTAAAGAACAAGCCTCCTTCTTTGATTATGAGTCTGCAAAGCAAGTCAAAATCGACTCAAATCGACAGATCAACTATGTCATTGACGGAGAAAAGTTCTCTGCTGAGTCACTTGAGATAAGCATCAAAAGCCACGCCTTATCCGTTTGTATTCCCTAGTCAACAATGACAGAACGAATTAAGAATAAAGGACTACATCATGGAGATGAACCTCTCTTTTGACATTGAGAAGTTTAATCATTTGATTGAACAAAAGCTTGAGCATTGGCTTGTTGAAACCATCAAGTTGATTCCGAATATTATTGTAGCGTTTCTTACGTTGTTTGCTTTTATCTTTATCGCCAACTTAGGCGGTAGATTATTTAGGAATTTGAGCGACCGAGTCGTAGATTCAAAGGAAGCGACTAACTTGTTAGCATCTATTGTTAAGGTGGGCATAACAACCGTTGGTTTTTTTGTTGCACTAGATTTTATTGGCTTGCAAGGTACGGTCACATCACTCCTTGCTGGTGCTGGGATTTTAGGACTCGCTATTGGTTTTGCTTTCCAAGATATGACTGAAAACCTGATTTCAGGGATCACAATGAGTATCCGTAAACCATTCAAAATAGGAGATATTGTTGAATCCAACGGCGTGATGGGGCAAGTCATTCAGATTAATTTGCGCAACACTCTTGTGGAGACATTTTCAGGTCAGCAGGTGATGATTCCCAATAAAATGGTGTTTCGTAACATCCTGACGAATTACAGCCGAAAAGGTGTCAGAAAAATAGAAATTCCTGTAGGTATCTCTTATGCGGACAGTCCTACTTTAGCAACCAAAGTAATAACAGAAGCCATTAATCAGAAACCTTACGTGAGTAACCCTAATGAAACAGCTGTTCATGCTGTTAGTTTTTCCGATAGTAGTATCAACTTGCTAGTATGGTTTTGGATCGACTACCCTGGTGACTATGGTTACATGGAAGCACAAAATGACAGTATAGTAGCGATTAAAGAGTCACTGTCGGATGCTGGGGTTACGATTCCGTTTCCTATTCGCACATTGGATTTTGAGGCGAAAGGAGGAGAAAGCCTATCAAGTATATTGTCGAATGATGTCTCTAATATAAAATGATCACAATGGTAAAAAGCGCCAAGCAAATAGGCTTGACGCTTTTTTATTACTCTAGTTTTCATGTAACGGATAATATTGATATATGCTACAAGTGCTTCGCCATTTCGTCATTTTCCACTTGCAATGCAGCAACCCAATAAGAGAAGAATGACGACAATTTCGGATTGTTAAATGTTCCAATCGCATTTTTCAAATACGTGATTAACTGTCGGTTGCTCTGGTACATCTCGTCGTAATTGCTAATCACAACGGGCTGGTACTTCGGTGTTGAACTATCTATCTCTGGTTTTAAGTTACAAACTTTAAGTTTAATGTCATTGATCATTGAACGTTCGATTTTTAAAAATCGACTTGCAGCTCTAGAGAGAGCTTGATGCGTCCTGTACTCAACAAGATCGCAGCATGATTGGTAATGTCCTTTAAGAGCAAATAATATTTTATCTATCCTTTGGTGGTGCGTCGCGTCTATAGAACCATTGTTATTTTCAATCCACATATTGATACTCCTTCTTGTCCGAACTGTTTTTTCCATACCTGCATAAATTGACTGCTCAATCTATTGACTGTAAGCCACGAATATGATGACGACACATTTCTACCTCTTTCAGAATGGTTGTTATTTTTTGTCTTAATTCTGGTGCTTGGTCTGACAGAATTGCTATGTCATCAATGGTTTTGTCTTCTATGCCCGACAGGTGTTTGAGATAGAGGTGGTCATCGGCTCTGCCTTGGCCTTCCTCTGCTTCAATCCAGCAACGTCGAGCGTTAATGGTATAGCTATCTGGAACGAGTTGATGCTGTTTTGAAGGCCTGGAGAGCGATTTTAGTTTTAGCTCAATACATTTCTTGACCGTATATATATCAAAAAGACTTTCTCTTATATCTTCGTTATCCATATTGGATATCGCTTTTTCATAAATGATATTTCCACTTTCGATCAAACTAATAATGGATGAAATGTTTTTATTACTCATATTGCCTCATTTGGATTTTACGTAATAGAAATGAAGCATGTTGTGTGCCAAATAAAACCACCATTGAAACCATAATTCATGGATAGAGCAGTCTGTTTTTTTGTAAAAGATACAATTGGTAGAAAAACAAGTGAAAATATTACATGAATACTGAAGTTTTAATTCACCTTGAACCCACAAACACCATATATAGCAGGGTGTTTTAAAGTTGGCATGATGTTCGCTTAGCTCATTGTAAGAAGTGATAATTACTGTCTTACGATCGCTTTGTTTTTTCTAATTAACTCAGTTAAGGAGATTATGTATGCCAAATGCAAATAGTAAAAAAACTGATCCTAAGCAACAAGCCGAAGAGGTTTATGAGATGGCAGAAGAGGCTGCTACAGAAGCAATAGAAAGTGTCAAAAATACTGTTCAAGATACGCTAGAAGCAGGTTCTGAAACTGTAAAAAATAAGGCGGAGCAGGCTGAAAATATGATTAAAGAGCGTCCGCTTTTGAGCGTTGGCTGCGCATTTGTTGCAGGCTGGGCAATTTCTAAGTTAATCAAATAAGCTTGAATGAACACGAAGAGGAAAGTTATGCAGTCTAGTAATTCCAAAGACACGCGCAATGAGCCTCAGGATCGCGAAGCGGAGCTTCTAGATCACGCGTTTGTTCAACTAAAGGGGCTTCTACAAGACCTAACTGTTCTACAGTCTCACACTCAACAGTGGTTCCTATCGATTTTTGAGTTGTTTTCTTTGGAGTTACGTAACACGGTTGCCGCGAGTAGAAAACTCATTGTCATTAAATTCCTCTTCGTTACTCTACTGCCGATGTTTTTAATTAGTATCGCCGTCGGTGCTGGGGTTGTTGGGTACTATTTAACTTCGAACCTTCTGGTGGGGTACGGCGCTTTCATTGGAGCGTTTGGCGCTATCCTTGTGCTTTTGGGACTCGGCAGTCGATATTACACCCAATTCGTGGGTTTTAAATACACTAAAGAGCAGCTTGGGAGGTTGTATCATGCGGTCAATGAAAAAACGACAGCGGAAAATTTTAATGAAAAGACTTGAGTGTGATAGTAAATCTCGTCAAATCGGACTCAGCATGAGCCTCCTTTATTTTAAAGGAAAAAGTTATGTACAGGAGTACCCACTTCATACAGTAGGGATCTTAGCGCTCAGTATGATCGCCACAAGCAAATCTAAAAACATAAGAACGCTTTTTTATGGCTATAAACATGCTCGCCAATTAGTTCATTCACTTGAGCAATAATTAATGGGTTTTGGCTTCGTCTCCAATGTCGTTATTTACGGCTGAATTTGGTGTGACTAAGCGGAAACAGAATCTTAATATCTGAGGAATATGATGAACGTGAAAAGAGATAGGATACTACAGCATAGTTTAATGACCATTGCTCTTATCATAATGTTCATTTTCATATTACACATTGCCAAACCCTTTTTGTTACCCGTTTTTTTCGGCTTTTTTATTTCACTTCTATGCGGCCCGTTAGTCAATCGATTGGTGCGTCTTGGCATTCCTCGTATCATCAACGTTATCGCTGTTTTATTCGTGTTCGTTAGTTTCATTGTGTTGAGCTTAAACCTGTTAAGTGAGCCTGCTCAGCAATGGTGGTCTAAGTTACCCATGTTAATTCAGAATGTCTCTAACGAAGTCAGTGAAGCTACTGAAAATAGTGAGTTGGTCAAAGAGACTGATTTCACTCTGAGTAGCACGATGACGAATGACGGACTTACAAGCGATACCTCATTTTCTATTATTAAATCCGTACTAACCACAACCCCAACGATAGTCACACAATTGATGGTCGCGCTTTTTATGGCTTACTTCATGATGAGTTATGGACGACAGATATATTCTCGAAGCTTATCTAGGCTCTCGCGATTTTCTGATAAACGTAAAGTGGTTGAGCTTGTGAAGGTGATTCAAACCGATCTGTCGCGCTACATAAGTTCTATTACGATTATCAACATGTGTTTGGGATTGGTCGTTGGTTGCGTGTTCTACATGATGGGGCTAAATGACCCGTTTTTGTGGGGAGCATTCGCTTGTTTGATGAACTATATCCCTTATCTTGGGCCGATGGTTTCAGTGGCTTGCTTTGCCTTGGTGTCCTTTTTGCAGTTTGAGTCCCTAAGTTACTCATTTACTGTTGCGTCGCTTTTTTTGGCTATCAATCTCATAGAGAGTCAATTAGCGACCCCGACTCTACTTGGCAAAAGGTTCCGTTTAAACCCTTTAATTCTGTTTGTTTGGTTAGTCTTTTGGGGTTGGTCGTGGGGAGCAATGGGGATGTTGATAGGAGGACCGTTGCTGGTGCTTGTCAATGTTGTGCTAAGCAAAGTAAATCGTCCTCAAATTACGATTCGTTATAACGAAAGGCGTAGTTAATTTTTAGGGTTAATCTCGAAATGTTTTGAAGGGTAAATGTGGATGTTTAAAAAATTGAAACGAAAAACCAAAGATCTAATCGAATCTGAGAATATTTTAGGCGGCATTTTCACGGCTTCTCTTCTTGAGTCTACTATTGTTCCTATTCCTCTAGAAGCACTGCTTATTCCACTGTTGCAGAAACGACGTGATCAGCTTTGGCAGATTGCGCTAATGGCAACGTTAGGCTGTATTACGGGCGCGTTATTGGGTTATGCGTTTGGATACTTTACTTTCGAACTGCTGCGAGATTGGCTCGTTGAAAACTGGATATCAGAGCAACGCCTCGACACTGTCATGCAGAAAATGAATACTGAGGGCTTCTGGTTTATCATGACCTTAGGTGTAGCACCAATACCATTTCAAATTGCTATGTTGTCGGCAGGAGCAACTTCCTTTTCGTTATCTTTATTTCTACTCGCAACGGGTCTATCTCGCGCGATTAGGTACTTCGGTATCGCTATAGTCGTGTATATTGCCGGTGATAAAGCTGAACAGTTAATTAAAAAATATAGATTTGTAGCTGTAGGTTTAATAACACTGATGCTGTTGATATTTTGGTACTTGAGAGCTACGAGCGGCGACTAGCTCCCCTGTATCCATTGAAGATACAACAGTTGGTATTGAGGTGGAATTGCAACGAGAGTTGATACTTGTGAATTTGAACGCATCGACGGCGATTGGGCAACGATGCCCCTTGTCTCGCCGTCAAGATGAATAAGGACATGTTGATATTCAAGTTTATGATTGTAAAAAAGCATCATGCAAAGCGCATGAAGACGCTCGATAATGAGCACTCGATACAACAAACTTGACGCTATTTTTGTTTTCAGATTTGTAAGTATGAAGAGGTTTGATTCCATTTCTTTCCAAAGCATGACAACCTTTCAGGAGCGTTTTCTCTGGCTCTATTTTTGAACCAAGAACCGAAAGCAAAGCAACTTGTTGAATCGTAATATCACTATCTGGTACAAGCTTTTTTACTTTAGTTAGAATCGCTCCAAAATGACCAACTTCACAATTAAAGTAGTAATGCGCGACGTTACCCTTCATATACTTATGTAACAAGTTGAATTCAGACTGTAGCTGGAGCTGCTTCTCTAATTGATTTAAATCGGTGCTGTGATTCTTTAGTTCAACTTTTAGCGAACATACGTCTTCTTTACCTGATACTAGTTCAACTTTATGTTCAGTGGAGCAGTGATCGCGGCTAATAAAGGTGCCGGGATGCTCTGGTTCAAAGGTACATCTCATGTGAAGATCGATGTTTTTCTCAGACAGTTCAGCAATAGCTGCCGGATGAACAACATCATTTGATAACGCCGATAATTGATTGACTACTTGATAGTTCGAGTTACTCATTGGAGAAACCTGGCCTTCGCCAATTAATATAGGATCCCCTGAACTTAGATGATGAGACTTATGAATAATAGCTTGCTTAGCATCGGTTATTGCGGCGATTCTACTTAAGGTCAAATCTCCGTAACGGCGATCATGTTGACAGGTATTATTGATTTCATGTGTAGAATATGCGGCTACTACAGGAAGCTCACAACTTAAATCTACATCTGCTAGGTTATTCCGTACTTTAGTATCAAAAGATTGACTAGAATCGTTCGAAGAGTCAGCTAAATCTATGAACTTTGTTTGCACGCCATAACGTTTTGCCTTCAATGCGGTGTTATAAGCGCTATGCACCTCTCCAATAGCGGCCAACTGTTCGCGAATTTTGGTTTGAAGACGCTTGGAGGACAAGTTTTCGCGTATCCAACGTCGGGTATCTGTGGTTCGTTTGATAATAAAATCATCAGCTTTCCTGCGCACCATAGGGTCTGCGAACACGCTTTCATTCACCAATAAAAGTCTTTGAAGAACGCTATCCAGTTTACTTTCCCACAAATTGCTACCATCTAGAGCATAATGATAGACACCAGGCTCAGAGTTTTTTTTACTTTCTAAAAGAGCATCTGTGATCCCCTTATATGCTGGAACTACAAGAATTCTGTTGTATCTGGCTCGAGGCTCTGGTTTGAGAATAATGTTGTCTAGAACTGCATCGAATGCTGCCATTGAAGAACCACTTATTTTTTCAACCGTATGAGACATATACTCCCTTTTTCATGTTAATAATTATTTGAGTACTAAATATAAAATCATAGTACACTAATCCGAATTCCTTTTAAACTTAGTGTTTTGGGTTTGTGTTTTTGTTTTGGTGATAAAAAAAGGTTAGTCCTGTAAGTTTATTTTGAGCTATGTTGGATTAACCAAGTGTCCTTTGGTAATGGTTATCGCAAAGTGAGTATTAGAAAAATTGACGTAGTTGGGTAAATCAGAGTGATGATTAAAACGAATTCCAAGATGTGTAGTAATGAGTTGGTATGTGTGTGAAAACAGGGCATGGGGATATAGGTTTACTTAAAGAACCACCTTTAAGATTTAGCTAGTTAACTTTCATTTGCTCACTGCGTGGAAAATGCTATGCCCAACATATATTTGAAAAATAATGATCGTGTTTTCTTTGTTAAGCGTATCGGTGCAACGGAGGTCATCAATGAAATTGAATAGCACGACATTATATGAACGGCTCGCAAATGAAGAGGATGCTAGGGCATGCACAGGCATCTCCGATTCTGCTTGTAAAGAGGTTCCCGGTAATTTTTTTAGAATATTGGTTTCCCAACTATGTTCTAAGCTGGCCGACTCATTCAGTAGCAGTAAAGTTGTGTTGCCTTGGCTTCTTACCTCCGCAGGAGCACCTGCATTTTTCACTGCGCTATTAGTTCCTATCCGTGAATCTGGATCTTTGATTCCACAGCTGGGACTAGGTGGAATCGTTCGTCAATTCCAGTGCCGTAAACAATTTTATGTTGTTGGGTCTTTGTTACAGGGCGCCGCGGTTGCTTTAATAGCAGTCTCGGCTCTTCATCTCAATGGTGTTCAGTTTGGTTGGACCATCATAGCGTTGTTGATCATTTTTTCGCTTAGTCGAGGACTTTGCTCCATTGCCAGCAAAGACGTACTAGGAAAAACCGTACCAAAAGCTCGACGAGGACGATTGGGAGGGTTGAGCGCTAGTTTATCAGGTATCATTACTTTATTGGTCACTGGCGGCATGCTAGTTTATCAAGATACTTCGATGAACTTTTTGGTTGTAATGTTGGTATTTGCCAGCCTTTGTTGGCTATTTGCCGCCATAAGCTTTGGCTCGATTGTTGAGTATGCGGGGACGACTGAAGGCTCAGAACATGGATTTCAAGTAGCGCTAAAGAATCTAAACTTGTTGCGAATCGATGCTCAATTTCGACGCTTTATGATGGTACGTGCATTGTTGATGAGTTCTGGTCTCGCTGCTCCATTCATTGTGTTACTGGCAACATCTCATGCAGGTCTTGGTGGTGTTCTTCTGTTTGTTATCTTAACTGGGGTGGCAAATTTGGTCAGTGGTATGTTTTGGGGGGTATTAGCAGATCGAAGCAGTCGCTATGTGCTTCTGTTAACGGCTGTGTTGTCTGTTGGTATTTTTGTGATAGCGACTATATTCCAAACGACAATCGAACCGCGCGTATCTTCCATGGTGGTCTTGTTCGTTTACCTTCTGTTGTATTTTTTGCTCGCAATCATCCATCAAGGAGTTCGATTAGGGCGAAAGACTTACCTTATTGACATGGCAGATGGTAACCAAAGAACGGACTATGTTTCAGTGAGTAATACGGTTATTGGGCTTCTACTATTAGTATACGGATCAATAAGCGCAATCGCTGCCCAATGGAACATGACGGCTGTATTGGTACTCTTTTCGATAAGTAGTGCAATTGCCTTGTTTATGGCATTGAAACTGAGGGAAGTTTAATCACTTTATGCAGCTAATGAGAAGTCATGGTGAAGGGCCCCGGTGGGGACTGGAACACCGAGAGTGAGTCTTTTACTCAAATGAAGCTATTCTGCGAATTGATCAACTTCCGTGGTAAGTAACTAAATTTGAAGCTGTAGTAGTAAATGCTCATCGCCCATCAACTTACATTCTCCCTAACTCGAGAGAAAGAGCGTTGAGTCAGCAGATTATCTACTGACTCTAACCAAGTCAACTAACACCTGATTTGTATCTCTTTTCTAACTTATCTAAGAAGATATGTAATTTCTCATTCATCTCATCGTAATCATGGCGTAGCAGGACGTCAGGATATTCGACGAATCTGAACTTTCGTGGTGTGTGCCACTCGTCGCTGTCGATAAGCAGCGCTACGACTTCTTTAGTCAACTCCATATGGCACTGAAAACCAAACACCAAATCGTTATAAGCGACGATTTGTCGAGGACAGCCTTCACTGAACGCAATGATTTTTGCATCGGGAGTCAGTCCCGGCATATCGTTGTGCCAATGCCCGACTTCCAGTACTGTGCCAAAATGGTCAAACAGTGGATGGGTAATACCATCTTTGGTCAGCGTTATGGGGAACTTACCAATTTCACGTTCAGGGCTGTGTTCATAACGAGCACCTAAAGCTTCTCCAATAAGTTGGGATCCTAAACAGATACCAAGTACGACTTTGCTTTCATAAATCGCTTGTGCAATTACTGCCTGCTCACCTTTGGTATCGAAGTGAGGGCATTGTTCGATAGTGGTCACAGGATCTTGGGGGCCACCCATAACAATCAGAAAATCAATGTCTTCAGTACATTTTGGGAGAGGTTCACCTAGATAAACTCGCGAATATGTAATGGTATGACGATGTTTCCTCGCCCAAGTTTCATAAGCTCCAGGAGCTTCAAAATGTTCATGAATAATGAAATGGATACGCATCTTTAACCCTTTACCTAACAATAGATTGGCAATGTTATACCAAATCTAAGTGGCGTATTTTATACTAAAGGTCATCTAATGTAGATAAGTCGCCAATCATGCAAGCTAACGACATAATCAGAGACTATCCTGATAAACAATTCATAACTAGAACAACTAAAATGGCCTCTGGTTATATTGATGATTTCCACTCACATCCATGGCATCAAATAGTGTTTCCACGCCAAGGATTGTTACAATCAGACATTGGTGATAAAAGCGGAATAGTTCCTCATAATGGCATGCTCTATATACCTGCCAATACACTTCATAAATCCGTTGCTATCACAGACACACAATTTTTGGCGATTTACCTCAACCCAAGCAAAAATATTCTGTATGGAGACCAACCTAAATCCTGTCAGGTAAGTTCTTTCGTCAAAGAGTTGATACTCATCCTGTTTGAAAGTAATACACATTCTCAATCTGAGTCCAATATCACGCATTTGTTAATGGTATTGCGAGATCAAATCCAAGTAACAGAAAGTTATGAAATACCTCTGCTTATCCCAACCGATAAGCGTCTTTTCTCTATTTTTGTACAGCTTAAAAAGCAGCCTGATTTGTCGTTTACACTAAAAGAATGGGCAAATAAAGTAGGTGCGTCTGAGCGCACGTTGTCTAGACTGTGCTCGAAAGAGTTTTCTCAATCTTTTGCACAGTGGAGACAGAACATAAGGCTAGTTTTATCTTTGCAGTTGTTAAGCTCGAAAAGGAGCATTCAGGAAGTTGCTATCGAGTCGGGATATGCATCCGATTCCGCTTACGTACAGGCTTTTAAGAAATTGTTTAATCAGACACCAAGAAAGTACCGAACGATGAACCTATAGCACACACGTACATTCGTTGATTTACGAATCGGAGTGGTTATGTATCTGTTGTCTAACGTTTGGTAAGTCATATGCCACCAGCATAAAGTTGTTTAATAAAAATTCTAACGCAGTTTTGGGGCATAGGTTTTTCACGAGAAAAACCTGTATCAGTACGTATAGGCAGTCTAGTGAGCGTCTTCCAGGTCCACTCCAAGGTAGCGCATGGTGTTATCTAGATTCGAGTGCACCAATAAAATCTGTATCGCTCTTGTTAATGAGCTTCTCACACAAGCTGAAGTTGCACGTTAAATGGGGATCACACGTCAAAGTGTTCAGAGAACCTGCAAACAGCTATCGATGACGGTATGTTAGAAACATTAGCTAACCCATCCCACCAAAAGGCTATGCTACTTCAGTTAACGCCAAAAGGTCATAATGCTCTGTGCCAAAAGTAGCCGTTGAATGTAAGTGTTTTGTTTAATTCGAATGCATTTATGAATTGCATTGCTATTTCACTTAATTTCATGACTTCAAGTGCCTTAAGCCTCTAACAACACTTGGTAATATTAGATAAGAGGTTATTGGCACTATGATCGCAAGGAGCACCATTAGTCTTGGTAATTCACTTTCTGGCAAATATGGGGCTAATAGCTTTGGTAAAAAATACCCTAAAGGTAATAAGGAAAAGTAAGTAGCAATGGCTAATATGTGCTTATTGGGAGTAAATGTGTGCATTCATTTTTCCTGTAAATAAAAGGTGCTGAGATGCAAAACAGTTATCTCAACACCTATGCTCTTAGTGCAATTTAGAAAGAATTTCTTCAAATAAAACCTGAATTAATTTTCCACCGTTTTCACTGCTCCAATCTTGTGCCAATTCCGCAATGAGCTGGTTTGTAGAAGTCAATGTAACACCATGGCTTTCCATGCGTCTTAATGCCGTTTCATCTGCAAGTGTTGTTGGAGAGCCAGAGCCATCTACAACAACTTGTACATTGTAGCCTTCGCTAATAGCTGTTATCGCAGGGTAAACAACACATACATCTGTTGTGATACCCGCGATAATAATATTTTTGCGACCAGTCGCTTTAACAGCAGCGGCAAAATTTTCATCTTTCATGCTATCCACTACACCAGCTCTAAGGATTCGGTTTTCATAGGCTTCAGGTACGGCTTGTATCAACTCATCAAAAAGGGGCCCTTGCGCTTGGTCTTCCATGCTAGAAGTAAGTATTAATGGCATACCCGTTTCTTTTGCTGCACGTGCTAACGCAACCGTATTTTTCTTAATCTCATCTAGTTCTAATGAGCCAACCCAGCCCATTGTCCCGACCTGATGATCGATTAGTAACATCACTGAGTTTTCTGGTGTAAAAGTTGTAGTTTTCATCATTGACCTCTCTATTAAGATATTTGGCGAATGCCGTGTGTGCGCAGCTGTCTTACCTTTTGAACACCTGCGATTAAATTTGAATTGCTGCTGTGTACTGACGCACCATTACTAATGAGCTGTTGCTTTAATGGCATACCTGTTACCACTATGAAATCAGCATCTTGGTGTAGTGCGTTAACAGATATAAGTTCAGATTGGTTTTCATAGATACCAAGTTCACCTGGCTCTAAGCGAACTCCACCAGTTTCTATCACTCCCTCCCTGACATAAATAAATGCTGTGGAGTGTGATGCTTGGCTAGAATGAGACCATGTACTATCGGCCTTTAGGTTGATGTGAAAGTACGACATATCAACTGGTGGTTGAGCAGCACTTTTCTGTCCGTGATACTCTCCGACAAGGATTTTGACGTTGGCACCATTAACTTCGACGACAGGAATGTCTTGCTCTTGTAATGTAGAATAGGTCACAGGACCCATTTCCAAGTCTTTTTCAGGTAATGCAACCCAAAGCTGGAAAGCATCGGCATGTTTTTTATCAGGAAACACGGTTTCTTTGTGCAAAACTCCTGCGCCTGAAGACATGATTTGAATGCCTCCAGCTTTTAGTAATCCAGTGTGCCCACCTGTATCTTCGTGCGCTATATCACCAATTTGAGGGTAGCTAATGGTGGCAACGCCTGAGTGACCGTGAAAGTTGAACCCTGCTGTACCTTCCACTTGAGTCAAATAAAAGTGGTCCCACAATACAAAAGGGTTAAGCTCCTCTATATTAGTTGCCGAAACAAAGCTACTAACTGGACCATGCTTTCTACCATTTCTAATTTTTTTAATTTGTCTTGTCATCACGTTTTATCCGCTTCAAATCCTGTTGATAAAGGTTATTGCAAGACTTATTATTTTATTAGATGGTTTATTCGGGTTTGTTAATCCCATTTTTGTAGGTAATTTATGAACCTTAATGATATCAAGGTCTTTATAAGCGTTGTCGAAGCAGGTAGCTTTGCGGGAGCAAGCAGTTTATTAGCTATGCCTTCAACTACGGTCAGTCGAAAGGTCGTTCAATTGGAAGCTAGCCTCGGAGTAAAGCTACTTCATCGAAGCACACGAAAGTTATCATTGACGGAAGAAGGTAAGCACTATTTTCATTTGTGTCAGCAGCACCTTGTAGCGCTTGAGCAAGCAAACGAATTGATTATGCAGGCACAATCAGAGCCTAAGGGAAAGGTTCGCATTTCATCGCCTTTTGACTTTGCCATGCAATATGCTCAGCCTTGGATTGCTGAGTTTTTAAAGAAATATCCAGAAATTAGCATTGAGTTGGATACTTCTGATAGCTATATCAATATGGTGGAAGATAGAATTGATGTCGCGTTTCGTTCAGGTCATTTGAAAGACTCTTCTTTAATTGCAAGGCGAATAGGGCCAAAATATAGCGTGTGCTGTGCAAGCCCAGAGTTCTTGAGTACAGCAGGAAAAATAAAAGTCCCCGATGATTTGGCAAGGCTCAACTGTCTTATTATGGGGAAATCACAACTTTCTAATGAATGGCATTTTATGAAGCAAGAAAAAGCCTGCCAAGTTAAAGTTACTGGGAGGTATGCAACATCAAGTATGCACTTGATTATCGAATCTGCTCTGAGTGGATTAGGTGTTGCTTACGTGCCTATTGCATTAGTTAAGAATCATCTTGAAAGCGGCAAACTCGTACAAGTTTTGACTGACTATGATACGCCACAGTCAAATATGTTTATCATCTATCAATCCCACAAATACATGACCAAACCAACTAGACTTTTCATTGACCATGTCATCCAAAAGGCCAGCCCTAGGTCTCCGTGGAGCTTATAATTAATTTACTCTCTATCAATTGGGAGTGTATAAGTCTTCTACTCATTACGGCGTTACTATTTCATCAACGTCAGCTTTTCATGCTTTTGAGTCATTCGTCTGATAGTGAACAACTTGAGGACGATAGTCTTCCTGAGGGCAAGTTAAAACTAACTCAATGACCTCCTGCTCTTTAGGTATCGACTGGGCTAGCTTCTGCACGCGTTACGAACTTTATATTAGAGATTAACTCGAATAACCTCAGCCACTGTAAAACCCTCATATAGTCTTACAACGTCATGGCGAATTTGATTTATCCAACACTTACAGCGCCTTAAATTTCTCTACCATATCCTTATCAATCTCCTTGATTAGATTAGGTGATAAGCCCAGGTGTTTGGCCTCAAGACTAAACGAGCGTGTCGTTTCAAATATTTCCTCAGCCATAACCATAATCGCTTTCTTTGATGACAACCCCGCCTGGGCAGCTAACTGGTCTAAGGCATTCTTTGGCGTTCGGCCATTACCACCAAATGCCGTCATATGCTCTTTGTAAGGGTTAGGGCTGTAAACAATGTCGTAGAAAGGCGATAGCGTCCAGTTATCGGCGTCACTGGCAAGGAAACTGAAGTTCTTACTGTGATCATCTTGGTTAACCGTTAGGTAATTAAACATGCAGCGCTTAATGAGCTTCTGAGACTCAGTGACACTACACATGATGCGCGTAGCTTTAACTAAATCCACATAGTCCAAAGAAGGCTCTCGAAACGGCGCATCTAACAACCCACACGCAGAAATCATATGGATTCGACCGCCTTGCTCGGTGCAATCAAATCGTTCCTGCTCTAGCCAAAATCGTCCATTACCCGCATCAATTAAATCAAAGTCTGGAACCTCAATGCCGACATTACGAGCCATCTGCATATAGCAATATTCGACTAATGATTCAGAGTGCTTCAAGTCAAACTTTTCAGATGTCAGTTTTACGATAAGCTTTGTTCCTAGTGCGTCATCTAATGTTGAATATTGCCCATTCAATAAACGTGTAACGTTCATTTTTGGCCTAGCACCACCCGAACCACCAGTATTCATCAAGTGCTCAAGCAAAGCAGTCTCGGTGCCTTCAAACTCTTCAATCGCAGCTCGGCCAAGGGTAATGATATCAATCGACTCCTTGGACTCATCAAGTAAATCTAATTCAGGCTCATAGCTCAACGCACCCATGCATCTGTCACCCAAATAAGCCAATCGCTCTAGGGCGGTAACTTCCTTGGGGTTATGATCGTTCTGTCTAAATACACGATCCATGAGATAAAGGCCCCAACCATCAGGGAGACTATCTCCAAATACCCCATGAATGCCGTAATGCGGCCCGCTAGGCGCAACTTGTAGGCTTGTATCAGCCTTTAAATTGAACGGAGCCAGAGAGGTTGAGTGAGCGCCTATATATGCCTCATCAAATTGAAAGAAGCTTTGCTTACTATTTTCAACTAGCTTGCCGACAACTATCTTTTCACCTGTGCTAAGCGTTCGTTTTACGGTTAGGGCTGATTTAAGCATGTCGAAGCACATCCTCTATGGATTTAAATTCAGGCTCAGACGGCTTTGTCAGCTCTTTCACTTTTTTCAAGTCACCGACTGTCTCATAAAGCATGAGGAACTGACGCAAAGAGATGTTGCCAGATGACTCAAACTTTCGGATCGTCGCGTAAGGTACGCCAGAGAGATCGGCCATCTTCTGAACACTGAGTTTATCTTTTTTCCGAGCAGACTTGATAAACTCTTTGAGTTCCATCTGCAAATCATAAGCGGTATAAAGAGATAACATACATGCCTCATAAATTGATATTATGGTATCAATTATAGCGCCAATTGCGGAATAATTGCTATTATTGTGGCAAAAATATGGTGATGGTCATCATTGCTGCATTAACACGAATGACAAAAAAGCTCATCACTGTGGATAGGCTATTATTGCTACTATAATGACAAATTAAGGTTATTTTTGGTATTATTTGCTACCATTATAGCAGAGTAAAAAGCAAGGCTTTATGCATCCATTCGCTGTTTCACAAGAGCACACCTTGCTTTACATTCAGGTCACTCAACTAGCTGTGATGTCAATAGACTAGATGTGAGAAAAGACAGGCTATCAATAATAGTAGAGCCTCTACTTCAACGCAGTTTGGGGCAAAGACGTGTTTGCCGAGATCGCTGTCAGCACGTCTTTGGACAAAAGCACGTTAGAGTACAGGCTCTAACGTGCGGAATTTGGATTAGAAAAGCATCTTGAAGCCTTAAACGTTTTTTTGAGTTGAAGCTATTCATCTCTTTCATTATCGTGCCTTTATCAACAGGAGCTTGTTTATCACGCCCTAAATGACAACGTTTGTATTTTTTCTTTGAGCCGCACCAACATGGCTCATTTCTTCCAAGTTTCACTGATGTTCCTCTGCTTAATGCTTTGTTAGCTTTTAAATTGCGGGACCATCAACTTCAACTAACTCAATCCCATCCATAGTTTCAAGGAGTATTATCAGCTCAGTTAGAAGTGATTCATATTGAGGTGAGTTACCTGCTCCAGAGCGATATTGAAATGTATCAAATATAACCGATGATTCGCTTAAACGAATACCAACACGAAGAGCACTATCGCCTTTTGATTTATAATATAAGAGCACGTTATCAGGAGTTTTCTCTGAAATTGCATCCTCTAACCCATAGGCTTCAAAGACAGGTTCAAATGCCGTCTTGATGGTAAGTATTTGAGATTGCAACTCTACCTGACTACTTGGCTCAGCCATTAATGAATAGTGATTGTTGCTATAAGTTGTACATCCCCCAGTAATCAGTACGATAACTACATATAATACTATCCTTAATTTTTCCATATATACCTCCGTGTTTGGAAAGCTAACGCCGCGTTAAGTGGCGAACAACGCAACCACAAAACCTAAAAATCACACCCTAAACACCGCGACCAATTTAAACTAAAAATGCCAAGCGTTGAGAGTCCGTCTTAAACGTTTTGTATGGATAATAAGCACTCCAATCGGGTAATGTGAGACCCAGGCTTTAGCTGCAACTAAAGCTTTCTATGTAGCAGTTCGTTTAAACGCTGGCTCCTCTATCGAGAGACCGATAACAAACATGAGCGCTACATAGGACTTCAAGCACATCCATATCAGGCCACTAGACCTATTCTTTTCAGTAGAGAACAATGATAAAGGCATCAAAAAAGCACTCAAAACGATAAAAAGTCATAACCCTGAACGTATCGTTATTGAAGCAACAGGCCGACTAGAAATGCCTTTTGTTCTAGCTTGTGCAGAAGCTCAACTACCCATTGTTAGAGCAAATCCTGTCCATATAAAACGATTCGCTGGTGCTATTGGCCGCAGAGCCAAAAATGATCGTTTAGATGCGGAGTTGATCGCTCACTATGGAGAAGCAATCAAACCAGCTCTTACTATCATTAAACCTAAAAACATACGTTTAATGAGTGACTTAGTTATTCGCCGAAACCAGTTGTTATCCATGCAAACCATGGAAAAGAACCGAATTCAGATACTTCCAGCTTCTCTTCATTCGACTATCAAACCAATGCTAACCACGATAAAAAATCAAATCACCAAGTTAGAAGAAAAGCTCGTTAAGCTCATTGAAGATAGTCCTGAATATCAGGCTAAAAACACAATATTGCAGAGCGTCCCAGGAATAGGCAACATTGCCGCTGCATCAATAATTAGCAACGTACCTGAGCTTGGCTATATCACAAACAAACAAGCTGCTTCACTAATTGGTGTGGCTCCCATAACACGCGAAAGTGGACGCTATAAAGGTAAGCGCGTAATACAAGGTGGTCGCTGCCAAGTTCGAACCGTTTTATACATGGCGATGATGTCAGCCATGCAATGTAACCCTATATTTAAAGCCACTTATGCTCGACTTCTAGCAGCCGGAAAACCTAAGAAAGTCGCAATAATCGCGTGTGTAAGAAAGATGGTTGTGACCCTTAACTCGATGCTAAGAGATGGCGCCATGTGGGRTGAGAACGCAGTCAAAAATTAATCATTGACGCCATAGTCGTTTATATGGACTCCCCCGTTTCAACAAAAAGAACGATAG
>NZ_JAKEUS010000012.1:0-132420 GCF_022397975.1 Vibrio sp. Isolate30
TTGAGCAACATCAACAGCGCATTCTTCGAGAAAATCAGTAAAACAGTTTTGAATAGACATAAAAAATCGGAAACCTAGAAATAGGTTTCCGATTGTCTCTCATCAGAAGGATCGGTCAACCGATCCTTATCTGATCTACATTGCGCATAGTCGCGAGGTTTTTTTATTTTAGTAACTATAAATTTAAACTTGAGCATATGAAATTTATAGATATCTTGCTGTCTGAGTTCTAAAGGGATTAATGTGAGATTTACCTCGCCCCGACACCAATTTTTCTCTATAATATGCCGCCTGTTAACGCAGTTGTATTATGCGAGTGCGGAATAAAACTTACGAAGAAACGTGGAGTAAAACATGCCTTCTCAAAGCCCAGTGATTACGGTTGATGGCCCAAGTGGTGCAGGTAAAGGTACCCTATGTATGTTGCTAGCTGAAAAGCTAGGTTTTCACTTACTAGACTCGGGTGCTATCTATCGAGTGCTTGCATTAGCGGCAATCCATCACGGTGTAGACACAGAGTCTGAAGACGCTCTAGTACCTTTAGCAACGCATTTAGACGTCCAGTTTATTGCTGAAGGTGAGTTGGTAAAAGTGATTCTTGAAGGCGAAGATGTCTCTGGCGAGCTTCGTAAAGAAGAGACGGGTATGGCAGCTTCAAAGGTTGCTGCTTTACCACGTGTTCGTGAAGCACTGCTACGTCGTCAACGTGCATTCAATGCTGAGCCAGGACTTGTTGCAGATGGCCGTGATATGGGTACAGTTGTTTTCCCGAGTGCTGAAGCGAAAATTTTCCTAGATGCTAGCGCTGAAGAGAGAGCGAATCGCCGCCTTAAACAGTTGCAAGGCAAAGGCTTAGATGTTAAATTTGACGACCTTTTGAGCGAGATCCAAGAGCGAGACGACCGAGATCGTAATCGCCCAGTAGCGCCATTACGCCCTGCTGAGGATGCGCTTGTGCTTGATTCTACCTCAATGAATATTGAGCAGGTAGTTGAAAAAGCACTACACTATATTGAATCGAAACTGGCTGGGTAACTTTTACCGAGCCGGCAAGAACGTTGGTTGCAAGGATGATAACCGGCGAATTTATCAACCCCATGCGGTAGGATACCCATGGACGTTTAATTATTGAAGATTAAATAATGACTGAATCTTTTGCTCAACTCTTTGAAGAGTTTCTAAACGAAACAGAATTCCAACAAGGCAGCATCGTTAAAGGTACTGTAGTAGCTATCGAGAACGGTTTCGTTCTTGTTGATGCTGGTCTTAAGTCTGAATCTGCTATCCCTGCTGAACAGTTCAAGAACGCTGCTGGCGAACTTGAAGTTGAAGTTGGCGCTGAAGTAGACGTAGCTCTAGACGCTGTTGAAGACGGTTTCGGTGAGACTCAACTTTCTCGTGAGAAAGCTAAGCGTCACGAAGCTTGGATCGTTCTTGAGAAAGCTTGCGAAGAAGCTGAAACTGTTGTTGGTATCATCAACGGTAAAGTTAAAGGCGGTTTCACTGTTGAACTAAACGGTATCCGTGCTTTCCTTCCAGGTTCTCTAGTAGACGTACGTCCTATCCGTGACACTGCTCACCTAGAAAACAAAGAGCTAGAGTTCAAAGTAATCAAGCTAGACCAGAAGCGTAACAACGTTGTTGTTTCTCGTCGTGCTGTTATCGAATCTGAGAACAGCGTTGAGCGTGACGAACTTCTTGAAACTCTACAAGAAGGTACTGAAGTTAAAGGTATCGTTAAGAACCTTACTGACTACGGTGCATTCGTTGACCTTGGCGGTGTTGACGGTCTTCTACATATCACAGATATGGCTTGGAAGCGCGTTAAGCACCCATCAGAGATCGTTAACGTTGGTGACGAAATCCTAGTTAAAGTTCTTAAGTTCGACCGTGAGCGTACTCGCGTATCACTAGGTCTTAAGCAACTAGGCGAAGATCCATGGGTAGCAATCGCTAAGCGTTACCCAGAAGGTCACAAGCTTTCTGGTCGTGTTACTAACCTAACTGACTACGGCTGCTTCGTTGAAATCGAAGAAGGCGTTGAAGGTCTAGTACACGTTTCTGAAATGGATTGGACTAACAAGAACATCCACCCATCTAAAGTTGTTAATGTTGGCGACGAAGTTGAGGTTATGGTTCTTGATATCGACGAAGAACGTCGTCGTATCTCTCTAGGTCTGAAACAGTGTAAAGCTAACCCATGGCAGTCATTTGCAGAAATGCAAGCTAAGGGCGACAAAGTTACTGGTAAGATCAAGTCTATCACTGACTTTGGTATCTTCATCGGTCTTGAAGGCGGTATCGACGGTCTAGTACACCTATCTGACATTTCTTGGAATGTTGCTGGTGAAGAAGCTGTACGTGAGTACAAGAAAGGCGACGAAATCTCAGCAGTTGTTCTTGCAGTAGATGCAGAGCGTGAGCGTATTTCTCTTGGCGTTAAGCAAATGGAAAACGACCCGTTCAACGCATACGTTGCTGACAACAAGAAAGGTGTTCTTGTAAACGGTACTGTTACTGCAGTTGACGCGAAAGGCGCTACTATCGAGCTAATCGAAGGCGTTGAAGGTTACATCCGCGCTTCTGAAGTTTCTCGCGACCGCGTAGAAGATGCGTCTCTAATCCTAAGCGTTGGTGACAGCGTTGAAGCGAAGTTCACAGGTGTTGACCGTAAGAACCGCGTAATCAACCTATCTATCAAAGCTAAAGATGAAGCTGAAGAGCAAGAAGCAATGGCTTCACTGAACAAGTCTGACGAAGGCGCGTTCGGTAACGCAATGGCAGACGCATTCAAAGCTGCTAAAGGCGAATAATTTAATTTTTCGCTAAGAAAGGGACCTTTGGGTCCCTTTTTTTTTGCTTATTTTTCCGATAGGTCTATAATTTCTAAAAAGAAAACCAACGAGGGTAACTATGACTAAGTCTGAATTAATTGAAAGGCTATGCGCTGAGCAAACGCATCTTTCTGCAAAAGAAATTGAAGACGCTGTAAAAGACATTTTAGAGCACATGGCTTCAACATTAGAAAGTGGTGATCGCATCGAAATTCGTGGTTTTGGTAGCTTTTCGCTGCACTACCGTGAGCCTCGCATTGGCCGTAACCCAAAAACGGGTGACAAAGTAGAGTTAGACGGTAAATACGTTCCTCACTTCAAACCTGGTAAAGAGCTACGCGAGCGAGTAAATACAGGAATGTAGACTACTTATCGGAATTTAGAAAAGCGGCATACTACAATGTATGCCGCTTTTTTATGACCATAATATGGTGGTCTGATAAGTAATTTTCCTGCATAATCGTACTGCTAATTAACCAATGAGTGATGAATATGAAAATTATAAAAATAGTCGCTGTTATTGCACTTTTCCTAATTGCACTGGCTTTAGGCTCTCAAAACCAAACTATCGTGAACTTCAACTATCTGCTTGCCCAAGGTGACTTCCACCTATCTACATTACTTGGTGTAGTATTTGTATCGGGTTTTGGTCTAGCATGGATTGTGTTTGGCAGCATGCACATGAAATCTCAGCTACAGATCCATCGTTTAAAGAAAAAGCTAAACAAGCAATCAAAGCAAGTCGCTGTAGAATCAAAAGCTTGATAGCTGAGAAAGGCTAATACTGAATGTTAGAGTTACTGTTCTTACTTTTACCCATTGCAGCTGCTTACGGTTGGTATATGGGTAATCGTAATGCTCAGCAAGAAAAGCAAAAGCAATCTCATCAGATATCTCGTCAGTATGTGACAGGTCTGAATCTACTTTTATCTGATCAGTCAGATAAAGCGGTAGACCACTTTATTGAACTGCTTCAAGTTGATAACGAAACGATTGATACACACCTAGCGTTAGGTAACCTGTTTCGTTCTCGAGGGGAGGTTGATCGCGCTATTCGAATCCACCAAAACCTTATTTCCCGTTCTGGTCTTACTATCGACCAAAAAAATCTCGCACTACAGCAACTCGCAAAAGACTACATGGCTTCAGGCTTTTTAGACCGAGCAGAGAAAATCTTTGAGCAACTCGTCGATGAACCTGAGCATAAAGAGAGTGCGCTTCAACAGTTGGTTTCTATCTACCAGCAAACTCGAGAATGGAGTAAAGCCATTCAATATGGCAATGTGCTGATTAAGATTAGCAAGAAGAAGCTTAAGATGCGTGCTACGGTTGCTCATTTCTGGTGTGAAATGGCGATGCAGGAGCAGGCTGAAGGTAATAAATCAAAGGCGATACAGCACTTTAAAAAGGCACTCAGCGAAGATCCTAAATGTGTTAGGGCTAGCATTGCATTATCTAAACTTCATTTAGCCAATGAAGAATATAAGAAGACGATCGAATATCTTGAATCTGTTATCGATCAAGACATCGACTTTATCAGTGAAGTACTACCGACTTTAGCGGATTGTTATCATCACTTGGGGCAGGAAGCTCAACTTGTCGAATTCCTCAAGGCTTGCATTCAAAGAAAAGCAGGCGTATCCGCTGAGTTAATGTTGGCACAATTGGTTGCTCAGCATGAAGACATCGGCTCTGCACAAGAGCTTCTGACGAAGCAACTTCTGAAAAATCCTACCATGAAAGGCTTCTATCGATTGATTGATTATCATATTGCAGAAGCAGAAGAGGGTCGCGCTAAAAACAGTTTGACCACTTTACAATCTATGGTTGGCGAACAATTAAAAATGAAGCCTCACTACCGCTGCCGGAAGTGTGGTTTCTCTACCCACTCTCTATATTGGCACTGCCCTTCGTGTAAGGGGTGGGGAACGATCAAGCCGATCCGTGGACTTGATGGTGAGTAAATTTATGGTCAATGTTAGACCAAATTATATAGTGCAGCTTTCGGGCTGCATTTTTATGAGTAAAATTTAAGACAATAAACTGCGTTAGGAGATGAAATGAACGATCAAAAAATCATTGTAGCACTGGATTACGACAACCAAGCAGACGCTTTGGCCTTCGTTGACCGAATTGATCCAGCATCTTGTCGCCTAAAAGTAGGTAAAGAGATGTTCACTCTATTCGGGCCAGAGTTTGTACGTGAGCTGCATAAGCGTGGTTTCTCGGTTTTCTTAGATTTGAAATTCCACGATATCCCAAATACATGCTCTAAAGCGGTACGTGCAGCAGCAGAAATGGGTGTTTGGATGGTGAACGTCCACGCTGGCGGTGGTGAGCGTATGATGACAGCATCACGTGAGATTCTTGAACCTTACGGAAAAGACCGTCCATTGCTGATTGGTGTAACAGTACTTACAAGTATGGAGCGGCAAGATCTTGCAGGTATTGGGCTTGATATCGAGCCACAAAAACAGGTAATGCGTCTGGCAAACCTAACTAAAAATGCAGGTTTAGATGGTGTTGTTTGTTCAGCGCAAGAAGCCTCTTTGCTTAAGGGTGAATTAGGCCAAGAATTCAAATTGGTTACTCCAGGTATTCGTCCAGTAGGCGCTGAAGTCGGTGACCAAAAACGTATTATGACACCAACAAAAGCGATTCAATCCGGCTCAGACTACTTAGTTATTGGTCGTCCAATCACTCAAGCCGCTGATCCTGCTGAAGTGTTAAAGAATATTAACAACGAATTGTTACATATGAACAACAACTAATTATTCTGCAGGTGCATGGTTTTACTTGTTTGATTAAATTAGCAAACGTTTAAACTGTGCACCTTGTAGTGATAATCACTATATAAACCTGTTTCTATAACTTTCCCTTCTAAAATATATACTTATCAGCATATTCCTTCGATTTTATTTTCACTTAACCTAATTATGGGCTAAATAAACCGACGCATATTGTGGTTTTACATCGGGATTTCCTAAGTTTAACTATAATAATATGACTTGGGTCGATAATTTTTAATGTTAATTGGATGTAATTATTTAATTCAATATTCTTATGAATTAGAGTTTACGAATTGTTAACTCATCAGACCAGTGTGTAAGTTGGTAATAATACCTACAGGATGTGGTTTAAATGTAATTAATTGGTACGGAGTACTTCCAATTGTTAGCTTATATATTGAGGCGTTTATTACTTGTCATTCCAACATTTATAGGAATAACAATCTTAATATTTGCCATTACTCGTTTTGTTCCAGGTGGGCCGGTGGAAAGAATGCTGTCAAAAATGCATTCTGGAACGGACAGCGCTGCAGTAAGTGTCGCAGGTAATAATTCATCATTATCAGATGAACAAATTGCCGAGCTCAATGAGTTTTATGGATTAGACAAACCTATATTAGAATCTTATGTTGATTGGTTGTCTAAGATCGTCGTATTAGATTTTGGTGAATCAACACGCTATTACGAACCTGTAAATGACATGATTGCTGAACGTTTACCAATCTCGTTGTTTTATGGAGGCATGACGTTTTTTATCAGTTATTTTATATCCATTCCACTTGGATATTATAAGGCGATAAAGCATGGCTCGGTATTTGATTCTGCATCTTCTATTTTAATATTTATTGGTTACGCATTACCCGGGTATGTGGTTGGTGTATTTTTAATCACTCTATTTGCTTATAACCTTGATTGGTTCCCAATGGGTGGGTTCGTCGGAGATGATTTTGAGGACTATGAAAATTGGGTAGATCAATTTAAGGACATTATGTGGCATGCAGTACTTCCTCTCATTTGTTATTTGATTGGTGACTTCGCTACATTAACGATGACCATGAAAAATAATCTGATGGAAAACCTTTCTGCAGATTACATTCGAACAGCAATTGCAAAGGGGCTACCTTTCAAACAAGCGGTTAAAAAACATGCATTGCAGAATAGTTTAATTCCGATAGCGAGTCATTTTGGTAACTCATTATTGTTCTTTATGTCGGGTTCTTTTCTAATTGAAGTTATTTTTAACATTGATGGCATTGGCTTGTTAGGTTACGAGTCAATAATGGAGCGTGATTATCCGGTTGTTATGGGGATAGTTGCTATCAACGCGGCGATGTTGATGATTGGTAATATTCTATCTGATCTTTGTGTTGCGGCTGTCGACCCTAGAGTGAGGTTTGGAGCATGATTAGATTAACCCCACTTACACAGAAAAAGATCAAACACTTTAAAGAAATAAAGCGTGGATATTGGTCGTTGATCGTCCTCAGTTCACTGTTGATTCTGTCTATTTTTGCTGAGCTTTTAATTAACAGTAAGGCGTTGGTCGTCAGCTACAAAGGAGAGTGGTCATTTCCAGTTTTCTCTGACGTCAGGTCGGGTACGGACTTTGGGTTGAGTTACGCGAGTGAAGCTGATTATAGAAAATTGCAGCAGATATTTGCAGAAGAAGATCAGGGCGACTTTGTCATTATGCCTATCGTACCGTGGAATCCATATGAACAAGACTTTTCCGGAGACTTTCCTCCGCTAGCACCGAGTATTGATAGCAAACACTATTTGGGTACAGATGCGATAGGCCGCGATATCTTAGCTCGTTTGGTCTATGGCTTTCGTATAGCGATGGGCTTCGCGTTGATGACAATGGCGATCTCTTATGCAATAGGCACTGTAGTTGGATGCTGTATGGGGTTCTTTGGCGGTAAGTTTGATTTGTTTGTTCAAAGGCTTATAGAGATTTGGTCAATGGTACCATTTCTCTACGTCATTATGATTTTGGTCTCAATAACTCAACCGACGTTCACACTGTTTGTTGCTATTAATGTGTTATTCGGTTGGATGGGTATCACTTGGTATATGAGAACCATGACGTATAAAGAATCAGCTCGCGAATACGTTATGGCAGCAAGGGCTTTAGGGGCCTCAACAACACGTATTTTAGTGCATCATATCTTGCCTAATACTATGGTTATGATTGTTACATTAGCGCCCTTTACGATCGCCGCTAATATTACCGCTCTCACGGCGTTGGACTATCTAGGGCTTGGTTTAATGCCTCCTACGCCGAGTTGGGGGGAACTATTGCAACAAGGTAAATCGAATCTTGACGCCCCTTGGATTGTGGCTTCAGTAGTTGGGGCGATAGTAGCGGTATTGGTCATGGTGACCTTTATAGGTGAAGCGATACGCTCGGCATTTGATCCCAAAAAGTTTACACGTTACGTATAGCTTGAATTCAGACATTTACAGGAAGTATCCAGTTACAGGATGTAATTATGAATAAAACACTCTCAATATGTATTTCCGCGCTGATGGCAAGCTTGTCACCATCAGCCTTTTCTCAAACCGCGACTTTACCTCAGGGCTTGGAGTGGTTATCCAATAACAATGAACCTCTATTCGCTTCGGAAGATGCGATACGCGGTGGTACATTGCGTACATTCATGGCTAGCTTCCCTCAAACTCTACGTAGCGTTGGGCCAGATGCGAACTCGGGATTACGTCATTATTTTATGGATGGCGCTCCGAAGCTGGCTCAGCGACACCCGAATACAGGAAAGTGGATCCCTCAGTTAGCAACTGATTGGGCTTTTTCTGAAGATAACAAGACAGTTTATTTTAAGCTTGATCCTAATGCGATGTGGTCGGATGGTGAGAAGATAACGGCCGATGATTACCTGTTCATGCTCACTTATTACCGTTCTAAAGACATCGTCGATCCTTGGTACAACGATTTTTTCTCAACGTCTATCGTCGATGTAACCAAGGTTGATGAATACACCATTGCAGTAGAGACAGCCGTAGAGCAGAGTCAAGATGCACTTATGGTGCTGATCAACATGCCAAGTAATGGCTTTCAGCCAAGACCTGAACACTATTTTGCAGGCGAGAAAGACGCTAATAATGACGGAATGGTGGATAATTTTGTCCGAAAATATAATTTTAAAAGTGAACCTACAGCTGGGCCTTACTACCTAGACAAAGTGAAAAAAGGTAAGAGTGTGACCTTTAAGCATGTCGGAGAAACTTGGTGGGGTTACTCCAATCGTTATTATCAGAATCGTTATAATGTCGATAAGGTGCGCATTACCGTTATTCGAGACTTTGATATCGCACTTAAGCATTTTGAAAAAGGAAAACTGGACTATTTTGATTTAGTTCTTCCAGAGTACTGGCATGGAAAATCTGACTCTCAAGCGTTTAAAGACGGTTATATCCAGAAGTTTTGGGGCTTCAACCAAACGCCTCAAGGTGCCGGTGGTTTGTGGATGAATACAGCGCAGCCATTACTAGAGGATATCAACGTCCGCAAAGGTATTATGCACGCTACGGATTATGACGGCATGATTAAAAACATCATGCGTGGGGACTATTCTCGTAAGCCACATGGGTTGGGCTTTGGACATGGGCAATACGATAACCCAGCCAATAAAGCACCTGAGTTTGACCCTCAGTTAGCGGCTGAACACTTCGCAAAAGCGGGGTTTGATATTATCGGATCAGATGGTATCCGCATCAATAAGCAAGGGCAGAAACTTTCATTTGCGATTACGTATGGTTACAACGCTTGGACGCCAAGAATTGCGTTCCTTCGAGAGCAAGCGAAGTTAGCGGGGCTCGACTTTACACTTAACTTAGTCGATGGCTCATCAGCTTTTAAATATATCCTAGAGAAAAAGCACCAGTTGGCTTTTCTTAATATGGGATCAGGCGAAATTCCATCTTACTGGGAGTATCTGCATTCAGACAATGCGAACAAGCCGCAGACCAATGCACATACCAACTACAGTAGCCCTGAGCTGGATAAATTAATAGAAGCCTATGATGCTGAGTTTGACCAAAACAAACGCTACAAGCTCTCTTATCAGATTCAAGACTACGTTACACAAGCAAACATCATCGTCCCAGGTTATATGGTGCCATACTCACGTGCAGCGCATTGGAGGTGGGTTCAGTACCCGGAGAACCCAATGACCAAGCAGACTGAGTCTATTTTCCATCCGATGGATATTGGCAGCTTTTGGATAGATTCATCGGTTAAAAAAGAGACGCAATCGTCGATGAAGTCAGACAAAACCTACACTCCGGTTTCATTTGTTGATGATCGTTTTAAACTGTGACGGATGTTGGTATGAGCGTGGAATATAAACAAGATCCCAATTGCGATGTGGTGTTGGAAGTAAAAGATCTGGAAGTCACCTTTGATACTGACTCAGGAGTTGTACAGGTACTCCATGGCGTTAGCTTTAAAGTGAAGAAAGGAAAAACCTTAGGTCTCGTTGGCGAATCTGGTTGCGGTAAAAGTGTCACGTCGATGTCGATTATGGGGCTGCTCCCTAAACCTTATGGTCAGGTTGTCGGTGGTAAGATTCTTTACAACAATCAAGATCTCGTCACTTTGCCACCACACTCTATGTACGAAATGCGCGGCAACGCGATCTCTATTATCTTTCAAGATCCAATGACGGCGCTGAATCCAGTGCATAGTATCGGAAAACAGCTGACGGAGGTTTTAGCCCTACATCGACCTGAGCTGAAAAAAAATGATAGGCGAGAGTATGCAATCAGAATGCTCGAAAAGGTCAAAATCCCAATGCCTGAGAAGCGTATTGATGAATATCCTCACAACTTATCTGGGGGGATGAGACAGCGTGTAATGATAGCGATGGCACTTGCCTGTAAACCGGATGTCTTGATTTGTGATGAGCCTACGACGGCTCTGGATGTGACGGTTCAAGCTTCTATTTTGGAATTAATGATAGAGCTACAACATGAGACTGGAATGGCGATGTTGTTTATTACTCATGATTTAGGTGTTGTGGCAGAGGTGTGTGACGATGTGGCTGTTATGTACGGTGGGCGTATTGTCGAGCATGCAGACGTATTTGAATTGTTTGATTCCCCTAAACATCCTTATACAAAACGATTGCTAGGTTTGATGCCAAGCTTAGATCACCCACCGAAACAACAGATAGAGATCAAGCCTATTGATACTTCCCTGTTTCCTGAGTTTAAGGGGTAGTTAAATGTCGGAAATATTGAGAATAGAAAACCTTACTCAGCATTTTATCTCCGGAAAAAGGCTGTTCTCAAAAGGGTATGTGATAAAAGCCGTCGATGGTGTTTCTTTTTCTTTGCACCAAGGGAAGACCTTGGGGTTAGTAGGGGAGTCAGGATGCGGAAAGAGCACATTAGGGCGCACGATCTTAAAGTTATTTGAACCGACTTCTGGACGAATCTTCTTTGAAGGGCAGGACATCACTGATTGGAAAGCTAAGGAGATGAGACCACTTCGTAAAGAGATGCAGATCGTCTTTCAAGACCCAATGGAATCTCTAAATCAAAGGCATACAATTGGTATGATTTTGGAGGAGCCCTACATTATCCATAATGTAGGTACTCATAAAGAGCGCAAGCAGTGGGTATTAGAGTTACTCGACAAAGTAGGATTAGCTAGAGAGTCGGTTGATCGATACCCTCATGAGTTTTCTGGTGGACAACGTCAACGAATTGGAATTGCTCGCGCTATTGCTCTGAAACCTAAGCTACTTATCTGTGATGAGTCTGTTTCAGCACTAGATGTGTCAGTTCAAGCCCAAATTATTAATTTGCTCTTAAACTTACAAAAAGAGATGAATCTGGCAATTATCTTTATTTCACACGATCTTTCTGTTGTAAAACAGGTCTCTGATGATGTTGCTGTCATGTATTTTGGGAAAATTGTGGAATATGGCTCTGCAATAGATTTATATAAAAATCCACAAAATGATTATACAAAGAAGTTGCTTTCGGCAATACCAATAACACACCCTAATCGCAGGAAGCGTATAAAGGGAAAAAAGCACTAATACAATTCTGTACAAAATAATACAAAGAAAAAATGTAATTTAATTGTAAAGTAATTTGGCAGCAAGGTTCTGTTGCTAAAAAGTCTATCGATATTTAGTGATAAATATTGAAGTATTCGTTCACTTAAAATTCGATGGGCTATTTAAATAAGCTCAATAATTGAGCTTAACATTCATGGAAGTTAAAAAGCATGCATAACACAATAAAGTGGAAGGTGAATCCGATCGCAATATTGTTAGGTACTATGTTTTCTTTATCTGTTTACGCAGAGGAAGGTAATAGTGTTGACAATATTAACGATAAGGTTGAATCAACACAAAATGAAAGCGATGCATCTTGTATAACTTGTAATATCAGCGGCTCCGTTACCGCTGGTTATTCAACAAATATATACAATAAAGATGACTATCGTGCAAAGCGAAGCTTCTCATGGAATGGCACACTGAAATATACACTTTCCGAAAGTATGAAAGCGTATATATCTTCGGGCGGGTATCGAGCATTAGATGATGAGGTAGGGACTTACGCTACCGACTCAGTAATAGGGCTAAGTCACTCGAAGTTATATGAGTTTGGTGAAAGTGGAAAAATAGGTGCAAGTGGGCAATTTACTATTCCTACTTCTGAAGCGTCTCGTAACGATAAGTTACAAACTGCATTCAGGCTAGCTGTTCCAATTAGTTTCGAACACTGGGGGGTGAGTTTCAATATATCGCCTCGGATAAGAAAGAACTTCCATCAATATAAAACATATGGTGGCAAGTCTCTCACTGAATGGACTTATTCCTTATTTACAGGAGCAAGTTACAGTTGGGAAAAATTAACTTTGGGAATTGATGCTTTGGGTGGAAACACTATCAGTTATCAAGGAACCAGACGTGATTCAGTAGACTATGGCGGTTCTATCTATGGAGCCTATGACTTTAACGATAATTGGTCATTCACTCTTAAAGCTGCAACGTCAGGCGCATACGCAGATGCAGAGCGAGGCACATTGGGCAATATCGATCTATTTGATGCAGATAAAGCCTCTTACTCAGCAGATATAACATTCTCATTCTAGGGAAATAAAAATAATAAAAGGATTCAATATGGACTTTAAAAAGATTGCATTAAGCTCCGCAATCACGGCTATTTTGGCTGGGTGTGGTGCTGATGATCAAGCATATGAGCTTCAAGAACGAGACTCTAAGGAAGTCGCAGTACAAGATCTTAAAGATGGTCGTTGGTTTTATGTTCCCACAACAGGTGCTGCTCCACGATTTGCACTCAACCAATTTCCATTCTTACAAGGTATGGGGCGCTATGTAGAACTCTGTTATACCAAACACGGTTTAGAGGTTCGTGCGTTTGATAAGGATTACCCTGAATCTTCGTTACCAAAAGACGAAAACAACTATTGTGAAAACGAAGACGAAGATATTATCGCCAGTGATGATGCTCTCAACTTCGCACAAGTGTTACAAATTCCGGGTGACTTTGCCGCTTACCGCTGTAAGGAAGATGCTTACGACGACTGTACTAATACCGAAGAGATCAATGAAGATAAAAGTTTAGACTATCGTAAGAAAACTCACTTCACACCTAAACCAGAAGAACTGATCGTATCTGAGTTTAACTACGAAGACTTATACGGTTTGAAGGATGGGATTACTGAACAGGGAACTGCAAAAGTTGTATCTTGGGACTTTGATCCTAAAAACGGTATTCTCAATTTCGAGTTAGAGCGTACTTTCCGAGTCGATTTAGATAACCTTTCTGACTACATTAATTTCTCAACTAAATCTGGCTTAGAAGAAGCACTGGTTGATGGTGCATTCAAGGCGCGTTTCTACTACTCACTGGTTCACGAAAGCGTAGTTGCATCTGACAACTACCAACCTGTGATGTACCCAGTCGGTGATGAAAACGATATTGGTTTCTTTACTACACAAACGAAAAAGCTCAACCCGATCACCAACAAATATGATCGTGACGTGGTGTATTTGAATCGATTTAACCCAAATAACGGTACGATCAAATACTATCTGACGGACAACTTCTTCGAAGATAAGAATAAGCTTTTCTTAGACTCGACTATTCAAACTATCGACAAAATGAACAAAGCGCTGTCTTTGTTTGGCAATGATGCCGGTAAACCTGCGATTGAAATCGTAAACTCAACGGCGCCAGCAGGTATCCACCCTGGTGACCTGCGTTATAACATCATTAACTTAGTCGACGAGCCATTAGCTAATGGCCTATTAGGTTATGGTCCTTCGGTAGCTAACCCAATGACGGGTGAAATCATCAAGGCGCATGTTAACCAATATGCAGGGGTGGCAAGAACAGGTGTACCTTATTACTGGGATAACCTAGCGCGTTTTTACAACCGAAATGAGCTGTCTCTGAACGGTTTACCAGCACTACCGACTGAAGATGATGCAGCTCCTGCCGTTGCAGAAGTAGAAAGTCGTATTCAACAGCTATCGACGATGGCAGCAATGTCGAAGTTGCCGCAAGTTGATGACGCAGCGCCAGCCTTGACTAAAGAAGAGCTCACGGGTGACCGAACTCCTTCGCAAGCACCGACTATTCTTACTAAGAATTTTAGTGATGATATGGACTTTGAAGATGTCGTAGCCGCTGAAGAGAATCGTTTGGCATTTTGGTCTGAAAACAATGCTTACCCAATTGAAGCATCATGGGTCTCTTCAACCAGTAAAGCGATGCTTGATAATCTTAAGTTCGATGATGACCGCTATTTCAACATTAAGGTCGATGATAATGGCGTAGAAACGTCACGAGAACTACGACGCTGGAAGTATTTACCAAAGGATCTCCAACAAGAAGCGGCTGACGCGATTACTGTTGCGACTTACAGCAATACACTTGTTCATGAGATTGGCCATAACGTTGGTTTACGTCATAACTTTAAAGGTTCAAATGACAAGGAAAATTACTACACCTTGGAACAGGCTCATGCTCTTGGGTTGAATAACATTCCAGCCTACAGCTCAACCATGGACTATGCACCAAGCATGTTGGATGAAACGCCAACATGGGGTCTATATGATATTGCAGCGTTCAAGTTTGGCTATGGGCGTAAAGTTGAGACCATTCAAGACTCTTCATCAACAATGCCAACGGCAGTTGCCAACCCAGGTGATGAAGGTACTGACGAAGAGAAAGCGGCATATCAGCAATATCTTGCGGATCTGCAGTCGTATCAGCAAAGCTTTGCCAACCGTTTTGGCAACAATGTGGATAACGACTCATTGATGGTATGTAGTGAAATCATGACGTTATCGGGTGATCAAGCGGGTAAGTCTCTATACAACTGTGACTTTAGTCGTTTCGATATTGCCGCGTTAAGTGATGATCCTGAAGATTATGCCAAAACTCGATATGGTGTGCTTTACTACCTAGATAATGTTCACAATATCGAGCGTAAGAGTTACGGCTTCTGTACCGATGGTAACGTTTCTCTCAACAGTGATTGTAACCGATTTGATGAAGGTACAAGTCTTAACGAGATCGTTGCGTATGAATGGCAGAGCTACTTAGACAGCTATGACCGTCGTAACCTTGCAGAATACAGCACCAACGGTTTGTACTCTTCAGATTACCCTGGCTACATTGTTCGTCGTTATCGTGAGATGACATCAATCCGTGACAAGATGGAAGATCTAGAACGCATTGATGATCTATACAATAACCTAGGCTACACCTCTTCTACGGATAAGCCGGGTGATTTCTTACTGCGATTAGCTTCTAACGAGACTTACTGTACAACACCAGGCGCTGAAGCAAATTTCTGGTTCTGTGATTATGCAGATGGTGCGAAGAACGCAGCAGCATACTTCTTGGATGTGTTAGCGACGCCAGAGCATCAATGTGTTATCGAAAATAAGGATGGCAATCAAAAGGTCATTTCATTTGGTCAGCTCCTTAACAACAACTCTCACTTGCTACCTGCTAACTACGATTTAATTGATGCGAACTGTTTTGATGAACAAGCTGCTAAATTTATCGAAGATTCAGATAGTGGCTATGTCGCTGTAGCTGAGACGAAAAATGGTCGCTTCTTGACTTCGATTGGTAGTTTTGATCCTGATTATCCGTGGTCAAATGCAGTATCTGTATTGGGTAGCTGGCCAGACAAAGCGTTAGCAAGCTATTTCCTGGCTCGTCGTTACTCAAATCGTTATACCGATGAAGTGAGCTTCGCATCGCTATTAGATCTCCCTGGAGTTCAAGAACAGTATGAAGATATCATCTCTAATATGATCTCAAACGAAGGCTTGAATACACCAGTAGAGTTGGTTGATGCTGAAGGTAAAGCCTACACCAACCTAAAGGGCGTTGATGTAAATCTGCACATTACGGAGAAGATGGAATCATTGCCTCCAATGCCGCGAGGTATTGAGCGATTCTTCGGTATATCTGGTCGAGACCGTCAACGTATTGGTGACTTGATTTTGAGGCTGGGCGTTTACCAAATGCAGTCGAATGACTATACGGTGAGGTCTCTGGGTAAGGCTCAGCTGGATGCCTTTACTAAGCAACAAGACCGTTATGGTTTGATTGCCGGTGACAAAGTTGAGTTTGTGATTGATGGCGAAACTTACGTGGCGACTAAGTCAAATAAATTGGCTTATGAGGCAGCGACTCAGCTGGTTAGCACTGATGGCTATGCGTTGAAAGTTTACTTAGATAATTATGATCCAGTGGATCTAGCCAACATTGCGTCGGGTATTGAAACTGCATGGGGAAGTTTTAGAACTGATATTCTTCCATCGTATCATGATGCTGTTCTATTGCTCGATGCACCGATGGTGAATGCGATGAAGGCGAACATCGATGTGGATATCGCAGCAGGAACCTTAAACTTTGCAACGTCATTTAGTAACTTTGTTGACGCAGGTATTGCTTCGGGTGATGTTGTTTACGATGCATCAGCAGGCACTGTGCAATATAAAGGTGGTGAGGCTCATGCTGTATCGAAAGCTTATGCAGCGTATTCAGATGCTATGATTCTGATCTTTAATGACTTAGGTGACTCTATGATGTCGGCTGTTGATAATGTACATGCAGGCTACGTTGCTGCACCGGACGCAGACAAAGACTTATGGCTGAAAGATTTCAATATGATCCAAGCTTATATTGGTGGTGATATTGCAGCGGTAGCTGGTAAATACTACGAGCTGCTTGATCGTCTACCATACTTAACTCGTTAACTCTAATTTTTGACAATCTTGTTAGTTTAATTATGTTGGCTATGCTGCTCTTACAACGGTCACATAATTTTAATAAACGGTTTCAAAAATAACAAAAGGCTCGCATTTGCGAGCCTTTTCGTTTTTTAAGTCATATTCTCGTTAGGTGTCACTAAGCAGCGATAACCGGAGCACCACTATGGAATTTAAAGTCGCTGTCTTCGGATGTAATGAGTTCTGCTTCTACACGAGCGAAGTGAGCAACGCGTTCCGAAATGTCCTTTCCTGCAATTTGTTCCGCAAGCTCTAGATAATCTTGATAGTGGCGAGCTTCCGAACGAAGAAGAGAAACATAGAATTTTTCCATATCATCTTCTAGGAAAGGTGCGAGCTTGGCAAATCGCTCACACGAACGCGCTTCAATAAACGCACCGATAATCAATTTGTCGACCAAAGCATCCGGCTCATACGTTTTCACATGTTTGATTAACCCTTTGGCATAGCGACCTGCTTCGATAGGCTGATACGTTACACCTTTCTTTTCCATTAGCTCCATCACTTGGTAGAAGTGATGCAGTTCTTCTTTGATTAATAGCACCATCTTATCGATAAGATCGTCGCCATAAACACAACCATCTTTGGCTGTGATCTGCTTTGACGCATTGCTCTTACCACGCAGCGATTCTAAATCACCTTTACGACGGTAAGCGAACTCTTCGTATGGCTTAATCCATTCGTTTAGCTGAACTGCACTCTCTTTATCAACCGCGTACTTGCGAATCAGAAATAGCGCACTTTGAGCCGCTTTTAGTTCACACAACATATGGTCGCGCAAAATAATGTGCAAGTTTTCAGGTTTCTTGGCTTCGTCGATCCAAGAGTCTGGCGTTTCGGCTTTTAGGAATGAGTGGATAGGAGCTAATAGTTCTTGATACATGCTAGAGCTTGAATAGTTTGGAAAAACGAGATATTACCACAGGAACTTTAAGGTTAGGAGGGACTTTCTTGGTGTAAAAAAGGCCGCCAGTGAGGCAGCCTTAGAATGGGGAATCAAAAGAGTGGGATTACCACTTCTTCTTCTGACCAAATAGTGCATCCATATCGTCTTCGCGTTCTTTTGACTCCATTTGTTGAAGTTCTTGTGCGTTGCGATCTTGGCGCTTTTGATCAAGGTCGTTAAGCATCTCTTGTAGCTTTTCGCGAGCCTGATTTGAATATGGATCGTTTTTCGTGGTCAGTGCGTCGATGCCCTTGCGCAGCAGTTGAATGGCTGTGCCAGGCTGACCGCGAGCAATTGAGTCGTTCGCACGTTTAATTACGTTCTCGATGTTGATTCGAATCTGGATTGTCTCTAGACGAGCATTCTCTGCAACGTACGCTTGAGTCTCGAAGCGGCCTTTGTTGTGTTCACTGCGAATTGTGTCGCGCAGGCGCTTAACCAACTTCAGCATCATGATGGCTTGCTTATCGCTACTCGGTACACGGAAAGCCGTGCTTTCGCCACCTTGGTAATTCTCTTTGAGCTGAGTGATTTGTTGCTTCACACTCTCAATACGCTGAGCGAGCTGTTTGTTCTTTGGGTCCAGCTGATACATGTTTTCAAGCGAGTCGAGGATTCGTGTGTTTAAACACACTAGCAGGTCTTGGCTAAACGGCATGTGATGCGCGTTACCAATCAGTTCTTCCGTTCCATCGATAATGGTCAAATAACGAGAAGATTCCTGTTTCTTCGCTGTTTCCACCTTAACTTTATACTGAAGCATGATGTTGTAGCCCAATACCAACACCAAAAGAATGGCTACTAAGGCAATAATTAAACCAATATTCATATAATTGCGTCTGCTTGTTGTGTTCTATCGCTAACTTCAGAGGATACACGATTCCATAGAGTATCTACACCCGTAAATCGCTTATCTGGCTTGTAAATCGTGATTTGTGATTATCTCTTGTTCATGCAGCCACGTAATCAAAAAGTGAAAACTATTTATTGATAATGAGGGATGGATTACAAACGAGTGGTGACGGTTTCATATCAAGCTCTATAAAAACTCAATTTTTCTATCATTTTCGCCTGTAAGACGTTATAACTAATTATTATATTTACTAAGTTTAACTCGCTCACTTTTTTAATAAGTTAGCACTGAAATGAGTAAAGGATTACGAGGTCACCGATGAAGTTACAACAACTGAAGTACATTGTTGAAGTAGTCAACCACAATCTAAATGTGTCGGCGACGGCTGAGAGTCTCTACACTTCCCAGCCGGGCATCAGTAAGCAGGTTCGTTTACTGGAAGATGAGCTAGGTATTCAGATCTTTGAACGTAGCGGTAAGCACTTAACTCAAGTGACGCAAGCGGGTGAAGATATTGTTCGTATCTCGCAAGAAATTCTTGCCCGTGTAGAGAGTATCAAAGCGGTGGCTGGAGAACATACTCATCCAGAAATGGGTACCCTGAATATCTCAACCACTCACACACAAGCTCGTTATGCACTGCCTGATGTGATTAAAGGCTTCACGGCTCGTTATCCAAAGGTATCGCTTCATATGCACCAAGGTACGCCTAGTCAGATGTCAGAAGCGGTCGCTAAGGGGACGGCTAACTTTGCGATTGCGACAGAAGCACTCCATCTCTATCAAGATGCAATCATGCTGCCGTGTTACCACTGGAATCGCTCAATCGTAGTGACTAAAGATCACCCGTTGGCACAAAAGCAGAACGTAACCATTGAAGACTTAGCAGCATACTCTTTGGTGACGTATGTCTTCGGCTTCACTGGTCGTTCAGAACTGGATACCGCCTTTAACAAGGTTGGATTAACACCACGCGTTGTATTTACAGCGACTGATGCCGATGTGATCAAAACTTACGTACGTATGGGCATCGGTGTTGGCGTTATTGCGAGTATGGCGATAGATGCTGAGCAAGATACGGATTTGGTCGCAATAGACGCTAGTCATTTATTCGGCGCAAGTACAACCAGCATTGGCTTCCGTCGTGGTACGTTCTTACGTTCATACATGTATGATTTCATGGAGCGTTTTGCACCACATTTAACGCGCCCTGTCGTTGAACAGGCGATTTCTTTGAAGTCTAACGAAGAAATTGAAGAGATGTTCAAAGACATCGAGCTCCCAGTAAGATAGCTAAGATTACTTACAGGCCTACTTTTTGAGTAGGCCTGTTTTCTTTCAACTCTTCACCACTACTTCCTATTTGTGTGGGTTCCACCTACAATCCCTTCCATTATAGGGGGCCACATGCTATCTAAATTCCAAACTCTCGATACCTTTCTTTATCAACATCAGGTTTATTGGCGATCTGAACCGTTTCATCTTTGCCAACAGGATGAGCTCCCGTGGCGACGTTACAACGAGACTTTGTTTGCTTGGCTGCAATCACTCGATGAGCAGCAAATCCAGGTGTACAAAGATCAGCCTGAGTCCTTGGCTGAAGAGCTAGGTGCGTTTTTCCCCGACTTAAATGACATTGTTGATGTTATCCAGATACCAACATTAAATCGAGAAGGGTTAGATCTACCCAAAGGAACGGATACAGGCATACCTGGGCGGAAACTTGAACAAATCATGTCGATGAGTGAAGCGGTATTGGGTCATCACAAGGGCAGTGAATGGCTTGAGTGGTGTTCTGGTAAGGGGTTTCTCGGCCGGATTCTATCGCAGCAATCGAAACAACCTGTGACCAGTTTTGAATGGCAACAATCTTTGTGTGACAGTGGTCAGGCGATTGCCGATGCACAGCAATTACCGATGCAGTTTGTTCAAGGAGACGCTTTCTCTGAAGACGCAAACAAGGTGTTTAACCACAATCAACATGCAGTAGCACTTCATGCTTGTGGTGACTTGCACGTGACTTTGCTTAATAAGGTTATTAATTATTCGCTTCCTGCGGTTACGATTTCGCCATGTTGTTATCACTTGATTCAATCGGAACGCTATCAAGCGATTTCAACCGTAGCGCAATCTGCACAACTCTCTTTATCTAAGTCGGATTTGCGAATTCCATTGCAGGAGACTGTCACTGGTGGAGAGCGTGTTAAAAGGCATCGTCAATTGGAGATGAGTTTTCGATTAGGCTTTAGCCAATTACTTAAGCGTGAGCTTGGGGTTTTAGAGTATCTACCAGTACCAAGTATCAAAAAATCGGAGCTTGCCGAAGGCTTTGAAGCGTTCTGCTGGTGGGCTGCGAATCAAAAAGAGATAGCTTTGCCGAGTGGGCTGGATTTTGATTTTTATGAAAGGTTAGGGGAACAGCTTTTTTGGAATATGGAACGGCTTAGCTTGGTACAGCAAGTGTTTAGAAGACCATTAGAGATGTGGTTAACCTTGGATAGAGCGCTTTACCTAGAAGAACAGGGCTACCAAACGTCGGTTGAACAGTTCTGCGAAAGACATATCACACCACGTAATATTCTTATTCGAGGCTGGAAGGTGGATAAGTGAAGTAAGCACTAACTAGTATTGACGGCTATAAGATATAAAAAAGCCAGCTTGAAAAGAATCAAGCTGGCTTTTACATTTCTAGTCAGTCAAAACTGTCTATCAATGTTCTTAGTTGAACATTGCGATAGCTTCAGCTGGGTCTACGTATTCTAGGTCAAAGCTTTCTGCAACTTCTTTGCAAGTTACTTTACCGTGGATAACGTTTAGGCCTTCTAGGAAGCCTTTGTCTTCTAGAAGAGCTTCACGGTAGCCTTTGTTCGCTAGCTTAACAATGTAAGGAAGTGTTGCATTGTTTAGTGCGAATGTTGAAGTGCGAGCAACAGCGCCTGGCATGTTAGCAACACAGTAGTGAACTACGTCGTCAACGATGTAAGTTGGTTCCGCGTGTGTTGTTGCGTGAGAAGTCTCGAAACAACCACCTTGGTCGATTGCAACGTCAACAACAGCTGCGCCTGGCTTCATCTTAGCGATGTGCTCTTTTGTTACTAGTTTAGGAGCAGCTGCGCCTGGGATTAGTACAGCGCCGATAACTAGGTCAGCTTCTAGAACGTGCTTCTCGATAGCGTCTTCAGTAGAGTAAACCACTTTTGCGCGACCTTGGAACTCTTCATCTAGGCGACGAAGTGTATCAACGTTACGATCTAGGATAGTTACGTCAGCACGTAGACCAACAGCCATACGAGCTGCGTTAGCGCCTACTACGCCGCCGCCAACAACAACAACTTTTGCTGGCTCAACACCTGGAACGCCGCCAAGTAGAAGACCACGACCGCCGTGAGATTTTTCAAGAGTTTGTGCACCCGCTTGAATAGACATGCGACCTGCAACCTCAGACATTGGCGCAAGTAGTGGCAAGCGACCCATATTATCTGTTACAGTCTCATAGGCTACGCAGACAGCTTTGCTCTTGATAAGCTCTTCAGTTTGTGGAAAATCTGGTGCAAGGTGTAAATAAGTAAATAATATTTGCCCTTCACGAAGCATAGCTCGCTCGACAGCTTGAGGTTCTTTAACCTTTACAATCATATCTGCTTTCGCGAATACGTCAGCAGCAGTAGGAAGAATGGATGCGCCTACAGCGATGTAATCATCGTCTGAAAAACCGATACCATTACCGGCATTGGTTTCAACAAAAACTTGGTGACCATGTGAGATTAGTTCTCTCACGCTAGCTGGGATCATACCAACACGGTACTCGTGGTTTTTGATTTCCTTAGGTACGCCAATAATCATCCTGACTCCTCATTTTATTTTGGTTGTATAATCTATAGTAGTTGTATTAACTGTGTGTAGGGTAATTCTGTCGAATTAATATCTAGTATAGATATGTTGAGATAAAATTTGATACTGAATATTAAAAAGTTGTAGTATATTTTTTTGCAAGGAAGTAATAAGGTGGAATAAAAAATGGCAGACAACTATAAGAAGCCGTCCAAGGAACTAGACCGTATCGACCGCAACATTCTTAATGAGTTGCAAAAAGACGGTCGTATTTCGAACGTTGAACTATCAAAACGAGTGGGTCTCTCTCCGACTCCGTGTCTTGAGCGTGTTCGTCGTTTGGAGCGTCAAGGGTACATTACAGGGTATACAGCGCTGCTTAATCCTCAGTACTTAGATGCATCACTATTGGTGTTTGTAGAAATCACATTGAACCGCGGTGCGCCAGATGTGTTTGAACAATTTAACACTGCCGTTCAAAAACTAGACGACATCCAAGAGTGTCATTTAGTGTCGGGTGACTTTGACTACCTTCTAAAAACACGTGTATCGGATATGGGTGCTTATCGTAAACTTCTAGGTGACACGCTACTGCGTCTACCTGGTGTGAACGACACTCGAACTTACGTGGTAATGGAAGAAGTGAAACAAACCAACCAGCTGGTGATTAAAACTCGTTAATGATCGATGGTCGAACAGCAAGAAAGCGGAACTTAGTTTCCGCTTTCTTGCTTTCTGGAATTGGGTTTTTCCGTTTGATATGGTTAAATCAACAGTAGTTTTTATCAAACATATATATAAAGCTGGTTTATGTTCAAAGAGAGCGGCAACAAAGTCGAAACAATCATCAAAACGAGTGAAGAGCCTCAGTCTTCTCGTTTGACGGGTACCCAACGCTTAAAAGAGTGCAGCCTTATCTTAGGCGTACTCTTTTCAATTCTTCTGGCTGTTGCACTGCTGACGTTTAGCCCTGCAGATCCTTCTTGGTCTCAGACGGCTTGGGGCGGTGACATTCAGAATGCGGGCGGCTACGTTGGTGCTTGGTTGGCTGATACCTTATTTTTTGTTTTTGGTTCTTTAGCTTACCCTCTACCGATTCTTGTTACGTTAGCGGCTTGGGTTCTTTTTCGTAAACGTGATGAAGATGAAACTATCGATTTTATGTTGTGGGGGACGCGTTTACTCGGCCTCACGATCCTTCTATTAACCAGTTGTGGTTTGGCTGATATCAACTTTGACGATATCTGGTACTTCTCATCAGGTGGTGTGATTGGTGATGTATTAACAAGTTTAGCTCTACCAACACTAAACATCCTAGGTTCGACATTAGTTCTGCTCTTTTTATGGGGAGCAGGTTTCACGCTACTTACTGGTATCTCTTGGCTTAGTATTGTTGAATGGCTAGGCGACTCTGCTATTCGTTTATTTACCGCTCTTGTAAATAAAATCCGAGGTCACGACCAAGAGGTGATGGAGCCAGAGTTAAGAGAAACAGAACAGCATGATGAGCTGCAACTTGAGTCTTCAAATCCGCCGATTGAAGGCGTTGCGGAACAAGTCGAAGAACGAAACGATCCACTGACGAGCGATCCGAGCCTACACTTCTCGGCAACAACTGAACCAGAAGTAGAACCGCCTGTGGCAGAGCCTAAGCGTCACTTCAATATTCATATGCCAGAGAAGGCGCCTGAAGTTGCGGTTAAGGCATCTCCAGTGGAAGTCAGTGAGCCAGTTGTGTTTAAGCAAGAGATTGTTGAGCCTCAACCAGTAGAAGCGTCTAAGCCAGTTGAAAAGCCTCAACCCGTTTATCATGCTCCGGAAGAGCCGTTAGAAGAAGGTGTTGAACGCTCTAAACAACTTAACGCGACTATTGAGCAGTTAGAGCACGCAGCGATGGTTGAGGATGATTTGGCTGAGCAAACACAGGCAGAAGCCCATCATTCGCAGGCTGCTTACCAAGAGTACATGCAAGAGCAGCCAGTTGAGCCTCAATTCACTCCAGAGCCAAGTATCGCTGTTGAACAAGAGGCAGAATTTAATGCTGAACCGATGCGCAGCAATGAACCAACAGAAACTGTCTCTTTTACCTCCGAGCCCGATCCAGAAGTTGTGCCAGAACCTATGTTCATCGAACAACCTGTTGTTGAAAGCGCAACAGCTGATGATGTGGCATTTGAAGAGACTCCATTACACGAGTCTCATGTTGATGAAGTCGAAGAGCCAATCTCTGATAATGGTCATCAAGCAGAAGAGTCTGCGATCGACTTGCCTTGGGAAGAAGTAACGGACGAAGAACCGGCACATCCAGACCAAGATGTTGCAGCGTTCCAAAATATCGTTTCTGAAGCGCAAGCGAATATGGCTGCAGCACAAAACCCGTTCTTGGTGCAAAAAGAGCCGAACTTGCCTAAGCCAACATCTCCGATGCCAACCCTAGAGCTACTTTACCACCCAGAGAAACGTGATAACTTTATCGATCGCGACGCATTAGAAGAGATTGCTCGTTTGGTGGAATCGAAACTGGCTGATTACAAGATCAAAGCTGAGGTTGTCGATATCTTCCCGGGACCTGTGATTACTCGATTCGAGCTTGACCTTGCACCGGGCGTGAAAGTCAGCCGTATCTCGAGCCTGTCTATGGACTTGGCTCGTTCACTCTCTGCTATGGCAGTGCGTGTTGTTGAAGTGATTCCGGGCAAGCCTTATGTGGGGCTTGAGTTGCCAAATATGAGCCGTCAAACGGTGTTCTTCTCAGACGTAGTAGGTAGCCAGCAGTTTATTGATGCCAAATCGCCAACAACCGTTGTAATGGGACAAGACATTGCTGGTGAAGCGGTGATTGCCGATATCGCGAAGATGCCTCACGTGCTGGTGGCTGGTACAACAGGTTCTGGGAAATCGGTAGGTGTGAACGTCATGATCTTGAGTATGTTGTATAAGGCAACACCAGAAGATCTGCGCTTCATTATGATCGACCCTAAAATGCTCGAGCTTTCTATCTATGAAGGTATCCCGCATCTATTATCAGAAGTAGTGACCGATATGAAAGACGCATCAAACGCGCTGCGTTGGTGTGTGGGTGAAATGGAACGTCGTTACAAACTGATGTCAGCCTTGGGTGTACGTAACATTAAGGGCTACAACGATAAGCTGAAGATGGCAGCAGAAGCAGGGCACCCAATCCATGATCCATTGTGGCAAGCGGGCGACAGTATGGATCCTGAGCCGCCATTGCTAGAGAAACTGCCTTATATCGTTGTTGTTGTCGATGAATTTGCTGACTTAATGATGGTTGTCGGCAAGAAAGTTGAAGAATTAATTGCGCGTCTTGCTCAGAAAGCGCGTGCAGCAGGTATTCACTTGATCCTAGCTACGCAGCGTCCGTCGGTTGATGTCATCACGGGTTTGATTAAAGCCAACATCCCAACTCGTGTAGCCTTTACGGTATCGACCAAAACCGACTCTCGTACTATCTTGGATCAGGGCGGTGCAGAATCTCTGCTAGGCATGGGTGACATGCTTTACTTACCACCTGGCTCAAGCCATACCATTCGTGTTCACGGTGCATTTGCATCGGACGACGATGTTCATGCTGTCGTTAACGACTGGAAAGCGCGTGGTAAGCCGAACTATATCGATGAAATCACCAATGGTGAGCAGACACCTGAAACCCTGCTTCCTGGAGAGAAGATGGAAGGCGACGAAGACGTTGACCCACTGTTTGATCAGGTTGTTGAGCATGTGGTTCAGTCACGTCGCGGTTCGGTATCGGGCGTTCAACGACGCTTTAAGATTGGCTATAACCGCGCAGCTCGTATTGTTGAGCAGTTAGAAGCCCAAGGAATTGTGAGCCCACCAGGGCACAATGGTAACCGTGAAGTATTAGCACCGGCGCCGCCGAAAGAGTAACCGCTTAATTGCGTAGATAGGAACTCAACCTTTAATAATCGGTCATAGTCTTATGACCGATTTACCTTGTAACAGGATAATTAATGAAAAAAGCACTCGCACTTCTATTTATGAGTTTTTCCGTGTTCGCTTCACCAAAGGAAGAACTGAGCAACCGATTAGCGCTAAACGCAGGTTTTAGTGCCGATTTCAAACAGGTTGTCACAAGCCCTGATGGCGATATTGTCATGGAAGGAGAGGGCACAGTTGAAATAGCGCGCCCAAGCCTATTCCGTTGGGAAACGACTTTCCCAGATGAAAACCTCTTGGTCTCTGATGGCCAAAGCCTTTGGTACTACAGCCCATTCATTGAGCAAGTCAGTATTTACTGGCAAGAGCAAGCAACGGCGCAAACACCATTTGTATTGCTTACTCGCAACCAACAGAGTGATTGGGATAACTACGATGTAACCCAATCGGGTAATCAGTTTACGCTGAAGCCAACGGCGGTTGATTCGAATCAAGGGGATTTCCAAATTCAGATCAACGACAAAGGCATCGTTCAAGGGTTTAATGTTATTGAACAGGACGGTCAAAAAGGTGAGTTCACATTTAGTAATGTCGAGCTTGGTAAGCCAGGCAGTGATCGTTTTACATTCGTCGCTCCAGAAGGTGTCGAAGTTGACGACCAAAGAAACTGATTCTTTGATATCGTCCATTTAATCGCGAATCAAGAGATAGCCATTGAGTAATTACAGTTTAGACTTTTCGGGGGACGAAGATTTTCGTCCCCTTGCTGCTCGTATGAGACCAGAAACCGTCGAGCAGTACATCGGTCAACAGCATATTCTGGGACCCGGTAAACCTCTGCGTCGAGCGCTTGAAGCCGGGCATATTCACTCCATGATTTTATGGGGGCCTCCGGGTACCGGAAAGACGACTTTGGCTGAAGTGGCTGCCAATTACGCCAATGCTGAAGTTGAGCGTGTGTCAGCGGTTACCTCAGGTGTGAAAGACATTCGTGTCGCGATTGATAAAGCGCGTGAAAATAAGCAAGCTGGACGTCGAACTATTTTGTTTGTAGATGAGGTACATAGGTTTAACAAAAGCCAACAAGATGCATTCTTGCCACACATCGAAGATGGCACAGTTACCTTTATTGGAGCGACGACAGAAAACCCGTCTTTTGAACTCAATAACGCTTTGTTGTCGAGAGCGCGTGTTTACAAACTGACTTCTCTCAACACGGATGATATCTCGCTTGTTATCCGTCAAGCCATTGAAGATAAACAGCGTGGTTTAGGTGATGTAAGTGCCCACTTTGCTGACAATGTACTTGATCGTTTAGCGGAGCTAGTGAATGGCGACGCTCGCATGTCACTGAATTATCTTGAGCTTCTATACGACATGGCCGAAGACGACGACAAAGGTCGTAAGTCGATTACGCTTCAACTGTTAGCAGAAGTCGCTGGTGAAAAAGTGGCTCGTTTCGATAATAAAGGTGATATTTGGTACGACTTGATTTCGGCTGTGCATAAGTCGATACGAGGCTCAAACCCAGATGCGGCGCTGTATTGGTCGGCGCGCATGATTGCTGCTGGCTGCGATCCTTTGTATATCGTGAGACGTTTGTTAGCGATTGCATCGGAAGATATCGGCAATGCAGATCCAAGAGCAATGCAAGTTGCCATTTCGGCTTGGGATTGCTTTACTCGTATTGGTCCTGCAGAAGGTGAACGAGCGATTGCACAAGCGGTTGTCTATCTTGCGTGTGCGCCAAAGAGCAACGCTGTTTATACCGCGTGGAAGCAGGCGCTCACTGATGCGCATAACTTACCCGAATACGAAGTGCCTCATCATTTAAGAAATGCACCAACAAGTTTGATGAAGGACATGGGCTACGGGCAAGAATATCGTTATGCTCATGACGAACCTGGTGCCTACGCTGCGGGTGAAAAGTATCTGCCGCCTGAAATGGGCGAGCGACAATACTATTACCCAACAAAACGAGGCTTAGAGACCAAGATTGGCGAAAAGCTAGATTATCTGGCGGATTTGGACGCAAAAAGCCCACAAAAACGCTATGAAAACTAGCCTTTTTTGGATATCTTAACCTAGTCATAAAATTCAGATTAAATCGTTAAAAAATGATGAAATAATCATCAGTTTTGGCGGTTTAGTGGTGTTTCAGTGGTCAAGCTACTGAATATTCAAATAACTAAAGCATAGGATTAGCAATGCTGGATTCTAAATTACTTCGAGCTGAGCTGGATGAAACAGCGGCAAAATTAGCACGTCGAGGCTTTGACCTTGATGTAGAGACAATTCGTGAACTTGAAGAAAAACGTAAGTCCCTTCAAATGAAAACTGAAGAACTGCAAGCGTTACGTAACTCTCGCTCGAAGTCCATTGGTCAAGCAAAAGCGAAAGGCGATCACGAAGAAGCTGAACGCATCCTTGCGGAAGTAGGTAACCTAGGTTCTGAACTAGACGCAGCTAAAGTTGCACTTGCTGACCTTCAAGGCGAACTTGAAGCGATCACTATGGCGATTCCAAACCTGCCAGACGAGTCAGTACCAGCAGGTAAAGACGAAGATGACAACGTAGAAATTTCTCGTTGGGGTGAGCCAAAGACTTACGACTTCGAAGTAAAAGATCATGTTGATCTTGGTGAGCTTTCTGGTGGTCTTGATTTCGCAAGCGCGGTTAAGATTTCAGGTTCTCGCTTCATCGTAATGAAGGGTAAATTTGCGCGTCTACACCGTGCAATCGCTCAGTTCATGCTAGACCTTCACACTGATGAGCACGGTTATACAGAAATGTACGTACCGTACCTAGTGAACCACGATAGCCTATACGGTACTGGTCAACTACCTAAGTTTGGTGAAGACCTATTCCACACAAGCCCGCTAACAGAGCAAGTAAGTGACGTTCCTCTTAAGAAACTATCGCTTATCCCTACTGCGGAAGTACCAGTAACTAACCTTGTTCGCGATACCATTACGGAAGAAGCTGAACTGCCACTTAAGATGACAGCTCACACGCCTTGTTTCCGTTCTGAAGCAGGTTCTTACGGTCGTGATACTCGTGGTCTTATCCGTATGCACCAGTTCGACAAAGTTGAGCTTGTACAGATCACTAAGCCAGAAGATTCAATGGCAGCACTAGAAGAGCTAACAGGTCACGCTGAGAAAGTACTTCAACTTCTAGAGCTTCCTTACCGTAAAGTAGTTCTATGTACTGGTGATATGGGCTTCGGCGCTGCGAAAACTTACGATCTAGAAGTATGGGTTCCAGCACAAGAGACTTACCGTGAAATCTCTTCTTGTTCAAACATGTGGGACTTCCAAGCTCGTCGTATGCAAGCTCGTTTCCGTCGTAAAGGCGAGAAAAAACCTGAGCTAGTACACACACTAAACGGTTCTGGTCTTGCTGTAGGTCGTACAATGGTTGCGATTCTAGAGAACAACCAAGAAGCAGATGGCCGTATCGCAATCCCAACAGTACTTCAGAAGTACATGGGTGGCGTAACGCACATCGGTTAATCGTCTAGCTTTTGAATTGAAAACCCAGCCTAAGTGCTGGGTTTTTTATTGCCCGAATCTAGTCATTGTTACAATTAGGTAATAGTTATTTGCTCATGCGCTAGATTATATCCAATAGATATTGTTCGTATAATGGTCGCCTACCGCGGTAGGAATTGATTTTCTCATTCAGATATTGAGGAGGGCATATGGCTGTAGGATGGGCAGGCGACGATAGCGTTAGCCAGCAAATTCAAGATACGATTTCCGATGAGATCTCTCGTGTTAGAGGGAACATTAAAATCGGAGAGAGTGCTCATTACTGTGATGAGTGCGGTGATGAGATCCCTGAAAAAAGACGACTCGCGATACAGGGAGTACGTATGTGTATTGAGTGCCAATCGATGTTAGAGCACTCTGCGCATCAGCATGCACCTTATAATCGTCGAGCAAGCAAAGACAGTCAGTTGCGATAGTTGTAGTTACAGCAACTGCGTCACTAGGTAGTTAGTAGGGTAGTGGTATGAATGGTTGTTCAGCTTTGAAACCATTCATACCCGATTGGTGGGTGCAATACTTGCTATTGGAAACATTCTGGTCGTTGGAGTGCGCTATCAATGGCGGAGACCAATTGCTCGATATGATGTGCTTCACTGATAAACGGAGGCATCATATAGATCAACTTGCCAAAAGGTCTGATCCAAACCCCTTGTTCAACAAAGTGCGCCTGTATCAGCTCCATATCAACAGGGGTATGAGTTTCTACTACACCAATCGCCCCTAACCAACGTACATCTTTGACCAACGAATGTCGCTTGAGTTTTGGAAGCATCTTTGAGAACAGCGATTCGATTTGTTGCGTCTGTGACTGCCAATCACCCTGTTCGATTAACCCAAGGCTTGCCGCCCCAACAGCGCACGCAAGCGGATTCCCCATAAATGTTGGACCATGCATAAAGCACCCAGCTTCACCGCCGCAAACCGTATCGGCAACATCTTTGCTCGCAAGCGTCGCCGAAAGAGTCATATACCCTCCCGTTAATGCTTTGCCGACACATAGAATGTCCGGTTGAATATCGGCATGTTCACAAGCAAATAACTTACCTGTACGACCAAAGCCGGTGGCAATCTCGTCAAGAATCAAGAGCACGTTGAATTCGTCACACAGTGCTCTCACTTGCTTCAAAAACTCCGGGTGGTAAATACGCATGCCGCCTGCACCCTGAACAATGGGCTCTAAGATCACAGCGGCAACCTCTTGATGGTGTGCACTCAGTTTTTCTTTAAAGCTGTTGATATCATCAGGGTTCCATTCATCCCAGAACCCCGTTTTTGGCGAAGCGGCGAAGACATGTTCTGGTAGGAACCCTTTGTACAGGCTATGCATTGAGTTTTCTGGATCAGTAACCGACATCGCAGCGAACGTATCACCATGATAGCCATCTCTTAACGTTAAGAACTTGGAGCGTGGTTGGCCTTTTGCGTGCCAATACTGCAATGCCATCTTTAAACTCACTTCAACCGCTACGGATCCTGAGTCAGCCAAAAATACATGTTCTAAATTGCTTGGTGCGAGATTGAGGAGCTTCTTACATAGATCAATTGCAGGTTGGTGAGTGATACCACCGAACATCACATGTGACACCTTGTCGATTTGGCTGTGCGCAGCTTTATTTAGCACGGGATGATTGTATCCGTGGATGGTAGACCACCAAGAAGACATGCCATCAATGACTCGCTTTCCATCTTCCATTTCCAATAAAACACCCTCGGCTCCAACAACGGGGTAGCAGGTCAGAGGTGTGAGAGTCGAAGTGTAGGGATGCCAGATGTGCTGGCGATCAAAGGCGAGATCCATAGCAATTTCCATGTGTAATTTGATTAAAAAATAACCAATTGTAAACTTTTGTTTTTATCAATGTGTTGACAGTCTAAAGCTTGTCGGTAGACTAGCCAAGCATAAATGCAAAACCTCAAAGTGGATTTGCGCAAAATAAGATAAAAGAAAAGGATCGACACGTGGAAGTTCGTCATAACTGGACAGTAGCTGAAGTAAAGGCTCTGCTTGAAAAACCGTTTATGGATTTGATGTTTGAAGCTCAACTCGTTCATAGACAGTACCAACTGCATAACCATGTGCAGGTGAGTACCCTTCTTTCTATTAAAACCGGTGCTTGTCCAGAAGACTGTAAATACTGTCCACAAAGTGCACACTACCGCACTGACGTTGATAAAGAGCGCTTAATGGAAGTTGAGCGTGTACTTGATGCGGCTCAGAAAGCGAAAAACGCAGGCTCTACGCGTTTCTGTATGGGAGCTGCATGGAAGAACCCGAAAGAGCGTGATATGCCTCATCTAACAGAGATGATCAAAGGCGTAAAAGGTATGGGTCTAGAGACGTGTATGACGCTAGGTATGTTAACACCAGAGCAAGCCGGTGAGTTGGCAGACGCTGGTTTGGACTACTACAACCACAACCTTGATACCTCTCCAGAGTTTTACGGCAGCATTATTACTACTCGTACTTATCAAGATCGTCTAGATACGTTATCTCACGTTCGTGATGCAGGCATGAAGATCTGTTCAGGCGGTATTATTGGTATGGGTGAAAGCACCAATGACCGTGCCGGTCTGCTTGTCGAGTTGGCTAACCTACCTGTTCACCCTGAGAGTGTGCCAATTAACATGTTAGTGAAAGTAAAAGGCACCCCGATGGAAAACGTCGATGATGTTGAATCTTTCGACTTTATCAAGCTCATCGCAATTGCTCGTATCATGATGCCGAAATCTGCGGTTCGCCTATCTGCTGGTCGTGAAAACATGAACGAACAGATGCAAGCAATGTGCTTCATGGCGGGTGCAAACTCTATCTTCTACGGTTGCAAACTGCTAACAACGCCAAACCCAGATGAAGATACAGATATGCAGCTATTTAAAAAGCTGGGTATCAACAGTCAAGAAGTGGCTCAAAAGCCAGACGAAATCCAAGAAAACGAACTGTTAGATCAAGTTGTAGAGCGCGTTGCGGCTCGTCCAACGAAAGATGACATGTTCTACGATGCCAGCGTTTAATTCTCGTATTCAAAAAGCCCTTACTGATCGCCTTCAGCAAGGGCTCAACCGTCAGATTAATGTGCTTAATCCGGTCGGTCGCTCTGAAATTGAGCTGGGTTCGAAGGTATACAGTAACTTTTCTAGCAACGACTATTTAGGCTTGGCGAATGATCCAGAGCTCGTGTCAGCTTGGAAAGACGGACTGAGTCAATACGGTGCGGGTAGTGGTGCTTCACCACTGGTGACAGGCTTTAGTGCAGCACATCAGAATCTAGAGTCGCAGCTATGCGAATGGTTAGGCTATGAGCGTGCGATTCTGTTTAGCTCTGGCTTTGGCGCCAATCAGGCGTTGCTGTTTTCCCTTCTCGATAAAAACGACACTCTCATTCAAGACCGTTTGAATCACGCTTCTCTAATGGAAGCGGGGGCGTTGTCGCCTGCAAGAATGAAACGCTTCAAGCACAACGATGTTGATCATTTGGCTTCGCAGCTTACTGTTTCAGAAAATGCGTTGGTGGTAACTGAAGGCGTCTTTAGTATGGATGGCGATCAGGCTCCTTTGAACGAGATTGCAAAGCAGACCCACCAACATGATGCTTGGTTAGCAGTCGATGATGCTCATGGTATTGGCGTCTTGGGTGATTATGGCGCTGGGAGTTGCGCAGCCGCGGGTGTTAAGCCTGAATTACTCGTGGTGACATTTGGTAAAGCGTTTGGCTTATCTGGCGCTGCGATTCTTTGTAGTAAAGAAGTTGGAGACTACTTAACCCAGTTCGCAAGACATCATGTCTACTCAACGGCGATACCTCCGGCTCAAGCCTACGCATTGAGTACTGCGTGTCGAATGATACAGAGCCAACAGTGGCGTCGAGATAAGCTAAGCGAGCTACAGGCGATTTATCATGAAGGTATGAAAGAGCTAACGGGTTATGTTGAAACCAATACACCGATAAAGCCATTTGTGGTCGGTCAGTCAGAGCATGCCATTAGCATTGCAAACCGAATGAAAGAGAGTGGTATTTGGATGACCGCGATTCGTCCGCCGACGGTACCGGTAGGGACTGCTCGTCTTAGAATCACGTTGACTGCCAATCACAGCCCAGAGCAAGTGTCCCAGCTGACTCATTCGTTAAAAAGCGCGCTACAAGCGCAACGTGAGGTAGAGTAAATGTCACAGCAAGCCGTCGTAGATAATTACACTGTCCAAGATAAAAAGGCGATTGCAGATGCCTTCGGAAAAGCTGCTAAAAATTACGATAAACATGCTGAGTTTCAGCGTGATGTAGGTCAGCGCCTTCTGGAGAAGCTACCTAACGATCTATCCGGTTATCAGGTATTAGATTTAGGATGTGGCACGGGCTACTTCTCTCAGTTACTCGTCGAAAGAGGTGCAACTGTTATTTGTGCTGATTTGTCATTAGGCATGTTAGAACAGGCCAAGCAAAGATGTGGAAATGGAGTCTTTGCTTATCAGCAAGCGGATGCTGAAGCTTTGCCATTTGAGGATGATCGCTTTGATTTGGTGTTCTCTAGTCTGGCTCTACAATGGTGTGATGATCTCTCCATACCATTGCGAGAAATGAAAAGAGTGACACGCCAGGGGGGCTCAATCGCTTTCTCCACCTTGTTAGACGGTTCTCTGGTTGAGTTGAAAAAGGCGTGGAGTAAAATTGACTCACATCAACACGTCAACCACTTTATTACCGCCAATCAGGTAAAAATTGCGTTAGCGCAATCTAGCTGCTCGCACCATCAACTAGACTTGCCCTCCATCACAGTATGGTACGATTCAGCGTTTGAATTGATGCGCGACCTTAAGGGGATTGGTGCCAACCACGTAAGTGGTCGCTCACAAGGTCTGACCAGCAGAAGAATGCTGCAGCTTGTTGAGCAAGAGTATCGAACATTTCAAAACCATCAAGGTTTCTTACCAGCAACATATCAAGTTTGTTTAGGGGTTATTCAATTATGATTGATGCATTATTTATTGCAGGTACGGATACCGAAGTGGGCAAAACCGTGGTTTCAAAAGCGATCTTACAAGCTTTTGCCGCAAAAGAGTTATCAACAATTGGCTACAAGCCAGTTGCCGCAGGCTGCGAGCAATATCCAGAAGGCGCGCGCAATAGTGACGCTCTTCACCTACAAGAAGCAGCGACACAAGATATTGATTACGATGATGTTAATCCGTATGCATTGATGCTTCCAGCGTCACCACATATCGCTGCTAAGCGCGATGGCGTGGTAATTGATGAAGCGGTGCTTTCTCAAAAACTGGAACAACATAAGCAGAATTCAGACTTCGTGTTAGTTGAGGGCGCTGGTGGCTGGCGTGTGCCAGTATCTGACGATGAGTGCCTATCGAACTGGGTTAAGAAAGAGCAGCTTCCAGTGGTTCTGACGGTTGGTATTAAGCTTGGTTGTTTGAGCCATGCTCTACTAACTGCAGAAGCGATTCGTGCAGACGGCCTAAACCTAGTCGGTTGGGTGGCTAACCGCATTAATCCGGGCACTGAACATTACGCAGATATTATTGCGATGCTGGAAGACAAGCTAGGTGCACCAAAACTGGGGGAGATCCCTTACGTACCAAAAGCGAAGTCTAAGAATATTGGTAAGTACATCAATGTGGAACCATTGATGGCGCTATAACGACAACATCGTCGGTTATGACCATAGAAAATTGAAAAGGGCTGCAAAAATGCAGCCCTTTCGTTTATCTGTCGATCTCTTAAGCCAGTAGATCTTTAGAACAGTAGGTCAAGCAAGCAGTATTAGTGGTCTTTTGTTAGACCCATTAACGCTTGTTGTGTCTCTGTAATATTATTTTGTGCCGCTTCTGGCGTCACGATACCAATCTGTTTCTTCGCTTCTTCTTCAGTGATACCTAAGTGACAACACAGTAAATCAATAGCCATTTGAGTGTTAGTACCTTCAACCATGATCCTTTCCTTTTGTTACTCGGACTAGCCAATAAATCATCTAGGCACACTGTAAACGGATCAGTCGATGTTCTCTATACGACTTAGGTCTAATGCCAAAGTCTTAATCGAATACGGTCTAGTAATTAAATGTTGCAATTTAATGCTTAACCTTGTTTTCTAATTCTTAGACTATATGTATAAGTTAATAGAAGTGTTCAAAGCGAGACATTCACTTGTTCGCTTTGTCTATAATGATAAATTTTTATAAAACAGCTTTCATGCGGAGATAAGTAATGAAGCGAGTAATGTTGTTCCTTGCAACCAACTTAGCGGTTGTATTGGTACTAAGTGTTGTTCTTAATATTGTATATGCTGTAACGGGGATGCAGCCAGGCAGCCTTTCTGGATTGCTCGTGATGGCTGCCGTATTCGGTTTCGGTGGTTCTTTCATTTCTTTGATGATGTCAAAAGGAATGGCTCTGCGTTCTGTTGGCGGTATGGTGATTGAGAGCCCTCGCAATGAAACAGAACATTGGTTGATGGAAACGGTAAGCCGCCAAGCCCAACAAGTAGGTATCGGCATGCCAACAGTCGCTATCTATGATTCACCAGACATTAACGCATTTGCTACTGGTGCAAAACGTGACGATTCGCTGGTTGCGGTATCAACAGGTCTACTACACAGCATGACTCGTGACGAAGCCGAAGCAGTACTTGCTCATGAAGTTAGCCACATCGCAAATGGTGACATGGTGACAATGACGCTGATGCAAGGCGTTGTGAACACCTTTGTTATCTTCCTGTCTCGCTTTATCGCGAACATCGTTGCTTCTAACGACAACGAAGAAGAGGGTGGTAGCAATATGATGGTTTATTTCGGTGTGTCTATGGTGCTTGAGCTAATCTTTGGCTTCCTAGCAAGCTTCATCACGATGTGGTACAGCCGTCACCGTGAATTCCACGCAGACGCAGGCGCAGCTCGCTTAGTCGGTAAAGAAAAGATGATTGCAGCCCTAGAGCGTCTAAAAGTGAGCCATGAGCCACAGCTTGAAGGCTCAATGATGGCATTTGGTATCAACGGTAAGAAATCACTTAGTGAGCTACTTATGAGCCACCCACCGCTAGACAAGCGTATCGCGTCTCTACGCAACATGTAATCTTAAATAGATTCACGATGAAAAGGCTTCCTACATGGAAGCCTTTTTTTATTGCTGAATCAATAGGGATGTATATAGGTGAATACTCTACTTTGGCGTAGCCGCTGGTTTTTGCTTGAGCTTTATTTTCTATTAATAGCGGGGCGAAGTTGTGGGCGTGCTATTTAATATTACGAGTCGAGCACAATCGAATAGATACAAAAAAGGCTTCCACTCGGGAAGCCTTCTCATATTATTCGAATTTCGAATTACAGCTTGTCAGTCAGCTCGATTGCTTGACCGATGTAGTTAGCTGGCGTCATCTCTTTCAGACGTGCTTTCTCGTGCTCTGGAAGCTCAAGACCGTCGATGAAGTTACGCATTGCTTCGCCATCTACGCGCTTACCACGAGTTAGCTCTTTAAGCTTCTCGTATGGTTTCTCGATACCGTAACGACGCATTACCGTTTGTACAGGTTCAGCTAGAACTTCCCAGTTTTGGTCTAGTTCTGCTAGTAGAGCATCACGGTTAACTTCTAGCTTGCTAATGCCTTTCAGAGTTGAAGTGTATGCAATGATAGCGTAGCCAACACCAACACCTAGGTTACGAAGAACTGTAGAGTCAGTAAGGTCACGCTGCCAACGAGAAATAGGTAGTTTCTGTGCTAGGTGGCCGAATACTGCGTTAGCAAGACCTAGGTTACCTTCAGAGTTCTCAAAGTCGATAGGGTTAACTTTGTGAGGCATTGTTGATGAACCGATTTCACCAGCAATTGTCTTCTGCTTGAAGTGACCTAGAGCGATGTAGCCCCAAACGTCACGGTCAAAGTCGATTAGAATTGTGTTGAAACGTGCAACTGCATCGAATAGCTCAGCGATGTAATCATGCGGTTCGATTTGAGTTGTGTATGGGTTCCAAGTTACACCTAGAGATTCAGTGATGAACTCTTCAGAGAACTGGTGCCAATCTACTTCTGGGTAAGCAGAAAGGTGAGCGTTGTAGTTACCTACAGCGCCGTTGATCTTACCTAGGATCTCAACGTTAGCGATCTGCTTGTATTGACGTTCCATACGGTACGCAACGTTTGCCATCTCTTTACCCATCGTTGATGGAGATGCTGGCTGACCGTGTGTACGAGATAGAAGAGGGATGTCGCGGTATTCAACAGCAAGTGCTTTGATAGCATCGATGATGTTTTGGATTTCAGGAAGAATAACTTCGTCACGAGCTTCTTTCAGCATTAGAGCGTGAGAAGTGTTGTTGATGTCTTCTGAAGTACAAGCAAAGTGGATGAACTCGTTTACAGCGTGAAGTTCAGGAACACCAGCTACTTTCTCTTTTAGGAAGTACTCAACCGCTTTAACGTCGTGGTTAGTTGTGCGCTCGATCTCTTTGATACGTGCTGCATCTTCTTCAGAGAAGTTTGCTGCTAGTTCATCTAGAAACTTGTTTGCTTCTGCACTGAATGCTGGTACTTCTGCGATTGCGTCTGTTGCCGCAAGCTTTTGTAGCCAACGAATTTCAACGATAGAGCGGTACTTTAGTAGACCAAACTCACTAAAGATGCTGCGAAGTGCAGTTGTCTTGCTTCCGTAACGGCCGTCTACTGGTGAAACAGCAGTCAATGCTGACAGTTCCATGGTGTTCTCCTGAATTGAGTTTCTAAATTTTGTGAGCTTTATACCAGTAACTTTGCAGTTTGTCACGCATATTGCGCAAACGTTTGCGTGAGGTTTATTTTGGTACAAAGAATAAGCTCGCGACAGTGCGCGAGCTGGTGTATTACATTCTTGCTAAGAGGATTTGAGCTTGCTCAACCATCTTCTTGCGTCCAAAGATTAGGTGGCGACGTTTGCCTCCCACTTGGCGCCAAAGAACGGCACTGCGAATTCCAGATAGAAGCAGCGCACGTACTTTATGTTGATTTGATGTTTGCTGTAGAACTGACGGTGTACCAGAAACCTGAATACGCGGGCCAATCGGGCTTACCACGTCAAGGTAGATACTTGCTAGGTTACTCACCATCTGCTCGTCGAATAGATCAAAGTGTTCAGCTTGGCGTTCTGCAGTTTGAATGCGATCGCCTAGTTGAGACATCGCATCGTTGCGACCTGACAACTTACGCTCAAGCGCCATCAAGCTAATGATGTAACGCGTGATATCGCTGCCAGCAGGAGTACTATCGATACCTTTTACTAGGCACTCTAAACCAAGCTTTAAGTTTGATTCGCGACCAAATACACCAACAGTATTTGCTGGATTGGTATTTAAGATCGCACTGAGTGAAGCTTCGAAGGCATCTTTATCACAATAGCCGTCTTTTGCTACCTGTTGCACCAAAGCGACAGCTTGGCAGATTCCAGCGAAAGCGATTGTACGGTCATAAAGTGTGTTGGCCACGTAGTAACTCCTAGTTCTTTTTATTAGATGCGTTTTTCGATGATGCCGCCACCAAGACAAACTTCACCTTGGTAGAATACTGCTGATTGACCCGGAGTCACTGCAATTTGAGGCTCGTCGAAGATAACCTTGATGTTCTCATCGTCAATTGGAATGATTGTACAAGGAATATCTGTTTGGCGGTAACGAGTTTTTACTGTGCACTTCAAAACATCGGTAATTGGTGCGCGGTCTACCCAATGCAGTTGCGACGCAATTAAACCTTCAGATTTTAGAAGAGGGTGGTCTTTACCTTGTACCGCAATCAATACGTTACGCTTAAGGTCTTTCTCACCAACAAACCATGGAGCTTCGTTGCCGCCACCGCCTTTAGTGCCACCAATATGTAGGCCTTTACGTTGACCAAGAGTGTGGTACATCAGACCGTTGTGCTTACCAATCACTTTGCCTTCTGGTGTTTCGATATCACCTGGCTGTGCTGGCAGGTATTTACCTAAGAATTCCGTGAACTTGCGCTCACCGATGAAGCAGATACCGGTTGAATCTTTCTTCTTAGCAGTGATTAGGTCTTGCTCTTCCGCAATTTTACGTACTTCTGGCTTCTCTAATTCACCCACTGGGAATAGGCTACGCGCAACTTGATCTGAGCTCAGTGTATATAGGAAGTAGCTTTGGTCTTTATTACTATCTAGACCACGAAGCATTTCAGGTTTTTTACCTGCATCTAGCTCTTCTTGTGTTGGGAAAGTACGACGAACATAGTGACCCATTGCAATGTAGTCTGCGTCTAATACTTCATCCGCAAATTCAAGGAAGGCTTTGAATTTAATTTCTTTGTTACAAAGAATGTCTGGGTTCGGTGTACGACCTGCTTTGTATTCAGCTAGGAAGTATTCGAATACGTTGTCCCAGTACTCTGCTGCAAAGTTGATAGTGTGAAGGTGGATACCTAGCTTATCACAAACCGCTTGCGCATCCGCAAGATCTTCAGCTGCCGTACAGTACTCTTCGTTATCGTCTTCTTCCCAGTTTTTCATGAAAAGGCCTTCTACCTGATAGCCTTGTTGCTGGAGAAGATACGCCGAAACTGACGAATCTACACCGCCGGACATACCGACAATTACTTTCTTTTGGCTGTTTCCAGAGCTGATATCTGACATGTCTAAACACCGTTACTATTACTTGGTCGCAGATTCTAACAGAAAGAGAAACAACGTGACAGATCCGAGACCGGAATCACAGTTTCTTTTGCACAAGAAGTGCGCTGTCTTTCAATGGGAATCTGATGAAAGCGAAGCGAGTCGCTAGGATGTCAGACCTATATGTGGCATAGTCGCTGAAAATCCAAGACCTGAGATAAAAAAATGTCTGAACAAGATGAATTTATGCAAGAAGAACAGTTGATTGAAATTATTGAGAATCAACTAGAAGATGGACAACCGATCAAGGTAAAAGAGACCTTAATGCGTCTGATGATGACAGGTCACTCTCGCGAAGATGCGATTGCAGCGATGGCATGTGCGCTTGCGATTGAAGTATTTGATGTCATGAAGAACAACGCTGAGTTCAACCAAAAGCGTTATGCAGAACATCTGGATATGTTGCCAGATCTAAGCTTTATGGAAGGCGAATAAAAAAATACCCATGCAAACGTTTGCTATAGTTTGAGTGATTGCCGCGCTAAATATAGCGCGGTAGAATCCGCCCCCTATTTCCCCTTGACTTAGACTAGCCTTATGAAATTTCCTGGACAACGTAAATCAAAGCACTATTTTCCGGTTCATGCTCGTGATCCATTAGTGAGCCAATCTCAGAACAGCAAAAAGATGTCTCGCACTCATATTATTGGTATTGACCAAACTTTGGTGGATATCGAAGCGAAAGTGAGTTCAGAATTAATTGAAAAGTACGGTTTAAGTAAAGGCCATTCGCTGGTTATCAATGACGAAGCTGCAGAATCTCTATACCAAGAGTTAAAAGAGCAGTGTCTTATTACTAATGAATACGCTGGTGGCACAATTGGTAATACGCTTCACAACTATTCTGTATTAGCTGATGATCGCTCGACACTACTGGGTGTAATGAGCCAAGACATTAAAATCGGCAGCTACGGCTACCGTTACCTGTGTAACACATCAAGCCGAATGGATCTGAACCATTTACAAGGGGTAGATGGCGCAATCGGTCGTTGCTTTGCTTTAATCACAGAAGATGGTGAACGTACCTTTGCAATCAGCGAAGGTCAAATGAACCAGCTAAATCCAGACAGCATTCCAGAGAAGATTTTTAAAAACGCATCTGCACTAGTGCTTACCGCATACCTTGTTCGCTGTAAGCCAGGTGACCCAATGCCTGAAGCGACGATGAAGGCGATTGAATACGCGAAGAAATATGATGTACCTGTAGTACTTACACTGGGTACAAAATTCGTTATACAAGACGATCCTGAGTTCTGGAAAGATTTCTTAGAGCAGCACGTTACTGTTGTCGCGATGAATGAAGATGAAGCAGAAGCACTAACGGGTGAAAGCGATCCGTTGGCAGCATCAGACAAGACGTTAGACTGGGTGGATTTAGTTTTGTGTACCGCAGGTCCTGTGGGTCTATTTATGGCCGGTTACACGGAAGAGGCTGCAAAGCGCGAAACGACATTGCCATTGCTACCGGGTTCTATTGCTGAGTTCAACCGCTTTGAATTTAGTCGTCCTGCGCACAAGGCATTGTGTGAGTCTCCAATTAAAGTGTACTCGCATATCGCACCATACATGGGCGGACCTGAAAAAATTAAGAATACTAACGGCGCAGGCGATGCCGCATTATCTGCGTTGCTACATGATATGGCTGCTAATAAGTACCATAAAGAGAACGTGCCAAATTCAAGTAAGCACCAACACTCGTTTTTGACTTACTCTTCGTTTTCACAAGTATGTAAATATTCAAACCGTGCAAGTTACGAAGTATTAGTTCAGCACTCTCCACGTTTATCTCGTGGTCTTCCAGAGCGAGAAGATAGCTTAGAAGAAGCGTACTGGGAGCGTTAATCTCTTTCGCTATTTAAAGTTGAATCGACTAAAAACCTCAAATCTAGTTTGAGGTTTTTTTATTTCTATTAATATTTGAATGTGTGATTTAGGTTTCAAATAGTCGATAGTCAAGCAGGTAATAGTAAGGGAAACCCCTCGTATTTTATTTGTGTAAGTGGTTGTCGAAAGTTCTTAAGAAAGGTCTCGAAATATTCGGCATGTATAATGCACAGATGATTATCATGTGCGTGTATATACATAATAATAATGAGACTATTACACAATGGGGCGGTTATTGATGAGAGCATTATTCGTTACAGGCAAAAATGGAACAGCATTCACAGGCATATATACTTTAGTATAACGCTGGATAAATTTCGTGTTTTTGGTAATTAACGTTGAACGTGATGAACCTGCTTATTCTCACTTGGGTCGGTGTAAAACAAAAGTACGTAGCCTTGTGTTTGATGAATAGCTTGGTTAAAAAATACAGTTAACAACGGTAGGTGATGCACCTAGCTTTGAGTGTTTATTCCAAAGAGATTTGGTTTGGTTGTGGCTGTGTTTAGCTAAAGGAAAGGCAGTGATGGTATCGACACTGTTTAAGAGGGAAAAGTTAAAAGAGTAGTTTGATGCAGATAAAAATAAAGGCCTATCGAAATAGGCCTTTATTATATGAATTTGATTGCTAATTATTAGATAGCGAAATCTTCTAGAGATTTACCAGCATCAAGTTGCTGTTGGATAGCAGAAGGCGTACGACCTTGACCAGTCCAAGTTTTCTCTTCGCCGTTTCCATCAACGTATTTGTATTTAGCAGGGCGTGGAGCACGCTTAGATTTAGTGCCTTTTGCTTTTGACTCGCCAGAAAGAGCAGCAATTAGATCTGCAACGTCAATGCCGTCTTTAGCAATTTGATCTGCGATTGCAGCTAGCTTAGCTTCTTGTTCTGCACGAGCAGCACGTTCTTCAGCTTCAGCTTCTTGACGCTCTTGTACAACAATAGTCAGTTTGTCTAGTGCTTCTTCTAGTTGCTCAAGAGTTAATTCACGTGAGAATGCACGAAGGCTACGGATATTTAATAGAGTTTTTGTTAATTCAGACATGATATTTCCCATCAAGATAAATTAATTAATCCTCCTAATAATAAACAGAGGTATAAAAGAAAACAAACAGTATTTTTTATCGGAACTTATTTAAATATTGAAAAAGAGAGGGAACTTTCAGAAAAACCGATGAGTAGGTAAGTTTAAGATATAATAATTGTAGTGCTACTCTATAAATGTGATATGTGACTAGTGGAGTAGGCGTGGCTATGTTGTGAGCACCTTGATTACTTTACTAACAAAAAAGTCATTTTTCTCGGGATGATATGTTGCATTGTTGCTTTTGTTGAGTACAATTGCGGCTACCTGATGCGCTACGCTGGTTAAATTGTTGTTAAATTAAACTAACAATAGTTAAAAGTGTTATCGCACGTAGAGGTGCAATTGCAAAGAGTAACTCTCATTGGGGTGATGCCAATGAATGGGAGCAAAAGGTGTAATTGCCGAAGTAAATTGTATATCTAAGCAATTTGCTGGGGTTGTGCTAAATAGGTACAACACTGCCATAGTCTTAATTTTAAACTATGGAGCGCTACTGTAGGGTTGGGTGAAGTGTTCACTTCCCTTTCGCTTAGTTCAACATGAGCTTGGTCACCTGTACCGAGTTTGTCTGCAGTAGATCTCTAGCCAAATAAAAATAAACTGGTTTTTGAAGATCATGAATTTAATAGATTTTGCAACATCGCCTTTATCATTGCTCCCGCCGCTTGTGGCATTGAGCCTTGCTATTGTGACTCGTCGTGTTTTAGTTTCTCTTGGTGTCGGTATTGTAATGGGCGCTATCCTACTGGCTGACTATTCAGTTGGTAATGCAGCGAGCTATGTTGTTACTAAGGTATCGGGTGTTTTCATTGAAGACGGCGGTATTAACACTTGGAACATGAGTATTGTCGCGTTCCTTCTTCTATTGGGTATGATGACGGCGCTGCTAACGCTATCTGGTGGTACTCGAGCGTTTGCTGAATGGGCACAGTCTCGTGTTAAGAGCAAACGTGGTTCTAAACTATTGGCTGCATTCCTAGGTGTATTCATCTTCGTTGATGACTATTTCAATAGCCTAGCCGTTGGTGCGATTTCTCGCCCTGTAACAGACCGTTTCTACGTATCTCGCGCTAAGCTTGCTTATATCCTAGACTCAACCGCTGCGCCAATGTGTGTGATCATGCCGGCATCAAGCTGGGGTGCATACATCATGACTATTATTGGTGGCATTCTTGTGACTCATGGTATGACCGAGTACTCGGCACTGGGCGCATACATCCGTCTTATCCCAATGAACTTCTACGCAGTGTTTGCACTACTTATGGTATTTGCAGTGGCGTGGTTTGGTCTTGATGTAGGCAAAATGCGTGACCATGAGATTGAAGCGTCTCAAGGCCGTGGTTTTGAAGGTGATAATGACAGCCAACAAGCTCACGACCTAAATGAAGAGCTAGACATTGAAGAGAGCCAAAATGGTTCAGTGTCTGACCTAATCATGCCTATCGTATCGCTTATCGTGGCGACAGTAGCTGCAATGCTTTACACAGGTGGTGCAGCACTGGCAGCAGACGGCCAAGCGTTTAACTTACTTGGTGCATTTGAAAATACAGATGTAGGTAAGTCGCTTGTTTACGGTGGCATCCTAGGCCTACTTGTTGCTCTAGCAACCGTGGTTAAGCAAAAACTTCCAGTTGTAGAAATTGTTCGCACTATGTGGATTGGTGCTCGTTCAATGTTTGGTGCAATTCTGATCCTAGTGTTCGCATGGACAATCGGTTCAGTTATTGGCGACATGAAAACGGGTACATACCTATCTTCTCTAGCAACGGGCAACATTGATTACCACTGGCTACCTGTGATCCTATTCTTGCTTGCAGGCCTAATGGCGTTCTCTACAGGCACATCATGGGGTACGTTCGGTATCATGCTACCAATCGCAGGTGACATGGCTGGCGCGACCGACCTTGCACTTATGCTACCAATGTTGAGTGCGGTACTAGCGGGTTCTGTATTTGGTGATCACTGTTCCCCAATCTCAGATACAACGATCCTGTCTTCAACAGGTGCTCGTTGTAACCACATCGACCACGTAGCAACACAGCTTCCTTACGCGCTGTCTGTGGCTCTAGTATCGTGTGTAGGCTTCATCGTTCTGGGTATGACGGCTTCTGTCGCGCTTTCATTCTCAGCGGCGGCACTGACATTCGTTGGCGTGTGTTTCGCACTGGGTTACTTCTCGCGCTGCAAAATGGCAACGTGCAAGAGCTAATCAGTGAAATTACAAGAATTAAGAGGGAAGCTACGGCTTCCCTTTTTTATTGGCGTTAAATTAATTTTAAAAATCGTGAAAAAAGTTCGAATAAATGGTTGAAAAAGACCATCACCTTGGTTAGTGTGGAGATAAGACAGCAAACAACATAAGAGCTGATAAGTATGCGTAAATTAGTAATGAACATTCATCACCATCATCACCCTATCTAGTCTTTCGGGGAGATATACGCGTACCCGGGAGCAAGATTACTCCCGGAGGTTAAGTCAAAAGAATTTAGATTTAAACCCTCGGGATGACAAAGTCTTCCGAGGGTTTTTTAGTTTTAGCGCTTTAAATTATTAAATAAATTCAAATATTTGCACAGGGATACAGCAATGCAGACACAACGCCTAAGAATCGCAATTCAAAAGAAAGGTCGCCTAAGTAAAGAGTGCCAAGACCTCCTAAAAAAATGTGGTGTTAAGTTCAACATCATGGGTGAGCGCCTAGTTGTACATTCACTAAATATGCCAATCGACCTATTACTGGTTCGTGATGATGACATCCCAGGTTTGATCATGGACGGTGTCGTTGACCTTGGTTTTATCGGTGAAAATGAACTAGAAGAAGTTCGTCTAGATCGCCTTGCTCTTAAAGAGCCTGCAGAGTTCCAAACACTGCGTCGTCTTGATTTCGGTGGTTGCCGTTTATCTATCGCAATCAACAAAGACGAAGAGTACAACGGACCGCAAGACCTAGCAGGTAAGCGCATCGCAACCACTTACCCTCAACTTCTAAAAGCTTACATGGATGAGCAAGGTGTTGACTTTAGCACTTGTATGCTAACAGGTTCGGTAGAAGTGGCTCCTCGTGCTGGACTAGCCGATGCGATTGCTGACCTAGTTTCGACTGGCGCAACATTAGAAGCAAACGGTCTAAAAGAAGCTGAAATCATTTTCCAATCTAAAGCGACGCTAATTCAACGTACTGGTGAATTTGACGCAGACAAGACGGCACTGATTGAAAAGCTACTTACTCGTATGCAAGGCGTACAGCAGGCAAAAGAGTCTAAGTACATCATGCTACACGCTCCCACGTCTCAGCTTGAACAGATCAAAGCACTGCTGCCTGGCGCTGAAGATCCAACGGTTCTACCACTTTCTACAGACAAAGATAAAGTTGCTGTACACCTAGTAAGTACAGAGAACTTGTTCTGGGAAACGATGGAACAACTGAAAGAACTAGGTGCGAGTTCAATCCTAGTACTACCAATCGAAAAGATGATGGGGTAATCCGCATGAGAACCGTTGTTTGGCAATCTTTAAGTGAATCTCAGCAAGATTCTGTACTAGAGCGTCCTGCGATCAGTGAGGGCGCAAACATCACCGCGGCTGTTTCTGAGGTTATCGCCAAAGTGCGAAGTGAGGGCGATGCTGCGCTGACTGAACTGACCGAAAAGTTTGACCGAGTGACACCAAAATCTATTCGCGTTTCAGCGGGTGAGATTGAAGAAGCGAGTGCTCGTTTAACGCCTGAGATGAAGCAAGCGCTAGAGCAGGCTTACAATAACATCGCTAAGTTTCACGAAGCACAAAAGCCACAACCGATTAAGGTTGAGACTCAACCTGGCGTCGTATGTGAGCAAGTGACTCGTGCTATCAATACGGTAGGTCTTTATATTCCGGGTGGCAGCGCGCCACTTCCGTCAACGGTTCTAATGCTAGGTGTTCCAGCTCAGATAGCAGGTTGCCGCAAAGTCGTGCTTTGTTCACCTCCACCTATTGCTGATGAGATTCTATACGTCGCTAAGCTTTGCAAAATTGATGAAGTTTATAATGTTGGTGGCGGCCAAGCGGTTGCAGCGATGGCTTATGGTACAGAGACGGTCTCAAAGGTTGATAAGATCTTTGGTCCGGGTAACGCTTATGTAACAGAAGCAAAACGCCAGGTGAGCAACGACTTCCGTGGCGCAGCGATCGATATGCCAGCTGGGCCTTCTGAAGTACTGGTTATCGCAGACGAAACAGCCGATGCCGATTTCATTGCGGCTGATTTGCTGAGCCAAGCCGAACACGGACCTGATTCTCAAGTGGTATTGGTAACACCATCACCAGTGATTGCAGACCAAGTAACGGAAGCGGTGCAAAAACAGCTTAAAGAGCTGTCTCGTGCAGATATCGCGCAGCAGGCGTTGGCATCTAGTCTAATTATTATTGCTGAGTCGATTACCCAAGCGGTTGCTATCTCGAACTTCTATGGTCCAGAGCACCTAATTGTTCAGACCAAGAGCCCACGTGAACTTCTGCCTCTGCTTGATAATGCAGGTTCTATTTTCTTAGGTGACTGGTCACCAGAGTCTGCGGGTGACTACGCGTCGGGTACTAACCACGTTCTGCCTACTTACGGTTACACCAAAACCTACTCTAGCTTAGGCTTGGCTGATTTCTCTAAAAGAATGACCGTTCAAGAGCTATCTGCAGATGGTTTGAAAGGCCTAGCACCAACGGTGGTTACGATGGCTGAAGCTGAAGGGCTTGATGCACACAAACGTGCTGTAACCATCCGAGTTGAAAAACTAAGTCGTGCCGAAGCATAGAATTAAAGAGAGTAAGTTGTTCATGGAAAAGCTAGCAAGAAAACAAGTTCAAGCCCTCACTCCTTATTTGTCCGCGAGACGAATCGGTGGTTCTGGTGATGTGTGGCTAAATGCCAATGAATCTCCATTTGATAACGAGTACACGCTTAATCTTGCACGTCTCAATCGTTACAGTGAGTGCCAACCAAAAGAGATGATTGAAGCATATGCCGAATATGCAGGTGTCAAAGCTGAACAAACAATAACAACTCGTGGTGCTGATGAAGGTATTGAACTGCTTATCCGTGCTTTTTGTGAGCCGAGTGAAGACGCAATTCTTTACTGTCCGCCGACCTATGGCATGTACGCTATCAGTGCTGAAACCATCGGTGTCGAGCGTAAGGTGGTGCCACTAACTTCGGATTGGCAATTGGATCTCGACGCCATCGAAGCTCAGCTTGATAACGTTAAGGTTGTGTTTGTATGTAGCCCGAACAATCCAACTGGTAACCTGGTTGAGCGTAAAGACATCATAAAGCTGCTTGAGATGACTCAAGACAAGGCTGTTGTGGTGATGGATGAAGCGTATATCGATTTTTGTCCTGAGGCGTCAACGGTCGACCTGCTTGAGCAGTACCCAAACCTAGCGATCCTAAGAACACTATCGAAAGCTTTTGCGTTGGCAGGTCTGCGTTGTGGCTTCACTTTGGCAAACAAAGAGCTCATCGATGTACTGCTTAAAGTGATCGCACCTTACCCAGTGCCAGTTCCTGTCGCTGAGATTGCGACTCAAGCGCTGTCACAAGAAGGCTTAGCGCGTGCGAAGTTCCAAGTGTTGGATCTGAATGCCAACCGTGCCTATTTACAAGCAGGACTGATGGGAATGCCACAACTGACGGTATTTGATGGTTGGGGTAACTACCTGTTAGTGAAATTCCCTGATGGTGATGCATTGTTCAAAGCGGCATGGGACAACGGCATTATTCTGCGTAATTCGCCAATTGAAGATTGCGTTCGAATCAGTGTTGGTAATCGAGAAGAGTGCGAAAAGACACTTGGCTTTATTCGAAACTTTTACCAATAGAGAACTGCTATTTATTACGCTAAGTAACTAGATTGATTTGGCTTAGACGTCATTATCTAAGCCACAAGATTTAAATTTAAAAGGAAGTTCCAGTGAGTAAACAACAGAAAATATTATTTATCGACCGTGATGGCACCTTAATTGTTGAGCCACCTGTCGATTTTCAAGTTGACCGTTTAGATAAACTAAAATTTGAACCGCTTGTCATTCCAAGCCTGCTTGCACTGCAAGATGCGGGCTATCGCCTAGTGATGGTTACAAACCAAGATGGTTTAGGTACTGATAGCTACCCACAGGCAGATTTCGATGCACCACACAACATGATGATGGACTTCTTCGAGTCTCAAGGCGTTAAGTTTGATGACGTGCTGATTTGCCCTCACTTTGACGAAGACAACTGCTCTTGTCGTAAACCTAAACTAGGTATGGTTAAAGAGTATCTGCAAGGTGGTAAAGTCGATTTCCAAAACTCTGTTGTGATTGGCGACCGTGTTACTGACCTACAACTGGCTGAAAACATGGCCATTCGTGGTATCCAGTACAATCCTGATCCAAATGCTGAAGGCATGATGAACTGGCCTCAGATCTTAAAAGATCTAACAGTGAAAGCGCGCGTTGCAGAAGTGGTTCGCACAACCAAAGAGACTGACATTAAAGTTGCTGTAAACCTTGATGAAACGGGCGGCAATAAAATCGAAACAGGTATGGGCTTCTTCGACCACATGCTGGATCAAATCGCGACACACGGCGGATTCCAGATGAATCTATCGGTGAAAGGTGATCTACACATCGACGACCACCACACAGTTGAAGACACAGCGCTAGCACTTGGCCAAGCACTAAAAGATGCGTTAGGTGATAAGCGTGGCATTGGCCGATTTGGCTTTAGCTTGCCAATGGATGAATGCCTAGCTCAGTGTGCTCTCGATCTTTCTGGTCGTCCTTACCTGAAATTCGATGCTAAGTTCAGTCGTGAACAAGTCGGCGATCTTTCAACTGAAATGGTGGTTCACTTCTTCCGTTCATTAACCGATACGTTAGCGTGTACGCTGCACCTATCATCTGCAGGTGATAACGATCACCACATCATTGAGAGCTTGTTTAAAGCATTCGGTCGTACTTTGCGCCAAGCAATTAAGGTTGAAGGCAATGAGTTACCAAGCAGCAAAGGTGTACTGTAAGGAATGAACATGAAAGAGCAGAAAGTCGTCATCATCGATACTGGCTGTGCCAATGTTTCGTCGGTTAAGTTTGCCATTGAACGTCTGGGTTATGCCGTCGAGATTTCTAAAAATCCTGCGGTAGTACTGGCTGCGGACAAACTGTTTTTGCCGGGAGTTGGTACGGCAAGCGAAGCGATGAAAAATCTTGCTGAGCGTGATCTGATTTCACTGGTTAAACAGGTAGAAAAGCCGCTGCTTGGTATATGTCTGGGTATGCAGCTTCTAGGCAAGCTTTCGCAAGAGAAAGGCCAAAAAGCTGATGAGTTAGTTGAATGTTTGGGTTTATGTGAAGGTGAAGTTCGCTTAATGGATACCGGTGATTTACCGCTTCCTCACATGGGGTGGAATACTGTGAAATCAGTACCGGAGCACCCTCTGTTTAAAGACATTGAAGAGGGCGAGTATTTCTACTTCGTACATAGCTTCGCAATGCCGGTAGGGGATTACACCATCGCACAATGTGAGTATGGAAATCCATTTACCGCGGCTGTTCAAAGCGGTAATTACTATGGTGTTCAGTTCCACCCAGAGCGTTCATCAAAAGCTGGTTCTAAGCTGATTCAGAATTTCTTGGAATTGTAATAAAGGATTGGGCGGCGAGTCGCTGCCATAAAAGGAATGTACATGATTATTCCCGCGTTAGATTTAATTGAAGGCCAAGTTGTTCGCTTATTCCAAGGGGACTATGGCCAAGTAACAGAATACAAAGTTGACCCAGCTGAGCAGTTTAATTTATACCACCAAGCGGGTGCCAATTGGCTTCACCTAGTTGATCTTACTGGTGCTAAAGATACAACAGCGCGCCAGCTAGACCTGATCGCTAAGCTACTTGCTAGCACGCCAGCCAACATTCAGATTGGCGGTGGCGTTCGTAATGAACAAGACGTTGTCGATCTTCTTGAAGCTGGTGCCCAGCGCGTTGTCGTTGGCTCAACAGCAGTAAAACAACCTGAGCTGGTTAAAGGTTGGATGGAAAAGTACGGCGCTGAAAAAATCGTACTTGCTCTGGACATCAATATTGATGAAAACGGCACTCGTAAAGTGGCGATTTCTGGTTGGCAAGAAGATTCAGGTGTGACAATTGAAGCACTGATTGAAGACTACTTAACCGTAGGTCTGAAACACGTGCTATGTACTGATATTTCACGTGATGGAACGTTAGAAGGCTCCAACGTAGAGCTTTACGTTGACCTATGTAAGCAATATCCACAGGTTCAATTTCAATCATCAGGTGGCATCGGCAGCTTGGCAGATATTGAAGCCTTGAAAGGCAGCGGCGTGGCTGGCGTTATCGTTGGTAGAGCACTTCTAGATGGCAAGTTCACCGCAGAGGAGGCATTTGCATGCTGGCAAAGCGAATAATCCCTTGTTTAGACGTCCGTGATGGACAAGTAGTAAAAGGCGTTCAGTTCCGTAATCACGAGATCATTGGTGATATTGTCCCGCTGGCACAACGTTATGCGGAAGAGGGTGCCGACGAACTGGTTTTCTACGATATTACGGCATCAAGCGATGGCCGTGTTGTCGATAAGAGCTGGGTAAAGCGTGTCGCTGAAGTGATTGATATTCCATTCTGTGTAGCGGGTGGTATTAAGTCGGCAGAAGACGCGGCTCGTATCCTCGAATTTGGTGCGGACAAGGTATCCATTAACTCTCCTGCACTTGCTAACCCTCAACTGATTACAGACCTTGCTGATAAGTTTGGTGTGCAGTGTATCGTTGTCGGTATCGACTCTTACTACGATAAAGAGACGGGTAAATATCAGGTCTACCAATTCACTGGTGACGAAGCGCGTACCAAGGCGACTCAATGGGAAACCAAAGATTGGGTGCAAGAAGTGCAAAAGCGCGGCGCTGGTGAAATTGTATTGAACATGATGAACCAAGACGGCGTGCGCAACGGTTATGACTTAGAGCAACTCAATATGGTGCGTGAAGTATGTAAAGTACCGTTGATTGCATCAGGTGGTGCAGGCGCAATGGAGCACTTTGCCGAAGCTTACAACAAGACAAATGTGGATGGAGCACTAGCTGCGTCTGTATTCCACAAACAAGTCATCAATATTGGTGAATTGAAGCAATATCTAAAACAACAAGGTGTAGAGGTGCGTCTATGAGTTTTGCAGCGACAGAAGTAAACACGCTAGCTGAACGTATCAATTGGGATAAAGTCGACGGTCTCGTTCCTGCGATTGTACAAGATTTCCAGTCAAGCCAAGTGCTGATGATGGGTTATATGAACCAGGATGCGCTAACCAAGACAGGTGAAACGGGTCAAGTGACTTTTTTCTCTCGTACCAAAGAGCGCCTTTGGACCAAGGGTGAGACTTCAGGAAATGTTCTGCAATTGGTGAATATGTCACTGGATTGCGATAACGATACCTTACTGGTAAAAGTGAACCCAATTGGTCCTACGTGTCATCTAGGTACGACAACTTGTTGGGACTCTGACCCGCAAGAAGAATCTCAGATGGTGTGGCTTCATCAACTTGAGCAGCTACTGGCTGCCCGCAAGGATTCAGACCCTGAATCTTCTTACACTGCCAGCCTATATGCCCGTGGCACCAAGCGTATTTCGCAAAAAGTTGGTGAAGAGGGCGTTGAAGTCGCGCTTGCGGCGACGTCGGGCGATAAGGCGGAATTAGTTTGCGAATCTGCGGATTTGATGTACCACCTAATGGTTCTGCTTCAAGACCAAGGTCTATCGATGAACGATGTGGTGAATAAGCTAAAAGAGCGCCATAAGTAATCTATCTTTCGGATACCTTTAGGTAAATAAAAGCCCCGTAAACATAGCGTTTACGGGGCTTTTTTAGCGTTCTATCCTATGTGTCTCTCTTACATTTAGGCCTCGTCATTCCGAGGAGCCTAAGCGACATCAGGAATCTCTTCTTCTAATCTGACTTCCTATACGTACGAGTTAACCGCAGCACTTTTTGTACTTTTTGCCGCTGCCACAAATACACGGGTCGTTACGACCGATCTTAAAGCTTTCGACGGTTTGGTTGAGGCGAGGGTCTATCTCTGGCTCTGCTTGGTGTTGTTCAGGGAATTCACCATCAATATAAAACCACAAGCCATTTTCACGTACAAAACGCGAACGTTCTTGCATGCAATATTGTGCGCCGTCTTCATTGAAATATGCCTTAAACTCAACAAAACCCTCGTTGTCGTGAGAGCCTTGAGCAGTATCAATAACTTCTAGACCTGCCCAGTCACTATTAATTGACTCAGCAATACCTTCACGTTGCTCCTCTGCATGGCAGCTTGGATGATAAGTATTGACGACATAGTCAACTAAACCGAGCACATGGGCGCTGTATCTCGAACGCATCAATTGCTCTGGAGTGGTAACGTTATGATGATCTTGATGTGCAACTTCACAACATGTGGCGTAGCTCTGCTTGCTACCGCATGGGCATTGAGACATTAATTTTATCCTATAAAAATGGCCTCAATTGAGAGGCCATAAATGTTGTCTGCATGTACATTATCGCTAGTCTAACAAAACTCCAAGGAGCGATACACCTTTATACCGTCACTGGCGAAAGCAGATCTTGCGCCCAGTTGGTTGCCTCATCATAAGTTTGGCCCAATTGAGCCTCTGTCAGTTTTAATAAGTTTCGAATACGTGTCGCTTCATCCCAGCGTGCCTGCTCATAGGCGACAACCATGGCGAGTACCGCTCCTAGTACGCCCTTTCGGTTTACTAGAGCTTGCTTGATCTCTTCGTCGATAGGTACTGCGTTTAATACTTCTTGCAGAGGTTGGTCGAGTAGGGAATCTAAAAGAGAGAACATACCGGTTAGGAATGCTTGTCCGGGTTCCTCTTTAACGCGCATTTTTTCGATCAGCAGCTCACATTGTCGAGCTCGAATCACTGCTAGTCCATATAGAGAGTCAGGCTTATCTTCTTTAGCCGATGCAATCGCGACCAAAGAGACGAACTTACGCAATTTTTGTTCACCTAGATACACCAGCGCTTGTCGGAACGAACGAATGGTTGTCGTCGCACCGCCGGCAGAGTTTACGTAAGTCAGTAGCTTGTAAGATAAGGTGACGTCTAAGGTTATCAGGCGTTCAACTTCATTGAAGTCGATTGGCTCGTTGGCGATCTCTTTGCACAATTGAATTGTGGTCAAAAATGCAGGGTTCAACGCACGCGTTTGAATCATCTCCGGCTTGCTAAAGAAATAACCTTGGAAGTAACTAAAACCTGCCGCTTTTGCTTGCTCATACTCTTCGTGTGTTTCGACTTTTTCAGCGAGGAATTTAATGTCGAGATCACGCATCGTGCTCATGAACATCGAAGCCTTTGCGATTGGTACAAGTCGGATATCAAACTTAATGATCGAGACGTAAGGGAGGAAGCGTTTCCAAGCCTTGCTCGGTACAAAGTCATCCAGAGCGATGGTATAGCCCGCGTCGTAGATGGTTTTGATAGCCTCTAGCAGCTCATCCGTCGGCTCACAGTCTTCAAGTATCTCAACTACTAAGCTCTCTTTCGGGAAAAGCGTAGGGACAAGATTAACTAAGCTGGCGTATGGGAAATTAACAAAACCGAGCTTGTCCCCGAGCGTATTGTAGTGGGTAGACAAGAAATGGTCAGACAGTAAGCGACTGGTAGCAAGCTCAGGCTCTACTTCTGGAAACGTATTTTTTGGGCCGTCTCTAAAAAGTAACTCGTAACCTATGGTTTTTTTATCAATATCAAGTATTGGCTGGCGTGCTACGTATGAATATTTCACTTAGTATTGCGTTCGGTTTAGTTCTAATAGACTGATGATATCTAATTCTGAGGAAATTACCATATACAATCATAGAAAGTCTGACGCATCATAATAAACCGTATGAAATAGCGGGTTTAGTTATGAAATCGGTTGCTAAACTCTCTCGATTGCAATTCAAATCCTTCTGGTGTTACTACCAAAACAGAACCTTGGGTATACCAATCACCAAGCACGATGCGAGTTTGTTCCTGATTATCAGCATTGGTAAAACGGTGAACGTTAGGTCGGTGCGTATGCCCGTGAATCATCAGGTCTACCTGGTTATCCTTCATCACCTTTTCTACTTCAGATTGGGTAACATCCATGATATCGAGTGACTTTGTCTGCTTATCGTCTTTGATGTCAGATTGTACTTTGGAAACAATCTTCTTTTTAATGAAGAAAGGAATTCGGTTGAACACCCATTGTAGCCATGGCTGGTGGACTTTTTCTCTGAAAGCGAGGTACTTAACATCGTCGGTGCACAGTGTGTCGCCGTGGAGAACGACCGCTTGCTGTCCATAAATGTCTATGACTTCGACTTCGTCGAGTAGCTTAACGCCTGTTTGTTTGGCGAATCGCTTACCGACTAGGAAATCTCTATTCCCTTGTGTGAAGTAACATGGAACACCTTGAGCGACTAAATCGATAAACGCCTGACGAATGGATCGTGCAAAGTCGCTGGTATCATCATCTCCGATCCAGAATTCAAAAAGATCGCCAAGTACATAGAGTGCATCGGCTTCTACCGCTTCATTTTTCATGAACGTAAAGAAGCACTCAGTAATGTCTGGTCGAGAAGGGGTGAGGTGCAGATCTGAGATAAAATATGTTTTCATACCGTTTAAAAAAAGGGAGCGAGCGCTCCCTTGTCCTAATTATTGATGTATCAATGGTGAATACGAATCGAAGGCTAAATTAAGCTTCGATTGTTGTACCAGTGATGATCACTTCTTCTAGTGGTACATCTTGGTGCATACCCATAGAGCCAGTGCTAACACCTTTAATTTGGTTTACTACGTCCATGCCTTCAACAACTTCAGCGAATACACAGTAACCCCAACCGTCTAGGCTTTCGCTACGGAAATCTAGGAATTTGTTGTCGTTAACGTTGATGAAGAACTGAGAGCTTGCAGAATGTGGTTCCATTGTACGAGCCATTGCAAGTGTGCCTACTTTGTTGCTTAGGCCGTTGTTTGCTTCGTTCTTGATAGTTGCGCGAGTTGCTTTTTCTTTAAGGCCAGAAGTCATGCCGCCGCCTTGAATCATGAAACCATCGATAACACGGTGGAATAGTGTGTTGTCGTAGAAACCGTCACGGCAATACTGTAGAAAGTTTGCGCTTGTTTCTGGTGCTTTTTCTTCGTTTAGTTGAACTTTGATGTCACCAAAATTTGTGTGAAGGATGATCATGATTGTTACCTTACTGTCTTTTTTAATATGAAAGGCGATTCTAGCCTAGTTTGATTGAGTTTCAAAATACGAAATCATCAATAGATAACAAGGAGTTTAGCCGATTTGGCAGCGAAAGGTATTACCTAACAACTAATGACTTGTTATACTGCGAGTCTTATTTTGATTAATCCACAATATAGATAGAGATCATGTTGAAGATATATAACACACTCACAAGACAGAAAGAGGAATTCAAACCAATTACAGCTGGCAAAGTCGGCATGTATGTCTGTGGGGTAACCATTTACGATCTCTGTCACATCGGTCATGGCCGTACTTTCGTCTCTTTTGACGTTGTGTCTCGTTACTTACGTTACTTGGGCTATGACCTAACATTTGTTCGTAACATCACTGACATTGATGACAAAATCATCAAGCGTGCAAACGAAAATGGCGAATCTTGTGACTCACTAACAGAGCGCCTAATCGGTGAAATGCACGCGGACTTTGACGCGCTAAACATGAAGCGTCCTGACGTTGAACCTCGCGCAACTGAATTCATTACTGAGATCATTGAGTTGGTTGAGACTCTGATTGCTCGCGGCTTTGCTTACGTGGCAAGCAATGGCGATGTCATGTTCGAGGTTAAGAAGTTTGACGAATACGGTAAGCTATCTAAGCAAGACCTTGATCAGCTTCAGGCTGGTGCTCGTGTTGATATTGAATCAGCAAAACGTAGCCCACTCGATTTCGTACTTTGGAAAATGTCTAAGCCGGGTGAACCTACATGGGAATCACCATGGGGTCCAGGTCGTCCAGGTTGGCACATTGAGTGTTCAGCGATGAACTCTTCAATCCTAGGTAATCATTTCGACATTCATGGCGGCGGTTCTGATCTGCAGTTCCCACACCACGAGAATGAAATCGCGCAATCTTGCTGTGCACATGGTACTGACTATGTAAACACATGGATGCACAGTGGCATGGTGATGGTCGACAAAGAGAAGATGTCTAAATCTCTAGGTAACTTCTTCACGATTCGTGACGTACTTGGTCACTACGATGCGGAAACGGTTCGTTACTTTCTAATGTCTGGCCACTACCGCAGCCAGCTAAATTACAGCGAAGACAACTTGAACCAAGCTCGTTCTGCGCTTGAGCGTCTGTACACATCGTTACGTGGTCTTGACCTAACGGTAGCACCTGCAGGTGGCGAAGAGTATGTGACTCGCTTTACTACTGCGATGAATGACGACTTCAACACACCAGAGGCTTACTCAGTTCTGTTTGACATGGCACGTGAAGTGAACCGTCTGAAGACTGAAAACCTAGAAAAAGCGAGTGAGCTTGGCGCGCTAATGCGTGAACTGGCTGACGTAATTGGTATTCTTCATCAAGATCCTGAAGCATTCCTTCAAGGTGGTGCTGGCGATGACGATGAAGTGGCTGAGATCGAAGGTCTAATCAAACTTCGTAACGATTCTCGTGCTTCTAAAGATTGGGCGAATGCTGACTTGGCACGTGATAAGCTTAATGAGCTAGGTATTATCCTAGAAGACGGTCCAGAAGGTACCACTTGGCGTCGTAAGTAATCTTATAAAAGGGCTGATTTTCAGCCCTTTTTTCTAGCAAAAATTTCTATATTTCCATCTTTTTATATTCACCTTTTATTGAACAGGAATATTTCTGTGGCTCAGATGTATTTTTACTACTCGGCGATGAATGCGGGTAAATCAACAACGCTCTTGCAGTCTTCTTTTAATTATCAAGAGCGGGGCATGACCCCGGTTATCTTTACTGCAGCGTTAGATGATCGTTATGGTGTTGGCAAAGTGAGCTCGCGTATTGGACTCCAGTCGGAAGCGCAGTTGTTCAAGGCAGATACGGATCTGTTCCAAGCGATTGCTGCACTGAATGAAGAAGAGAAACGCCACTGTGTATTGATTGATGAGTGTCAGTTCTTGTCGAAAGAGCAGGTTTACCAGCTTACAGAAGTGGTTGATAAGCTGCATATCCCTGTTCTGTGCTATGGCTTGAGAACGGATTTTCTTGGCGAACTGTTTGAAGGCAGTAAGTACCTACTATCTTGGGCAGATAAGTTGGTTGAACTGAAAACCATTTGTCACTGTGGTCGCAAAGCAAACATGGTGATTCGTACTGACGAACATGGTGTTGCGATTGCAGAAGGGGATCAGGTTGCAATTGGCGGCAACGATAAATACGTTTCTGTGTGTCGTCTGCACTACAAAGAAGCATTGGGTAAGTAATACCAATCTTATAAATAAAAACGGTGGCTATTGAAAAGCCACCGTTTTTTTATGTCTACAGAAATGGATTGTCTAAAGTGATAAAGATGTTTACTTAATCAAGCCTCGAATCCTACCTTCTTGAGTTGTTGGTAGGCCAACTCAACATTATCTGGAATGGGAAGGGCAATTTGGAAACCTAATGTGGGGTATTCCTTTATACGCTCAAAATCAGCGATTAAAGCACCTAACACCATCTCTAAGGGTAGCTCTTCATTGTAGTAGTCCACCCAGTGTAGCCATTGAGAAGTCACGGTGATCTGTGCGTCTTTATCCGGCCATTGCTGTTTGAAGGTTGCGTAGGTTCGTTTCTCCATAAACGGCTTTTGAACTAGGGTCAGTCGTTTAGGAACGTCGCCTTGGCTTTTTAGCAAGTCATAGGTAAAGCGAACGTTCTCTCCGGTGTTGCTTGCCTTCGTTTCCACGATAATTGCTGAGTCGGGAACACCGCAGTCACGAGCTATAGTGGCAAAGGTTTCGGCTTCGCTACGATTGAACTGTCCCTCGGTAAACCGTCCCACGCCACCTGAAAAAACAATATATGGGGCGAGCCCTTGCTTAAAAAGTTCTGCAGCGTACTCAGCGACACGGGTATCGTTGCTACACAAAACAAATATACAGTCGGACTTTGAAAGCGTATCTCCGGTCTTCATGTAGTTCCATAAAGTATCAATGGCTCTGTGCAATTTAGTCATCGAGGGCATCCAAGGTTGAGTTGTATTTGAACGAGAAGCCTAGGCTAAGAATCTTTTCTGATGAGACTCTTTTATCCGGTGTGTCGACAACCGGAGGAAGAGGCTCTTTGCTATTAGCGCTCTTTAAAGCTGCAGCATAGAACTCAGCTTTACTCACGGTATTCGGTGTTGTGACATTAACAACTTGGTTGTGCAGCTGCGTGATTGCAAAATCGACTCCGCGAATGGCATCGTCTAAGTGAAGCATGTTAGCTGGAGCCTGAGAGCTCACTTGTTTTAGCTTGCTGGCAAAACGAGATGGGTGGCGATTGGGTCCAATCAAACCACTAAAGCGCAATATAGTGTAATCGATACCTGAGTCGATGACAGACTGTTCTGCGGTTAGCATTATCTTTGCGTTGTCAGAAAAGGGGTAAGTTGAAGACGAAGATGCGATTGATAGCGATGCATCATTCTCTTCGATAGTTCCGGGCTTCTCTGGATAAACCGTCGTAGAGCTCACCATGATCAGCTTTTTGATATTGGCTTTTTGACTCGCTGCGACTAACTGTTGCCAATGCTTGGCGTAAGCATGCCCTGAGCCTTTTCTAAACCCCGGCGGAAAACTACCAATCACGATCTCGATGTTATTCTCAAGCAGCAGGGAGTAGAGCTTTGAAACGGTGTCTTCAGTTTCACTAAAGCAGAACTCCACCCCATGCATTTGCTGCTGTTCAAGCTCTTCCACACCTTGAGGGCTCGTTTTTGTTGCTACAACGCTGTGTCCATGGCGACCTAAATGATCCGCCAAGGGTGCACCAACCCAACCAGCTCCTAGAACGAGTATAGATGCCATAATTTCCTCACTTCCTTTACCAATGTTCATTGGTGACTTGACCTCAGTTAAGAGTCATAACCTTTTCTTTAAGCCTAACAAACCTTTGTAAAAAAATGAAAAGCCCTTAAATGAAAAAACTCCATTGCCGAAGCGAATGGAGTCTGTATCTGGAATGCGAGCTTATTTTAAAATGCGTAATAGCTTATCTGCACGCTCTGCAGTTTCTATACCCTCATCAGTGAGGTAACCGCCGTCTGGCTGAGTACAAAGGCCTTTGTCGAACAAACGTTGTACTGCTTCTTTCATTTCCGTAGAAGCTTCTTGATGTACTTTAATGCCCGTCGCAGCGCTGCTTACATCGAACTGAAGAAGAAGGTTTAAATCTGCAATGTGTTCAGTGGTGTACTTCATAATTGACCTATAAATTTTAATGTCTTCTGTTTTCACAATAGTGCGCAATGATAATGCAGGCAATAGAAAATCGAGAGAATTGATAAGTGATACCAAATTGGGTGTTTAATCAACGAATAGCTTGGTGTCTCAAACTAAATTGACTGAATTATATTCATTTAAGCTATGGGTGATGTTCATTTCCGGACGCTTGTAATATATTGGACTGACAAAAATCTAATGGCACCGAGATGGTGTGAATTATAAAAAGGAAAATGTCAGTGAGAGCCAAGAAGATAGCATTAGTGGTGGGTATGCTACTGGGTGTTGCTGGGTGTCAAAGCACGCCGGCGGATCAAAGTGGTACGAGCCAAGCAACGAATAAGGATGTTCAAGCGTCCGTTGAAGTACGTTCGTTTGATTCTATTCAAACAACCTACACAGAATGGGAAACTAAGCTAGAAGAGCACTCACAATACGCACTGTATGCACCTGAAAACTACAAAGAGTTGTTAGGTGCGTGGGCAGATGCGCAAGAGATTTATGCAGACATCGCAAAAGACCAAACATTGATCGCAGACAGTTACTCTATCTTCTCAAGCCAAACATATGCGCAGGCGTTTGATGAGAAAATAGAAACGGTGCAATCAAACTATGAAGCGATTCTGGTGCTAAAAGATAAAGCGGACCAAGTGCTGGCAGACTCTATTGCACAAATGGATTACTTGAAGCTATTGGGCGCAGATACGATGTTTAAGTCAAACTACAAGCGTCTGTATTCTGAATACACCGAGTTATTCAACTATGTATTAGTGGATGAGTTGGAAGATGCTCAAGAAGCGCAGGTAGAGTTTTTGAACAATGCGCGTGTACTTGAAGTAAAAGTCGCGCACAAGAAGTACATTGTTCCTCTAAAAGAGAAGCTAGAGCTGCTTGAAGATGAAGACTTCCACGAAGTCGTGCCATTAACTTTTGCTAAAGCAACCTCACAAATTGAACTGGCTGAAAGCAAAGTTAAGGCGACACCACGCGAGAAATCGATCATTCAAGATGCCATTGCTGCCGCAGAATTTGAGCTTAACCACGTACGCAGTGTGGCTCACGAAGTAAAACTGCTCGCAAGCATCAAAGACGACAAGTTCGAACAAGCGGTATTGAATGCTGAAAATCAACTGCTGAATATTTCTAAAGCGGTTAATGAACAAGATTACCGTGATGTGGGACTGCGTCTTCAATCAGAAAAGATTGTTGCTAGCATCAAAAAGTTAAAGAGTTCAGATCTTACTTCAGAGCTTACCCAAGAGATCGAGTCTCTGACGGCAAAACTGGCTAAGTTAGAAACTGAAAATCAACAACAAGCTCAACAGCTCATTGATACCAATAAACAAAGTGAGTTATTGACTGAACAGGTTTCAAAAAGTGATGCACATATCAAGAGTCTTGAAGACTTGGTATCAAGTTTGAAGATGCAGGCAAATGGAGCATCAGCCGAGTCTACTGCTAAGCCTGCCGTTGAAGCAGCGTCTGAACCAGTAACTGAGGCAGCGCAACCAGAGGTTGACGTTATCGCTGAAGTTGAAAACTCGTAGCGACCAACAATTACCGTTATTTCTAATTCAAAAGGCGCCCTCGGGCGCTTTTTTACTTTCTGTTGATCTGCGTCAAAATTTCTCTTTTGGACGACAGCAGATAGAAAGTTAGCGCATAGTGTTCTTGTGTGGTTTTTATTAACTAATTGAATTTTAATGGCTTTGTATAATATTGAGGTTTTTGATTAAGGCGAGGGACGACTTCTGGCTAATCCTAAAGTCGTATGCTTTTCGCCAAATTCTATGTAATTTTTGAATGAGATCTGGATCACGATAATTAGCGTGAAAATTAGCACTTGAAATACAAAATAAAAGAGAGGATTATCGCGCTCCCGACGACATGTTTCAAAATGTAAACAACCATGAACCTAAATCAATTTGACTCATTATTACCGCCTCAAATGGCTGAGCGCGCTGCGGATATCGGCGTAGGTAAAGCAACTAAAGATCCAATCAAATCTTTCCTATTGGCAATCTCTGCTGGCATTCATATTGGTATCGCCTTTGTTTTCTATACCATAGTGACAACAGGAGCAGGGGACTTGCCTTGGGGTATTACTCGTTTGATTGGTGGTCTTGCCTTTAGTTTGGGTCTTATCTTAGTGGTTGTAACCGGTGGTGAACTATTTACCAGTTCAGTGCTTACGCTGGTGGCGAGAGCAAGTGGTAAGATTTCATGGAAAACGTTAATCAAAAACTGGGCGACCGTTTATATCGGCAACCTGATTGGTGCACTGCTGCTGGTCGCTTGTATGCTTTTAACCAAGCAGTACATGTTTGATCATGGCCAGGTTGGTTTGAATGCAATGGCCATTTCTCAGCACAAACTTCACCATGATTTTATTCAAGCCGTAGCCCTTGGCATTATGTGTAACGTGCTGGTCTGTATTGCAGTGTGGATGACATTTAGCGGCCGAACTCTTACTGATAAGATCGCCGTAATGATTCTACCTGTCGCGATGTTTGTTTCAGCAGGTTTTGAACACTGTATTGCGAACATGTTCCAAGTCCCATTAGCGATCGGTATTAAAACTTTTGCACCTGCGGAATTTTGGACCATGACAGGGGCCAATCCAGCAGATTATGTAGACTTAAATATGATGGACTTTTTGGTCAATAACCTACTGCCTGTGACACTAGGTAATATCATCGGTGGTGGTATCTTTGTCGGAATGTGGTATTGGTTGATCTATCTGCGTGATTGATTCTGACTAACTTCAGCACAGTTTCTAACGGCTCACTTCGGTGGGCCGTTTTTAATTGTGGACAAATAACCGAGATAGAGAAAATTCAAAGTTGATTAAAAAATCAACTATTCGGTAACCCGTTTCTATATATCGTTGAAAAGGGGAGAGATGCGGTTAACTTGGGTTGTTGATAAGTTGAATGTGACTGGGTCACCTTTGTTGCATTCGGTTATCCACAGTTTCTGTGGATAACCTGTCTTAAATTCCGTGAGTAACCCTATTTATAAGGATCTAAATGGCGATCAAGTATTATTTTTGATCTTTGCTTTCACTCGCCCTTCTTTGGTTAGCGTCGCTTTTAGTGAAAGTTTCAAAGCGACGGCTAATGAGGTACTCATCATGATGAAGATCGCGAGCATGATCATCAATTGATACTTAATGGCAATCATAGGAGAGGCGCCTCCCAGAATTTGCCCCGTCATCATACCTGGAAGGGTAACGAGCCCTGTGGTCGCCATAGAGGCCATGATTGGGGACATAGCCTTCTGCATCGCATTTCTTACAAACGGGGCTGATGCGTACATTGGAGAGGCTCCCAATGCTATTGCAGCTTCATATTCCGACTTCTGAGTTTCAAACGCACCAAATAAGTTCTGCAACGCCACAATATTACTGCTTAAGCTATTACCGAGTAACATGCCAGCGATAGGGATCAAGTATTGAGCGCCAAACAGTGGGGTCGGTTTGATGATATAGAAGCAGATGAAAAGCACGATAGGGATGCACGTAACGGACAATCCAGTTGCAATGGGTAACAAGAGTAGCTTTCTTGGTAGCTTTGCTTTTTCAACAATCGAACTCGCGCCGATGACGATCATAGTGCTCAACCAAAGAAGGTTAATCCAGATGCTATCGAGCTCAAATAGATACTCAAGATACAAACCCACGAGGAATAGCTGGGTCGCCATTCGAACAATGCTGATACTGGCTTCTCGAGCGAGACCGAGTTTGAAGTGATGATTAATGCCAATGGGAAGAATCAGTAGCGAACTAAAGAGTAATAACTGCCACCATGAGATATCGATAACGTCTTGCATAAAGCTTCCTTATTTAGTCCTCTTATACTATCTGAAACTCCCTTCGAATTCATTTTCTCTCAAAGCGTCCGCAGCGCGTTTTTGTATCAATTATTTAACAAATTTTGCACATAAATCTCGCTGTTTTCGTCTAATTTGGCTACTACTTAGTAGGTAAAACGTTACAATTGGTTACGCAACTGTTGGTTTGTTGTGTAATTTTAACAACTGGTTAATCTACTTAATTCTTCACATTTGTTAATACTTTTTAATATGTTTCTTTAACTGAAAACAACTCTGGATGAGCTCAAAAAAGTATTGATTAGCAAGGGTTAAGAGCGGGGATTTGATTGAACCCTACTTTGAGTATGGTCTAAAATTTGTTGTTAGATACTGATGAACTTTAGCCCCTTAGAATGGGCTTATCGAAATTACTAAATACAAAATAGGCAAAATGTATGAGTGATGTTAATAAAATTGAAACTGGCGAAAAACGCTCGTTGGAGTGGAAGTCATTCCTCTTCATCGCAGTGGTTCTCTTTCCTGTATTGAGTGTTGCTTTTGTAGGCGGCTACGGCTTCTTAGTTTGGGCGCTTCAAGTGTTCGTTTTCGGACCTCCAGGTGCTCACGGCGGCATGTAATGCCCTCACGTAACAACATTTTCTAGAACAAATATTTAAGAGAGCTAATCATGAAGTCATTTTTAGTTAAACTGTGGCGCACAATGACACGCCCTGCAGTACACATCAGCCTTGGTGTACTAACCATGGGTGGTTTTATCGCGGGTGTTATCTTCTGGGGTGGTTTCAACACTGCACTAGAAGCAACCAACACTGAAGAATTCTGTATCAGCTGTCACACCATGCGTGACAATGTATACGTAGAACTACAAGACACGGTTCACTGGAAAAACACATCTGGTGTTCGTGCAACTTGTCCAGACTGTCACGTTCCTCACGAATGGACAGCTAAAATCGCTCGTAAGATGCAAGCATCTAAAGAAGTATTCGCACAAGTTTTCGGTGACCTAGATACACCTGAAAAATTCGAAGCACGTCGTATCGAGTTGGCAAAACACGAATGGGATCGTTTCTCTGCAAACAAATCTCTAGAGTGTAAAAACTGCCACAACTACGACTCAATGGACTTCGACAACATGCGTCCTACTGCGCGTATTCAAATGAAGAATGCAGCGGAACGTGACCAAAGCTGTGTTGACTGTCACAAAGGTATTGCTCACAACCTTCCATTAGATATGGAATCGGCAAGTGGTATCGTTGGTGAGCTTGAGCAAGTTGCAGGCAGCACTTCTTACGCGAACGGTTCTGACGTAATCTCGATTCGTCATCTACCAATGTACACAGACGAAACAGCAACAGTTGAAGCGGGTCTATTAAGCCCAGCAAGTAAAGTTGCAGTGATCGACGAAAAAGGCGACATGATCAAAGTTCAGATCGATGGCTGGCGTAAAGCGAAAGGCTTCGGTCGTGTAATCCAAGAAGATTTCGGTATGAACATCTCTACTGCAATCTTGACCAAAGAAGTGTCTCAAAGCGACGTTATCACTGTTGGTGAGAAGAAAGAAGATGAGCTAACAGGTCTTCCATGGGAAGAAGTTAACCTAGCACTATGGATGAAGAAAGAGTCTATGGTTGATAACTTCGATCCAATCTGGGATGCAGCAGGTCAGGCTTACCAGTCTAACTGTTCAACGTGTCACTCACAGCCAGATGAAGCACACTTTAGTGCGAACGGTTGGGTAGGCATGCTAGATGGTATGATCGCATTCGTTAACTTCGACACTGATACAGAAGCACTTGTCCTTAAGTATCTACAGAAGCACTCATCAGATTTTTCTGAAGGCCATCACTAATAAGACGTCAATTGGAGTAACACAATGGCAATTACAAGAAGAAGTTTTCTGAAAGGTGTCGCGACAACAGGTGCGGCATCAGTTATGGGCCCAAGCCTATTAGTGTCGGCTTCTGCATCAGCAGCAGAAACAGACGGCACGTGGAAAGTCTCAGGTTCTCACTGGGGTGCATTCCGTGCGCGTGTTTACGCTGGTAAGGTTCAAGAGATCAAGCCACTAGAAATTGATAAACACCCAACAGAGATGTTGAAGGGTATCAAAGGCATTATCTACAGCCCATCACGTGTGCGTTACCCTATGGTTCGCCTAGATTGGTTGAAGAAGCACAAGTACAGCGCAGATACACGTGGTAACAACCGCTTTATTCGCGTGACTTGGGATGAGGCACTAGACCTTGTTTACCGCGAGCTAGAGCGCGTACAGAAAGATTACGGCCCATGGGCGCTTCACACTGGTCAAACTGGTTGGAGACAAACAGGTCAGTTCCACAGCTGTACTAACCACATGCAACGTGCAATGGCGCTTCACGGTTCTTCTGTGAAGAAGATTGGTGACTACTCTACGGGTGCTGGTCAAACAATCATGCCTTACGTTCTAGGTTCTACAGAAGTATACGCACAAGGTACTTCTTGGGAGCTTATCCTTGAGAACAGTGACAACATCATTCTTTGGGGTAACGATCCAGTTAAGAACCTACAAGTAGGTTGGACGTGTGAAACTCACGAATCGTTCGCTTACCTAGAACAGCTAAAAGAAAAAGTTGCTAAGAAAGAGATCAACGTTGTCTCTGTAGACCCTGTTAAGAACAAAACAGGTCGTTACCTAGAAAACGAGCAGTTCTACATCAACCCACAAACTGACGTGGCGTTCATGCTGGGTGTTGCTCACGTACTTTACAATGAAGGTCTGTACGACAAGAAGTTCATCGAAACTTACTGTCTAGGTTTTGAAGACTTCATCAAGTACGTTCAAGGTGAGACGAAAGACAAAGTAGAGAAGACTCCTGAGTGGGCTTCTGCTATCTGTGGCGCAAGTGCGGACTCAATCCGTGACTTCGCTAAGATGCTGGTTAACGGTCGTACACAGATTCTTGTTGGTTGGAGTATCCAGCGTCAAGAACACGGTGAACAGCCTTACTGGATGTGTGCAGTTATTGCAGCAATGGTTGGTCAAATTGGTCTACCAGGCGGTGGTATCTCTTACGGTCACCACTACTCAGGTATCGGTGTATCTTCAACTGGTTTCTCAGCTCCGGGTTCATTCCCGCTGAACATCGACCAAGGTCAAAAGCCGAAGCACACGAACACAGATTACAACGGTTACAGCCGCGTAATCCCAGTTGCTCGTTGGGTAGATAGCCTGCTAGAGCCTGGTAAGAAGATCAAAGCGAATGGCGCAACGGTAACACTGCCTGATATCAAGATGATGGTATTCAGCGGTAACAACCCGTGGCACCACCACCAAGATCGCAACAAGATGCGTAAAGCATTCAAGAGCCTACAGACTGTAGTCGCTGTAGACTTTACTTGGACAGCGACGTGTCGTCACTCTGATATCGTGCTTCCTGCATGTACTCAGTGGGAACGTAACGATATTGATGGTTACGGCGCATACTCTGGCCGTGGTTTGATCGCGATGCACAAACTAGTGGATCCTCTGTTCCAGTCTAAGACTGACTTCGAGATCATGTCTAGCCTAACTAAGCGTTGGGGTCGTTACGACGATTACACTCGTGGCATGGATGAAATGCAGTGGGTTAAATCTCTGTACGACGAATGTCGCGCAGCAAACGAAGGTAGCTTCGAAATGCCTGAGTTCGCTGAGTTCTGGGAGAAAGGTTTCTTAGACTTCGGTAAAGGTAAGCCATGGACTCGTCACGCTTCATTCCGTGAAGATCCAGAGATCAATGCACTAGGTACACCTTCTGGTTTCATCGAAATCACAAGCCGTACTGTGGGCAACATGGGCTACGAGCACTGTCAAGAACACCCAATGTGGTTCGAGAAATCTGAACGTTCACACGGTGGTCCAGGCTCTGATAAACACCCGTACTGGCTACAATCTTGTCACCCAGATAAGCGTCTGCACTCTCAGATGTGTGATTCTGAAGAGTTCCGTGCAACTTACGCGGTACAAGGTCGTGAGCCTATCTACATCAACCCAACAGATGCTAAGAAGAAAGGCATCAAAGATGGCGATGTGGTACGTGTATTCAACGATCGTGGCCAACTTCTGGCGGGTGCTGTTCTTATGGATAGCTACGCACCGGGTGTTGTACGTATCGAAGAAGGTGCTTGGTACGGCCCAATGAACGAGAAAGTGGGCGCGCTAGATACTTACGGCGATCCAAATACACTAACTCAAGACATTGGTTCTTCTGAGCTAGCTCAAGCAACCTCTGCGAACACATGTCTGGTCGACTTTGAGAAGTTCACTGGTAAGCTACCTCCAGTTACTTCATTCGGTGGCCCAATCGAAGTCGCTTAATGCACTCGATATCAAACACTGAAAGATAGGTAAAAGCCCCTGTAAGCGATGCTCACAGGGGCTTTTTTATATTTTAAGATTATGGCGCTAATGTTATTTGAATACGGTTAGTGTGCCATTAAGGGCTTTTTACAGGGTACAGTAGTGACGATGGAGAACGCTCCAAGGCTACCAGTAATCCTGACAGCTAGCCTTGGAACGAACGTAAACACGGGAGCGGTTAATTGATGGTGATTATCTCAATTTGAAGCTAATTGGGGCGCAACAAGTCTTCGACGTGCGATAAGTTAATGATCTTACCCAAAGCACTTCCTGCAATGACACTTAATGCGATGGCCGCTATGCCAACGCTCATGTCATCTGCAACAAACAAAAAGGCCGCGTTACCCAATGTGCTAATAAGGGCGGCAATAAGTGCACCAATACTGATTTTTCCTGCCACATACAGAGAAATGATCGAAACGATACCACCACAACCAGGAATCGCTGCCATGACAGAAGCACAGACAACCTGATTGGAGCGACATTGATGTGCCAGTAAGCTCTCGGCATTGACGTTGAGAGTTAACCATTGGTAACCGACCAAGCTCAATATAGTGTAAAGCGAAGAAGCTAAAACGAAGTCTGATACAGTTGTGACCGTTAGATCTACGAGCGATGCAATCACAATCAAAGTAGCGAGCGAAACAGTAAGAAATATTCGCTTACGAAATAAGGATGACGGCATTAATTTTAAAATGTGATTATCTGGTGCACGTTGGAATCGTCGATTCATAACAGTTACCCCGATATATATAGACTTAGATATAACTATATACGAATAAGAATGATTATCAATTGTATTGTGTGGCTTTTATGACAACTCTCATAGGCAAATAGTCTAACAGGCAGTAACGAAGCGATGATCATTGTCAAAAAATAGGGTAAAGTAAGCGAAATAAAGAGATGCTCTATAGGTAGAGCTGTAATTTTAGTGTAATAGGAAGAAACATGATTTTAGTTGTTGGTCACAAAAACCCTGATAGTGACAGTATTTGTAGCGCGCTAGTTGCAACTGAGCTTCTTAAAGCTCGTGGCGAAGAAGCGACACCAATTCGCCAAGGCGAGATCAACCGCGAAACTCAACACATTCTAGAAGTTGCTGGCGCAGATATGCCAGAGCTTCGTACTTCTGTTGCTGGCGAGAAAATCTGGCTAGTAGACTACTCAGATCTAGCTCAAGCACCTGATGACGTTGCTGACGCAGAAATCCTAGGTATTGTCGATCACCACCGTCTAGGCGACGTGATGACAGTAAACCCAATGGAAGCGTGGATCTGGCCTGTTGGTTGTACAAACACTGTACTATTCAACATGTTCAAGATTGAAGGTCACGAAATCACTCCACAAATCGCTAAGCTAATGATGTCTGCTATCCTGTCAGACACAGTAGGTTTTGCATCTCCGACTTGTACTCAAAAAGACAAAGACGCAGTTGCTGAACTAGCAGAAATCGCTGGTGTAACTGACGTAGACGCGTTCATCAAAGCACTGCTAATCGCGAAAACAAACATCGAAGGCCTATCTGCTGCTGAGCTAGTAGAAAAAGACCTTAAAGGTTACCCGTTCAACGGTCGCGACGTAGTAGTTGGCCAAGTTGAGCTAGCAACACTTGAGCAAGTTGATGGCATGATTGAAGCACTTGAAGCGGACCTAGAATCTCGTTGTGAGAAAGACGGTCTAGCATTCGCTGCAGTAATGTTAACTGACATCACAACAGCTCAAACTCGTCTTCTTTACAAAGGTGAGTGGGCTGAGAAGCTAGTTCAGCACGAGCAAGATGGTGTATTGATGATGGAAAATACACTAAGCCGTAAGAAGCAAGGTTGGCCTTGGCTTCAAGGTGAGCTTGCTTAATTAAGCTGCTGACTAATTAAACGCCTGCTTTTTAGCAGGCGTTTTTCTTTGGCAATGAATTGCATCCCATTAGACTATTTCTTTGAATAGAAGTATTTGCAGTTCAAAAAGCTCGACATACACTGTATGAGAGTGACCGCACTGACAAAAGTAGGAAACGACAATGACGACACCGTTAGACGAGCAGAAAATCGCAGAAGTGAACAAATACACGGGTGAGCAGCGCTTTAAGTACTGTGTAAAAGAGATCGTAGCTAATCGCGAAGTATGGATCCTAACCGATGAGCACGGTTGTGTGATGCTAAATACGGAAGATGAAGACTGCGTTCCTGTTTGGCCAAATAAAGAGTTCGCTGAATCTTGGGCAACAGGCGAATGGGCTGAGTGCAAGGCTGAAGCAATCTCATTGAATAAATGGCACAGTCGTTGGACTATGGGTCTAGAAGATGATGAACTTGCTGTTGTTGTCTTCCCAAATGAGCAGGAAGAGGGCGTAGTACTTTTCCCTGATGAATTCGACTTTGAACTGAAGAAGCAAGCGGCAAAGCGTTAATTCACACTGTCAACGAAACAGTTCGTATAAGGGAGCCTGTCTGGCTTCCTTTGTTGCCCCTTCTAACACTCCCTTTTTTTGATATTCCCTTACTATCCGTTTTACGATTGGCTTCGCCTCTGAGAGCGTCATGCCCGCTTTTAATTTTGGCTCGTAGAGCAACTTCAATAAAACTACGTCTAAAGGCGCTAGAAGCTCCTCTGGTGTGTGATCATTAAAGATTGAGGGGAAGGCGTATTCGGAATCGTTCGGTAATCCTAGCGCTTGTGTGATTTCTTCTACGACACACGCTAACAACTTGCCGCGTGATCTTGCCAAATCAACAGGAATGACGAGAGCAGCAGAGACGATATGACCACTCGCATCGGTTCTATATCCAGCGGTACAAATCGCGGTATTTAAATGCTGAGTCGATTTCAAGTTGAGTGCTGATTTTGCGTCCTTAATCCAGTGTGACTCGCGTGTATAAATCCACTGCACATTGGCTTGCGATTTTTGGCTGACAAACTCAATAGATAGGCCTGTGATTTGGGCTAGGTGCTTAACATGCAATTCGGCGAGTTCTTGATGAAGGGCTTGGTCTCCGACACCGTGGTTGAGCCATATTCGAATGGGTTGGTTCCACTTAGCCAGTGGGTGATTGCCATCAGCATATTCACGTTCGAGAGCCACGCTATAAAAAGCGCGCTCAACAAAGTCGGGCTCGAGCCAAGTGAGTCCAGTAGCCCTACAAGGAATTGAAAATAGGACGAAAAAAAGGGAATAAATGTAGAACGGATACAGTTTCATTTATTCCCTCACTTTTAAGCATTAATGCATCTTCTACGATCAGTAGTTCGGCGCTTTAAAGAAGTGACTCTCTACCAAACGCTGCGTGATTTGATGAGACGGATTGGACAGCACCTCATGGGTTTCTCCGGCTTCCACCACATCGCCTTCATGCATAACGATGATCTTATCGGTTATGTGTTTAATGATGCCGATGTGTTGTGAAACGTATACAAACGAAACGCCCATCTCTTCTTGCAGCTCCAAGAATAAGTTAATGATCTGAGAGCGCATTGCCATGTCCAAACCATTCAACGCCTCGTCGGCAACAATAATGGATGGTTGAAGTATCAAAGCACGTGCTAAACAGACCCTCTGCTTTTGGCCAGCAGCGAGCATTTGAGGATAAAAGTAAGCGTGCTCCGGTAGAAGGCCCACTCGCAGCAGTGTGTCTTTTACGCGTTTCATTCGCGCTTCTGGAGGCATGTTGGTGTTTCGCTTCAGCGGCCCCTCAAGAATACGACCAATCTGAATACGCGGGTTTAGTGAGGTGTTTGGATCTTGGAAGATCATCCTAATCAGTTTACAACGGGTCGAATAATCTTTGTGCTCAAGCTTTTCACCATTGACTCGAATCTCACCTGATGTGGGCTCAACCATGCCAGCCAACATACGAGCAAGCGTAGACTTACCAGAGCCATTTTGTCCGATAAACCCAATTGTCTGTCCCGCTTCAAGAGTGAAGCTCACCGGTTTTACCGCTTGATGAATCTTCTTACGAAAAAGCCCAGAGCGTGTCGTAAAATCTTTGGAAAGATCACTCACTTCTAATAATGCACTCATGATTTCTTTTTCTTCTCCATGTTCAGTGGGAAGTGACAGTTAAACTTGTGGTTCTTTACACGACTGGTGTGTGGAATCTCAACACACTGCCTTTGTGCATACGGGCACCTTGGGCCAAGACGACAACCAATTGGTAAGTGCTGCAAAGGGGGAATCGAGCCCGGCAATGATTGCAACTTCTCTTTGTGGGGTATCCAATCATTGAAGTCTGGCATCGCTTTAAGAAGCGCCACTGTATATGGATGCTTAGGTGCATCCAGCAGTTTTTGTGTGTCGGCGGATTCAACCGATTGTCCACAGTACATTACCGTGATTCGTGTTGCCCATTGAGTAATGGTGGTTAAGTCATGGCCAATCAAAATAATGGTTGTATTGTGTAGCTGATTCATACGACTCAACAGACGCAGAATCTGAGACTGAGTGATTGGGTCTAAGTCGTTTGTTGGTTCATCAGCAATCAATACTTTTGGCTTGGCGGCGATCGCCATCGCAATCATCACTTTTTGACACTCACCGTCGGTCAGCTCATAAGAGTAACTGTCCATCAAGCGTGAGTGGTCTTTGATACCGACCTTGTGAAGTAGAGCAATCGCCTGCTTTTTACGCCATTTAAAGCGTTGCCACCATTTGCCTTCGAAGGCATGAGACGGAATCGACTCGATAAGTTGGTGTCCCACTTTTTCTGAAGGATCGAGACAGGTTGAAGGCTCTTGAAAGATCATTGCGATATCGCGAGCGATGACACGTCGACGCTCTTTGGGTGTCAACTGAAGCAAGTCGATATTACCCAAACGCATTCGATCTGCAGATACTTTCCAGTTCTCTTTACATACGCCAACAATCGCTTTGGCTACCAAGCTTTTACCTGAACCTGATTCACCTACTAGGCCGCGAATTTCCCCTTCATTCAGAGTAATGCTCATACGGTCTACGGCTTTAACTAAGCCCTGAGGTGTTTCGATTTCGATGGTCAGATGTCGAATATCAAGTAACGGCATTATTCGATTCCTGCATTAAGTGCTTGGCGTACGCCTTCACCGACTAAGTTAATGACGATAACAGTAAACATGATTGCGAGACCGGGTAAGGTTACTGTCCAAGGCGCTAAGTAGATAAGTTCTACCGAGTCACCCAGAATCGAACCCCATTCCGTGCTAGGTGCTTGAGCACCTAAACCTAAGAAGCCTAGTGCTGTAATATCGAGAATCGCTACAGACAACGCTAGCGTTACTTCAAGCGCAATAACCGTAAGAATATTCGGTACGATGGAGTTCCAAAGTAGGTAAAAATCGTTAGCACCATCCAAACGCGATGCCATGATGTAATCTTTCTCTACTTCTGCGTGAACGGCGATATAAACCGAGCGGATGAAGCGCGGAATCAACGCAAGGCAGATCGCCAGTAAGATATTGAATTCACCAAAGCCTAGGAAGGCTACAAAAATAATGGCCAACAGCAAAGATGGGATAGACATTACCGTATCAAGCAGGTGGTTTAATGTACTTGATAGGAGACCACGCGTCATGCCTGCTAGTACACCAATTAAGCAACCAATCACAGCGGCAATGAACGTAATCACCACAGCTGCGCCAAAGGTAAGCTGAGAGCCAATGATAAGACGTGACAGAATATCGCGACCTAAATCATCGGTACCTAGGAAGTACTCAACCGTGCCAGCAGGATCCCACGATGGTGGCGTCAACAAGTGACCAGTCTGCTCTTGAGCATCATGAGGCGCTAGCCAAGGTGCGGTAATGGTGACGAAGATAATCAGAACCAAGCACCATAGGCCAAACATCGCCAAATTGTTGTTGCGGAAGCTGCGCCAAAAACGCTCAAACTGAGTCGGGATGCGCTCTTCTTGATAGACGTTACTTGTTAGCATACCACTCTTTCCTTACTAGAGGATTGATCATCGCGCCGATCAGATCCGATAGGATATTCGCTGTCAGTACCAGCGTGGCCACGACGATCACACCCGCTTGAATTGACACGTAGTCTTGATTAGAGAGCGCATCGAGCAGCCAGCGGCCAATACCCGGCCAGTTAAAAATAGACTCGGTGATGATGGCCAGCGTTAACATACTGGATAGCTGCACACCCACCTTAGGAACGATCGGTGGAATAGCATTGCGCAGTACATGCTGAGTGACGATCTCATGGGTTGAAAGGCCCTTGATACGCGCTGCTCGAATGTAGTTTTGAGTCATAACTTCAGCCACAGACGCACGCATTAAACGAATAACTTGTGTGGTTGGCGCTAATGCCAGAACCAAACAAGGCAGTGCCATATGCTCAATCACACTCTGCAGTGCATGAGCTTTGTAGCGACCTTCGGCAAAGAACGCATCAATGATTGCAAACCCAGTAACATGTTCGATTTCGTACAGTAAATCGTAACGTCCGCCGACAGGGAACATCTCAAAGTGCAATGAGAAAACCATAATCATCAGCAGAGCTACCCAGAAGATAGGAGCTGAGTAACCCGACATGGATGTAAACGAGATAGTGGTATCAATAAACTTACCTTGGCGCATGCCCGCAATCGTACCTAGAGGGATACCAACTAGAAGTGCGAGTAGAAACGCAAAGAAACAAAGCTCAAGTGTCGCGGGGAAGACCACGACCAACTCGTCATAGATAGGCACACCATGCTTACTGATGCCGAAGTTCAGTGTTGATAGTTCACCAATATAGCTTATCCACCCCGGCCAAAACTCTTGAATAGCCCAAGGTGATGTTTGGTCCAATCGCAATAATGAAAAGCCAACAATAGTCAGTATTGCGAGGGTAATAACGAATAGATTGATGCGTCTTAACGTATACCAAAACATTACGGTTGCACCTCTCTTGTCACCTGGTCGAAAGGCTGAGCATTAAATGGACTTTGCTTGAAGCCAGTTAATGAACGGTCATGTACACGGAATTGCACGCCATGAGCCAGTGGGATCACAGGGAACTCTTCGTTAAGAATATTCTGTGCTTGGTGATACAAGTTCACTCGGTGTCTCTGTTGGTTGATCTCTAGCGCGAGGTCAAGAAGGAAATCGAAATCGGAATTACACCACATAGATACATTCAAGCCTGCACGCTCTGACTGACATGAGAGTAGTGGACGCAAGAAGTTGTCTGGGTCGCCAGTGTGGCCAATCCAACCGGTAAGCAGGAGGTCCGTCGATGCGATAGAAGATAGCTGAGTTCGGTCAAAGCGATCGTCAGTATAGAGTTTTAAAGAAATGCCGATATCCGCAAGGTTGGCTTGAATCAGCTCCGCCGTCTTGCGTGGGCTCGGGTTGTAGGCTCTTGGCTCAAGTGGTACCCACATTGAGAGCTCTAAACCGGGTTCAACACCAGCATCTTTAAGAAGTGCGACTGCGTAGTTGCGGTCATAACGAACCTGAACTTGGTCTTTTTGATATGCCCACGAAGTCGGCGGCAACAGCGTGTAAGCTTTACTGCCTGTTCCGTAATACACCGAGTCCAAAATATTTTGGCGGTTGATCGCAAGGTTCAGAGCCTTACGCACACGAGCGTCACGCAGTGCGGGGTGTTCTGTGTTTAAGGCGATGAATGAAACGTTCACAGCAGGTGTCGCCGTAATCTCAAGCTCCTCTTGAGCCTGAATAATCGGGATCTGGCTTGAGATAGGTGAGTTGAGTACGTCACATTCGTCGCGTAGGAGTTTTGCGAGGGTACCGGTACCACGTTGTGATGTATCAAACACCACTTGGTCCATTTTCACTTCACTCTTCCAGTAGTTCTTGTGTTTTTTCAGGCGTACTAGGTCGTTAATCTGAAAATCATCAAGATAAAATGGTCCTGTACCAACTGGGTGTGAGTCTAAACGGTTTTTCTCATCCATCTGAATAAGATGACTCGCGTACTCTTTTGAATGGATCACTGCATAACTGGTGGCTATGTTGGTTAAAAAAGAGTTGTCTGGGCGAGTTAGGGTAAACTTCACAGTCAGGTCATCTACAGCTTGAATATTGTCGATGAGATTGGGGAAGTCGATACCAGCAAACCATGGATATAGTCCGCCACCAACATAGTGAAATGGGTGGGTGCTGTTTGTGATACGTTCGAAGCTAAAGACAATATCTTGTGCATTCAGAGCACGAGTAGGCGTGAACCAATCGGTCGTCTGAAATTGCACCCCAGGACGTAACTTAAAGGTATATTCAGTACCCGCCTTGTTCACCGTCCATTCGGTCGCAATATTTGGCTGCGGGCGATAAGTCTTAGGGTCTAACTGCAGTAGCGTGTCGAAGATCTGAGGGCTTAGCGATTCAGCGGTAATACCACTGTCTACCAACTGTGGATTAAAGGTACTTGGGTTTCCTTGGCCACAATAAATAAAGCCTTTTTCTCGGATCTGGTCGTGATCGACGCTCTCTCCACATCCGGCTAAAAAGCCTAGCGTGAAGATACCCAGTGACAGTCTTAATAGTGCTTTCATAAAAAGAAATACTTTTCGAAACGAGGCGAAAGAGGAGCCTCAAGATCCGGATAATTTAACATTTTATTTATTGCGCTCCAAATAATAATCCTGTGCTAGCAGCTATTTATCGCTATTTTGGCCGACTATCGAATACTTCCTCACCATGCCTCTTAATTGGTTGTAAGTAAGGCCAAGCAGCTCAGCTGCCTGTTTTTGATTGTATTTGCTTGTTTTTAATGCCTGAGTGAGGAGTGCGATGTCTTGTTCCTCTTGCCAAGCTTTGTAGTCCAAAGGAAGAGAAAAGCTGCGCTCATTTGCAGTATGGTCGCTTGGTGCAGGATTGTCAGTTTCAGCTGACGTTTCACTCCATGCTGGTTGGAAAGGATTAAACACAAGAGACTCAATCGGATTTGGGTTTCGACCATGTTGATAGATAGCTCGCTCAATCACGTTTTTAAGTTCACGCACGTTACCCGGCCAAGGATAATCAATGAGTGATTGTGCTGCTTCTGGAGAAAAGCCGACAAACAGTTCTAATTCAAGCTCTCGGCACATTTTTATTGCGTAGTATTCCGCCAGCAATGTGATGTCCTCTTTTCGCTCACGAAGTGGAGGTAAAGTAATGACATCAAAAGCTAATCGATCCAAAAGATCGGCTCTAAATTCCCCTTTGCTTGCCATATCGGGAAGGTTGGCGTTGGTCGCACAAACGAGCCGAACATTTGCACTCAGTGCTTTTTGACCACCGACCCGTTCATATTGTCCGTATTCGATCACACGAAGAAGTTTTTCTTGAACGGCAAGGGGAGTCGTGGCCAGTTCATCCAAAAACAAAGTGCCACCCTCTGCGCGCTCAAATCGACCCTGATGGCGACCTTTTGAACCGGTAAAAGAACCAGATTCATGACCGAAGAGCTCAGAATCGATCAAGCCCTCACTTAAGGTAGAGCAGTTTAATGAAATTAATGGTTGGTCCCAACGCTTAGAGAGGTAGTGAAGACGCTGTGCAATCAACTCTTTACCTGTACCGCGTTCACCAATAATGAGTACCGGTCTTTCAATCGGTGCTAATTGAGAGACCTTATCGAGGACGGACAGGAAACTCGGGGATTCGCCAATTAAATTTTGCTGCATAGGTGGCCTTATCGTGTGATGTTGTGATACTGGTGGTGAAAAATACCAACACTTGGTTAATTTCATCATAGCATCTGTTGTTATAATCACCACATATTATTAAGTTATTGATTTTTAATGGTTATAAAATTGGCACGCAATTTGGATTACTAAGAGTAAGTTTATCCGCGAGTGATAACACCATTCGCACAGTAACTTTGGTTTTACCATTGATTAAGTTGATTATTTAAGGAGTTCCTTATGGGTATTTTTTCTCGCTTTGCAGACATCGTAAATTCAAATATCAGCGCATTACTCGATAAGGCTGAAGATCCTGAAAAAATGATTCGCCTTATCATCCAAGAGATGGAAGATACGTTGGTAGAAGTTCGTACCAACTCAGCAAAAGCCATTGCTGATAAAAAAGAGCTCGCACGTAAAGTTGAGTCTATCGAAGACCAAATCGCAGATTGGCAGCAAAAGGCAACGCTAGCACTAACGAAACAGCGTGAAGATCTAGCGAGAGCAGCTCTGATTGAGAAACAGAAGTTAGAAGACATCATCAAAAGTCTTCACACCGAGCAGACTTTGGTTGAAGAGACCATTGAAAAGCTAACCAGTGAAATTGGAAAGCTTGAAACTAAGATCGCTGAGACACGCGCAAAGCAGCAAGCACTTGCGATTCGTAACAACGCTGCAAGCAATCGTCGCGATGTTCAAAAGCACCTTCACTCAAGCAAAACTGATGAAGCAATGGCGAAATTCCAGCAAATGTCACGTAAAGTAGATGAACTAGAGGCGGAAGCGGATCTGTATGCTAAAACTGGTAACGCTAAATCCCTTGACCAAGAATTTGCTGAACTGCAAGCTCAAGATGAAATTGAGAAAGAACTTGCAAAACTGAAGCAGCAAGTCGAAAACCGCGATAAATAACCCAGGAGTTATCTATGTCATCATTTCTAATAGCTGGTCCACTGATTGTCTTTCTGATTTTTGTTGCTCCGCTATGGTTATTTTTGCACTACCGCAGTAAAAAGAAGTCGAGCAATGGTTTGTCTGAGACAGATTTACAAAGGTTGCACCAACTTTCGCAACAAGCGGAGTCGATGCAAGATCGTGTTAAAACCTTAGAAAAGATCTTAGATGTGGAGTCCCCTAACTGGAGACGAAACTATGAGTAGAGAGCTGTATCGCGACCCCATTAACGGCAAGTTATCAGGTGTTTGTGCAGGCCTAGCAAACTACTTTGGTCTAGAAGTATGGCTGGTACGGATTATGGTTATTTCTGCGGCGCTTTTAGGTGGTAGTTTCTTAGTGATTCTGGCTTATTTGGCTATGACGTTCATGATCGAAAAACAGCCTCGACGCTATGTCGATGAACTCAAGTCAAAGCAACAGCACACGCTAAAGCAAAAACCGTGGGAGCAAGGACAGACACCAGAATTCCTGCTCAATACGCTAGAGAGTGATTTTGAGAAGATAGAGCGTGATGTGCGCAACATCGAAGCTTATGTTACATCTGATAGTTTTAAAGTGAATCGCGAATTTAAAAACATGTAGCACGTGAACTGGTTAACTTCCTATAACGGCTTGGATGAATATCGTCCAAGCCGTTATTTTTTTTGGATATTTTCTCAAAATAATTCCGGACATTAACTGGTAAGTTAGATGTGATTAATCTATGTTAATAAAATATTTATAGATATGGATGATCTCAAATGTACAAAGCCTCCCTTGTCCTTATGACAGCGCTAGCAGGGCTGTCTGGGTGTGGTAAGGAGCTGCCTCCTGTCCCCGAACCTGAATCTCGACCTGCCAAACTCTTCACTGTTTCTGTCGGCAACAACACTTTCAAACGCGACTTTCCAGCCACAACAGAAGCCGGTGATAAAGCAGTCCTTGCATTTCGTGTCCCTGGGTTATTACAAAATATTGAGGTGACTGCAGGTCAAGTCGTGAATAAGGGTGACACGCTCGCTGTGCTCAACCCAGATGAATATCAACTGTTAGAAAAACAGGCGAGAGCAAATTATCTGTTAGCGGATGTTCAGTTTGAGCGTGCTAAGAAACTGCGCAAAGACCGCGTTGTTTCCGAACAAGATTTTGATGAAGCCAAAGCCAATCACAACTCTGCAAAGGCGGTATTAGACCAAGCCAAGGCTAATCTACGCTACACCAAACTCGTAGCGCCTTACGATGGCACCATATCAATCATTCCCGCTGAAAATCATGAATATGTCGCTGCTAAAGAAGGCATCATGAATATTCAAACCAACCAGATTATGAAGGTTGTGTTTCTGCTTCCTGACCAATTAATCACACGCTACTCAGCGGGCTTCGAGACTGAGTCTAAGATGGTGTTTGATGCTTTCCCTGATTACTCCTATCCACTGACATTCCAAGAAGTAGACACTGAGGCAGACCCTAAAACCGGTTCTTATAAAGTGACCATGGTCATGGAGCGTCCAACAGACATCGGCATTCTGCCTGGCATGTCGGGTAACGTGTATCTCTCTTCTAACCGAGGAGCCGCGACTAAGATACCTAGCGCAGCGATGATCACTGAAAATGATGATACCTATGTGTGGCGTGTAAACAGCGACGGTATTGTCGAGAAAGTTGCGATAGTGACTGATGAAAAACGTCATATTGTTTCCGGTTTAAATGATGGCGATCGCATTGTTACTTCTGGTGTGAATGAACTGCAGTCTGGCGAGAAAGTTCGCGAATGGGTTAAAGAGAGAGGGCTCTAATATGAAGAATATTAAAAGAGCTATCGGGCTCTCATGCATCGCATTGCTTGTCGGTTGTGAGCGTGCCGAAGTGAAGTCAGAAATCAGTGCACCCTTGGTACGAGCTATGGAAGTACAAGTGCTCGACTTTCATGACAAGCTCTACTTCCCGGCAGTCGCCAATGCGGCTGAAAAAGCGCACCTTAGCTTTCGCGTAGCGGGTGAAATTAACCGACTGACCGTAAAAGAGGGTGAGCGTGTTAAAGAGGGCGACATCATTGCCGAGCTTGATCCAACCGATTATCAACTAGAGGTTGATAACGCTCAGGCTCGTTACACCGTGGTCAATAATCAATATAGACGTTCGAGTCCGCTGGTTAAGAAAGGCTTATTGGCGAAATCCCAGTTTGATGAAATTGCAGCACAGCGCCAAATAGCGTTTGCTGAGCTTGAGCTTGCGAAATTACGCCTCTCTTTTACTAAATTACGAGCGCCAGTTGATGGGATCATTTCTCGTGTTAGCGTCGACCAGTTCGAGAACATTCAGGTTGGTCAGCAAATCGTGAATATTCACAGTGTGGAAGACGTAGAGGTTGTAATTCAGCTGCCGGATCGTATCTACGTCAATCAACCTACTGAAACTTTGGTATCCGATATTCGAGCTTTGGTGCGTGTTCCTAGTGGCAATGAGTATGAGTCGAGAATCAAGGAGTTCACTACCGAGCCTGATCCAAGCACAGGCACATTTACTGTAACTCTCGCGCTACCAATGCCGAAGGATGACCTCATTCTCGATGGTATGGCGGTAGAGGTGACTTCATACGGTCGTGATATCGGCTTGGAGCTTAAAGCGGGGGTACTTATCCCAATTGAATCGGTGTTTAATGCTGATGGTGACTCACTTGAAAACAAAGACTCTTATGTTTGGGTCGTCAATGACGATGACACCGTGACTAAGCAACAGGTCGTTTTAGGTAAAGCTAATCAAACAACTCTGCAAGTCGTTAAAGGTTTAGAAATTGGGCAGCGCATAGTAACCGCAGGTGTGTCGAAATTAAGAGATGGGATGACAGTGGAAGTATTGTCTCAGGAGACGAATAATGAGTGAAGTGAATAATAAGTCTCAAAGCGATGATGAAGTAACAGGAGTTGCGGCATATTTCATACGCAATAAAGTGATCAGTTGGATGTTATCACTCATTTTCTTGATTGGTGGTGTCTCAGCGTTTTTTGGGCTAGGTCGATTAGAAGATCCAGCGTTTACTATCAAAGACGCAATGGTCGTGACTTCTTATCCGGGGGCGACACCGCAACAGGTTGAGGAAGAGGTTACGTATCCGCTTGAGAAAGCGATCCAACAACTTACCTATGTTGATGAAGTGAACTCGATTTCAAGCCGAGGGTTGTCTCAGGTCACTGTAACAATGAAAAACAACTACGGCCCTGATGATCTTCCACAGATTTGGGATGAGTTGCGTCGGAAGGTTAACGACCTCAAAGGTCAGTTGCCACCGGGGGTTAACGAGCCGCAAGTGATCGATGACTTTGGTGATGTATACGGGATCCTACTCGCCGTTACTGGTGAAGGGTACTCCTATAAAGAGCTTCTCGATTATATCGACTACCTTCGCCGTGAATTAGAACTGGTAGACGGGGTGAGCAAGGTATCGGTGTCTGGCGCACAACAAGAGCAAGTTTTCATTGAAATCTCGATGAAGAAAATTAGCTCTTTAGGCCTCTCTCCAAATACCGTTTTTAATCTCCTTTCGACACAAAACGTCGTATCTGATGCAGGTGCGGTGCGTATCGGTAATGAATATATCCGCATTCATCCGACAGGTGAGTTCCAGAATGTAGAACAGCTTGGGGATTTAATTCTGACGGAAGGGGGCGCTCAAGGCCTTATCTACTTAAAGGATGTGGCTGAGGTTAAGCGTGGTTACATCGAAGTACCGACTAATATCATCGGCTACAACGGCAAATTGGCGCTCAACATGGGCATCTCGTTTGCTCAAGGGGTTAACGTAGTAGCTGTCGGTGAAGCGTTTGATCGACGCTTAGCTGAACTGAAATACCAACAACCTATCGGTATTGATATTTCAGAGGTCTATAACCAGCCAAAAGAGGTTGAAAAGTCGGTCAGTGGCTTTGTGGTCAGTTTAGGGCAAGCCGTTGCTATCGTAATTGTGGTACTGCTGTTCTTTATGGGACTGAGATCAGGCTTGTTGATTGGTTTGATTCTATTGCTGACGGTATTAGGCACCTTTATCTTCATGCAGTACTTTAAAATCGACCTGCAACGTATCTCATTGGGGGCCCTGGTTATTGCGCTGGGGATGCTGGTGGATAATGCCATTGTGGTGGTCGAGGGCATACTCATAGGCACACAAAAAGGCCGAACGCGTATGCAAGCTGCAACCGATATTGTTACGCAAACCAAATGGCCTCTGTTGGGCGCGACCGTTATCGCGGTGACAGCATTTGCACCTATCGGGCTCTCTGAGGACTCAACCGGTGAATATTGTGGCACCTTGTTTACGGTACTGCTTATCTCATTGATGTTGAGTTGGTTTACTGCGATTTCAATTACCCCATTCTTTGCTGATCTGTTCTTCAAAGGTCAGAAAGTTGATCCGGACAGTGAAGGCAAAGACCCATACAACGGGATGGTTTTTGTTATCTACAAAAAGTTCCTTGAGTTCTGTATGAAGCGCGCGTGGCTAACCATGGTCGTTTTGGTGATTGGTTTAGGCGCGAGCGTGTATGGTTTCGGTTTTGTAAAACAAGCCTTCTTCCCATCATCAACTACTCCTATGTTCCAAGTGGACGTGTGGATGCCGGAAGGAACTGATATCCGAGCAACCAATACTAAACTTAAAGTGCTAGAGAACTGGCTATCTGAGCAAGAGGAAGTGGAACACATAACGACCACCGCAGGTAAAGGTTTGCAGCGTTTCATGTTGACCTATGCGCCAGAGAAGAGTTACAGCGCTTATGGCGAAATTACAACGCGTGTGAAGAGTTATGATGTTCTTGCTCCGCTAATGAAGCGCTTTAGAGAGTACGTAGATACGAGCTTCCCTGAAATAGACTACAAATTGAAACAGATTGAATTAGGTCCAGGTGGCGGTGCGAAGATTGAAGCTCGTATCGTAGGTTCCGACCCAACGGTGCTACGTTCAATTGCGGCTCAAGTGATGGATATCATGCATGCCGATCCAGGTGCATTCAATGTTCGTCATGACTGGCGTGAGCGTACTAAGGTGCTAGAGCCTCAATTCAATGAAAGTCAGGCGCGTCGCTACGGTATAACCAAGTCTGATGTGGATGACTTCCTTGCGATGTCGTTCTCGGGTAAGTCCATCGGTGTTTACCGTGACGGTACAACATTGATGCCTATCGTAGCTCGTTTGCCGGACGATGAGCGTATCGACATCAGAAATATCGAAGGGATGAAGATCTGGAGTCCAGCGTTGAGTGAGTTTATTCCGCTGCAACAAGTGACCTTAGGTTACAAGATGCAATGGGAAGACCCGTTGATCATACGTAAGAACCGTAAGCGTATGCTGACGATCATGGCTGACCCAGACTTGTTGGGTGAAGAGACAGCGGCGACGCTACAGAAACGCCTACAGCCACAAATTGAAGCGATAGAGCTTCCACCTGGTTACTCGTTGGAATGGGGTGGTGAATACGAGTCTTCTGCAGATGCGCAAGCGTCGCTGTTTACCACTATGCCTATGGGCTACCTTTTCATGTTCTTGATTACAGTGTTCTTGTTTAACTCAGTAAAAGAGCCGTTGATTGTTTGGCTAACGGTGCCATTGGCATTGATTGGTGTAACAACCGGTCTTCTGGTGCTTAATACGCCGTTTGGCTTTATGGCGCTGCTTGGTTTCTTGAGTTTATCGGGGATGTTGCTTAAAAACGGGATCGTACTGCTTGACCAAATCGATATTGAGATGAAGTCAGGGAAAGAACCTTACATCGCAGTGGTTGATGCGGCATTAAGTCGTGTAAGACCTGTATGTATGGCTGCGATCACGACCATTCTGGGCATGATTCCGCTGTTACCGGATATTTTCTTTAAGCCGATGGCGGTAACCATCATGTTTGGTCTAGGCTTTGCGACAGTATTGACACTGATTGTAGTTCCGGTTCTGTATCGTATGTTCCACAAAATCAAAGTGGTATAACATTTTCATTTTAAGTTAAAGACTATAGTGCCCCACCAAGGGGCACTATTTTTTGGTCGCTATGCTGATCGCGAGGGAGAACATCAATGACGACACAACAAACTGAACAAACCTGTGCGTGGGCATTGAAGCACGAGTTGGAAAGGGAGTATCACGATAACGAGTGGGGTATTCCTGTTCACGATGATCAGGTTCTGTTTGAGTTTATTACACTTGAAGGGGCGCAAGCTGGCTTGAGTTGGATTACGATCTTGAAGAAGCGAGAAGGTTATCGAGCGGCATTTAAAGAGTATGATCTAGAGGCTCTAGCAGAAATGGATGAATCACACGTCGCTGGTATCATTGAGAGTTATGACGTGGTTAAGCATAAAGGAAAAATCGCTTCTGTATTTACTAATGCGCGTGCAGCGATTGAGTTACAAAAGGAGTTTGGCTCTATTTCTGACGCACTTTGGCAGTTTGTTGACCATCAAGTGGTTATGAACAACTGGCAAGAAATGTCTCAAGTTCCTGCTTCAACTGAACAATCTAAGGCTATGAGCAAGTTCCTCAAAAAGCGTGGTTTTAAGTTTGTAGGGGAGACTATTTGCTATGCGTTTATGCAAGCGGTAGGCATGGTAAACGACCATCTGGTTGATTGCCCAAAAAAGCAACGATAAAGCGGGGGTAATTTAGTCGTTAGTGGAAAATAGACTATTCTTTTCTATACTTTTCAATATTATATGCGGCCAGTGATATAGATTTATAAAAGAATGTGAAAAGACAGAATTATCAAATATGTGAGGCAACCTACGATCCACTACGTAGGCAGTTTCACTTCAATGATGGTGACATTGAAACCCTCTCTCCACTTGAAGGCAAAGTGTTTGTTTTCTTGCTGCAAAATGTAGGCGATTGCGTAGAGCGCAGTGCGCTCTTCAAAGAGTGCTGGGGCGATGTCATTGTTTCTGAACAAGCGCTAACTAATGTAGTATCCAAGCTGCGAAAAACACTCGCAAAAGTGACATGTGATTGTGCCGTTATTCGAACCGTGAGCAAAACTGGCTATTCACTCGAAATATCTTCATCGACACCTATCCAACCTCAACGAATGTCGGACTCGGATGTTGGCTTTGAACCTGAGCGAGAACCAGAAACCTCTTCTGCTAAAGATGCTCTACAAGTAACAGGAGAGCCGTTAGAGAAAACCAGTTCAAATACAAAGACGTTATCGATTCAAAATGGCCGAGGCTTCAATATTGGATTTTATGTCATCGCTGTTCTTTGTATTTCCGTTATCGCGTTTAATTTATATCGCGCCTTTGACTCTTCGCTACCTTACTTTGTCGATCAATCGCAGTATTCGTCCAGTTATATTGATAACAGTAATCAACATTATCTCCATGTTGTGAGAGAGGAGCGTTACTCGATTGATGAGCTTGAACTCGTTCTTGCAACAATGCTACCTAAGCATTGTCACCTACGTGTTTTCGTCCGTATCTACCCATCGGTTGATGAGCCAGAAAATGATGCTTTGAGTATGTTTGTACAAAAAGAAAATGGGCAGTCATTCAACTACATCGTGTCGGTATTCGATCCTAAAACATCGTTCGACTCTTTCAAAAAATATGTAGCGACTAGCCTATGCGGATTATAATTTTAGCAGTCTTGATTTTTACTATGGGTATGAGTTTTATGCTGGAGAAAGAGTCTCTCTCTGGTAGCCGCTGGCATTGTAAAACTATGAAAACGGATTTCCTTTCTAAAGCCTTTGAACCATATCAATCGCTCTATGAAAGGATGATTTTTACTTTTCAATCGAATGAAACATTCAGTATTAAAGAGTTTGTCACTATTACGGACAAAGATGAATCGAGTCATGTGGTAGAAAATTTGTATAGCGGATACTACAAACAACAGGGTGACCGTCTATCAATGACCATTGTTGATGTACGAACCGCAACTGAGCATCCTGATCCGGTGATCAACGCAGAATACAGTGAATATCAAGGGATCACGATCGATTACCACTATCAAGTGTTGGATGACTATCTTTATCTCTTCAATGATAACCGCTCAGAGATCTTTAACTCGATTTGTTACCAAGTAAATTAATCAAGTAACTGAAAAGAAACCCCAAGAGTAGAGAATCAAAAAGGCAGCCCAGTGGCTGCCTTTTAGTTTAGTGTTGAAATTAGACCTGCGGTCTACAACAGTGCGTTGTAGCGCTCAAAGCCGGCTTCTAAATCAGCAATTAAGTCTTCAACATCTTCAAGGCCGATATGTAGTCGGATAAGTGTGCCTTCGAAATTTGGGTTTGCTACCGTTCGCAAGTTATCAAAGCTTTTCGGTTCGTTAGCGAGAATTAAGCTTTCAAAACCGCCCCAAGAATAACCCATGCTAAAGTGCTTCATGCCATCCAATAGTGCAGTCGTAGCTCGTGGGTAGCTAGTTTTAAGCACAAACGAGAACAGACCATTACCGCCAGTGAAATCACGTTCAAAGAATTCATGACCAGGGCAGCTCTCTAGAGCAGGGTGACGAACATGATCAACTTCTGGGCGAGTTTGTAGCCATTGAGCAACTTTTAAGCTGTTCTCTGCGTGTTGGCGTAAACGCACATCCAGCGTTCTAATACCACGTAGTCCAAGATAAGCATCATCAGGTGACACACACTGCCCCATTAGATAGCTTTGCTCGCGCAGTTGGTCCCAATGTTTTTCATTGGCAACGGCAGTGCCAAGCATGACATCTGAGTGACCAACGATGTATTTGGTTGCTGCTTGAATCGAGATGTCGACTCCGAAGTCAAATGGCGAGAAGTTCACGCCCGCGGCCCACGTGTTGTCGAGCATAACGATAATATCGTGCTGATGAGCAATACGAGCCAGTGTAGGAATATCTTGGACTTCCATGGTGATGGAGCCCGGAGATTCAGTAAATAAGACCTTAGTGTTTGGTTGAATAAGATCTTTAATGCCTTCGCCAATGGTTGGCTCGTAATAGGTCGTTTCTACGCCCATTTTTTTCATGATGGTGTCACAAAAATCGCGTGTTGGTTCGTAGCACGTATCCACCATCAGAATGTGGTCGCCTGCTTCAACAAACGAGAGGATGGCGTTAGAAATTGCCGCCGTACCACAAGGGTAAAGTGCACAGCCTGCGCCGCCTTCAAGGTCGACCATTGCGTCTTGGAAAGCAAAGTGGGTGTTGGTGCCTCTACGGCCGTAGAATAGAGTTTTGTTGGCACGGTTTACGGTTGCTTTGTGTTTGTCTGCAACGGTATCAAATACAACAGTTGATGCACGCTGAACGGGTGGGTTAACCACACCATTAGTCCACTTTTTATCGCGGCCCGCTGTGATCAGTTTTGTTGTTTTGCTTTCGGACATACTCTGAATTCCTTATCAATCTATTATCCTTTATTTAAAACATGCCATTGGGTACGAAAGCAAGGGAAGTTAAAGAGTTTTTAGGAATTAACTAGACCCTTTAGTGAAAAAGGGTCTGCAAAAGAAATTGTAGAGAGGAATCAAAAGCTAGAGTAATGGATTGAACAGGTAAAATAGACGCTCAAAGAAGCGTGATTGAAGGCTTCGTTCTTGCCATTTATCGAGGCTAACTGGATGAGAACTTTCAATATATGATTCTTGAAGGTCTGCGAGCTGGCGCGTAAAGTCCACGTCATCGACGGCGAGAGTTACTTCGAAATTAAGCCAGAAACTGCGCATATCGATGTTTACCGTACCAATAAGGCAGAACTCCTCATCAATCACTACCGACTTGGTGTGCAGTAAGCCGCCGTAGAATTCGTAAATCTTAACACCAGCTTCAAGCAGCTCGGTATAAAATGCGCGAGATGCCCATTTAACCATCAGAGAGTCGTTACTGTGCGGAATCACCAGTTCTACGTTTACGCCTCGTTGCGCAGTCATCTTAAGAGTTTCGAGCAGATCGGCACTCGGTACAAAGTAAGGTGTGGTGATTCGAACCGAGCGATTGGCTTGGTTAATCGCAATGCTTAATACCTGTAGAATCAAATACTCGGGCATTCCGGGACCCGAGGGCACGACTTGAACCGGGTGTTGAACTTCTGATTCGTCAACCTTGCATTCGGGCAGAGCGGGTAAAATACGTTCTCCGGTTTCAACTTCCCAGTCCCAGCCATGTATGGCAGACAAGACATTAACCGTCGGCCCTGTCACTCGCACCATTACATCTATCCACTGTCCAACGCCAGCACCTTGTTTAAAGTGCGCTGGGTCAACCATATTCATGGAGCCTGTGTAGGCGACGGTTTCATCAATCACGATGATCTTGCGATGTTGTCTAAGGTCTAGACGGCGCAGGAACATACGCCAAGGGCTTACCTCAAGAGCTTGGATAACCTGCACACCCGCATCGCGCATCATAGAACGCCAGTGACTCTTAAAGAAACGAGGAGATCCTGCCGAATCCAATAACACTTTGACGTCGACGCCACGCTTTGCCGCTCGTATCAAAGCGGAAGCGACAGAGTCCGTTAACCCGCCTGGGTGCCAGATGTAGAACACCATCTTAATGCTAGTTTGTGCATTTTCGATGTCTTCGATGATCGAATGTAAGATCTCTTCGGGGGAAGATTGCAAAGAGAGGGTGTTGCCGCTTAAAGCTGGAATGCCCATGCGGTTGTTACACAGTTCATCAATTTTGTGGATCGGTGAGCCGACTTTGCCAGGCACATGCACTTGGCAGTGGTTCAACTGTCGGAACCAATCACCAAAAGGTGTAAACATACGCTGGGCGCGTTCTGCTCTTTTTCTTCCTAAATTCAATTCACCGAATAGGAAATAACAAGCAACGCCCACGATTGGAACAATGTAAATAACGAGTAGCCAAGATAAAGAGACGCTAACTGAGCGTCGTTTTAGTACGACTCGAAGCGTTACACCCGCAACCAGCACCCAATAGAGCACAACGGCGGCCAAAGTTAAGAAATGATAGAGCTTTTCCACATCTAATACTCGAAAAAAGAGACACTTAGATAGTAATGCTATTTTGACAATTTGGGAATTTTACAGAACAACTATTTACAAATTAGAGTAAAGGCTGTAAATAGAGTAAAGTTGTTAAGTTTTAGTTAACTTAAGACGAAAACGATTGTTTTGTATGAAAAGTCGGCATTTAACCATAATATTTTACATTGGTAACGAAATATGTACGGTTCGGGCTTCCAATTTTAATCTTAAACTGGTTTACTTGCTATACAACGAGCGTCAATCAAATTTTTTAGGATGTAAACGAAGATTTACACCTTCTTTTTATAAGACGCCACCCAAAGCAAACACAACATTACACAACATACAAATTTTGGAGTTAAAGTGGCTACTAGTAATACAACCACAAAGCCTCGTGATACCTGGGGTTCGAAGTTAGGATTCGTAATGGCTGCAGCAGGTTCTGCTGTTGGTCTAGGTAATATTTGGAAGTTCCCATACACAGCAGGTGAGAGCGGCGGCGGTGCCTTCGTTGCAATCTACCTATTCTTCGTGATTTTCATCGGTTTCAGTGTAATGCTGACTGAATTTGCTATCGGCCGTCATACGCAAAAATCAGCAGTAGGTGCATTTAAATCAACAGACCGTCGTTGGACGTTCGCTGGTGTTATCGGCGTAGTGAGTGGTCTACTTATCATGGGTTTCTACCCTGTAGTAGGCGGCTGGTCTATTGCTTACATCGGTAAGATTGCTGGTGGTCTTCTAGACGCACCTGAAGCAATCGGTGACAGCTTCGGCGGTTTCATCTCTAACCCAGTTCAACCACTAATGTGGATGGGCCTATACCTACTACTTAACGTTGTTATCGTTATGAAAGGTATCTCGGGCGGTATCGAGAAAGCAGGTAAGGTTCTAATGCCGCTGCTATTCCTGATCCTTATCGTAGTATCGATCAAAGGTCTAACGCTTCCAGGTTCTATGGCTGGTCTTGAGTTCCTATTCAGCCCTGATTTCTCTAAGGTAGACAGCAACGTAATTCTTGCTGCACTTGGTCAAGCATTCTTCTCACTATCTCTAGGTATGGGTTGTATGTTGACTTACGGTTCTTACCTTAAGAAGAAAGAAAACCTAGTTCAGACTACAGCTATGGTTACAGCGATGGATACCGGTGTTGCTATCCTAGCTGGTGTTGCAATGTTCCCAGCAATGTTCGCATTCGGTATGGAGCCAGCAGCAGGTCCTGGTCTAGTATTCGTAGTTGTTCCTCAGCTATTTGCTGAAATGGGCGGCGTAATCGGTCTTCTATTTGCACTTATGTTCTTCATCGGTCTAAGTGTTGCGGCTCTAACATCTTCAGTTTCTCTACTAGAGGTTGTGGTTTCTTACCTAATCGATGAGAAAGGCATGAAGCGTGTAACAGCAGTAATCTCTGCAAGTGTTGTAATGGCTGCACTATGTATCTTCGCTTCTCTATCTCTAGGTGGCGTTGGTCCAACACTATTCGACACTGGTGCGTTTGATATCTTCGACCTTCTAACAGATAAGATCTTCCTAGCAGTTGGCGGTATGTTGGTATGTATCTTCGCTGGTTGGAGACTAAACCGTGCAGACCTAGAGAAAGAAATCACTAACGACGGTGAAGTATCTTTCCCACTATTCGGTCTATGGTACAACCTAGTTAAGTTTGTAATCCCAGTAGCAATCGCAATCGTTGCATTCATGGGTATCTCTTCTGGCTTCGATAGCGGTAAAGGTGCAATCATGCTACTAGGTATCGGTATCATTGCAGGTTCAGCGGTAATTTCTAAGAAATTGTAATCGCGACCTTAAAAGTCAAAATCAACAGAAAGCGAGAGTCTTAGGGCTCTCGCTTTTTTTTGCTTCATTTCTAACCTTTTCTTATTTATAGGGTTTTCCGTACGGTTTTTTCTAAAGTTATTCGCATAGTTGTCGATATAGATTAAGCATAAAGATATGCGAAGTGAATATTGACTCCCTTAGGAAGGTGAAACGTGAAATTGTCTGTAAGAAAAAAGTTATATGCAGGCTTTAGCTCTATATTGGCGCTAATGATTGTATTGGTGGCATTTGTCTGGATTGAAGTAACTGGCTCACACCGAGTAGCCGACGAAATACGCATGGATGATGTACCTGAGTTAGTCAACTATCTCGTACTTGTAGATGAAACGGCGGACGTCTATCGCGATGCGATGGGGACTGTAACCCATGTGAATGGTGCGTTTAACGACTACCGAGCAAACAAAGGGCAGTTCTTCGAAGCGATTGATAAGGTGAAAGCGCTGGAGAGCGTGGGGACGCCTGATTACCGCCGAATCGAGCGTGTTGAAAGCTTGATGAAGGAGTTCAATACTGCGTTTGAAAACCAGATTGCGCCAAAAGCGAATCAAGAAGCGGCTTTCTTGGATAATATTCGCGATTTACGTTCTCTTTACGAACAACACTTGGTTCCGATAGAAGCGTTATTAGATGAGGCGTCAATGGCAGAAGAGGTGCAAACGGATAAAGCCTTACTTGCTCTAACAGACTCATTTACAGCAATGGAACGTATGATCTTGATCTTAACGGCCATCTCTATTGCTGCCGGTGCTGTGATCGCTTATCTATTGTCAAATTCAATTACCAGCCGCTTAACCAAAGTAGAGCAGGTAGCACGTAAAGTGGCGAGCGGCGATCTGACCGCAGAAGACATTGTGGATAATTCGGATGACGAGCTAGCTCACCTTGGTCAGTCTATTAACCAGATGCAGAAATCCTTGGTTGGCTTGATCGGTTCTATTTCGTCTGTGACAAATCAAGTGCAAACCGCAACGGGTGAGCTTTCGTCGATCAGCCAAGACATTGTTTCTGGTGCGTCAGCACAGGCAGATAAAGCAACATTGATTGCAACCGCTGCAGAAGAGCTAAGCCTAACAATTTCAGAAGTTGCTCAACAAGGTACATCGACTTATGAAGAAGCGCGTCGCTCTGAGACATCAGCAGAAGATGGTCGATCAGTTATCGTTGAAATGGTGACAAGTATTCAGCAGGTTTCTGCACAAATGGGTGAAATGTCAGAACAAATGAATACGCTTGGATCTCATGGTGAGCAGATTGGTAGTGTCATTAAAGTGATTGAAGACATTGCCGAGCAGACCAACTTATTGGCGTTGAACGCGGCGATCGAAGCTGCGCGTGCTGGTGAGTTTGGTCGTGGCTTTGCGGTTGTAGCGGACGAAGTACGAGCGCTTGCTGAGCGCACGACTAAAGCGACTCAAGAAGTATCAGGTATCATTCAAGCGATTCAATCAGGCACTCAGGAAGCGGTAACTTATACCCAGGACAACTGCCGTTTAGTTGATATTGGCGTTGAACAGAGTTCTGGCGCAGTGCAAGCGTTGGAAGCGATTGTAAATGGTGCGGCTAATGTTCAAAGCATGGTTAACTCTATTGCAACGGCTGCCGAAGAGCAGACAGCGGTAACCAAAGAGATTGCTGCCGATATTACCGCTATTAGTGATATCTCAGAATCTTCATTGCAGTTGGCAACACGCAGCTCTGAGAGCACGATGAGTCTAAACGCTAAGGTTCAAGAGTTAGAAGGGCTACTGGCTCAATTTAAACTGGCTTAGCCGGCTTCACAAAACGGATAACAGCTATCAAGCCCACGATTGTCGAACACTCAGTCGTGGGCTTTTTCACTACTGTTATCTGATGTTAGACAAGGTATACTTCACGCTCGATTACGGAGTAAGCCTTTTCATGTTCGATATTCTTGTAAACCATTCAGATTTTTTACTTATCAATAAGCATCCGGGCGTGAGTGTCCACAAGGATGACGGTGATACTATGCTGCTTCAAGAGGTGGCAAAATCACTCAACATTGAAAAGCTCTATCTTGTGCATCGTCTAGATAAAATGACGTCAGGTATTCTATTGCTCGCAAAACATGCAGCTGCGGCCAGTGAGCTGTCTCAGTTGTTTGCGAACCGAGAGGTTGAAAAGTACTACCTTGCAATAGGCTCTAAGAAGCCGAAAAAGAAACAGGGCTTGATCGTGGGTGACATGGAGCGCTCTCGACGCTCAAGTTGGAAGCTGATCAACAGCAAGCAAAACCCAGCGGTGACCCAGTTTTTATCGGCGGCAGCAGAGCCAGGTGAACGACTGCTGCTTTGTAAGCCGTACACCGGGCGCACTCATCAAATCCGCGTGGCGATGAAGTCGATAGGTTCGGCGATCGTTGGCGACCCAATTTATAATTCTTCAAGTCAATCTGATCGTGGCTATCTGCATGCCTTTGCGATTCGATTTACCTATCAATCTCAAGCATATCAATATGTGTGCGACCCGAGAGCACACCAATCTCTAGGTCAAAAATGGTCGCATGAGGCGGTATCGACAGGTTTGGATACTTGGCTTGAACCTTGGTCACTGGCGTGGCCAAAGCTAAACATTAAGTGAGAGATATAATGGAAGCATCTGCTTTACCGGTATTTTTTGAACATATCGAACAACAATTAAATGAAGTACCTAACGAGCTACGTCGTATTTTCCATGGTCGTGGTAAATATTGGCCAGGCCTAGAGCAATTAACGTGTGATTGGGTCGATGGTCAGTTGTTGGTGAACATTTTCAAACAGGTCGATGAAGAGTTCCTATCTGTTTTGAAAGAGGGCCTTGTTAAACTGACAGAGCAGCCAATTTGGCAACAGAAGCAGGGCACAAGTGTTGTGCTGCAACATCGCTATACTGAAGGCAGCCCATCGGAAGTGATTTGGGGTGAACTAGACTCATCACCAGTTGTTATTGAGCACGGTCTTAAGTACCAGTTGAACATCGGTCGCAACCAGAACTTCGGTTTATTCTTAGACATGCGTAATGGCCGTCAGTGGGTTCAAGAGAACTCTCAAGGTAAGAACGTATTAAACCTGTTTGCTTACACCTGTGGCTTTTCTGTAGCTGCGCTAGCGGGTGGTGCGCGTCAGTGTCTTAACGTAGATATGTCTCGCGGTTCATTAAGCAAAGGTCGCGACAACCACCGATTAAATGAACATGACATGCGCTCAGTGAACTTCTTGGGTTATGACATCTTCAAATGTTGGGGAAAAATCAAGAAAGGTGGTCCATACGAGTTGGTGATCATCGACCCACCATCTTTCCAGAAAGGCAGCTTTGCACTGACCAAAGACTATAAGAGAATTCTGCGTCGCCTACCTGAACTTCTTAAAGAGGGCGGAGAAGTGATCGCTTGTGTGAACTCTCCGATGGTTTCACCTAACTTTCTGATTGATACCATGGCGGAAGAAGCGCCGAATGTGAAATATCTGGAACGCTTACCAAACCCACCAGAGTTTGTCGATGTTGATGTTGATTCGAGCCTGAAAGTACTTCGCTTTAAGTTAGAAGCTGCAGAATAGCACTGAGCTATAGCTAAACGAAAATGAAAGCGCCGAATTACTCAATGGTAACGCGGCGCTTTTTTATGGAATCAATGTTATTTGTTTCGAAGCGGTTTAGGTTTTTACATTATTGAGCGTTTGAAAACCAAAGTAGATACGCATAAAAGTAGTCAGCCAACACGCAGCGCCAAACGCGTAGGCGATTACGGCAAAATGTTGCGGCCAAATACAGAACGCGATGAAACAAGCGATGGTTTCGGTTCCCTCGGTTAATCCCGACATGTAGTACAAAGATTTATGCTTATAGACTGGGTTCTCTATTCCTTGCTTGCCTGCCATGACTGCGAAGGCTAAGAAGCTGCTGCCGGTACCTATGAAGGAGAAAATCAGAAAAGCGCCCGCGACGGCATTCGCATCGGGGTTCGCAATCACAAAGCCAAAAGGTATCAACGAATAGAACAAGAAATCGAGGCTGATATCGAGAAAGCCACCGGCATCGGTAATTCCTTGGATGCGAGCAAGAGCGCCATCAAGCCCATCGCAGATACGATTTAACACTACAAACAACAATGCTAAGTCATATTGTTGAAAAGCGAGCGATGGGAAGGCTAAACAGCCAATCAAAAATCCAAAAAATGTCGTTTGATTAGCCGTGATGCCAGCGCCGTTCAACACTTTAGCTGATTGTGTTAAAGGCCAGCGAATCACCTTAATAGAATACTTATCTAGCATTTTCAGTGCTCCATGGCCAATTCAGTACTCGCGCGGTGGGTGGAATATCTGTTTCATCATGGGTCACCATTAAGGTTGGAATATTCGCTTTGCTCAACTGTTCAAAGACCCAATCACGAAATTGAACACGCAGTTCAGGATCGAGTTTGCTGAAAGGTTCATCCAATAACGCGACTTTAGGTTTGGCGAGGAGCATTCTGGTTAAACTGACTCGCGCTCGCTGCCCTCCCGAGATTTGATCTGGGAAAGAGTCCGCAAGCCTTGTTAGCTCAATCTCCTTAAGGGCATCAAATGCTCGTTGTTGGCGCTCTTTCCCTTTAATGCTATTTGGCAACGCAAAAGCTAAATTTTCCCAAACTTTTAGGTGAGGAAAGAGCAAATCGTCTTGAAACAGGATCCCTACCTCACGTTGATGAGGAGCAATTTGATCGATTCGCGCGTTGTTGACGTGGACTTGTCCTGTGTATTCAAACTCGTTGCTAAGGTGACCAGCAATCACATCCAGCAGAGTCGATTTTCCACAGCCACTCGGGCCCATTAGCGCCAACACTTCACCAGCGTCCAAATGGAGGCTAAGTGACGAAAACAGTTCGTTACCATCGAGTTTATGGATGGCGAGGTCTTTGAGAGATAGACTCATTAGGCAATAAACCCTTGAATGAAAGTCGGCGATACTTTACCTGTAAGCGGCTAATAAGAATCGCAAATGAGAAAAAGAATAGAGGGAGTAATGCTTGCCAAATGGCATAGATAGCAGTGACTCTACGATCGAACCCACTTGTTAGTGCAACTGCTTCCGTTGTAATGGTACTGATTCGTCCCGCACCCAACATCAAGGTTGGTAGGTATTGAGCGAGGCTCACACTAATCCCCACAGCCCAAGCAAAAACCATAGCTGGCAGGAGTATTGGTAGTTTAACGGTGAGCCAGCTTCTAAGTGGCGATTTTCCAAGGCTTAGAGCCGCCTTAATCAACCCTGGTTCAAAGCTGCGCCAAGGACCATCTAATGACAAGTAGACGAACGGGAAAGCAAAAAATATATGCGACCAGATAACCCAAAACTCATAAGCGGTGCTATTGAGATAAAGAGTTGTTACCTGCAAACCGAACAGTACTGAAAGCTGAGGAATGAGCATCGGAATAGCGATAATGTACCCCGGGATCTGCCAACGATGCCGAATACGATACTCATGAGCAATAAGTGCCAATACTAAGGCGATGGTCGCCGACATGAGGGCAATCCACAGGCTTTGTCCTATGGTACTCGTTATTGCATCCCACTCGTATTCCCAAAAGCGAGTGCTGTATCGACTTGGCAATAGGTCTGGAAAACGCCAACGTTGAGCAACACTCCACAGCAACATCAAAGGGAACATTGCTGCTGTCAGTAGGGCCAAGAAAGAAAACAGGCTACGTCCGGGTAGAGTAAGGCCAGAACGACCAGACACCTGCCAGCCACGGAAGCATTTAAGAATGGACCATTCAACCAATCGAGCAAAGGCAATTAACAAGCTAGCTAAGCCAAATAAAACAATGGCACCAGCAGCCGCTCGGGGAAGAAGGTTTAGGTCAGGGTCATTGAACCATTGCCATACTAAAACAGCAAAAGTCGGTGGGTTTGTTGGGCCTATGATTAGCGCTATATCCACGACGGATAAGCTGTAAGCGAGTACTGCCAACATAGGAAAGCGTAATTTGTTGAACCATTGTGGGAACACACACTTCCACCAGATCTGTGAACGACTGTAACCGAGTGACGCGCTCACTTTGGTGATTTTTGGAATGTCTAACTGCTGCAGAATCGAGATACTCATTAACAGCAAAAACGGGATCTCTTTTAACGCTAACATCACAATCAAGCCCAAGGCATAAGGGTCCTTGACGAGCAAAGCAAGTTCACCGTTGGTTGATGTTACTCCGACGATGCTGTGTAACGTTCTCATTCCTAAACCGCTAGGGCCAAATAGAAAGGCAAATCCAATCGCAAAGGCGACATGAGGAATTGCAAGCATAGGGGAGAGCGTAAGTTCTATTTTACGCCAAAACGGTTTGTCCCAAGTGGCTTGAAGAATACAGAAAGTAAGAAAGCAGGCAAGGTAGCTACTGACAACTGCTGAGCTAAGTGTAAGCCCAATAGAGTGATATACGCCTTCCCACGCGAATACTTGTAGGAAGCCTACGGTAGAAAACTGTTCTAAACCCAGCGGGGGTATGTAACTGAGTGATGAAGCAATAACCCCAACTACCCCTGGGATAGTTGGGAGAATGCACACCGCTATAACAACAAAATATAGAGCGTGAAGAATCAAACTTAGTTACCGTAGCGCTTTAACCACTCAGACTCGAGTGCGGTTTGCCAGCTTGGGTGCGGCTCATCTACCGATTTGAACTGCTGAGTATTGCGAGCACTTCCAGTTAGGTACTTACTGCTTAACACTGACGGGTCGCCCCAAATATTAAGGTCGCCCTTGCGCGATTGGGCTTCTGGGCTCAATAGGTAGTTGATCGCAACTTGAGCGCCTGCCGATGCGTTTGCATTCCAAGGAATGGCTAAGAAGTGAATGTTAGATAGTGCACCACTTTCGAAAGCAAACGCTTTGGTTGTTTCTGCAAGTGTACCGTTAGCTTGAGCAGAGAAAACCGCATTAGGGTTAAAAGTGATGGCTAGGTCGATCTGGCCATCATCAAGAAGTTGAATACTTTCAGATGTACCGGCAGGGAATTGTTTACCACCACGCCATGCAACCTTGTGGAACTCATCGAGGTATGCCCACAGTGGTTGAGTGATGGTTTGGAATGTTTTTTCATCAACTGGTTTAGCCAGTGCAGGATCGTTTTTTGTCAGCTCGATCAGAAGTGATTTTACAAAGCTGGTACCGTGAAACTCTGGTGGACGCGGGTAGCTTAAGCGGTTCGGGTACGCTTGTGCATAGCTCAGCATTTCAGAGAAAGAATGAGGTGGGTTGTTCAGCGTTTCTTGGTCGTGAATAAAGACAAGTTGTCCAACACCCCAAGGTGCTTCAAGGCCTTCAGTTGGCTCTGAGAAATCAACATCGATTGGTAGAGATTTATCGACATATTGCCAATTCGGCAGCGTTTCAGTGAACGGGCCAAACAGTAGAGCGTTGTCTTTCATTGAACGGAAGTTTTCACCGTTGATCCAGACCATATCGACACTACCACCGCTGTTTTTACCCGCGGCTTTTTCTGCGATTAGGCGGGTGGTCGTCTCTGCGATGTCGGTTACCTTAACGTGCTTGAGTGTCACACCATGGTTTTGTTGCAGTTGTTTGCCTGCCCATTGGATATAACGATTGATCTCTTGGCTACCACCCCAAGCGTGAAAATAGACAGTTTGTCCTTCGGCTTCACGTTCAATTTGGCTCCACTCTTGCGAGTTTGTGTTGTCTGCATAAAGTGTTGCGCTGTAGGCTGTTGTGGCCAGTAATCCAATCGTACTAACTAATTTGTTCATAAACTTTTCCATATCTTTGTGAACGGCTGAGGGCAATGCATTTGTTACATCCTTTAGGTTATTCTATCTGTTTCTGAAATAATTTCTAATTCAATAGTAAATTCAAAGGATTACTTATTGAATTATGTGACCTTACCTATGACCGAGTTTTTGAGTAAATAATTGCAGAAAAAATGGAAATTTTTCAAATGATTGAGAAATACCCTTCAGGTACGAAAAAAGGAGCCAAATGGCTCCTTTTAAAATTCAAAATAACACGTTATTGGGATTAGTTTTTCCAATCACTTAGCGTGTAAGTCAGAGTATGTACGTCGTTCTTCAGTACCAGTGTATCTTTGGTCAGAGTTACGTCACTCCACTCTGCAAGTGTTGCAGAAACCGACTGTTCGATGTCCATTGCCGCACCGTGACACATCTTCATTGTCATGCCCATCTGTTTAATGCGGAATTGACCGTCTTTCAGTTCGCCTTGACCAAAGAAATTATTACAGCCTGCGATGCCGTTAGCTGTCAGCTTTTCGCCGATTTCTAGGCGAGGTGCTGCTTCGTGTTCGCTTTTCTCAATGTCTTTGCCGTCGATTTGTGCCAGTTCCCAATTATGGTGCTGTAGATCGGTAGCTGTTACTTGCATTGCGTCATCACCTGTTGTTGTACATGCAGCAAGCATGATAGGTAAAGCGGTTACTGCTAGTAATTTTTTTGAACTAAACTTCATATAATATGGCTCCAAAGGAATAAACGAAGTTACCAAAGATGCGTAACTTGATTGGTGAAAAGTATAGTTAACAAAACGCTATATGTGTCAGTATACGGTCATAGTTTAGTATGTTTTCGTTAGTTTCGATGATTTTATAATCATAGAATCAGGCACATAGAGTACTCAGGAGGAGTCGTGGAGCAGTTAGAATTTTTTCAAGTTCCAAGCCCTTGTGTGGGAGTATGTTCAACGGATGAAAAAGGCTATTGCAATGGTTGCATGCGAAAGCGGGAAGAGCGTTTCAATTGGATGTCGATGACGCCTGCTCAACAGCTGCATGTAATTAAATTGTGCCGGCAGAGATATCGAAGAAAACGCCTTGCTCAGTTGAACAATGGATCGAAACCGGAACAATCATCAGAAGAGGTAATGAGCCCGCAACAAGATCTTTTTGGATAATTGCGACTCATACAGCCTGTTTTTAACAAACTCTTTACATCGAGCGGCAGGTGTAATATTAAAGAGAATACGGTGCCAGAAGGGATGATGTTGGTATGAGTAAAAAAGAGAGTAAAATTAAGAGCCAGCCAATAAAGTCGCTCGATAAAGAAAGTATTGAAGATAAAGACGACCCTGAAAGAGTCGCGCGTGATTGGCACAGTATGACTGAAGAAGAGCAAATGGAAGTGCTATCTCACCTCTCAGATATGCCGTTTCAGTAATCTATTTTCGCTATCCAGAAATACACACAATAACTGAAGACTAAAAAGCCACCCAACGGTGGCTTTTATGTATTTAAAGTATGTAAAACACGTAAAGCATGGGATTCTCTCTTTTGGGCTTTAACTATTTAGATCCCCAGTGATCGCTTACCCAACCACCAATATGCTCATCAAAGTGATTACCACTGAATCGGTGATTGCGTTCTACAGAACTGTCACTCTCATCTTTATTATCTAATAGCGTTTGAATGTAGTTAGCCATCGGGTCATTAGAACGCTGACGATCGCGTCGGGTCGCTACTTCTTTAATCAGTTGTAATCGGTATGCAGAGCTAGCACGTTTCATTTCAATGACCTCCTGGTTATAGACACTAATAGAAAAATCTAGTTGGTGGTTTTGTGACCGTCAACGCGATTTTGAAGTATTTTTTTTGACCAACGAGGAATCAATCAGTTGAGTGCGTTATTCATAAAAATGTAATTTAAAGCAGCATAAATCCGAGCCTCAAAATAAGGCATTTTATATGTGTGAAGATGACTATTTTGCGCGGTTCAGGTGTAAAAAAGCCCAGTTCTGAGCTGGGCTTTGAATGAATGTACAATTTTTGAATAAAAGCGCTATTGTTTTGCAGTGAGCGATGGCTTGCTCCCGCGTTTGATTAACGTGAGTTTTTACTCTTGAACTGCTTAATGCTCTTTTTCTTAGCTGTGCGACGGTTTGCCTGTTTGTCTTTTGGTGGGCGTTTACGTTGTGTACCTTCAGTAGCAGGCTTATCTGTTACTGGGAAGCCTTCTAATGACTGAACAGGTAACGCTCGCTCTGTTAACTGGCGTATTGCATTTAAAGTTTCAGCTTCACTGTGACTCACTAATGAAATTGCATGACCAGTAGCGCCAGCCCGAGCTGTGCGCCCAACACGATGGACATAGTTTGCCGAATGCGCTGGCAATTCGAAGTTAATCACGAGAGGTAGAGCATCAATATGGATACCACGCGCCATCACGTCGGTTGCAACCAGCGTTTCAATACGCCCTTTTTTGAAATCTTCGAGAATCTGGCTGCGCTCTTCTTGGCTTTTATTCCCGTGTAGTGCTTCTACGTTGAGTTTGGCTTTCTTAAGCTTTTTGGTCAGAGCGTCCGCGTTGTCTTTAGCTCCGATGAAAACCAGAGATTGAGTGTTTTTGTACTGCTGCAATAGGCTGATAAGCGCTTGGGGTTTACTGCCTTTGTTGACTAAGTACAGTGTCTCTTTGATGTTTTGAGCCACGCTGTTTTTTGGATGAACGTTGACTTTTAGAGGCTTGAATAGCAATTCATCAGCTTGGTGCTCGAGTTCGCTTGGTAGTGTCGCGGAGAACAGTAGAGTTTGATGTTTTGCCGGCAAGGATTTTTTGACCACTTGAATGTCAGGCCAAAACCCCATGTCCAACAGGCGGTCAGCTTCATCTAGCACCAATGCCTGGCAATGCGACAGTGACAATAAACCTTGTTCAATCAAGGATACTAAACGGCCAGGCGTGGCCACGACCATCTGTGGTTTACTGCTTAGAGCATCATTAACATTCTCTTCACTCATGCCACCTATGAAGGTTGCAACACGAATGGAGAGCGCGCTTGCAAAGGGCGTTAATGAAGAAGATATTTGGTTGGCCAGTTCACGAGTTGGCACCACAATCAGGCTTTGAACAGCATTGATATCACGTTCAAGGTTCTGTAACCCACCCAAACCAAATGCAAGTGTTTTCCCGCTACCCGTTTGAGCCAGTGCCAGTAAATCTCTTTTATCTAAGATCGCTGGAATCGATTTATGTTGGATCTCGGTTGGTTGTTGTAGAGCTTTAGGAAGAGCATCGATAAGCTCAGGACACAGGTTTAGAGATTTGAACGTCATAGTGTGAACCAATTGAAAAGAGGGAAAGGAGTCTAACAGCGGATATGTGCAGAGTGAACCATTTTAGCAAGTCAAAGCTATGTGGTTTCATCCGACTGACTGATCACCTTGATGAACGAAATGCGAACTCTGTCTCAACACTTGTTGATATTTTAGCTAAAGGTCTGACGAGCGTTGTCGATAATTAAATCTAATGATGATTTATGTTATCTTTATTTGTTAGGTGGATATTGAATTTGGTGCTTAATTGGTGCCATGTGTAGGGAGACAGATAAATGAGTGACGGGTCGTTTACCCAAAAACGCCAGTACTATCGCTTAAAATACCCAAAGGGCGCTAGGCCGATCATGCGTATCAAAGATGAGCTCTTTCAAGTGAGCGAAGTATCTGAGAAAGGCGTGCGTGTTATGACTCGGAATGTCAGTCATTTTTATCGTGGGCTCTCTATGGCGGGCACACTCGATCTGCATGATGAAAAGCGAGTCGATGTTACAGGCGCGGTATTACGCTTTGATGGCAATGAAGTGATCATTCAGTTGTCTCGTGGGCCGAGCTTTAAAGACATGGTGTCTGAACAACGACATATTCGCCAACGTTACCCCGCATTTTTCGCAAGTTTAAGAGCGGCATAATAAAGAATAATAAAAAGCCCGAGAGTGAAGTGACTCTCGGGCTTTTTGTATCCATAGCTGCGATAAATTTATAGAGCTACTCGTACATAGCTTAAATGGGTTACAGTTTTGGTACTGTTGCCCAAACTGCCGCTAGCATATCGTGACCAAATGCCACGCTGCGCTCTGGCGACCAGCCGTAAAGCTCTTCTGCATGACTAATGTGGTCTTTAAATGGCATTTCAACCGTATAAGAAAGACATTTGAACTGCTCACCTACCCAGTTCGAGCCAACGGTTAAGTTTGCTTTACCTGGCTCGTCTTTATCGTAACCAACTTCATCTTGGAATTCTGGTGTGATAGTGAATAGTGCTTGTTTGAAGTGCTCTTCCAAACCTTGTAAACGAGCATCGTAAGAGGGAATACCTTCACTACCCGCAACAAAGTTGTATGGGATTGCTTCGTCGCCGTGAATATCCAAGAACATATCAACGCCAGTCTCCAACATGCGCTCACGAACTAGGTAAACCTCTGGGCTACGCTCCATTGATGGTGTTTGCCATTCGCGGTTCAGGTTTACGCCTAAACCATTGGTGCGTAAGTGACCTCGGATGCTGCCGTCTGGATTCATGTTTGGTACTGCGCGAATCACAACCTTATCGAGTAGGGCGCGGCCAACGGTATCTGTCTCATCAAGAAGGCGCTGTAAGAAGCCTTCAATGAACCATTCTGCCATTGTTTCACCTGGGTGCTGACGACCAATGATCCAGATATTCTTTTTCTCTGGGCTTGGTTCGCCAATGGTCAGTAGGCTGATGTCGTTGTTGTCGTTAGTTACACCTAGCGTTTCAAGCTTACAAGCAGGGTGCGTTTGAGCACTGTGCAGTAAGTCTTGGTGGCGGTCATAAGAGTAAGGTGCGAAATACGCAAAGAACATAGATTCATGCTCAGGAATGATGTCGAATTGTAGTATATCGCCATCAAATTTTGCTGGAATGCGGAACCACTCTTCGCGATCGTAAGAAGCAACAACGTCGTAGTCTTTCCAACCCTCAGGGTAGGCGGACTTTGCTAAGCCTTGGATTTCAAAATGGTGAGAAACTTGCGCTTCGCTTTCTAAGCGGAAATGAAACCATTGAGCAATGTCTGTGTGTTTATCCGCTGGGATAGTCAGTTGGATGTTTTGTGGAGAATCTGCATTAACGACATTAATATTGCCGCTTTCAAAATTACTGAAAATGTTCATTGTAGTTATTATCTCGTGGTTGAGTTGCACTAAGATTAGCACACTTCATTTCAAGCAAACTACTCAGAAAAGGTTAGCGACGCTGACAAGATGTACAACCACGGCATGCTGAGCGCGTATGTTTGTCTAGCTTGCTACGCTGAACCTTACAGTACGCGTTTTTTAACGCTCGTCGTCCTGAGAACCAATCATCGGGTTTTGTCAAAATCAGATAACCATTAAAGCGTTTCACTAATTCACTTCGGTTCTCTTCAATAAACCGACTATCAAAACCGATCTCAAAATAATCAAGCGCTTGTTCAATACGGGTAAAACCAGCAATTTTTTGCAAAAGTTCAGAGTGACTCATGATTGTCTCATAGTACGTAAATCGCCGATGACTTTACCTGACTTAACGAGGTTTTAACTTGATATGCCCCAAACAAAGGGGGCTTTTCTTGTAATGAATATCGCTGAATTTATTTGTTCTGGCTATGGGATGGGTAAGGGTCTATTGATATTTGTATTGGGTGCGCATTCATTGAATTGTAAATCTACAACCTGGCTCCCACTGTACGGCATATTTATTATCAAAAAAGACTAATTATGACATAAATCAATAAGGGCTAACCCTAAAGTATTACTCTGATCGCAATTGCAACCAATTGTTAAAGATGATTACTAAATATGTCTATTAAAAAACGTTATATCGCTGTTATCGCGGCGGTAGGCATAGGAATTGGGTGGTTGACGTTGGGGGGCACGGCTGCGGTCATGCACTACACATCAAGCACAGAGTTCTGCGTTTCTTGTCACACCATGCAGATCCCATACGAAGAGTATGAAGGTTCAATTCACTTCAGTAACGCCAAAGGAATTCGAGCTGAATGCTCAGATTGCCATATTCCTTCGGATCCAATTGACTACGTAATCACAAAAATTCGTGCATCTAAGGACATTTATCACGAATTTGTGACCGGTAAGATTGATACCGAAGAGAAGTACGAAGAACACCGTATGGCGATGGCTGAAACAGTGTGGGCACAGCTGCGTGAAAATGACTCTGCTACCTGTCGCTCGTGTCATACCTTTGATGCGATGGACAGTTACGAGCAGTCTGAAGATGCAGCCAAAATGCACGCTTACGCTCAAGAGAGCAATCAAACCTGTATCGATTGTCATAAAGGTGTGGCGCACTTTGCTCCGGAACCTGAAATGGATAGCGAAGCGTTCGATAACCTCATGGCGTTCACAGAGAAAACTGCACCAGACGCAAAAGTGGTTTACCCGGTAGAAACTATCGAGATGGGCGAGCTTGGCACGATCAATCCGACTGCGAAACTGGATGTTGTTTCAATAGAAGGCACTGAGCGCACAGTGGAACTGCACGCTTATCAAATGAAAGGTGCTGAGCAGGTGCTGTACTACGGCGAAGGTCAACGCGCGATTGTCGCGATGCTGACAGAAGCTGGTCAAAACGCGCTAGAAACTGGCGAGTACCACGCAGACGAATACGGTAATGAGTGGCGTACGGCAGTGATTACCGCGCAGATCGATGCTGATGTGTTGGACTCTCTTGAGCCTATCTGGGACTACGCAGAAGAACTCGACAATGTTTACTGTGCAACTTGCCACGCAAAAATTCCAGCGGGTCACTTTACCGTTAATGCTTGGGGCCCAGTGGCGAAAGGCATGGGCGATCGTACTGATATCTCCGCTGAAGACTTAGAGCTTCTAACCAAATTCTTCCAGAACCACGCCAAAGATGTGGCTGGCCACTAAATAAGAAACGAAAGGATAACAACAATGACTGATATTACTCGTCGCGGATTCCTTAAAGGAACAGGTATGGCAGCCGGCGCTCTTGCCTTTACGTCGCTAACACCAATGACAGCGGCAGCCGCTAACAAGCGTGGTAAAGGGGTACTAACGGCTGGTCGTATGGGGCCAATGATCTGTGAAGTCAAAGATGGCAAGTTGGTATCAACCACCAACGCGCTGGCTCAAACAGTACCAAACAGCCTACAAACAACAGGTCCAGATCAAGTCCATACTAAGGCTCGAATTAAATATCCAATGGTTCGTAAAGGATTCTTGGAAAACCCATCGGCACCGACAGGTAAGCGTGGTGATGATGAATTCGTACGTGTTTCTTGGGATGAAGCTTACAAGCTCATTCACGAACAACATATGCGTATTCGTCAAGAGAGCGGCGCAGAGTCTGTATTTGCTGGCTCTTACGGTTGGCGTTCAAGTGGTGTTCTACACAAAGCACAAACACTGCTTCAACGTTACATGAGTATGGCGGGTGGCTATTCAGGTCACTTAGGTGATTACTCGACAGGTGCTGCGCAAGTCATCATGCCGCACGTTATGGGCTCGATTGAAGTATACGAACAACAGACAACACACCCAGTTGTTCTAGAGAGTTCTGATGTTGTTGTTCTTTGGGGTATGAACCCGTTGAACACGCTTAAGATTGCTTGGAGCTCAACAGATTGCTCGGGCCTAGAGTTCTTCAACCAACTGAAGAAATCGGGTAAGACCATCATTGCTATCGACCCAATGAAATCTGAAACCATTGAATTCTTCGGTGACGCTGTTCAGTGGATTGCTCCGCGCCCAATGACAGACGTGGCGATGATGATGGGTATCGCACACTCGTTGGTTAAAAAAGGCAAGCACGATGTTGAGTTCCTCAACAAATACACAACAGGTTATGACAAGTTTGAAGCTTACCTGATGGGTAAAGAAGACGGTGTTGAGAAAACTCCGGCTTGGGCAGAAGAGATCACCGGCGTACCAGCTAAACAGATGGAAGTGCTGGCAGACATCTTTAGTCAAAATCGCACCATGCTAATGGCAGGTTGGGGTATCCAACGTCAACAGTTCGGTGAGCAGCGTCATTGGATGGTGGTAACGCTGGCAGCAATGCTGGGTCAGATCGGCCTACCAGGTGGTGGTTTCGGTTTCTCTTACCACTACTCTAATGGCGGTAACCCAACTCGTGACGCTGGTGTACTTCCTGCAATTTCTGCTTCTATTGGCGGTGGTTCTTCTGCAGGTAATGACTGGGCGGTATCAGGTGCTGTGAATGCATTCCCTGTCGCTCGTATTGTGGAAGCGCTAGAAAACCCTGGTGCTAAATTCATGCACAATGGCCACGAACTAACCTTCCCAGACATCAAGATGATCTGGTGGGCAGGTGGCGGTAACTTTACACACCACCAAGACACCAACCGTTTGATTAATGCATGGCAAAAACCTGAGCTGGTGGTTATCTCTGAGATCTACTGGACGGCAGCAGCGAAGCACGGTGATATTGTTCTACCGATTACCACATCGTTTGAGCGCAACGATATGACCATGACGGGTGATTACTCTAACCAGCACCTAGTACCGATGAAGAAAGTGGTTGAGCCACAAGGTGAAGCGCGCAACGATTTCGACGTATTTGCTGACATGGCTGAGATGATCAAAGCGGGTGGCCGTGATGTGTTTACCGAAGGTAAAGACGAAATGGGTTGGCTGAAAGGCTTCTACGATGACGCTCAGAAAGCAGGTAAGAAGGCGCGTGTTCGTATGCCTAAATTCGGTAAGTTCTGGGATGACAACCAGCTGATCGAGATGAAGTTCAACAAGAAGGCTGCGCAGTTCGTGCGTCATGCAGACTTCCGTAAAGATCCAGTGATGAACCCACTAGGCACGCCTTCAGGTAAAATTGAGATTTACTCAAAAACGATCGAAGGCTACCAGTTAGAAGACTGTCCTGCTCACCCAACTTGGATGGAACCTACTGAGTTCTTTGGTAAAGCGAAGAGTGATGAGTTGCAGTTGATGACTGCGCATGCTGCGCACCGTCTACATAGTCAATTCAACTATGCGAAGATCCGTGATGAGTACGCAATCGCTAATCGTGAGCCAATCTCAATCAACACCGAAGATGCAAAAGCGCGCGGTATTAAAACGGGTGATTTAGTACGTGCGTTCAACGACCGCGGTCAAGTACTGGTGGGGGCTTTGGTCACTGACGGTATCAAGCAAGGCGCGGTGTGTATTCACGAAGGTGGCTGGCCGGATCTCGACAAAGAGACAGGTTTGTGTAAGAACGGCGGTGCAAACGTGCTAACGCTTGATATTCCAACTTCGCGTCTAGCAAACGGCTGTGCAGCGAACTCGGCACTAGTGAAAATTGAAAAATACACCGGTCCAGCTCTTGAACTGACCGCATTTATTCCACCTAAGAACGGGTAGTGTAAATAACCTAATCTGTTGAAAATAAGCCAGCGTAATGCTGGCTTTTTTCTTTTAAAAACAACTGACTACAGTTGTTAACAATCGTAACAATGTGATGGGTTTATAAAATACAAATGAGAAATTCTCGCAATATGTTACTTATGTCGAGGTTTTTATAAATTCAACATGATTCATATTTTTGGGTGTATATCATTTTGCTGAATCATATATGGAAGTTATTTGGCAAAGGTAAACAAATGAAAACTAAACTAATTTTTGGTGCAATCGCACTGTCTGTTCTTTCTGGTTGTGCGACAGTTCCAACGGCTGATAAAGCTGAGTCAACTAAATTGAAGCAATTTGCAGAACCGGCAGAAGGCATGGCAGGTGTTTATGTATATCGTGACAACTCATCAGTTGGCGCGGCATTGAAAAAAGATGTCTACATTAATGGTGACTGCGTTGGTGAGACTGCACCTGGTGTTTTCTTCTACCAGCAAGTTTCGGGTAACCAAGAACATACGATCAGCACTGAATCTGAATTTTCTGCGAATGATCTCACTCTGTATACAGAAGAAGGTCGTAACTACTTTGTTCAGCAGTACATCAAATTGGGTGTATTCGTTGGCGGTGCAGCGTTAGAGCAGGTTGAAGAGCAAACGGGTAAAGCAGAAGTTACTAAGACGGATCTTGCAATTCAGGGTACCTGTACTTCTATGTAACCGTATTGCCACTAAATTACAGTTACTTTTGGGCGAATTGAATCATCTTGGTTCAATTCGTCTTATCTAATCTCCTCAGTTGATTCTTTTCATTTTCTTTAATCCCTCTTGCTCACTGTGTTCAGCAACGCACTATTTTTAACAATACAGTCAACCAATTATACGTGCTACTGATCACTTGTTTCATACCATCTTGATTTATAAATTCCCTTTCATTTTTCTGCTGTTACAATTCGCTTGATGAATACAAATGATAATAATTTGTATTCAATTTGATTTTTGTCAATTTAGCTAAGGAAAGAAGAATGAAATGGCAGCTTAAGCTCACCCCACTTTCAATTGCAGTAGCCGCATTATTGAGTGGAGGAGTAGTACACGCCGCAGAAGATGAAACGCTGGTCGTGATTGGTCAGCAAGTCGACGATAATGCTGTGGGACCTGATTTTAGTTATGTCGGTGAGAAAAGCCAAACGGCTACCAAAATGCCACTTGCTCTGCATGAAACCCCTAGAGCAGTCTCTGTGGTGACTAGAGAGCAGATGGATGACCGTGCCTCTATCAGTATTTCAGATGCCCTTCAGTATACGCCGGGTATTCAAACCAACTATTTTGGTGAAGATAATAAGCAAGATTGGTTTGTTATACGTGGATTTCAACAAGCCGGAACAGGCTTATATCAAGATGGTACGCGCCTCTATTCGGCAGGTTTTTACAGCTGGCAAATTGACCCGTTTGGTTTAGAGCGTGTAGAAGTGTTACGTGGCCCTGCTTCCGTATTGTACGGACAAAACCCTCCGGGCGGTTTGATTAACGTTGTCAGTAAACGTCCGCAATTTGATGGCGGATCAGGGCAAGTGGGTATCGATGTTGGTTCATTTGATCGCACGCAAGTGACACTCGATGTGAATAACGAAGTCAGTGATGACGTGGCGTTTCGTTTGGTAGCGCTTGGTCGAAAAAACGGTACTAAGGTTGATGATGTTGAGGCACAGCGCTTTTTGGTTGCACCATCATTGACGTGGAAAATGAGCGATAAGACAGACATCACTTTCTTAGCCAGTTATCAGAAAGATGACTCCGACCCTTATGTGCAATTTTTGCCAATGGAAGGCACGTTGACTGGCAGCCAAAATGGAAAGATTTCAGACAGTACCGCGGTAGGTAACCCAGATTGGGAAACCTTCGAACGTGATCAGCTCTCTTTAGGATATGAGTTTAATCATGAGTTTAATTCAGGACTAAGTTTTGGGCAGTCTGTACGTTATAGCCGGATGGATATTAACTTAAAGCAGATTTATTCTTTAGGTTATGCTCAAGATATAAATGCTGCACTTGATCCTCTTGGAGAGCGAAAAACGATCTTGCGTCAGGCATCTACAGAAGATGGTCAGTCAGATGCTTTGAATGTCGACAATAGGTTGGTCTTTGAATTCAGAACTGGAGCCGTTGAGCATACATTACTGACCGGTGTCGACTATCAAGCTATTGATATTGATAGCCAAGACTATGCCTTTGACCCACTAGTGGCTGATGGCAATACGACCATACCACCGGGTATTAATAATCCTCTGTTTGATATCTATAACCCAACTTATACAAATAACGTAGTGCTGCTAAATCCTACGACATTCCAGCCAATGACTGAGGCTGACTTGCAAAACAATACAACTAAGAACCGTCAATTAGGGCTATACGTTCAAGACCAAATTCGATTCAATGATTTGATTGTCCAAGCAGGGCTTCGTTACGATGATACGTCTAACGAGCAGTCTAATGAGACGACAGGCAGTGTTCACAAAGCGGATTATGAAGAGTGGACGACGAACTTAGGTATTGCTTATGTCACATCCGCCGGTTTTACCCCTTACTTTAGTTATGCTCAATCTTTTGAACCTATCATTAAAACTTCAGTGGCGAATCAAGCGGCAAAACCAGAACGTGGTGAGAGCTACGAAGCCGGCGTGAAATACTTGCCTAACAGCTTTGATGGCCAGTTCAATGTTGCCGTTTATGAAGCGACTAAGACAGATGTTGTCGATGTGCTCACTGGCAGTAATGAAGTCAATCAAATTGGTGAAATCCGTAATCGAGGCGTTGAATTGGGCGCTGTTGCCAACGTGACTGAGTCACTGACACTGATCGGTAACCTTGCATTTTTGGATTCTGAGATCACTAAAGATCAAGATGCGAATCAAGTGGGTAAAACGCCTGCGCAAGTGGCTGACCTGGTCGGTTCAGCGTGGGCGAAATATCAGTTCTTTGATGGTGCGTTAGATGGGCTGAGCATTGGAGGTGGTGTGCGATATATTGGCGAAACCTACGGCGATAATTTCGAACAAAACAAAGTCCCTTCATATACTTTGTATGACGCGACAGTGAGCTACCGATTCGCGGATTACAAACTGCAAGTAGCCGCAAAGAACGTGTTTGATAAAGAGTATGTCGCAACTTGTAATTACTATTGTTACTACGGCGACCGTCGCAACGTGATAGCAAGCTTAACTTACGATTGGTAAGCTACGCGTAGACTATAACGTGGATATTAAGCATGGTGATATCGAATCATCATGCTTTTTTTGTTTGGAAGTGATCTAAATAACTCTTTGAAGCTTATAGATAAAATTAGAAAGTAGGAGAGTAGTATGAACAGAATCAACCCTAAGAAGTTACTACACAGTAAGTGGACGGCAGTTTCACCAGTCAATCGAGAAAAGCACTTTATGATTACCGAGATGGAATTTGAAGAAGACGTGGTTGTGCGGTGTGTTCTGGAAGCGGTCATGACCAAGCGGGCGCGAGATATTGATTGGCATGACCTGACTGACAATTCACTATGGAAAATGGGTTGGAAGTGAGCCCAAACATAAGACTAACATTAGATAACGTTATTTGTAGAAAAAGGTACTTGTAGGTCTCGTTGCTTGTAGCCTGAGTTATTTGGCTATCTCGGCTGACCTTGCCAGTATTGCAGCCCTTCTAAAACACCTGCAGCATGAGTCGCCTTGCTGGTGTAAACATTGTCTCTTTGTGAGAGATGAGCAACTTCTGGATAGTGGTTGGCAACCAATATGGAGTTAACACCATTGATGGTTAGCATTGAGGTGTCGTTAGCGGAATCTCCTGCTACACATACTTCATCAATGTTTAAATCATGTTGTTTCAACAAGTGATGGATAGCAGACGCTTTGTTGATGTTTTTTGGAGTCACGTCTAAGTACCAATCGTGAGAATAGGTGAGGTCGGCTTGGGCCCCGTGAGCTTCTAGTGAGCTCGCAATGAGGCTTCTTTGGTGATCAGTTAATGACCCTTCAAATGTAATTTTATAGTCGCCTTGATGGTTCGGATCGAGTTTCCCCATAAAGTCAAAACCTGCCAAAGCTTGTTCTACTTTTCGTTTATCCCATGTTGCTTTTAATCGTTGATGCCAGTGTATGTCAGGTTGTTGAACTGGTTGGTGATGGTGAATCTGCGTACCAACATCGCTGATAATGCTATGCGGGGTTGGGTAATTATCCGAAGCTAGTCCGCTTTTAATTGAAGGAAGAGTTCGCCCTGTCGCTATGACGAAACGGATGCTAGGTTGTTCGCTCAAGTAGTCAAACAGCTGGTTGACCCCGTCAGATGAACCGCCATCCAAGGTGCCATCAAAATCACATACCAACATCTTAATCATTGTTTTTTCTCCATTAACCATAGCCTTCCTTTACTTAAGGTTGGCCTACTAGCCTCCGAATAACAAGGTCAATTTACGTCACTGAGAAATTAAAAGATCAGTTTGTCACGAGTATCACGTTTGGTAGGTTGGTCTCACTTGATAGCAGATTTATCGGTTCGCTGAACCGAGTTATCGAATAGATCAATCGAACAAAAAAGGTCAACTATGATTATCATAGTCGACCTTTTGAAATCGTAATATTTCCGCGTTTATATAGACGATTAGCGCTCGCCTTGCACTTCAAAGTCGTCGCTGATCAAGCGAGCCTGTCCGTCTTCTTCCACTACCCAGTGTTCACGATGTACTACACCAAACGCCTTATTCATTGTCCAACTAGACGTTAAAATGTAACCGCCGTCTTGGTGCTCTTCCCATTTTACGTCGGTGTAATCTACATCTTTAAAGCCTTGGTCAATGATATTCTGCCAGAAAGCTTGGATCGCTTCTCGTCCTTCAAAAGTACCAAATGGACGAGCATGCATAATACATGTTTCATTGTACTGGGCTGCACAACCTGCAGCGTCTTGGCTGTTGAATGCGGTTTGCCATGCTGCAATGCCTTTCTTACACGCTTCTAAGACTTGATTGCTCATCTTTAACTCCAATATGTTTGTTGTGCTGATTCATTGATACTGAGTTTAGAGCTACTCTTTATTTTGAAAAACAGAGATAATAGAAATGACTGTTTATAAAAAGAGAACAATAAAATGCACAAACTCAGGCAGATGTCGATTTTCGCTCATATTGTTGAACAGGGCTCTGTGTCTGCTGCTGCGTTAAAGCTAGACCTTTCAAAGTCAGTTGTTAGCCAACACTTGAAGCGACTTGAGGAGGAGCTTGGTGCGTCATTGCTAAAGCGTACTACTCGCCGGCAAGTTCTTACTCCAATGGGAGAGCGCTTTTATCTGAGCTGTAAAGATCTGAACAATCTTGCAGACTCAGCGTGGGAGTCGGCTCAATCTGAACTGGAGGAGCCGCAAGGGCGCATTAAAATAACCGCTCCAAATGCGTTGATGGATGTATTGGTAGCACCTGTGATAGCAGAGTTGATGAAAACCTACCCTAAACTTCAACCTGAGTTGTTGAGTGATGATCAGCGTTTAGATTTCATGAGCAATGATATCGACCTCGCTATTCGCGTAGGCAGCTCTCCAGACAGCACATTGAAGCAGAAGCGATTGGGTGGGTTTAGAGATCAGCTGTGTGGTGTAGTTTCCATGCGGGGACAGGATCTCAACGCTTTGCCATACATCGCTAATGCTTGGCAGGGAAGAGAGATTGTGCATCACTTTGAGTCGAACACGGGAACACCATTCAGCCTATATAAACAAGCTCATTGCGTTACAAACTCAATTCATAGTTGCGCGGCACTGATCAAAGCGGGTGCTGGAGTGGGCGTATTGCCGGACTTTTACTTAAAGCAGTTTGATGAGCAGCTCATTAACCTCACGCCTCAGCATCACTTACCTGTCAATACGGTTTATGCGCTTAATCCGTATACGCATCATACTCCAATAGCCGTTTCGTTATGTATTGAGGCGCTGGAAGCACGTTTGTCAGAGGAGCTGACGGACACATACCGTTAATGCAATGCATATGTTGCGAACATTAGGTTAGCCATTTGGTATAAAGGTGGGTGATATCACACTAAAAAACATTTGTAGTATAATAATTCATTAGTGTGATATTTAGCCAACTTGTCGTACAAATCTTCGTCTATATTATCTTCCGTTGCACAGAGGAAGCTGTGCAATCTATGGAATAAAATAATAAACGTGAATCAAATTATGGAGACTTGTATGATTTTTAATCCCTGCAAACCACTGTCCTACGCGGTGATGCTCGCCCTTTTTTCTGGTGGCGTAGCTGCTGAAACATTGACGATTCAGTCTGCATCGGACTGGGGTGGGGCACACTCCTCTTATCCTGCTTCTAACGCTATTGATGGTGACACGAGTTGGTCTTCCCGCTGGGCGGCACAAAATGCACCTGTTAATTTGGTGTTGGATCTTGGCTCCGTGCAAAACGTTCAAGACGTGAAGATCGCTTGGGGTAAAGGTGAGCAGCAAACCTATAAATTTGAGGTTCGTGCGTTAGCGGACGAGAGCTCAAGTACCTGGGATAAGATTTACAATGGCTACAACAGTGGTACTACATCTCAATTTGAAACCTATGACGTTCAAGACGTACAAGCCCGTTGGGTTCGTATTAAGGTATTTTCTAACAGTGCCGAAAGCGTATGGACAAACATTACTGAAGTGGAAATTCACGGTAACGACAGCACTGACTATGGCCTTGATCCGAGTGCACCACCGTCTGACAATTTTGATTTGTTAGATTGGTATGTGAGCATTCCGGTGGACGAAGGCGATGGGTACGCAACATCGATTAAAGAGAAAACGCTTGATGCTGGATATGAAGACGAGTTTTTCTACACAGGCAGTGATGGTGGGTTGGTGTTCTACACGCCTGTTAAAGGGGTTACCACATCAAGTGGCACCAAGTATGTTAGAACCGAGTTACGTGAAATGTTAAGACGTGGGGATACTTCTTACTCAACCTCGGGTAAAGATAACAACTGGGCGTTCTCATCGATTCCTTCCAGTGATCAAGCTGCCTTTGGTGGCATTGATGGTACATTGAAGGCGACGCTCGCTGTGAACCACGTGACGACAACAACCTCGAATACTGAGCAAGTGGGTCGAATCGTGATTGGTCAGATCCATGCTGAGAAGAATGAGCCGATCCGCCTTTACTATCACAAACTACCGAATAATAACAAAGGTGCCATTTACTTTGCGCATGAAACCTCAAGTTCGACGGGCGGCGATGAAACTTGGTACAACTTACTCGGGAATATGGTGACATCAGATGGGGATCTTAACAGTGAAAGTAACCCAAGCGATGGTATCGCGTTGGATGAAACCTTCTCATATTCAATTGTCGTTGAAGGCGATAAGTTAATTACAACCATCAGTCAAAATGGTACGGAATTGGCTGCTAAAGAAGTTGATATGACAAATAGTGGTTACAATGATGCTGACAACTACATGTATTTTAAAGCGGGTATCTACCTGCAAGACAATACGAGTGACGACAGCGATTATGCACAAGTGACCTTCTACCAACTGGAAAACACGCATAACTAAACGAGTGTGAAAATCCAGCTGACAACAAACCAAAAAGGAGTGATGTCCACCATCACTCCTTTCATATCTTTCCATCTATGTGACCATCACTTTTCTGATGATGACGGCGCTTATGTCGTGTGTCGACTGCGCCGTTACTAATATTGGCTAGGGAAGTTAGCGTTGAAGATTGGGAACAAGGCTTTTAGTTCTTCTTCGGCAATATACGCACGTTGCGTTGCGGTCACTTCACCGTCTAATCGATAGAGAGCCATTGCTGATGCATGCAATGCGTTCTCTAACCAAGACGTCTTAAGGTAGGCACAGTAAGCGTCTTCACAGTTACGCGGGTCTTGAGTCGCCCAACTGTCTGAACCAGTCTTCCAGCCAAGTAGTGATGAACCTTCACGTTGAATTGAGTCTGACTCCATATAGTCAAAGGTTGAGTCAACATGTTCAACGCCGATGTCTGTACGACCAATCAAATCACTATAAAAAGTATACGTTGGCCAAAGATCATGTCTATGGTCTGCTAAGGTAAATACGATTTTGCTTGAGCCTTCAAGGAGCAGCGTATCGCGTTCAATGGTGAAGGTAATACACTCATCTAAGCCAGCCAAGTTACATGTCCACAACTCACACGCCGTGTACATTTCTTCATAGGTGGTTCCCCAACGTTGTGCAGCTTCAATGATCAAAGGATCTTTCGATGGGTTAAGCCCGTTATCTTCGTCAGGATCGGTTTGGTCGTTGCCATTGTTACCACCATTATCATCCGGTGGAAGAATAGGTGCCCCTGGGTCTCCCGGCACTGTTTCACGATCGGTATACGAATTATCTGAGCTGTTACATCCGACCAATAGCGCTGCGATAACCGCGGCAAAAATAGTATTCTTTTTCATGTTGACTGCACTCTTTAAAATTTGTTGAGCGTCCCTAGTTATTCATATGAGCATTGATGAAGTTGGCTCATTGATGACGTCCTGTAGATGCAGTCATAGTATTGATAAGTCTTATTGGTTTCTAAACATAAGTGTTTATAAGGGTAATAAGTATTTCTTATTATGCATCGATTAAATGCGCACGATAGCGGAAAACGGTTAGTGGAGTGAGTAGTCCACCTGCGTATAGGTAATGTGCAGGTGGGGTGTTGTCGCTTGTGCTAGCGCTGACTTCGATTAGCGATAATTGTCTGCTTTAAAATACCCAGTAACCATTGGTTGATTGGGTCATGTTGTTGAGAGCGACGACAACTCATTACGAAACGGATTTCGATGTTGAGGTCATTGGGCAAATGAATACTTCGACACCCTGGTGGAACGCTTCCGTGGGTAGTAATACCAAAATGATCCGTCTGCATTACAATGTCGTGCACGGTTTGTGGTAATGCGACCTCGGCCTTAGGCGTGAAGTTGAAACCGATATTGGTCAAGCGCTCTAAAAGAGGATATTTATTGTCATTCCAGCCCGCTGACTTATAGATCACTACGGGATAGCTCGCTAACTCTTCAAGGTTGGTGGCAGGGTGGTCATCTCTCACAAAGAACACAACCGTGCCTCGCCCGAATTCTGACTGAGCAATTGACTGAGGCAAGCTCTCATCGAAATAGTGTGCTGCTACTGCATTTTCACCATCAATCAGGCGATTTCTGGCGTTGTCGTCCCAATGTAAGAATGAAATGGTGGATTTAGGAGCTTGCTGCAAGAGTGCGAGGTACAGCTTATCGCCCAACTGCTGCCAAAAGTGGTTGTTGGCGTAGATCTTTATCGGCCCTTGATAAGTTTCTGGCGAAAAGCCTTCTGGCTTGATGGAAGCCATGCTGTCGAGAATGCTATCAAAATGCTTAATGTTGGCCTCGACAAATGAGGTGGGCTCAAAACCATGTTTGGTTTGAATAAACAATGGGTCATCGAGTTGAGTCTTAAGTTTGCTGAGGTTTTTGCTAATCGCACTGGATGTCTTTCCTAACGCTTCGGCGACTGCTCCCATATGGCGCAGCTCATACATTTTTTTTAAGACCAAGATATTTTGCATATCAAGATTGGCGTTCATTTCCGTCTCCGAGTTCACGTCCATGCGTTCATCCTAATCTTAAGTTTTAGTAGTAAAGACAGAGCTAGGTCAAAATCTGATTTTGAGTTTTTTATTCTGAGGCTCGCGAGCAGTTTCTATTTTGGAAATCTTGGTTTTCCTCGTGAGAGCAATAGGTTAGGGCTAAAGTAACTACATCAAAACGAACGACCCCTATTTAAAAGAACAATGAGGTGATGTATGAAAAAGTTAATCGCACTAGGTTTAATGGCTATGTCTATGAACACGGCTTTCGCTTCTGATGGTAACTACACAGGTACGATTGATATGACAGTAACTTCTGATAACCAGGTTCAATCTGAACGCATTGCACCACAGCCAAAGCTACAAGGACGCAATGAAACGTCTGACGGTGGAGTGCGTTTCGTATCTCAAGCGGATAAACACGACTTTGTACTCAATGGCCGTCGTGACTAAGGTTTCCGTTACTCTGTATTGAGATAGCGACAGCCACGTCGAAGCCAATATCTTGTTAAATTCATAGTCTTATCTAATAGCCCGCACTGGAAATGTGCGGGCTGTTTTATTTTTAGGTAATTAATTGAATTACAAAGCAGAATCACCAAATTATTCCTACACTTAGGTAAGTTCTAAACGCTGTATAAGGAAGAAGTGCGTGGTCAATTGGTGGTCTTGTCGAACATCAAGCCTTTTGATGTTGTGGGTAATGATAGTGAGTGTTGTCGTTAGCTCTAAATTAAGCTGGGCGCAAACTGTGCCGGAATTAGGTTATGTAGAAAGTGAAATCACCAAGCTCAATGGCGAAAGCCCCAAAAATGAGGTACTGATTGGTCAATATGAAACATTGAAGGCGCGGTTAGTTGCCGATCAAGAGAAACGTATTCAGCGCGATGATTATCTAAAGGCGATAACTCAATTCCCCGTCCAGCGCGAACGCTTGATGAACAACATTAATGCTGTCGAATCTTTAGATATATTCAAAACTGACCAATTGGTGAAGTTCAGTGATCTTTCGCAATCCATCGCTTCACTGCAAGCGGCACTTGTGGAGTGGCGAACAACGTATCAAACCAAATCCGAGCAAGCAAAACGATTGGGAACCGCTCGCACGGAATTGCCAAGTAGTCTTGCTCAGTTGGATAAAGCTATAGAAAAAGCGAATCTAGCTCAGAGTGATAAAGGGGAACCGATAGACCAATGGCTTGAGTTAAGTAATGTTTCTAGCCTTAAATTAGAGCGTGAAGTACTGGCCGCAGAGCTACAGAGTTTAGATGAGCGCACCGAGATTGTTCGATTGGAGCGCCAACTGCTGGATCGCAAAATCAAACTCGCCACGCCATTAGTGGTGAATTTGCAAGAGCGTTTGACGCAAGTTGAGCAGGCATCGGTTCGCGAGCTCATTGATCAAGTCAATGCCTTGCAACATCAAAGAGACAGTCTCTCTATCCCAGATTTGCAGTTGGCTGACAAGTTGGTGGATTTTGCCAATGAGTTAGAAAAGGTGTTAGTTGAAACAGACCAAGCGCGAATCACGGTTCACCAAGTGGATGCGGAAAGACGAAGCCTGACGAGCGAGCTGCGTTTAATTAAAGACAATCTTAACTGGCTGCGAGACAGTACTGCTTTTGGTGATTCCATCCGAGCGCAGCTACAGCGTTTGCCAACCGTGGTTGAGAGTAGTGACATCCCGAATAGCATCGCCCATGCGCATATTAGAAAATACGAGATAGGGCAGAGCTTAGATGACATTGCGACGAGTAGAGCCGTATCTGATATTCAACACACCGATGAGCCATCAGAAGAGCTTAACCAACTGACCAACCTCATTCTTAAGCAACTTACGGATAGCTACGATAAGTTGATTGTTGCCTTGAGCAAACTGCAAACCTCGAAAACCCAATACATGCTTGAGGTAAACAGCGCGCGTACCTTCTTACAACAGCAACAGCTTTGGAGCCGAAGTAATGTTCCATTGTGGCAACACCTGACCAGCTTTGAGCGTGATGTATGGTTTGGAGATCAACGTCCGTTCATCGAAAGGTTTGAACAACTCACCAAAGAGCAGCTAATCAGTATAGGTTTGCTAGTCGCGTTCTACAGCGTAACACTGTTTGTTCTTTATATTCGTTTCTCCAAGCGAGCAATTAGTCGTAGATTGGAGTATCAGAAAATATTCGGACATCCACTCAAAGACAAATTCCGATTTACGCTCATTTTGTCCCTAATGGCCTCTCTTCGGGCGATAGCCTTGTCACTTTGGTTTGGAATGACGGCGTATATCGTGCATTGGCTGTGGCCGATTTCAAGCTCTGAAGAGATCAAGACGATTACCTTTGCCGCAATGACTGGCTTGTTTGTTGTGGAAGTGATGTTCTCACTGAGCTCTCCAAAGGGCGTGTTGGATTTACATTTGAGCTGGCCGAGTTATATCTGTGAATATTTGAATGCTGGGGCGAAGCGCGTTCGTTGGCCGCTGATCATTTTGCTGGTGGCCATCTACGCGGCGGAACTCGCGGCTGGCTCAAAAGAAGCAGAGATTTCAAGAGTCCTGTTTTTGGTTCTGATAGGCTCGATGCTTGCGGTTTATCACTCCTTGCTTAGAAAGCAGCATTTACCATCGACTTTCCCATCGCCATTTAACCAAGGACTAACCTTGTTCATCATTCGAGCCGTGGTATTGGGTTCGTTTGTTGGCATTCTCGCAATGGCGATAGTCGGTTTGTATGTTGCGTCTTGGGTCTTGTTGATTTATCAGCAGTTGACGATTTTCGTTATTCTCGGTGGTTTGTTTATTTACCAATTAGCCGAGCGTTTCTTAAAGCTTGAGCATCGCCAATTGACGTATCAACGACTGTTAGAACGCCGAGAAGAATTGATTGCTCAGCAACAAGAGCAGGCCGATGAACCGCCGGAGCTGGCGGAATTGAGAGAATCAATGCCTGACGTTGAAGAGCGTGCTTTGGACAGCGAACAAGTCAGCGAACAGTCGATTACATTACTTCGCGGGTTATCACTGATAGGGCTAGTGATCGCGCTATTGACTCTATGGTCGAGTGCCTTAGAGATGACGAGCCAACTCAATAATGTTGTGGTTTGGCAGGTGAGCGAAACCACTGAAGCTGGTGCAAGGCTGGTGGACATCACCATTCAGTCGCTAATTTATGCGGTGATCACACTACTGGTGACTATGGTCGGCGTTCGCAACTTACCCGGTGTATTAGAGCTGCTTATTTTAAGGCGTCTAGATCTTGCTCCGGGCTCTGGTTACGCCATTACCACACTGCTTAGGTATCTAATTCTGGTTGGTGGTGTGCTGACTGTTTTTGCCATGCTTGGTTTTCAATGGTCTCGCCTACAATGGTTAGTTGCCGCGTTTGGTGTTGGTTTAGGCTTTGGCTTACAAGAGATTTTTGCCAACTTTATCTCCGGTTTGATTCTTCTGTTCGAGCGTCCAATTCGGATTGGTGATATCGTGACCATTAATGAATTGTCGGGAACCGTGAGTAAGATACAAACCCGTGCAACCACGATCATTGATTGGGATAACAAAGAGATAGTGGTGCCCAACAAGGTGTTCATCACCGAAAAACTGATCAACTGGTCTTTGACCGATCCTGTCACACGAGTCGTGATTCCAATTGGTGTTGCGTATGGTACTGATGTCGAAAAGGTTGAATCACTGCTTTACCAAATCGCGAGTGATAACCCACTGGTTCTTGAAGACCCATCCCCATATGTGGTGTTCCTTGCTTTTGGTGCAAGCAGCTTAGACTTTGAACTGCGTGTGCATATTACAGCGATTGAGCACCGTCTAAGCACCATTCATCTGATTAACAAGAACATTGATAAGCTATTTAGAGAAAACAATATCGAGATTGCTTTCCCACAAATGGATATTCACGTTCGCGATTGGCCGAATAAGCCAAGTTAATCTGGCTATGTTTTCAAAATGAGGCTGTCGCTTCGAGTTGGCTGACAGCCTTCTTTATTGCCTAAAGCTAAAGAAAGGAGTCTAACAAGCCCATGTTTGAACCCATTGAGATGGAGTTAGATGCGCTCAAAATCGCCGCTTATACACCGCCCCATAATTTCTCGGACGGTGTTAATCATTTGTCGGAATTCGATCTATCTGAGGCTGTATTGAGCAGCAAAAAGTTGGACGCGTTATTGGCTTCTTCGAGTGGAGTTAACCAAACGACGCAGCTGATTACCTTATGTCAGCTTTCAGATACTTTGCTGTTGGTATTTGATAACCCCTCGAATGACATGAGTGCGGTATATAGGGTTATTGAGAACTTAATCGGAAAACTGCAATCACATGAAATGCCGAATAATCTCGATATAGTCGATCTACGCAACTTGTCAGAAGGTAGTGACTTTCTTTTTGCCTTTGATAACCACAGTGCAGTGTGCGACTTTCTCGATGCTCAAAACTTAGGAAAAGTGGTTGGTGGCGTTCACCTCGCTCATAAGGTGAATGAATTATCACAATATGAAAACGCGACCGATCAGCTGTTAGATCGATTCCCTGACACCACATACCTGTGTGCCAGCATATACAGTGATGGTATTGGTGAGTCTACGACGGTGATTGGTATCAAATCGGAATCGCCTAAATACTGATCTGTTGGTGAGGAAAATAGCGTAGATTCATTTCTTTAGATTGCTGTAGCAATGCAACTGATGTACAACCAAAACTCGAACAATAATAAGAGTGTAATTGCATGAGTTTAGTAGTAAGACAAGTCACCATCGAAGATGCGCAAGGCATCACTGAAGTGCTTAACCCAATCATTACAGAGGGTTTGTATACCATCCTCGATACGACGTTCTCAGTTGAAGAAGAAAAGGCTTTTATCGCCGATTTCCCTAAGCAAGGTGTGTTCACTGTCGCTGTCGATCAAGTGCAAGAGAAAGTCATCGCCTTTCAAAACATCGAGCCTTTTGCTTCTTATACCAAAGCTTTTGATCATGTTGGGGTTATTGGGACCTTTGTCGACAGCGCTAGTCGAGGGCAGGGTGTATCTAAAAAGTTGTTCCAGTCGACGTTTGAAGTGGCAAAACAAAAAGGCTATGAAAAGCTGTTTGCTTATGTTCGAGCAGACAACGAGAGAGCGTTAGCGGCTTACCAACGTCAAGGTTTTGAAGTGGTGGGCACTGCTAAAAAGCATGCTAAGTTAGGCGACACATACATTGATGAAGTTTTGATAGAGAAGTTCTTGTAACTCTCTTAGGCTCAAAGGGCACAAAATATAAGTAGGCCAGTATAAGGATAGAAAGGTTACATGAATTTAGATATTTACCAAGTCGACGCTTTCACTTCAGCTCCGTTTAAGGGCAACCCTGCAGGTGTATGCATTACTGAACAACCATTGAGTGAAGCGTTGATGTTTTCAATCGCTCAAGAAATGGCGGTATCAGAAACGGCGTTTCTAACCCTAAACGACATGAAACTTCGTTGGTTTACCCCTGAAATCGAGGTGAAGCTGTGTGGACACGGTACACTCGCCACGACGCACGTTTTGGTCGAGCGTGGTGATTTAAATGTCGGTGAACGTGTTACTTTTCAAACCCTATCTGGCCCTTTGAGTGCAAAGGTTGTAGAAGATGGAATTGAGCTAGATTTCCCACAAACCAATCTTCTATTTGATCACAAGTTCAACCTGCCTTTGATAGAGGCTTTAGGTATCCAACCTGAAGAGATTGCTTCATATGGTGAGTTTGATTCTAAAGTCTTTATCCAAGTGAATAGTGAAAGCACGGTAAATGCTCTTACCCCCAATTTTGATGCTATGAAGCAACTTGAGGGCCGAGGTGTAGTGGTGACAGCGCAATCCGAACAGCAAGATTTGGATTTTATTTCGCGCTATTTTGCTCCTTGGGTGGGAGTGAACGAAGACCCAGTAACGGGTTCAGCACACTGTGCACTCGGCCAGTTTTGGAGTCAAAAGCTAAATAAAACCACTCTGAAGGCGTATCAAGCATCCCAGCGTGGCGGTGATATTTCTGTGGAGGTATTACCCAACCAGCGTATTAAGTTAAAGGGCACAGCCAAGACGACCATTAAAGGCGTGATGAGCGTTTAGTTATTCACCGCTAATTATTATCGCGATGATGTGATGAATCCTTACTAAAAATGATGAAAAGCCTAGAGTTCGCGTCTATTTCCACGAGTGAACTAGGCTTTAATCTGAGGTTTAGCGAAAATCGTACAGAGATTGGCCTTTTCTTATGAGAGGCGCGTTAAAAAGGTGGACTTTACAAAGCGGTTGTACCATCCTGCGTCTCCAATTTCATTCAACCTAAGCAATGAGACGAAGTGTCTGCTGAAATGTTAATCAGCCTCCCGTATCTCATTAATAGTAAGGAGTTCAACTTGAACCTATTTGTAAGAGATCTTACCGTTATCGATTCTTCATACATCTGTGAACACAGAGGGGTCGTGGGAGATAGTTGGATTTTAGATGTCATCATGTCTGGCGAGCTCAACGAAATGAGCATGGTGCTGGATTTCAGCAGGGTAAAGAAACAGATTAAACACCTTGTTGATGAGTATGTTGATCATCGCTTACTGGTGCCAATGAAAAACCCAGCTATCATTCATAACGCCACCAAACTAGGCTATTCAACGCTTGATGTGATGCGTGGTGATAAGAGCATTCACCTGCAATGCCCAGATGAAGCGTACTGCTTGATTGAAGCAGAAGCGATCACCATCGAAAGTATCACAGCTCATGTTTACGACATTCTGCGCGACAATCTTCCTAGTAATGTCTCGGGTCTAGAAATCACACTTCGCCATGAGAAGATTGACGGTGCGTTTTACCACTACACACACGGCCTCAAGAAGCACGATGGTAACTGCCAGCGTATTGCTCACGGACACCGTTCACCTGTTGAAATCCTTGTTGATGGCAATCGAGATGCGAACCGAGAAGAGGCATTCGCGAAGCGTTGGGAAGACATTTACCTTGGCTCACAAGAAGATGTTACAACGCTGGACGTACTTAACTTGAGTGAACATGCACAAGCGGTGACAGACGAAAGCCACTATGCTTTCCGTTACACGGCGCCTCAAGGTGAGTTCGAGCTAGCGATCGCGAAGAGTGAAACTGAAATCCTGCCAACTGACACGACTGTTGAGCTTCTAGCGGGTTATATTGCTGACCAAGTAAAACCGAGCCTCAATGATGGTCAATCTCTTCAGATTGTGGCTTACGAAGGTGTTGGCAAAGGCGCAATGGCGTCTCGTTAATCTGACTCAAAATCATTCATGCACTGGTAATGCAAACGCAAGTTACCAGTGCTTTTTATTTCTAGACCCTACGCTGTAGTTGTTTCAATTTAACCACCTGCTGCCACCAAGCCTCATTGAAGTCCTTCTTCGTCTTTCTCTTTTTCTGATACTCGCACAAAAACTGTCTCAAGCATTGTTATAACGTCGTCTATTATATTTTGGACTAACTTTCAGTGTTGTTTGGATAGGTCGTAAGTTTGGATAGGCTTGCTAATGTTATAAGTCTATTTAGAAAATGGTAAAACAGCATTGAACAAAGGGTGCCCGCGTGTAATGTATTTAGCATACAAAGGATCTGCCTAATCTACTTTAAGGAAAATACGATGCCGAAAATCGCTGATACACCAAAACCTCCTTATTACGCCGTTATCTTCACCTCTACCCGAACCGACGGCGATAATGGCTATGGGGAGATGGCAAATAGGATGCTTGAGTTGGCAGAATCACATGACGGATTCTTGGGTGTTGAATCCGCTCGTGAAGAGGTCGGAATCACCGTGTCCTACTGGCAAGATTTAGCTTCTATCAAAAGTGGAAGCAAAACTCGGAACATATGGAAGCTCAAACTTTAGGTCGAAAGCAGTGGTGTGAGGCATTTAGGGTGCGTATTGCGTTGGTAGAGCGTGACTATGGGTTGGATATATAGTGTTTTCTTAGTCATCAGTTCCTAGCGCTAAATCGTTTCTATGTAGGTTGTTCGAAACCTATGACACATAAATACATATCCGTACATTAAGTTACTGTAAATTATAGTGATAATTCGTATGGTTTCTTGTAGGAACGAGATGCAAAAATCTGAGCGATTATGCTCAGTGGCAATACAAGGAATAACATGAAAACTACACTACTATTGGGATGATATCTCTTTGGGCACATAATTCACGTTGCTTGGTTAAGATGATTCACCGGGTATGGCACTGTTTAGCTAATCTCCTGCACGATATGTAGTGATCATTGAAGATAGAAAACATAAGGAAAACAAGATGGAAGATGGACAAAAGCCGACTAGTTTGTTGGCATCTAGGTGGTCTCGTCTAGGCGCAGCCATTATAGATTCACTGATCCTGAGTATAGTGATTCTCCCTCTCGCTTATTTTACCGGTGGATTGGACGGTCTAGCTCAAAACCCTCCTGTCGAAGCACCGTTGGAATACCAAGCTATCATGGTCATTCTTGGGTTTGGGTTATATTGCGCGATTAACTGGAAATCATTGAGCCAGACTGGTCAAACAATAGGGAAGAAGATTCTTAAGATTAAGGTCGTGTACATAGATGACACTCAAGCAAGCGTTCAAGATTTGGTTTTCAAACGATATGCCTTGATGATATTCGTAGGGTACCTTCCTTGGGTGGGTGGTGTTATCAGTATCATCAACATACTTATGATATTTGGTAAGCAAAAACGTGCTCTCCATGATCGTATTGCCAATACGAAGGTGATAGTGAGCTAATTGTTTATCGGCTTGATATTCAGTAATGTCTTCGATGATCGACTAGAGCACTTACTATAGTTTCAATGCTTAAATCACTAAAGCAAAACCTATTCAGATGGCAGATGCTGTTTCAACTCTAAGAGCATAAGGTAGGCACTTTTCCCGCTTAGCTCATAAGGTTTGAATTGTGTCGAACCCGAAAATTGAAGGTTGAGTAATGAGGTTAGATGGGTTTGTGGGACGTCCCCCATAGACCAATCACCAAATTGTCGCGAATGGATTTCTTTGTAATAGATGATGGTTACATTGGAGTGGCGTGAGTCGTTTATGATGTGATTGTATGTATGATTTAATTCTTCGCGAGAACCTTCTAAGCACTGCAAAAAGTAGTCGCTGTTATGGCTCAATAATCCCGTGATATTCCGTTCTTTGTTGTATTCACGAGACTTGGCCAAGATGTCTTTTAAGGCTAACGCATCACAATTCTCGCAAAGCGTACTAACGTAGATCAATCGAGCTAAAGGCATAATTATCTCTCAGGTTCTTGCTTTGATTACTCATAAATATAATCCATTTGTCTCAAATTGCGAGTTGGTAAATAAAATGGCTATAGCTCATATTGTATTTGGATACTCGTCTACTCATTGTGATGTGTGGGAGTGATGAGAGGGGGCAAGGCCTTTTGTGCGTATGGAATGAAACGGAGTTGAAAATGCAGCCAATAGAGGTCCCTGATGAGCTAAGGTCAAAATGTGGCTCAAATTTACATTGGGGCTTGTACAAAGTTGATGTGAAAGTAAGGTCTGGGCTCGTACTCTATAATTTAAGTGTCCGAGATAAAGCGATGTTTGAGCCAACGGTTGGTGAACCTCTCGAACGATATAACTTTCGAACTTTGGATATCGTATCTATTAGACCTGCGACTTTGCTAAGTCGAATAAAAACTATGTTCTATGGTTGGTAGTAGCACTACCATAAGCGTATCTTTGACCTTTATGTTTGAGCAAAAGCACATACAAAGCGCTTTCGTCTGATTCTCAACCCTTGGTATTTTTCGTTTGAATTAGCTTTAGTGATTACGGCACAATGGCTTAGATATAGGTAGCGTTGTTCACTATTTAACGTGGTGTATGTGTTCGGAAGGAATATGGAAATTCAGAAGGTTCTAAAAGCGGATTTAGATGCAGTAACCAGACTTATTTCAGAGGTTTCAGCTAAAGATGTGCTTCCATTATTTAATGCTCAAGGAAAACAAGAGTACAAAGACAGAGTTTTGCCTGACCTAGCGACTACTTTTGATGATGAAAAGTTTATATCAATTAAAGCGGTATCAAATGGTGAAGTCCTTGGTTTTGCGGCTTTGCGTGATGGGAATTATCTAACGCATTTGTTTGTAGCAAATTCAGAGCAGGGATCTGGCTTAGGTCGTACTTTATTGAATCATGTACTTGATCAGACAGACGCTTGTGAGGTTAGTCTACGTTCATCTGTGAATGCTGTTGGGTTCTACAATCGTAATGGTTTCGTCGCCACTGATGAAGAAGCAGAATTCAACGGAATTCGGTTCGTGCCCATGTCTTTAATGCGCAGTATAAATGACTAAAAACACCAATAGGTGATTTTGAGAACTGTTCAAATTCCGCCACTGTATTTTTGGCGTTGGGGGAGAGGGCTCTATACAGCCAAAAACTTCCTACTTCTTTAGCCACTTATTGAATAGTTCTTCGGCTTGTTTTACGCCTTCGGGAGTAACGACCACTGATTTACTTTTGTTAACAGGATCTAATATCAGGCCTTTCTCATAAAGGTGGTTCATGACATCAAAATCGAGACCTTTCCAAGCACGGCATGAATCATCAAATTTAGATTTATCATGCAAGGTCAAGAAAAGAAGAGTTAGTGCCAGTTCTGATGCTTTGTCTATGTCGTAATCCATTGGGCGTGATCCTCATATTAAATGCTTGCCTCTAATCATTCTAGTAAACCACATTACAATGGTCAGCATAATAAAAAACAGTTCATCCAAGAGGTACTCATATTTACGCGTTTATTGAGCTGTAAGGGGGGGAAGTGCTAGAGAGCAATGGCACGTGCTAATGCCGAAAGTGAACACAAGTGGTTATTGTTAGTTGTCCAGTTTGAAAGAGTTCGAAATCCGAATCTCATCTATCGTTATTTTGCGAATAATCTTGATAGTGGGCTAACAACTCCATTGGCGCCTCTATCAATGATGTGAGTATAGATTTGCGTTGTCTTCAAATCGGTGTGCCCAAGTTGTTCTTGAACGGTTCTGATATCCGCTCCGCTTTGAAGAAGGTGCGTAGCGAATGAGTGCCTTAAAGTATGACACGAGATGTTTTTCTCAATGTTGGCTTTTTGGCCTGCTACCTTTATGTGTTTTTGAAGCGCTGTTGGGTGAATATGGTGTCTACGTAGCTCTCCTGTTTGTAAATCTGGCGACAAACGACTCGAAGGGAAGAGGAATTGCCAGTTTAGGCTCCGTTCTGCGCTTGGGTATTTTCTAGCGAGAGCTTCAGGTATGTATACACCAGAAAAAGCAGTGTCATTCATGTCTTGATGATAGTAACTCGCGGATTTCTGTTGCTGTTGTTTGATAGCGGGGAAAAGCTCTGGAGCTATTGTCACTATGCGGTTTTTACCTCCTTTCCCTTGCCATACACGTACAGATTTATATGCATAATCGATATCTTGTACACGTAAGCGTAGACACTCCATTAAACGCAACCCTGACCCATACATTAATTGATAAGGTAATTTGTAGTTAGGTGAACAGTGATTGAATAGCCTTCCAATCTCTTCTGGAGTCATGACTGTTGGCAATTTTCGTGATTTATCTGAGCGCCGAAACTGCATATCAAGCTCTATGGGTTCTTGAATAATTTCTTTATATAAAAAGACTAATGCATTGAGAGCCAGACTTTGCGTTTTCCTCGCTGACTTTTTGTTAACAACCAGATGCGTTAAGAAATCCTCTACATGTCTGGAAGTTAAGCTCTTTGGGTGCTTTTTATCATGATAAAGAATGTATTGGTGAATCCAATAAATGTACGCCTCCGTTGTACGAAGGGCATAGTGCCGTCCAAGCATATATTCTTGTATATACGATAGAAATGGTGATTTTTTCATTAAACTGTAACTGGTTATCCATACATAAGTTACAGTTTGGCACATCAATTCATGCTATATAGAAAAATTCTGTATTTTGGGATGTAGGCATAGAGCTGTAGTGCTTAAGTTACTGTTAGTTTTCATAAAAACGGGGTATCGTTTACGTCATTGAGATACTAGACAGAATAATTCTGTATTTAAGTGCAGAATTTTTCTGTCTAATATAGCTGTTATGTTTTCGGAGGAAATTTGAATCAACCCAAAATCAATAATCTGAAGTTCGATACTATATTTGACGGTGCAATCAAGTGTTTGAGAAATGCTCAAGAGCTCTGCGATGAAGCTGAGATTTTACATAAGCATGAAAAATACGCACGTTCATTCGCTTTAAGCCATTTCGCACGCGAAGAGTTTGGGAAAAGCTTTATGCTTTTTAGAACGTTAATTGACGTTGCTGCGGGTAAGAAAGTAGATTGGAAAAGGCTCAATCGCAGATTTCGTGACCATAAGCAAAAGTTGGCAAGTGACGCAGCCGTTTCTACAACACTATTTGGGAAAGAGTATCGTGAAATGGGCTTACCGTTAGAGGTATTGTTTGGTGGTGTCGATTTTAAAAACGCTCAGAAAAATAGCTGTTTATATACCGACTGGGATAATGGTTCATTTACCCTTCCATCAGACACGATCACAGAAAAACAGTCCGAGCGAAACCTAACTATCGCTATCTACCGTATCGCTAAATTAGGTCCATCACTATTGGGGTTGGAGCGTCTAAAGAACTCTTCAAAACGAGATCTTAAAGTAATTTACCCAGATGAAATGCCAGAAAGTATAGATGAATACTTAGATCTGCTGTCGAGTCGAATACAAACATAACAAGGCATTTAAGACGGATTCCCAACGCTTGGCATTTTCGGTTTGATTCAGCTTAAGTGTTTACTGCACAATGGTTTAGGTCGGGTGGTAGGTGTTGCTAACCACTTAATGCGGCGTTGATATGACCCCCACTGTCAATAAGAGCGTAGAAGTTTCTGCTCCCACATTTCCAGAGCCTTACTAGTAAATCAGTAGTAGTGTTACCGCATAGGTGAAGCAAGTAATTTCGTCGGTTCTCATGCTGATATACGTGGATTAC
>NZ_JAKEUS010000013.1:0-113616 GCF_022397975.1 Vibrio sp. Isolate30
ACTTCTAGCAGCCGGAAAACCTAAGAAAGTCGCAATAATCGCGTGTGTAAGAAAGATGGTTGTGACCCTTAACTCGATGCTAAGAGATGGCGCCATGTGGGATGAGAACGCAGTCAAAAATTAATCATTGACGCCATAGTCGTTTGTTAGCAGTTTTGCCACAGAAATTTGCTTAATCTAGTCGCTATGGAATCTAACTGACCAGATTCAAGAACAATAACCACTTGTACACCCCAATGAGGTTCAGTCAAATTCGAATAAATTTTAAAGTTAAGATAAACATGCCCAGTCAGGTCACTCTTTGCAGACATGGAATATTCACCTTCCAACGAGGACCACACCTTTTCACCATCCCAACCTTGCCATTCTTCTGCTAGCCGTTTGAAAAAGTCTTCCGGGCTATCACCATAAGGCTGATTCGCAACACGCACCGATGACGTCATGCCTCTACCACTGAGTGATAGTGTGTAATGCTCCATCCATCCGTCAAGGTTAAACTCTGGACGATGAAATTCGATAATTAGTTGGTTATCACTTATGATTTTCATCTTTACTATGACCTTTACCTTTGACTGCTAACATTCTTAATAACAGGCAGTCTCGTTTTTCTGTCTGCCTGCTTATCAAAAAATTTATCATAAACTACTGAAAATTAAAGCAAATACATCGAGCTAAGTACTCTGTCATCATATAGAAACGCGCCAGCGTGTTATCACTTTTTAACAGTGCCTGTTATCTAAGGCATGATTCTCACAAACATCTTAACAAACAATAGTTTATCAAACATTCCATTGACAAAACGAGATTAAGCACTCAACAAAACAAGCCATTATTCATACCCAAACCAGATTAAAACTAAATAAACTGTATAGATATACAGAAAAGAAAGTAAAGATGATGAGTAAATTATCCAAAACTTGATATTAGGATTTGTAGGGCAAACGCACGCCCTCTGAATTGTGCAGAGTATTTAATCTAAGTGATTTTGGGGCACAGGCTTTTCAGAAGAAAAGCCTGTTTCAGCACCTGTCAGCAGTCTGTTTTCTCAGACAACCTCAGAGCGTCTTCTAGTTCAACGCCAAGGTATCGAATTGTGTTATCTAGCTTCGAATGTCCAAGTAAAATCTGTACGGCCCTGATGTTTTTCGTTCTGGCATATATTAACGTGGCTTTGGTGCGGCGCATGGAATGAGTGCCGTAATAGTCAGCATTCAGTCCCAGTTTTACAGCCCAGCTCCTGATAATTGAACGATAGGATGAGTAGCTGATAGGTTGCCCAAAGCGTCGGCTACTCGGGAATAGAAAGCTGCTTGCCTCTAGGGATGCTGCAAAAATCCATCGGCTAATATTTTGCTGTGTTCTCGGAGTAATCTCATAGTGGACATCGGTGCCAGTTTTTTGCTGGATGCACTGAACCCTTTCATAGATAACCCCTTGCGAAGAAACATCGTAAACGTGTAGTTTTAGTAAGTCACTCGCTCTTAATTTGCTATCTATAGCTAGGTTCAGTAATGCGAGCTGCATCAGATCATTTTCAATCTCCAGCCTAGTTCTGATCCGCCAGATCTCTTCAAGCTTAAATGGCCTTTTGATGCCACTGCATTTTCCAGAAGATAACTTTCTCATGATGACCTCCTCTCAGTGTTTTGGTCAACATGAAGTTTGGCCGTCAAATTTAGTAGGGTTTAGGAAGCTCTTAAATGTCGGTGGACAGAAACTGAAAGGCTGAACTCTGAGATATCAACTTAATTAATGTAAAGTTTGTGAGATTGTATGCAACTCCCATTGAATTTCTTTCCTTGCAATTATGACAGTGTGCTGACACCATGTAAGCCTGTTGTCATTTTTGAGTGTAATTTATGAAGGAATCTATTTATCTAGCTGTATATGACGGAATCTCTGATTGGGAATATGGGTATGTCTTGGCTCATATCAACTCTCAAGAGTTTCAAGCTTTCCCTGACAGGTTTGAAATAAAGACGGTTGGGCGAAATAAAGAATCGATTAGAACTAAAGGTGGATTAACTGTCGTGCCAGATTTATCTCTCGATAAGCTAAATCCCTCTGATGGTAAAATGCTTATTCTTTGTGGTTCAGATAATGCTGCTACAGGCGGCATCGATGATTTTGTCGATGCAGCCAAGCGTTTTATCGACAATGGTATTTGTGTTGCAGCTATCTGTGGTGCAACCGCTGCTTTAGCGAGAAAAGGTATATTAGATAATGTTCCGCATACTAGTAATGCAAAAGAATTTCTGGAAATGACAGGATATGCAGGTAGCCAGAACTATATCCAAGAACCCGTTGTCTCGACAGACTATTTGATCACCGCAGGGGGTATTGAACCTATTGCTTTTGCGGCAGAGATATTCAGGAAGTTGGAGATCTATTCTGAAACTACGCTAGATTCTTGGTTGAAATTATTCGAACAGCGGGACATAACTGGTTTTTATGAGTTAATGGAGAATTCCCTTCAATGAGTGACCCAAGACATGACCTCAGTACTTTAGCCCTAACTGTTTTTTCTTTAAATGGTCAGTTTTTATCAATAGCCGAGAATATTGCTTCTCGGGCAGATCTCACCGCAACTCGCTGGCAAGTGTTGGGGGCTCTTGTTAATGATCCTCTTACACAAGCTGAAGTCGCACGTCAAATGGGGATCACACGTCAAAGCGTTCAGAGAACCAGCAAACAGCTTATCGATGAAGGTATGTTAGAAACATTAGCAAATCCATCTCATCAAAAGGCTATGCTACTTCAGTTAACGCCAAAAGGTCATAATGCTCTGTCAAAAATAAGACCATTTCATAAAGCATATGCTGAGCAACTAATTGATACGGTTGGGAAAGAAAAAGTAGCTGAAATGGTTAAAGCCATAACTGAGTTATCAACCGCAATGAAAAGCCTTTAATCTATATGAGTGATAAAGAGCGCCAATCATGAGAAAATGTAATCTGATTTCAGTGGCACGATTCACCAACGAACAATCACTCTAACGCGGAACGGGGCACTTTCGAGTTAGAAAGTGCCACGGGTAAGAATTCAGCCTGCGAAGATTTTGGACATTTCTGTGTCAGTGACATTACTAATTTAGTAATCAATTAATTTAGATACGGAAAATCAACTGATTATGGGTGTTGCTTCGCATACCAAACTCCGAAACCAATGATCATTACTAGCTCAACAGCAACCCACATCCAATGTCTCGGTACGGAGCCATCAAGGAAAATACCCATTACGCGCGAAATTAGCGCCCCTAATGTTAATGTCATGCCGAGTGCAGCTACAGTAAATAAATACGGAGTAATTTGATGATGAAAGATGAGTAGCATGCCTGCCCCCATCAGAAAGCCCCACCGGACTCTTCGTTCAACAGCTTGGAAGCTATCCTCGGGGATGGGTTTATTGCTCACTAGCTCAGGGTTATAGCTGAGTATCCCCCTAGCAATAAAATGATAATACCCACGACCTGTAAAATTTCTTTACTGTCCATAAATATCCTTAAACGTACTTAGCGCAATGCTCTAGTATCATCGTTTAATATTTTATTCCTGTTAATTCTTCAGATAGCGTCCAAAGCTTTCGCGCAGCATCGACATCATGTGACTGCTTGCTTGATTCGACCTTAATGGGTGCGCCATGCAGTTCAAAGAAATCTTGCGGGCCGAAGAAATCACCCGAGGATGCACTTTCGTCTATTGCAGCTCGTAGTGTTGGTAGTGCTCCCATTTCTTTACTCTGGCCGAAAAAGATATTTAAGAATTTCACCACGCCACGCTGAAGTTCCGATGTCGTCCAGCCCGGATGGGCTGCTGTAACCATAGGGTTTCCGCCCTCAGGTCCAAGCCGCCTTTTCAGCTCATAGGCAAAGTAAAGATTTGCCAGTTTACTATCTGCGTACGCCGTAAAGTTACTGTATTGTCGCTTCTCCCAGTTCAAATCATCCAAATCGATCTTCGAGGACTTATGTGCGCCAGCAGAAACGACCACCACACGAGAATTTGGTGTTTTTTTGAGAGTCTTAAGTAAATGACCGACCAATGCAAAGTGACCTAAATGATTCGTACCCATCAGAATTTCAAATCCATCATCGGTCTTGGCATACGGGCACGCCACGCCTGCGTTGTTGATCAGTAAATCAAGCCTATCGAAAGTTGCTAAAAACTGTGAACTAAACGCTTGAATTGAGTGAAGACTGGAAAGGTCTAATTGCATAACCGAAACATCGGCATCTGGATAGTCTGATCGAATTTCCGCTGCTACCTTCTTACCTTTTGATACATTTCTTACGGCAAGTACCACAGTTGATTGTTTTTGCGCTAGCACCCTCGCAGTTTCCTTGCCGATCCCGCTGGTTGATCCAGTCACAACTGAAATTCTGCCTTTTTGAGTAGGTATGTCGTCAGCACTCCAAGGTTTATTTGCCATGAACTTTATTCCTCATATTTTACGATGGTTTAGTTATTTTGAAGCAATGCCTATAGCACAATGCAGCTAAATTCGAGGGCTTCGTAATCGATAGAGCAATCTTAAGAGACATGGCCAAAAGTAGCAGTGCACAAAACCGTAAGAGTTGTATACAAAATAACGAATCTAACAGTTCAGACATTTTGTATACACTTCACGTCAATTTGTGCACTGATTTTTCTGTTCAACTAAACCATAATATGAATGAGAACGAGGTAGATGCAGTTAAAGGTTCTGAGATGAGGTTAAACAGTGAAAAACTTCCATTTTGATACTATTAAACAGCTCAATGCTGTTCTTGGTATACGCCCACCAGAGCACCCTTTAGTTGATGTAATGAAACTAAATCCCAACAGTGATGACAATCAATTACTCAGCGGTGAGAGCATATCACTCACCACTAGTTTCTATGCGATATCGTTTAAACACATCACATCAGGCGAGGTCATGTACGGTCGTACCCAATACGACTGTTCAAGTGGGACAATGCTGTTTATCGCTCCCGATCAAGAGCTGACTGCCAGCGGTATAATCATAGATTCCGTTGCTCGCACCATCTGTTTTCACCCCGATTATATCCGTGGTCACAAACTGCAAGACGAACTTAAACGATATCAGTTTTTCAATTATTCGGTTAACGAGGCTCTACACCTTTCACCAAAAGAAGAACTACATATGATCGCGATGTTTGATGCGCTTGAGGCAGAAAATAACATGAGCCTAGATGCCTTTAGTAAAGAGCTTATTTTATCGCAAATCAGCACCTTATTGATGTACGCCAATCGCTATTACCACCGTCAATTTATGATGCGCAAAGAGGCTAACACCTCAGTATACGATCGACTTTCAAAGCTTTTAGATGCTCGCTTAGACGCTATTATTCAAGAATCTGCCGCAATCCCTGAAGTAGATGAACTGGCGCAAAGCATGAATATGACCAGTCGATACCTAAGCGATGCCCTGAAAGCTGAAACGGGTAAAACAACGAAGGATTGGATTCAATATGCTTTGATTGATAAATCAAAAGATCGCTTACTCTCTAGTAAGGATTCCGTGGCGACCATTGCCTACAGTTTAGGCTTTGAGTACCCCCAATATTTTTCCAGATTATTCAAAAACAAAGTTGGGGTGACCCCTTCAGAGTATCGATTACAAAATACCCGCCATTAACAACTTAGACTGGGAACAAAAAACATTAAGAATGCTAATGGTTAGGAAAGTTCTATCTGGCTCACTTGGGGCATTTTTGAGTTAGTAAGTGCCACGAGTATAATTTCAGATCAATGAAGCTTTTGGACAAGGAATGTGTCAAAGATTCCTCTAAATTAGCAATTCATAGATAATTAAAGGTATGGAAATCAGCTCGCTAATGCCTTTCAATAAAAAAGCCCAAACGAAGGATTGGGCTTAATTCAATTATCATGAAACCATTGTCACGGCGGTTATATACCGTTTAATTCCCCCAGATTTGGCTGACAAACTCTGGATGGTCAATAAAAGGGTTACGATTTCCTTGGAAATCATGTACCGCTTGGTTTCGGTCGATTTCTTTTTGGCTTACTGGATCTATAGAATGCCAACGCTTAAGCATAGTAAGTAGCCAAGGTTCAAATACGGTGGTATTGGTTCCATCCAGGACGGCGTTTGAGCTTGTAGAGTTACCTTCCCAGCTCGCGATTTCATTTTCATAGCGTGTTGCCATGTAGAAATATGCTCTTGCGAAATCACCTTTGAACTCATCAATTGGTTCAAACACAGTACCCACATAACCGAGAGAGCTTGCCGCACTGCCTAGTTTAGAGCCATTGCTTGACGTGTATGTTGCATTGCCCACCTCACCAAATGGCCAGTTACTGCGTTTCGAGTTAACGTAGCCGTCAGTAGCAAATAGATGATGACCGTCAGAGTTCATTGGCTCCACTTTTCCACCAAACCAGCTTTTCGGGAAAGAGTGCTCGCGGTTGTAACAATCACCTTCCTTGCTGTACTGACCACATTGATCAGTCACCTTAGTGAATTGGATTGAATCAGAACCCGAAGGCTTCTCTGAATACATATCCAGAATCGACCCATCTGTCTCATAGTACGCGTCTAGGTCAGTCTCAGACACTAATGTCCAGATAGCGGTGTAACCCTGACTACTATGGTTATCTATAATTTGATGCAAAGCCGTTTTTAAAGCAAAGCCCGTTTTGCCTTCAGCGTCTTTGTAATACTCGCCTAATACTGGTGGTTCAGTTGGTGGTGTCGTTGAGCCACCAACTGTAAATTCTGTACTCTGACTTGATTGGAAATCACCGCCAGACGCCACAACGGTTCCATTAACCGACAAACTGTACGAGCCATTGCCTACATTGCAGCACATTCCATCGCCATAAGAGTCTTTAACTTCTAACGTATAGCTGCCGTTTGCTAAACACATTTCCACTTCATTGGTGGTGTTATTTTGATAGTCTGAACCAGAATAAAGAGTTTGAGAAACTGAGTGTTTAAGAGACCAACTGGTTTCAGAGCCATAGTTATCCGTCACTAGCGTAAGTGTGGCGCTGGTATCATTACAGCTTTGAGTGGGTGGAGTGACCGTAGGCTGAAAGTTATCTAGGTACACAACTTCCGATCCATCAAAGCCGGCTTCATCATAAAATCGTACGCCCACAACAATGTCTTTGGTGCTTGTAGCACTGTACGAGTGAGTCAATGCTTGCCACTGGTTCGTTAAACCATTATTTGAGTAACCTAAATAGCCATCCACAAAAAGGCGAGCTTTCACGTTGCCATCCGTATGGTAAACATCAACAGAGAAATCATAAGTTTTCCCTTGTTCAACACTTATTGTTTGCAGAAAATCGGTATTACTTTGAGTGCCTGTATTCACTGTTACTTGCGCAGAGAAACTGCCGTTAGTAACAGGAACGTTAGAGCGTGAAACTGCAATGCCGGAATCAATTACACTCCATCCAGATGGTGTATTTCCTTCCCAGTTTTCGAAACTTCCATTTTGGATTTGTGCATGTGCACTCGCTGAACAAAGTAATGCAACGCCACTTAGTGTTATTATTCTATTTATCATATAACCTTCTGTTTAATTGGATAAAAATCAACTAAGCTTAGAAAGTAATCAAAACATTAAGAGAGACATACATCTCATTAATAAATGTAATGATCATCACTTTTATTAATATATGTGATGTAGAACAATGCAACATTGACCTATTAAATGCATTTCACAGGCTGCGAATCGCACACTGCGAAATGAATTTTTGACTTGAAAAGGGGCACTTCAAACCAAGAAAGTGCCGTCGGCAAAATCCAGTCGCTTTCAATATTTTAATCAAGCTTGATCTCGGTCGATTGACTCTATTTATTGCTTGTCTGGTTAACAATAAAGCTGAGAGTTACTGCGACAATACTAAAACTCACTACACCAACTCGCTGACTATGCCAAGTAAACGGTTAAAACGGCAAACTAAAACAGTTTGCCGTTTTATAGTGAGGGTTAGTGATTGATCCAGTGCTCACAAGCTAGCTCTGCAACCATCATTTCGATGTCGTAGGGTACTGGCTGCGGTGTTTTGGTGAGTGACTTGGCATTCAGCGCGATACGCTCAAGACTAAGCGTTTGAAGAGCAAGACCTAAATCCATAATTTCAATTGGATTTCCATCACCTGCAGATAGATTGACTAAGTTCGCATCTGATAACACAAACAGCTCTTTGTTTTCACCGGCTATTTGATAAGCGGTGACGTGCGGGCGTATACGATTAACGCTCTCACTCATCGATTTAAGTTGAGGTAAGTTAATTTCTCGTTGGAAATGACCAGCATTTGCGATGATGGTTTTGTCACGCATGAGCTCGAAGTGCTCTTTGCGTAGAACATTGTCACGACCTGTGATTGTTACAACCATGTCGGCATCAGGCAGTGCTTTTTCAAGTGTTGAGGTATAGAAGCCTTCCATGTGCGCTTCAAGCTTCGTCAAAGAATTGCTCTCAACCACAGTGACATGAGCTCCCATTCCTCGTAGACGCTGTGCGGTTCCAGAGCCACAGTAACCATAGCCAATGACGACAACTTTCTTGCCATGAAGCATAACGTTGGTGGCTCGCATTATTCCGTCCACAACCGACGAACCTACGCCAAAGCGATTTTCAATGATGCGCTTAGACATGGTGTCGTTGATGATCAACGTCGACCACTTATCGGAGTTGAAGTCTTCGCGGAGGCGGTTAGCGCCTGTCGTTGTTTCTTCTGTTGCCCCTAGCAACGTGGCTTGCAAGCGTTCAAACTCAGGGTGAGTAAACACAAGTTCGTGTAAGTCCGCACCGTTGTCAGCAATGATGTCTGGATTAAAGCTAAGAACGTTTTCACAGTAGCGCATGTGATCTTCAAACGATTCATTGCGATGAGAGAATACGTGAACGCCGTAATCTTTCACCAATGCCGCTGCGGTTTCGTCTTGGGTCGAGCCCGGAGAACCGGTTAAAACAACTCTGGCTCCACCTTTTGTTAGAGCTTCCATCCATACGCCGGTCTTGGCTTCAACATGAAGACAGATACCGATGGTTAACCCTTTGAAGGGCTGTTCTTTTTCTAAGCGCGTAATAAGACTTCGCATAATCGGCATGTGTGCACGCGCCCAATCGATTCGTTTCGTACCTTCAGGCGCAAGCGCCAAATCTGCTACGTCATGGGTGATATTCGTCATGTCTGTATCCTTTAGTGAAAATTGGTATGGACACAGAATGAGTGAAATCGAGGTTTTGAAAAACAAAGCTACGTGGAAAGATTGTTCTTGTAGAGAAACTATAACGTGAGGTATGTAAAAGGAACTTGTGAATTCTTTTAGTAGTAATGGGGTAGAATTGAGTGACTATTTGAGGTGCCCCTATGAAAAACTTGAATTTAAATTTGGTCACTACCTTTTATACCGTAGTGAAGAACAATTCGTTCTCTCAGGCTGCGGATGAGCTGATGTTGTCCAAATCTGTTATCAGCAAGCAAGTTCGTCAGTTAGAGAATGAATTGCAGTGTACGCTCATTCAGAGAACGACCAGGACGTTATCCTTAACAGAGCATGGACAGTATCTTTATCACCGATATTCAAAGATTCTTGATGATATTAAAGAAGCTCACGATGTTATCGATCAACGTAATGAGACTTTGAGTGGCTCTTTTAAGGTGCGTCTCCCGATCGTTCTTGAACATGATTTAGACCTCATGCAAAAAATCAGTTCGTTCGCTCAAGCATACCCTAAGGTAGAACTTGAATTTACGTACGGCTATACATTGGATGATCTCGTGTCTGATGGAATCGACTTGGCCTTTCATATCGGTGATATGCCGGATAGCAGCTTTCGATGTAGAAAGATCAAAGACATCGGTACCAAAGTGGTCGCCTCAAAGAGCTACTTAGAACAAAATGGTACGCCAACCATCCCGTCTGACTTAAAAAAACATCGCTGTATGAATTATCGAAGTTGTCTCACGAAGGATAAATGGCGATTTAATTTTACGGATGAGTCTCATGAGTTTGTTGAATTGAATTCAACGATACGGTCGGACTCTGAGGCGATGCTAGTCGAAATGGCGAAAAGTGGAGTAGGCGTTGCATGTGCACTGGATTTTCTTGTTAATGATTACCTAAAACGAGAAGAGCTTGTGAACTTATTAACGGACTATACTTGGTCAACTGAATTGTATTTTGTTTACCCGAGCTCTGTTGTTGCATCACACAAGGTTAGAACATTTATCGACCACGTTTTGCAATAGTCTAGTGGGGTATAAAAAGCCCCCAATAGTTGGCGTCCAACCATTGGGGCGTTTATTTTTGACCTAATTTCTAATGGCTAACCTACGCTTCTACTTGTGGCATTCACGATTCGATTATCCAAAGTAACCAATATAACGGGCAGTATTGATAGCAACATCACCGCGGCTAATGTAGAGATACCGCTAACGCCCATCAATCCTGAAATTGCAACAAGCAGCGCACCACCAATCATTCTCAAAAAACCGTCAATTGATGTCGCTAGACCAGCACAGTACTTAAATGATTCGAGTGCCAATGATGTCGCTGAGCCAGAAAGAAGGCTGAACCCCGCGGCGCCTAATGCCGATAAAACAAAGAATAGGTATGTGGCATTCGGTGCAATGAATAACAATCCAATGCCACCGATAACGATAATCACAGTACCTAAACGCACGGTATTTCTACGACCAAACGCTTTCATTAGCTTGGGGGCAACCAGGCTAGACAGTATTTGAACGCCTCCAATGATCCCGAACATCACAGAGAACTGTACTTGAGAAAACCCACCTTCACTTATTGCCACTATGGGGGCGACAGAGATGTAGGTTAATAAGGCGCCAAAACTGAGCATGTTTGTCAGCGAATACACCAAAAAACTTCGATTGCTCAATATATCTCGTACGTTGCATTGTAGAGCCTCGGTATCCTCTACCTCCATTGTTGTCTTAACACTCGGTTGCGACTTAAGAGCCATTGCAGAGAGCACAAAAAGCAATATTGCTAAGCCAGCCATGAGGTAAAAGCCAGCGGTCCAGCCCCAAAATAGCGCTAACCCGCTACCAATTAGCGGAGCAATAGTCGGAACAGCACTGGTCACGCCACCCATGTAGCTCAACCACTTTCCAGCAGCGTCTCCTTCATAGTTATCACGTATCCAAGCCATTGCCGTAATCATGGTGAAAGACGCACCGACGCCTTGAATTGCTCGCGCGGCGTACAGCATATTTAGGGAGGACGAAGCGACAACCAACAAGCTACCGGCGGCATACATAAACAAGCCAAGCATTGCTGAAAACTTTCGACCCTTACGGTCAGAGACCGGCCCAGCAATGAGTTGACTGACCCCCAAAGCCAGAATGTAGATTGAAATGGTCTGCCTTATTTCACTGTCGGAGGCAGCAAAGCTCTCAATCATTTGAGGAAAAGATGGCAAATAGACATCAATCGCTAGTGGCCCCAAAGGTATGAATGAGAAAATTACCAACAGAGGAAGAATTTTGTTGTTTGCCATCTTAAACTCCATTACTTGCTGATTTTTGGATATAAAGACACGCCTGAACGTGATGCAATGGTGTGGATAAATTTCATAAGGCGTTCGCTCATTTCAAGTTCAGCAATCATGGTGTAGTTTCTTACCTCAGCAAATATGACAACGTCTTCGATACTCAGCGCTCGCTTGCCAGATATAAAGTCATCAATCTCAATGAATGATTCGAGCTCTTCTAAAAGTCGCTGTAACTCTGGTAGGCACTCTTGTGTCCTTGCTAACGCTTGATCAATTGATTGGCCCAAAGCATTTTTGCGTGACTCGGTAAACATCTTGAGTGCCGACGGTGATGCAAGCTCAGGGAGATTCAGCTTCGGCATTCTCGGGTATAGAAGTTGTGCAGATACCGGGTAGAGTCGCGTCAGAAGATCTTGTAACGGTTCTGATATTTCATAATTCTCAAATAGCGGCTTATCTAGTTGATCCAAGTAACGAATGATATCTAGGCTCTCGACCATTAGTGAGCTTTCACGATCATGGGGCTGGTGTAGTTCAAGTACAGGAACAGTCAAACGCTCTAACTTTCCGTCTAGAGATGCCGGTAGCTGACCTAGTGTCATTGTCTTGATTTCACAATTCAGGCTTTTCAGTCCAATAACGGTCTTAACTCGGACACAAAAAGGACAACTATCAAATACATGTAATTTCATCGTTACGCTCCAATTAGTTACCATGCCAAATTGAGTAAGCCATGCGCTCAACATGAGCGGATAGGTGTTCCTCGTAACCATTCCAATGACGGAATTTAGGAAGTTTTATCGACGTTTTAAGTTCATCGACAGATTTTCCTTCTTGTAGCCCTTTCCAAACTGCGTCAAACAGAGCTTGGGCAAATTCTTCACTCTCTTTTAGAAGCTCAGGTGAATCGACCGGAATATGGCCATTGACGATGGTGTCGAATTCGAGCTCTTGTCGAACACGCTTGATCGTATTTAACGTAGCGACGTAGTCTTGTTCAATCAAACGACCTGAGCTCACCAGGTACTGTGGTAAATGCCAGTCAACGGCAACAAGAACTTTGTCTTCAGGCATATGTACAATACTCATACAGTTACCATCATTCTTACCGTAGTAATGGAGGTCGATTTGTTTCCCACCCAATGAGATAGTCATGTCATCTCTATAAGTCGTTGTTGGGTAAGCTACTTTTTGTTCTAAATCTCGAGAAAGTAAGTCTGTGCAGTTTTCTTGTGCAATAAACTCAGCCCCCTGATCTTTGAAGATTTTTCCCCCACGGGAATGATCAAAGTGGTCGTGAGAATAGATGACTTTTTTAACGGGTTGCGTTGTCACACGGCGGATTTCTTTCATCATTTGTGCTGAGCGAGTATCTCCTGAGGGATCGGTGATGATCACCCCTTCGTCGGTAACAACAACCAAGCTGTTGTAAAAAAACTGAGAATATTGATAGATGCCATCTTTCAGTTTTGTCATTACCGGTTTAGAAGGATCGAAACTGTCAGCAGCACTGACACTGGTCGCCATTCCTAAAACCAGAGAAAGAGTGGTGAGTTTTGAAGTAAGAGGCATGATTATTTCCGTTTCACTGTTGATGATGAAACAAAAGATAATTAACATCAGTAAATAGAACAATAGACGTAAAAGTAACTTCACTTAATACAAAAGGTATCAAATGGATAAGTGCCGGAATATGCAGCTGTTTTGCTCTGTTGTCGATAAAGGGAGCTTTTCTAAAGCGGCAAAATCACTGGGTATCACACCTGCGATTGTTGGTAGACATATTGCCGCGTTAGAAGACTCACTAGGATTTGTGTTGTTAAATCGCACAACGCGCAGTATGCACCTTACACCGGGAGGCAAAGCCTATTACGAGGGGGCGAAAGCGGTGTTAAGTGATATTGAACAGCTCGAGGACTCATTGGCGACAGCACATCAAAATAACCCAGAAGGGCTCATTCGTTTGTCCGCACCTGATGCCATGGGATCTTTTTTAATGAAGGCTATCAAAGAGTTTCGTAACGAATATCCAGGTATTCGTTTTGATTTAGCTTTGTCGAACCATCATATAAATTTGATTGAGGAGGAGATAGATCTGAGCATTCGATTTTCATTCGAACTTCAGGATTCTTCTTACATCGCAACTAAGCTCGGAGAGTCAGAGTTCGGCCTTTATGCGGCTCCTTCATACATAGAACAATATCAAGCTCCTGCTGATTATACTGAGCTGAAGGATCACGATTGTTTACATATGGGGAATTCAAGAGATGGGGATTACTGGACACTCACCATTGATGGAAAAAGCCTTTCCTATAGGCAGCCTTGGGTCGCTGTTATTTCAGATACACACACGTTAATTCAAGCGACTGTAGATGGAATGGGGATTGCGATGATACCAAGTGTATTCGTTAATCCCCATGTGAAGCGCGGGCATTTAGTTCAAATTGAAAATGTTGCCAACTTTCCGATAGTGAATATCTATGGTATGTATCCAACTCGCAAGCATGTACCATTTCGCTTATCGCTGTTCTTGGCGTTTTTAAAGGCGAATTTTACTCGCATCATTACGTCGTAGGAAAAGACGACCACATGGAGAACTACGCCGCTTAATTACTCGGTGTTTATTCTTTAGGTATATGCCCCGTCTTCTTGGCAAGCTTTTGCATTGCTTCGGCGAAGGTTGTTGTCCCGCCTTTTGCCTTAACCTGAACGACTTTAAACCCCATTTGCTCGAGCGTTTTGCGCTCGGCTACTACCTCTTTATCACCTTCTTGGCTGCCTTGTACTGGCTGGTGAATGTAGCACCCTTCTAGTTGGCCATCTTCGACGAGTTGATGGTGTTTCAATGTGTTGATATCAAATTTCATAGTCAGTCTTTTGGTTAAGTTTGGGTAGTAGCATTGGTAAAGTCGAACGCCAGTACCATCCTGTTATACAGGGTACTCACCTTTGTGATGAGAGTACAACGATCGGGCTATCTAAATATTCTTATACTCGCTATTTTTCTTTTTCTCGTTTGTTGCTTTAACCTTTATTCAACGCATAACAAATCGCTCCCTGCAATCATAAAGCAATAAGGCTTTAGGGAGTGAAAGGAGTAAATGATGAGCCGAATCCTTCCTTTGACATTGATAGCGAGTTTAACAATGAGTTCGAATGCATTGGCTACTGAAAACGCTGATACGATTTTAACCAACGCAAAAATTTATGGTTACGAAGAAGCGAATACGATCGCCATTCATGATGGAAACATCGTGTTTGTCGGTAATGGGGCAGACGCCAAGCCGTATCGTAATCAAAACACAGAAATCATCGATCTCGAACACGCTTATGTCATGCCAGGTTTCATTGATAACCATAATCACGTATTTGAAGCCGCTTCCGAAGCGGGTGGTAATTGCGAGCTGAGTATGGATGCTTCACTGGAAGGTCAGATTCCTTACTTACAGGCGTGTAACCGGAGCAGTAAATCTAAAGGTTGGTTGATGGGGTATGGTTTTTCGCTTGATGCCATTCTAAATGAAACGAATACACAAACCCCTCTGGAGGTGATAGATCGTATTTTTCCTGATCGCCCCGTTGTCATCATGGAGCAGACTTCGCACTCGATGTGGGTTAACTCTGTAGCAATGGAACTGGCTGGGATTACTAAAGACTCACCAGAACCGCAAGGCGGGAAGATTCTTAAAGACCCTTTTACCGGAGAACTTAATGGAATCTTATTTGATAATGCTGGCGATATCGTGATGGAGATGGCGTGGAATAGTCTGGAAGGGCAGTTCAACCAAAGTTATGACGGTTTAATGGCAGGTTTAGAAGAGTCGGCAGCTTATGGAATAACAACTATTGGTGATGGGCGACTGTACTGGAAGCGTGGCTGGTATGAAGTTTGGAAACAAGTAGAAAAAGACGGCAATCTAACTGCGCGAGTCTCTCTGCGTCCTTGGGTGTATCCTGCAGACTCTATGGAGCCGCAGTTAGCATTCCTGAAAACAATTCAATCCAGTGATACATCCGGTTTGTTATTGGTAGACCAGGTAAAAATGTACAGTGATGGAATTACCATAAACGGCACCGCGAAAACACTTGCACCTTATTTAGAAACTTACATTACCGATGAGCCTTACGGTATTAACTATATCCCACCAAGCGAGATGAAAACGTGGTTGGATGCATTGGATAAGATTGGTTATGGCGCACATATTCATGCGATTGGAGACGGTGCAGTGCGCGAGTCGCTTAATGCCGTGGAACATACTCGTAGGAATGGCTCAACGAGACCATACACCCTGACTCATGTCGAGCTTGTTGACCCCAAAGATGTGAATCGCTTTGCTACTCTTGATGTCACTGCGGATTTTCAAGTCGGTTCGGAATATGTTGTTGAGCACGACCATTCATGGGCTAAGCTATTCCTAGGCGCAAAAAGAGCACAGGCTCTTATGAATCTTAAAGCTATTTTTGGTACGGGAGCTAACCTGACATTAAGTAGTGACTGGAATGTTCACGAACTTAACCCGCTTGTCGGGATTGCAAACAGCATAAGAATGGGAAACACCGGTTTGCCTGATGTAAAGTCCGCCATTGATGCGTATACCATTAACGCAGCAAAAAGTCTTGGTATACAAGAGATTACAGGTTCCATAGAAGTTGGAAAGTCAGCAGACTTTGCGATCTTAGATCGCGACATTACTCGCTTATCGCCAGATGATATCGCCGATACGAAGATATTAATGACGGTACTACAGGGTGATATTGTATTTGACGCTGAAGAGTAAAAAACTTGGGTGTGGAGTTATCTCTACACCCTTTCTAGTGGAGTCTAATATGCAGAAAAAACACTTTTTTCGAAATAGCAGTTAGCGCTTCTGAAACGCCAGATAATCACTCTAAGTAATAGGGCGACTTTGTAGTTGGTGACTATTTTTGAAAGCCTCTACGATTTGAAGACCATACTGAGACAGCGTTAAGCCGTTGCGCCAACATAACTCAATTCTTCGATCTATTCCCACTGGCTCAAAATCGCAATTCAGAGCTATGAGCTCACCATTTTTAATGTAGGCATCAACACACTCGTTGGGCAAAAACGCAAACCCTTTGTCGCGTGTTAACATTGCTATTAGAAGCTGTACATCCGAGAAAAAGCCAAAATTAGGACTAAAACCATCGTGATTTTCATTGATCGTTTCAAGATCGCTATCTGTTTCACCCCAAATTAGCTCACGGTGTTGGCTCAAGTCATTGGTTGTAACGACCGGCAATTGACTGAGAGGATGCTTTGGGCTGCACGTTAATACTTCTCTGTAATGACCTACGCGGCAATATTCGAAGTTTTGATGGTGAAGAATGTCGGACTCATGAGTAATGATGATATCGACGTCGCCTTCATTTAGATCCTGCATGAGCTGCGCTTTATCTTCGCGATACACCTCGATACACAAATTAGGCAGCTCTAGTGCTTGAGAAAGAGGGGTGGCGAAGGCAAGGTCGGGAACATAGTTTTCAATCCCAATTCTCACCACGGTAGACTCTCCTTGGGCGATCATTTCAGCACTTTTAATCAGCTTGGTAAGCTGACTCATACTGTGGGAAAGATAAGGCAGCAAACGCTCCCCATCCTTACTGAGTGATGTTTTATTTCCAGTTCTATCAAAAAAGGAAACCCCAAGTTCAATTTCTAAGTCAGAGATCCATTGACTAACTTGAGGCTGCTTTTTCCCCAGCTTACGAGCTGCAGCAGAAATTGAACCTGTCTCCGCGGCTAATAAAAGCGCTTGTAGGTGTAGTAAATTCATAAATTGAACTCAACTCCGATATGAACAATGTTTTGACGAACATGGGTTTAACAAAAAGCATAACTATACGTAATTCACAACGGCTAATCATATCGGAAAAGAGTAGCAAACAATAACCATCGTATTGGAATCAAAAGCATGTATGAAAGCGTGCTTAGTTATTTATTTATCAATTCCAAGATAATTGATTATGGCTTACCTCTTCTTTTTTAATGAGATTTATTGTCAATTAGAATAAATACTCAATAAAAATAACTCGAAATTCATGTTTTTGATAAATAATTGGCGGTTTTGTAAACGATAAATTGGATATTGAGTGTTCACTCTTTTGGTTTAGCGAGTGATAACCGCTCAAGAAATAAACATTTGTGTGGTGAATGATTTGGACTTTAGAGCAATTAATTTATAGCTGAATAGCCCATGAGTGGATTTTATAAATGATTCTTCATGGGTTATGTGTGAATAAAAATATGCTAAAGGAAAAAGCAGATGCACTATACAACGTTAAATATGAAAGGCTTGATGCCACTGTCCGCCGTAGCAGTGGCGATGACATTGTCTATGTCAGCGCAGGCGGCTCCATTCTCTGGGTTCGATGAATCCAACTTGCCAACCAAGTACATCGTTAAGTTTAAAGAGGATGCATCCAGCCCTTCCGTCATGGGGGGGAACGTGTTTTGGGGGCCGCGCATTGTGCAAGAGTCGGTGCTCGATCAGCTCAAAGCACGTAAGGTCGAAAAGTTAGGTAAAAATGCGATCTACAGTGTGGAGATGGCAGACTCAGAGTTGGGGAAATTGCGCAATCGTAGTGATGTTGAGTATGTAGAGGTTGACCCTCCGCGTTACTTGTTGAGTGAAACCGTTCCTTGGGGCTATCAAGCGGTGAATGCTCAGCTTCTGGAGGATTCGAACGCAGGTAATCGCACCGTATGCATTATCGATTCAGGCTACGACCTCGCTCATAACGATCTGAGTGGCAATCTTGTGTCGGGGACTAACGACAGCGGCACCGGTTCTTGGAGCGTTCCTGGGAATAACAACGCGCACGGTACACATGTAGCAGGCACCATTGCGGCGATTGCTAATACCGAGGGCATCAAAGGGATCATGCCTAATCAAAACGTGAACCTGCACATCGTCAAGGTGTTCAATGAAGCAGGTTGGGGGTACTCATCTAGCTTGGTTAAGGCGGTACAAACTTGTGCCGACAACGGTGCTAATGTGGTCAACATGAGCCTGGGTGGTAGCCAATCGAGTGTGACCGAGAAAAATGCCCTAAAAGCGGTATACGATAATGGAGTGCTGTTAATTGCAGCAGCAGGTAACGACGGCAATACGGCACACAGTTATCCAGCATCTTACGACTCGGTGATGTCCGTCGCTGCGGTGGATGATAAGAGCGATCATGCTGCGTTCTCTCAGGCGACAAACCAAGTCGAGATCTCAGGTCCGGGTGTGGCGATTTTGTCTACCGTTACTGTCGGTGAAGGTAAGCTTTCAGACATCAAACTTAACGGTGTTAGTCAATTTGAACGTGGTATTGTTCCTCACAACCGCTTGGTTCAGAGTGGCGGCAGTTACGGTCCTGATCCCGTTGCAGGTTCCATTACAGCTGCTTTAGCAAGCTGTGAGGTGTCTGGCAGTCGTTTTAATTGTGGTGATATGTCAGGCAAGATCTGTTTGGTTGAACGCGTTGGTAATCAGTCTTCGAGCAGTTATCCAGAGATTGATGCTGTTCAAGCGTGTTACAACGCAGGGGCAAGTGCAGCGATTGTTTACAGTAACTCAGCACTTCCTGGTCTACAGAACCCTTTCCTAGTCGATCAAAACAACGCTGCACGCATGGTGTCGGTGACGGTTGATCGTGCCTTTGGTCAGGAGTTATTAGGCTATGTTGGTCAAGAAATCACGGTATCGACCACCAGAGATGAAGACTATGAGTACTACAACGGCACATCAATGGCGACGCCGCATGTCACCGGTGTTGCAGGCTTGGTTTGGAGTTATCACCCGACATGTACCGCTTCACAAGTGCGTAATGCGTTGATTAAGACAGCAACGGATATCGATGTCGTGGGTCGTGACAATCGTACTGGTCATGGTCTTGTGAATGCAGATGCAGCGAAGCAATACTTAGATGCTGGTTGTGATGGCCCGGATGGTTCAGGTAATGGAGGCGATCTAAATAGCTACACCAATTCTGATGCTGTTGCGATTCCTGATAACAGTGCCGCGGGCGTTGTGAGTGAACTTGATGTCATTCGTTCCGGTGATGCGGGTTTGGTCACGATTGATTTAGATGTTGCTCATACCTACATTGGGGATCTGCGTATCACGCTCACTTCTCCAACGGGTGGGCAAGTGGTTCTGCATGACAATCAAGGCGGTAGTGCCAATGATATCAATACCACTTTCCAAGTCGATTTTACGGGTTTTGAATCTCAAGGCATTTGGGAACTTAAAGCGGTAGACAGTGCCAGAAGAGACACAGGAACCATCAACAGTTGGACACTAACCTTTCAATAAGGAGTGATTATGAAGGCGTTGAACTTTGTTTCATTGTCCGCAATGGGTGTGAGTGCGCTTTTAGCACTCGGGCTGAGCTCACACAGTTTGGCTAATAACCAAGGCTTTCCTTTGGTGGATAAACGCCCTGAACAAGCGGAACAACAACCTACGCGTTACTTTGTTAAGTATGTTGAAGGGAAGGAAGACGAGGTAAGAGCGCTGCTTCATCAACACGATGTTCAAGTGGTAGACGTGCTGGTGGACCAGAATGTGCTGGTTGTGATTGGCGAGCAATCCGAACTGGATAAGCTTGCTAACCACCAATCAGTGGAATATACGGAGCCCGAGCCTGTGCGAAAGCTGCTGTCTCAGTAAAACACTCCAATAATCTGTTCTAATACGAAAACGCCCCTCAGGTTCTATAAACAGTAACCTAGAGGGGCGTTATGTGCTACAGCGACTCTGAATTAAACTAACTTCTTGTATGAACTATCTGTTGGTGATTCGGGAGCAAGCAGTTGTCACAAGGCCTCGTTTAGGCGTTAGCAAACTTAAAGGTTCGATAGCCGCCGATTAAGTTCCTCGCTTTAAACCCATTGTTGACCAGCTGGCGATAGGCCACATTGCCACGCAATCCTACTTGGCAGTAGATAATGATCTCTTTATCTTTTGGCAGCTCATCCATACGCTGACGAAGCTGGTCTACTGGAATATTGACAGCACCAGAGATAAAGCCGACGTTTTCGAGTTCGCCAGGGTTTCGTACATCTAACAGAATCTGATTGTCATTGAGGTTAATGATCTCATCAAAGTGGATTGGTTTGGCGTCACCTTTGATGATGTTGTTTGCCACAAAAGCAGCTTGGTTAATCACATCTTTGGCACTGCCATATGGGGGCGCGTAAGTGAGCTCCAAGTGTTGAAGCTGCTCGACAGTCATGCCGGCTCGTTGAGCAACCGCCATCACATCAATACGCTTATCGACACCATCTTTGCCGACGGCTTGTGCCCCCAGGATTTTTCCAGAAGATGGTTCAAACAGCATTTTGAATGAGACAATCTCAGCCCCAGGGTAGTAGCTAGCGTGACTTGCGGTGTGTACATAGACTTTTTCATAGTCCACACCCTCGCGTTTCAACTGCTTCTCGTTTTTGCCTGTTGAGGCAACGGCAAGATCAAAAATCTTACAGATTGCCGTGCCTTGTGTACCTTGGTAGGTTTCATTGCGTCCGAGCATGTTGTCGGCAGCCATACGACCTTGACGGTTGGCTGGTCCTGCAAGCGGAACGAGAGTTTGTGCACCTGTGACAAAGTCTTTTTCTTCGACTGCATCACCAACGGCGTAGATGCTAGGGTCGCTAGTCTGCATCATTTCATTGGTGTAGATACCACCTAACGCACCAATTTGAAGCCCAGCTTCTTCTGCCAATTTCGTCTCAGGGCGTACACCGATGGCCATGATTAAGATGTCGGTGGTTAGTGACTCACCGTTGTTTAGAGTCAGGTTCAGCTCACCCTCAATATGTTGGTGCTCTTCGTCTTCACCAGAACCGATACTGGCGATATGGTCATTCGGTATGTACTCGACCGCTTGAAGTGCAACGCCTAATTTAAGGTCAATCCCTTGCTGGCGAATTTCGGCATGAGCAAAGCCTGCCATTTCGCGATCAACAGGAGTCATCACCTGATCCGCCATCTCAATCAGGGTGGTTTTAATCCCCAGTTGATGAAAGGCTTCCATCATTTCTAAACCGATGAATCCACCACCAACGACAGTCGCGTGTTCAGGCTTATTCATTTGTATCGTTTGAATAATACGATCCATATCTGGAATGTTACGGAGCGAGTGGGTCAATGGGTTATTAATTCCTGGTATAGGAGGAACCACTGGACCGGCTCCAGGGCTGAGCAAAAGGAAGTCGTAGCTTTCAATATACTCACTACCGTCCAGTAAATTCTTAACCGTGACCTGTTTGTTGTGTCGTTCGATAGATACGACTTCGTTCATAACGCGAACATCGACGTTAAATCGAGCTAAGAAGCTCTCTGGAGTTTGTAGAAGGAGCTTACTTCTATCCTTAATGTCCCCACCTATGTGGTATGGCAAACCACAATTAGCAAATGAGACGAAATTTCCTCTTTCGAACATGATGATTTCTGCATCTTCACTTAAACGACGCGCTCTCGCAGCAGCAGATGCTCCGCCAGCAACGCCACCAACGATAAGAATCTTAGTCATAAGGTCACCTTTTGATCATTCTGAATGGCAACAACTATAAAACCTATAATTAGAAAAGTCTAATGTATATTTTTCTAAATTAGATTTGACTAATTTAAATCGGTGTACCATGATATTGTTCAAAATTAAGTGATGAGATGGTTTGAATGAACATTGAAGACATGCGTGACAACGCAAATGAAACCGCTGAGTTTTTGAAATCGATGGCTCACCCTGACAGGTTGATGGTGCTGTGTCAGCTGAGTAGTGGTGAAGTTGGGTTTACTGAATTGCTGGAGTCATCTCATTTAAGCCAGTCTGCTTTCTCTCAACAGCTTACGGTTCTCAAAAAGAAAGGCTTGGTAAAAGTAAGAAAAGAAGCACAACAAGTGTTTTATTCGTTGGCCGATGAACGCGTCATGATGTTGATGGGCTCTCTTCACACGGTATTTTGTAAACATCAACAAGAGGACAAATAGATGGAATTCTCAATGCCTTGGCATGCGTTGGCTGGTGGTGCTCTGCTTGGTCTATCTGCAGGTCTACTGATGTTGTTTAGTGGAAAAGTTGCTGGGATCAGTGGAATTATTGGAGGGTTACTTACTCCGAAATCGGGAGATTGGTTATGGCGAGTTCTGTTCTTGTTCGGCATGGTTATTAGCATCGTTTTTACACGTCCAATGGGTTTCGAATTGCCAGATTTAAGTGCGATGAACCTTGGATTGGTGGTGGTTGCCGGGGGACTGGTAGGTATTGGTACTCGTTTAGGTAATGGTTGTACGAGTGGGCACGGAATTGTTGGAATGGGACGTTTTTCGAAGCGTTCAATCGTTGCGACTTGTACCTTTATGACTGTCGCGATCGCCGTTGTATTCGTTCGTCGTATTTTAGGAGTGCTTTAGAATGACCCTTGTTTCTTTATTTGTCGCTCTTTTATCTGGCGTACTGTTTGGCGCTGGGATGAATGTTTCTGGAATGGTCGACCCTGCAAACATTTTTGCTTTTCTTGATATCACGGGTGAGTGGGATCCGAGTCTTGCGTTCGTGATGGGGGGAGCTCTGCTCGTATTTGCGCCTTTCTACCATTTAATCATCAAACCTCGTAGTAAAACTGTTGATGGCAATGCGTTTAGCCTGCCTACGAATACAAAGATTGATCACAAACTTATTTTGGGCGCGTCTATTTTTGGCCTAGGTTGGGGGATAGGTGGTATCTGCCCAGGGCCAGCAGTGGCTAGCTTAGGTGAGGGCAGTATTACCATCATCCTGTTTATTGCTAGCATGATGATTGGGATGAAGTCGGTTACCTTATTCGCAAGAAAGTAACCGTATGTTTTTCTAAATCAGCTTAACGGAAAGGGGGGATACTTGTAAGGTACTTCTGACAGTGAAGAGTATTTAAGCCGCTTATTATTAGCGGCTTTTGTTTATTTATTGCACTGGCCTAGGTCTGCTCTCACCCCCGTGACTGACAATACCTGTTATTTCACTTTCTTCTTTTTGCCGAAAACTTACGACCATCTTTAATATTTAGCACCATTAAACTTAGGTTGGTTGCACCTGCAATCAACTCTAGTGCCTGTACTCCGTAAAAGAGAGCCCCAAACTCACCGGCTTGCGCCCATTGATTAAGGAAGTAAGCGGCTGGGATCAAAATAGCGATGCCGTTGAAAGCGATGATCGGCATACGCTTACTTTTGCGTTCAATCACTTTCCCCTTTCTTACTTTGGCCATAGCGGCGCCTGTCGCCCCTGTGGTTGCAATAGCCGGTACCAATATGAACAGCCCAGGAAAGACGATAAGAGATTTCACCAACTGGATGGATTCCGTTGAACCAAATAACTCAACAGCCAACGTTGAAGTAAAAAAAGTTGCGACACATAGGGTGGCAATGATGGCAGCGGTGCGGTGAATGATTGGTTTCATAATCGGATTCTCTTAGTTGGTAACATGTTGTCGATGTAAACTTAGTAAAAAGACAACCTGTTGTCAATGTGATTTTTTAAGGTGAGAATCAAATTTAATCAATATGCTGGTTTTATATTGGCTTAAATTATTGTTAAATAATGCTTAGTTGTGTTTTATTGAGAGTTTTGAATAAAATTAGTGGTAAGGAGGGTGTTTGACAACAAGATGTCTTTATGGATAAGGTGACACTGTATTGTCAATCTAGTGGGGCGATGCCGTGAGCGGTATCAGACTCTTCGGGTTGGGCTTTTCATCGGTGTTCGGCACTAAGCCGATAAAGGCATAATTAGGTTGCTGCTAGAGTAAAAGTGACGCTCTAATCGCAACCTAAGGCTTTGAACTTGTTACTTTTGAATTTGTTCTTCTGAACATATAGAGTAGCAAGCAGTTAAATGTGTTGGGCGCAGTTATGTATATTGATCCAAAGGGTGAAATGTTCACCAATGTTGTTTTAGAAATCTTTAAAGTGAATGGAATGCTCAATGCGGAAGGCGATGAGATGTCCAAAGAGTTTGGAATGAGCAGTGCCCGCTGGAAAGTGCTTGGTGCTATTGTCAAACTTGAGCAAGCAGCGACAGTCGCGCAAATTGGCCGCACCATGGGGCAAAGTCGCCAAGCAACACAAAGGCTCGTTGATGTGATGGTAAAAGATGGCTTATTAAAGATGCTGGACAACCCACACCATAAGCGTGCCAAGCTTGTTGATTTGACTGATGAGGGCAAACGCGTTTACAACTTTTTATACATCAAGCAGTTATCATGGGCTGCGAAAGGTGCCGATGGTCTTGACCTTAAAGATCTAGAAACCACCCTTGCGACACTTCAAAAGATGTCCCAGCACTTCGATAAATAGAAATAAGAGCTGATTGAATAACAGAAAGCCTCCTGAGTGGAGGCTTTGTTTGGGTGTGGTTTGCTTTTTAGCTCATAGCCATGTCAACGTCTATGACTGTGATGGGGATACAAAATGAGTCCTCGACTCGTTTAATTGATCAAAGAGGCTAAAGAACTCTCTTACATCATTCTTGTTGTTAGTGACTACGTTACTGCTATCCAACATCTCATCTAAATCTAATTCTCCAACAAAGTACTGCACCCAAACTTGTTTAGGTAGGCTTAGTTCGAGGTTGGGTTGCTGTACATAAGTAGCAACATTAGGCACAAACTCCGCAACCGTACTGCGAACATGTAATCCTGATGTAGGCCCATCAGCATCTGTGATTTTAATTGCCAGCATTTGGTTTTTACCATAGCTAGCTTTCGGATCCAGACGCACTCGGAACTGGTTAATGAAAGTCTCCGATGGCATGTCAATGATAGAATCTACATCTGAGAAGACGACTGTAGGGATTTCTAGCTTACCTTCTAAAGCGAGTGCTTTTGTGAGGTACCAAGAACGTGGAATAGTCGCTTCGGTTCTATAACCCATTTCTCTTAACGCATTGGCTAAAAGTTGCTTGGCTTCTTTATCGTTTGGCGCAACACGAACTAAGTAGCCTCCTAACTCAGCTGACCAAGCAAATTCTTTGTTTTCTAGAGTCTTAACCAGCTCTTTTTTCACTGCGTCGACGCCTCCAAAGCCTTCAATTATCTTTTGGGCTTGTAGACTTGGCTCAATGGTATTTAACGTTTCGACTTCGCCATTAAACCAACCTAACGCATGTTGATAGATGCTTTTTGGATAGTAGGCAAACTCACCATAGCTCATTTGGTTATGGGGGAACTCAGCTAAGTCTTTAGGCAACTGCACAGAATAACTTAGCTCTTCGGGTGTTTGTCCGAGTAAGATACCGCGTAGTGTCTGATCATAGAGATACATAATGCCATCGTAGTAACCATTCAATACTGTTTGGATATTCTCTTGACCACTGAGCGGTTCTGCATGGGTGTTAATTAAATGCTCTGGATTCAGGCTTCGGAGAAGTTGAATCCCTTCAGCCCAGTGTGTCGGGTCTCGGTATATTGAACCTCGCAACGTATAGAAGTTAGGGTAGGTTGGCCATAAATGGTTGTTCAGGACGGTATTTGACTCAGGTAAGTACACAATAACTTGGTCATCTGTATCGCTGTCAAAGTCGGTATAGAACACCATTTCAACCCCATCGACAGTCATCACTTCACCGTTTGTTACAGGCGTATTTACAGGGATGAACCCTTTGGTTTTACCTACAGGGGTAGGGGCTTTAGCGTCTGCTCCATTTTCTGGTAGTAACACAGAAAACTGCTGATAGGCTCTAGCAGTTAATGTTGGTGACAATTCTGGTATCGATGAACCAAGGCCGCCACTCTCTAGTATGTTTGAGTTGACTTTAGGGTGGCCTATTACGGTCAGTTCACCGTCATAAACGTCTTGTAGAGCTTTCGAACCAAAAGCATAGTGCGAATGGCTGTAGATAACCGTATGAATTGGCTTATCACTAATGTGTTCTCGCACTAACTCAATGATCTCTCGAGCTTCTTCTATATCGTCACCAGAGTCATAAATAATTAGCCCAGTATCTCCTTCAATGACGGTTTTATAGCCCCAATGAAAGCCAGTTAAAGCCCAAACGCCGTCTGCTACTTGTTTGATGTATGCCTCCTCAGGCTGGGTTTTCGCAATGTTATCAATAACAATGGAATTTACCACTCCACCATTATCATATTTAATTAGGTTAACTTCTGAACCGTTATATATATTTTGATGGTTAGGGAATATGTTATCACTAGCGACCGTAGTGGCACTAATAGATGCGGTTATTAGAAATGTTTTTATAGAAATAGCCGATGCATTAAGTTTCATTTAAACTCCGAATTATTTGATCTAATAAAGAATGCTTGTGATATAAAATAAAGGCATGTCTGATTTTTTAATTGTTACTTTAACTATTTAGCCGAATGACTAATATGGAGAAAAAAGCCAAATAACCAATAAATATTAAGCTGGCTGGTAAGTACTTCATATTCCCTCCTTATGTTTTCTAATCTCAATATCACATTGATTTTTCCGGATGGGTAGGAATTAGAGAAATTCATAATTGCAGCTAATTGGTTACAAATTTGAATTTCTGTAATTCATCGCGGTTACTATTGAGGGAAGTGATAATGAACCCGTTAGCCGAAAGTGGCCTTTAATTAATAACTGGAGTCATCATGAAATCGAATTCATTACGTACAATCATCCCTGCTTTATTACTTGGATTATCAAGCACAGCTGTACTTGCTGACATAACGATGAAAGAACGAACGGTACCCACACCTGCAGGTGTTTCGTCGGAGTTTGCACAAATATTAGAGAACAGAACGGTTCCAGCGCCACAGCCAGTACCGACCACTACAGAAGAGTGGTTAGCGTATCAAACTCAGTTCGATGCCTCTGGTATTGAAATTGCCCATAAAGCTTTAGAGCGTACGGGGGTGACTTTTGAGACCAAGCAGATTGCAGGTGTTGATACATTCTTAGTGACGCCAAAAAACATTGCACCTGAATATAAAGATAAGTGGCTTGTTCATATTCACGGTGGGGCATTTGTTTTCGGTGGTGGCGAGTCGGCACTACGTGAAGCAATATGGATGGCGGACGGACTTGGAGCGCAAGTGATTTCGATTGATTATCGCCAGCCGCCACTGCATCCATTCCCTGCTGCCGTTGATGATGCGGTGGCAGTGTGGAAAGAGCTGATTAAAACTCAGTCTCCAGAGTCAACCGCTATGTTTGGCACCTCTGCTGGTGGTAACTTGACCTTGGCGACAACACTTAAACTGCAAGAGTTAGGTCTACCAACACCGGGTGCGTTATTCGCGGGCACACCTGCGGTTGATTTGAAAGAGACATCAGACTCTTGGTTAACCCTTCAAGGGCTTGACCAGCTCGGTCAGCGAGCTGGGATGATTGATGGAACATTTGAATTGTATGCAGGGGGAGAGTCACTTGATAACCCAATCATCTCCCCAATTTATGCCGAGATTGATGAGTTTCCACCAACTCTTTTTATTTCGGGTACTCGTGATCTCTTATTAAGTGACACCGTTCGAATGCACCGCCTATTACGTAGTGCGGATGTAGAAACCGATCTTCATATTTATGACGGGCAATCTCATGGTGATTACATGAATAGCTTATTATTCGATATGCCTGAGTCTGATGATGCGCTTAATGAATTGAGGAATTTCTTCAACAAACATATTAATCGCTAGTTATAAGGAAGTGTAACCGACGCTTATTCACAGGGATGTGGCTTCTTACCTAGGAGGCTATGATGACTAAAATATTCACGTCCATTTTCAGATGTTTCGCGACTCTCCTCAGTGCGAACTATCACTATGCCCCACATCAATCCGTATTAGACCACTCATACCCCATCGCACCAATGGTGGAGCTAAAACTGCGTAATAGCGGGAGAAGCCGGTGATTAGAGTGCTATTCAAAACACTGCTTGGGTTGTGCTTAACGATATCCAGTTCATTAGCGGTATCGAGCACAACCCTTGAGTTATCAGACACATCAAGCCCAAATAAGACGCTTGCAAGTTTTATGAGAGATTCTAGTGTTGTCATTGAACACTGGCAGCAAGAGACATTACATACAAAAGAAGCGCAATACGCCTACTCTCAAGTCCAACGAACCATGGATCTTTCTATGGTGCCTAATCGCAGTAGAACCGTCGTGGTGATGGAAAAAATCATTCTTCTTAGAGAGCTACTCGACCGGATCGACCAGGCGACTCATGAGCTTGCGCCTAACGTAATTCAAGTGAAAGAAAAAGGCATTGAACACTGGCGTTTTGGAAACACAGAAATCGTAATATCTCGTCAAGCGGAGGGCGAAAGGAGTGATCAGTTTCTTTTCAGCTCAAGCACGATTCAGAGTTTGTCTCGCTGGTATCGCACGATGTCCGCGCTTCCCTATGATGCGGAGAACCGTTCTGACTATTATCAAGAGTTTTTGATCAGCCCGGGGCCATTGTTTTCTAAGCAATTTATTCTATCTTTGCCTCAACCATTCAATGAACTTCATGGCCCGTTACCGATGTGGCAGTGGTTCGCACTTGCAGGCATTCTGGTTGCCTGCCGAATATTGATGAAAATCAGCTTCATATTGGGTGAACGTTGGAATCTTCGCTGGGAAAGCAGAGGCTTGAAATGGCAGGCGGGCAGGCTGTTTTCTCTTGTCGGGGTTGTGAATTTATTACTGCTCGCAAGGTGGATTATTGATGATGGTGTTTGGATCTCTGGTGGAGTTTACCAGTTGTTTACAACCTCATTTTTGCTCGCGCAGTTCTTTTTTGTTTCTTGGCTAATTATGGCGATCTTTAACTATTTCGCGGATATCTACGCATTCAAGAAGCATAACGGCAAACATGTCGATTCCTCATTAATCACTGTACTCGCTCGTATTTTTGGCGGTCTAACGATCGTTATTCTTGGTATTTACGTCATTGAGTTTATGGGATTTTCTATCTCCCCAATTCTTGCTGGTTTAGGTGTGGGTGGTTTAGCGGTTGCTTTGGCAATTCGACCGATCTTAGAAAATGTCATTAATGGCTTAACCTTGTATGCCGATGGTGGGGTGAAGCTTGGTGAGTTTTGTCGATATGGGGATAAGCTTGGCACAATAGAGAGTATAGGCTTACGTTCCACGCGTGTTCGCACTTTAGAGCGCTCGTTGATTACCATACCTAACTCAGAATTTGCCAATATGGAAATAGATAATCTAGAGCGGCGTGACAAGCGACGTATGGATCATATTATTCGGCTCCGTTCAGAAACCTCACTCGATCAGTTGCGAGTGCTTATCGTCAACATTCGCCGTTTGTTACTGCAGCACCCAATGATAGAAGAGGAGCCGGTGCGAGTGCGGTTGATGGGAGTAGGAGAGTACTCTATCAATATTAATATGATGGCTTACATTAGTTGCCGAGATCATGAGGAGTTTATGGCAGTGCAAGAAGACATTCTGTTTTCAATGCTGACTCAGGTTGACAGTGTGGGCGCCAAGATAGCGCATTCCACTCAATATCAGCTATTTGATAAGGTATCGACGGATAACCAAGAGCAGAAACGGAAAGCGGAGCAAGTGGTTGCGCAGTGGCATGAAGAGCAAGCTTTCCCATTTCCAGACTTTAGTTATGAATATAAGTATGAGATCAAAGACACCGTTATGTATCCAGCTACAACCTCTGCAGTACGTCAGTCTGGATCTATGTAGCCGACTGTTCAGGATACTGTACTTCCGGCTGGGCAAGATTGTCAAAGAAGTGCTGCATTGTCTGGTGCAAGAGTTGGTGGAGTGGGAAGCCCCGCTTAGATTGCAGGTAGCCCCCATCCACCACAATTTGTCGGAGTTCTTTCGGCAAGTTCGGTAGTGGATAACACGCTAAATCTGCGTCGCCCTCAGTCATAAAACTACTGCCAAAAGAGATCGAATCTGAGTGCTTAAGCTTGTTTCGCAACACCGTGATACTGTGCGTTGAAAGTGCCATGTTTGCTTTGTAGCCTTTTGACTTATAGAGATCTTCTACGGGAGCCCTTTTGGTATTGATACCATCGATCAATATTCTGCTGATTGGTAAATGGTGGATGTCTTCCCAGTGGCTACTTTTCATTAGTACTGGGTGGTTTTTGCGTGCGACAATGCTTAACTTCACTTCGGTGAGCTTATGTAGATAGATATCTTGTGGAAATGGGATGCCAGAAAGCTGCAGTAAGTAATCCACTTGACCATTTAACATTTCCACTAAGCTTTTATCTTGCCAATAGACTAACTTGAAGCGTGCCTTTGGTAGCACTTTTTGTAACGCTTCAAAGATGCCATCGCCATACAGTTCGAGCAAAAATATATTCAGGGCAATTGTAACTTCACCCGTAAACTCTTTTGGTTCAAAGTTGTGGTAGGACTCGACCACTTTAATCAACGGCGAATACATTTCATCCGCAGCTTCTGCGAGCTTTTCTGCCAGTTCTGAAGGTTCAACACCGTGCGCTTTTCGAATGAAAAGTTGATCACCAAAGGTCTCTCTCAACTTTGCCATGCCTCGACTCACACTGGTTTGTGATATACCAAGCTTATCTGCCGCCACATGAGTATTACGAGTTTCGACAACCGCTTTAAGCAACTTGAGTAGATTTAGATCTAAGTCTTGAAGTTCTTTCATGGGTTACCTTTTCGTAATGAAGTTTAGAAGCACCATTTAAGAATAAGGGAAATTGCGAGTTGTTCAATAGGTTACGAATGTTATGTGGTAATGAATCTTTGATGCACTCCGCAAGAAAGGGGTGTGAGCGGCAGTCAATTTTAATATAACGTGTTCCATACAACGAAAGTAAATAAAAGGAAGGCTGGCAACATCCTTGTTACTAAAAGGGAGTAGGTGTTTGAAGTGGAGTAAGAATCTTAAATTTGAGTGTTTGAAATAAGCTGGTGCGTAGAATTCGACCTAGATAGCAGGTATACAGCTAAAAAGCATAGGTGTAGTTAAATCCAACTTTATTGTCGGATTGGTCATAGATGCCGTAGTTGATTGAAACATTTTGATTATCTGCGACTCGATAGGAGAAGCCGCTCTCCCAGTCTAACGTTTTGAATTTAAGAGTTTGGTCGCTTAAAGACATCGTATAGATTGGTACCAACATTATCGAAGCTTGCTTGGTAATGGTCATCACACTGTATAATTGTGCCATGGCAATAGGCACTTCTTTATTGAGGCTATCGTTGAAAATGGCGCCCGCGCCAATAACCGGTGCAATAATGAATCGTTCATGCAGTGGCAGGACTTGCATCGCGTTCAGTACGAAAGTGTGTGTATCGTGTCGCTCATCGTATAAATAGTCTCCCATTATGCCACTACCGAAATTGGTGCTTAGCGCAGCAGCTCTCACTCTGTAAGTATCGAAGTTGTTTAGAGACTGTGCAAAAATCAATGCGGCCCAATTATCAGTAATCGTTTTGGCATAACCAAATCCTGTCTCAAAGCCTTCGTTGCTATACCCTATCTGGAGAGAGCTATAAGCTGCTGTTGGGTCAGTGAAATCAACGGGAGAAGTTTCTATGGTGGCTTCTGTAAATTCTTCTACCGCGGATTCAAAGTCAATTGTGTTTTCATCAGCGATAGAATAGGCACTGACAATACAGCTCAGCAATAATAGTTTGGTTTTCAAAATGGCTCGCCTATTATAGTATTGTTAAAATGGATATTAAAAAAATGAGCTGCCTATTGTTGGCAGCTCTAATAATTTAGAATGAATGCTTAAACGAAAATAATGAAAGATTATTGCCATCATCATATTGATAGCTATATACGAATGCGCTCGTGCTATTAAATTGATAACCAAGCTCTGCTGTGTAATCCCAATCTCTCAGCGTAGATTGATTTCCATTATTTTCTTTCACTTTACCTAAGCTGTAAGTGTATTCCGGTGTGAATCCTACCCACATGCTAGGGTTCAGGTTGTAAGTCATATCGAGTGATGCACTGGTGTAGTAAACACTGCTGCTCATGTCTTGATGCTTTAAATTACCTAGTGCAAGTTCTGGTGTCACGTTAAGCTTGTCCGTGATATTACTTGAACGATATAGAGTAAACTGGTAGTCGTTCGCACGTAAATCTCGAGATTCATAGTCAGTATCGTGGTGATAATTAAAAGCACCTCCTAGCCCATCAGTACGCTGGAAGTCGAAGCCAAGTTCGTGGTTATCAAAATTGTCGTCACTACTATATGAACTTAGCAAACTCCAATCGTTATTTAGTGACTTGGCATATTGAAGGCCAATATCAAAATTGTTGCTGCCGTAACCAATATTAAAACCCGAATAATGTTGTTTAGAATCCGAAAAATCAATATTAGTATTTGCAAGTACTAATGGTGAAGAAATAAGTGATGCAATTAATAGCGATGTTTTAGTTAGTTTCATAAATATAAATCCTAGTTGTGTTTGTTTATGATGCTATTTTATTTATCGACTTGGTTTTTGACTATGAATTACAGCGATTCATATTTGCTAAACGTATAAACATAAAAAAGCCCCAACCAAAACTGGTTGAGGCTCAAGCTGGGGCTGTATTGGTGACTTATAAGAGTTCGTTGATCTCAAGAACGATTTCTTGAATCCCAATTGTGAAAAATTGCACGCCCATACAAATTAGTAGAAAGCCCATAATTCGGGTAAATGCATTGATTCCATTCTGACCAAGCGCTTTGAGCAAAGGGTATGCCATGGTTAATGTGAAGGTCGCAATAAGTGCGACGAAAGCAAGTCCGGCGACGACACCACCGTAGACACTAGTCATACTGATGTGGTTTTCATAGGTAGCGATTTGAGCGGCTAGGCTGATGACCATAGCCATAGAACCTGGGCCACACAGTGACGGAATGGTCAATGGGACTAGTGCGATTGAATCTTGTCCGGACGGGGCTGCTCCATTGTCGGAGCGAGGAAACAGCATATTGAAACCAATCGCAACAATGATGATTCCCCCACCTAAACGCAAGCTTGGTATGGAAATACTGAAGAGTTCGAGTACCGATGCCCCAATAAAGAAGGTGATGCACAAGGCAATGAAAAGATAGAGTCCAGTCGCTTTGGCTTGCGACACAATATAGTTCTTATCTCGTCCCTTACTCAAACCGAGTAAAACCGTTGCTGCTGCGGGTGGATTCATAATGGGTAGCAGACCAAGAATCGTGAGTGTCATATAGGTGAATAATGTTTCTAAATGCATAGGAGTCTCCATTTAGTGGTGGAAAAGAAAGTTACATCACAGTAAAAAAGCGTGTGCTAGATATAGAACACTGAAGAACGAAATTGCGTCGGTTAAGGTTGTCAACATGGGGCTTGATAGCATAGCTGGGTCGAAGTGGAGCCGTTTGAGTAGCAGGGGCAATGTCCCCCCGATCACGACGGCAAGAGTGGAAGAAAGTGTGTAAGCAATGGCGATAACCAATGGTAATCCAGCGTGCCCTCCGCCAAGCGTGAACAGCGTAAGCAGAGCCAAAATACTACCAATTAGTATTCCATTAAGCGCACCTATTGGGATCTCTTTGGCTACCACATACAGAAAATCTTTAGGTGAGATTTGCCCCATAGAAAGTTCACGTATCGACACGGCAACGGATTGATTCCCAGCCGCACCAGAAAGGTTGGCGACAAGCGGTAACACGGCCGCTAAGACGGCAATTTGTTCAATGATGGGCTCGTAAATAGCAATGATTGAAATAGCGGCATAACTTAAGGCGACGGAAGGCAATAAAAATGCGAGTCGACGTAGGTTACGTTTTAGTACTGGCATGGTGCGAGATTCATCACCACCAAATACACCGGATTGCTCTAACATTTGCTGCTTCGAACGTTGGTATAAGGCATCATTGAGATGCTTAAAGCCGACGATGCCTATTTGGAAACCTTGTTCATCAACGATGGGAACAACGGGGTGTAAAGTGGTGTCCAGCGTACTTTTAATCGTATTTAGATCCGTGTCAGGGTTGATAACGGGCACTGTGGTATCTATGTATTCCCGTAATGACGTGCCCCGTGGTAGAAGCAGTACATCACGGATCTTCAGCCCGCCTAAATAACTTCCTTCATTGTCATGCAAGTAAACGTAACGCCACTCTAGTCGATCTAAGTTGTGTTCTTCTGCGCTTAATATTGCGCTCAAACTGTCGATGGTCGCGTCTGCTGCCAGTTTGAGGACTTCGCTTTTACAAATCCCTCCGGCAGAGTCTTGTGGGTAGATCAAGGCTGCGCGCTCTTCGTCTTTCCATGTTGAAGGTAGGGCTTGTCTGAGCTGTTTTTGTAGGTCGCTTGGCAGCTCATTGAGTAGCAGCCGACGGTCTGCGGAATGCAAATATTGAAATAGCACTATGGTGCTACTTTCAGGTAGTTGACTGATCAGCCATAGAAGCTCGGGATCAGACAAGTGATCAAGTAAGTTGGCAGCAAGGCTTGGGTTTACTTCACTTAATAGAGTCCAAGTGGCGATACGTTGCTGGTCGGTGAGCTTCCTTAATACTGATGGCAGTTCGGTGGGTTCAGCCTCTAGAAGCGTTTGATTCAGTCGTTTAGCCTTTCTTAGCGTGAGACACTCCAGTATTTTGAGATACAGCTTTTCCGCCCCTTCTGATGAAAAAGCTAATGTAATTAATGTCATATGTTAGACCTTTGACAATAAGTGATAATACGATTGAAGAGATTCTTATTAGGATGTTTGTGGTTGTTGCTTCTTGGTTGCAACCCTAATCAAGAGGGTGATAAATGCGGTCATCATCAATATCAAGCTGCCCAATAAAAACCACTTAGTCAGTAGCTCCTGATATTGAGAGACGAATGGGTGGCGCATGACCCACTGACCAGTCATTAATAGACTGATGACCCAAGTGATTGAGCTTGTGAAACTGACCACCAAAGTGCGAACCACACTTAGTTGAGCGACGCCCATTAACATGGGAGTCAACACGCGGACAAATGGAACAAACCGCGAAACGAATAAGGATAAAAAACCGTAGCGGTTTAACAGTCTTTTTGCCTTGGGTAATGATTCGTCTGGAAGGGTTTGCTCGGCTTTACGCATGAACGGAGTATTGTGCAGCCAGCGCCCTTGGAAATAGGCCACGATACTGCCCAAAAAAGAGGCACTGGTTAGAAGCATTAGAGCACTTGAAAAATCAATCGCGCCTAAACCCACCATGCCCCCGACAAACAGCACTAGGCCGTCACCGGGTAGTGGTAAGAAAACAAAACTCGACTCGAGGAAAAGCACGACACCAAGCAAAAGCAATAAAACGTGCAGTGAATTCAATTCAAGTAAGGCATCAAAGTCTTGCAGCCAAATCGCGGAAATAATCTCTTGCATGGATACTCCAAGTTAACATGGGCTCTGGCTGTTGATAGCCGGAGCCCACAATGTGTTTTAATCAAACATCAAGATGATGTAGGCAAAGAACAAAATGAGGTGTGTTGCACCATTGAGCGAGTTGGTTCTTCCGCTGCTAAAGCTGACACTGGTCATTAGGAGTGTTGCGCCGAGTAAGACCATTTCAGCAGGGGCTAGGCCGAGTTGGATGGGTTCGTTCATTACCCCTGAAATCAGCAGAACGGCAGGTACGGTTAGTGCAATGGTGGCAAGAACAGAACCAAAGAACAGATTCATTGCTCTTTGCAATTGGTTAGTGACAGCGGCTTTGACTGCACCGACTGCTTCAGGAGCAAGAATAATTAACGCGACGATTAATCCACCTAGCGCGGCAGGTGCGCCCATCTCCGTGATTCCATCGTTAATTGGGATCGCGAGGCTTTTCGCTAACAAAATCACCACGATCAAATAGCTCGCCAGCATAATCGTGTGAAATATATTGCTGTGAAGAGGGCCGTGATGTTCGTGGTGATCTTCATTGTCGCCATCGATGAAGTAGTCGGTATGGGTGCGTGTTTGGATGAACAGGAATACGGCGTACAAGGCGATCGAAGCGAGCACTAATGTCCAAGTTAGGCTGGTCGACATGTTACCCAATGGGTCCATACTGGTGAAATTAGGCAGTACCAAGCACAGTAATGAGAGTGGGATAATGGCCACCAAGTACGCTTTTATTCCATCAAGGTTGTAGGTTTGAGTATGGTATTTCATACCGCCGATCAACAAGGTGATACCAACAAAGCCATTGAGTACTGCCATCACGACAGCAAACATGGTGTCACGTGCTAAGAAGGGGTTTGATTCTCCGGTCAACATAACCGACGAGACCATAATGACTTCGAGTAGTACTACGGACAGCGTCAGTATTAAGGTGCCATACGGATCACCAAGCTTTATTGCTAGAGCGTCAGAGTGACGAACAACCGAGAATATAGCGCTCATGACGGCGTAAAACAGCGCCGCCGTAATCATGATATAAGTGAATGGTTCTACGCCACCTTGTAACCAATTGTCGCCGACCAGCTTAAAAAACAGGACGGCGAGCAGGCCAAGTGGCAATTTATATTCTTGTTTGAGTGCGTTGAGCATATTGAGCCTTTATTAAGTAATCGAAGACTCGCTAATGTCCTTTAACGAGAGTTAATCGGATGAATACTGCAATTTCCTCTGCAGCAATCGGTTCGTTTCAAGTCATGTGTTTAGGTTCAGCATTTAATGCGATAGGCCTAAAGCTAGAGCAATGCGCCTAAGCATGTCGCTAACTTAATGTGAACAGGTTATTCAAACTATGGGTTAGAGAAATTCATATTTGGTTGACTTGGTTTTTCATATATGAATTTCTCTAATTCCTCGAAAACATTCGATTTAATCAAAATAATGAGAACTGAATTAATTAATGAGGATAGTTCTACGTGGATTGCACAATATATTTAAACGACCGAAAATATAGATTTTGCGATATTGGTGAAGGGAGATGCACTCTAGTGCTGAGTTACGCAGAAGGTATAGAGTCATTGTATGAGCACTTTAGCCACCAGTTTCTCGAGCTAGAAAGAATGATAGTCATCGACATATCAACATGTTGGAATCATGAATTTGACGCGCTACATGAAAAAGAACGTTGCGAACTGATAGGAGATACTCACTTATTAGCTAGCATCTATTGGCTGGATGATTTTCAAATTAAAACAGATAAGGGGCTAAAAATATATCAGAGGGTTTCTTCGTTCTCTTCATGTATTGATTAGATTAGGTATTGATAGGGAAAATGTCATTAATGACGGGTTGCATTCTGGTTCATTAAATAGCTTATTTTCATTGAGTTTAGGGGGCATAGCGCAGACTGTTATAACTCATTAAAAGCGGGAACCAAATCTAAAGAAACATTTGAACGCGCTCTAGTTCTTGTAAGGCAACTTTGTCAGCGGCTATTTCAACGGCTGCTGACTCCAACGTATGCCATTCAACATTGTCTGCCTCATAAGGCTTTATCTTTCCGCTCCAACCACTGACGATAAAATAGTGAATGAGTTGCAGCTCTTCGGTAGGGTGGTAAAGAGAGCACAAGAACTTGTATTCAGTGGGCGTTACATCAAGTTCTTCTTGCACCTCTCGAACTAAAGCTTGAATGCGAGTCTCTCCGTCTTCTACGTGACCACCAGGTATAGTAACCAAGCCAGGATCCGTTTCTTTCTCTTCGCTACGTCTTTCCAACAGTACTTTTGCCTCATCTAGCATAATGAAAGAGACACATTCATGAGTTTTCAAAGTAATGATTCCTTTTGAGTGTTGGTGCGATGTAAGGCTGTGGCGACTAGTCGTTCCATCCATACGAAAAACATCAAACGATAGTGTTCACGTCATCATCGGATGCGAACTTACCAAAATTGCCACCATTTTTTCTTTTCACTCTCGATTCCACTGGAGCCATCAGGATATGTAATAACCCCATTTTGTGGGTCAAAGGTTGGAAGTTGATGTTTAGTTGCGATCTCTTGAACGAGCTTGTGAGCATAGTCTGATTTCGGCCAAACTGTGCTAATAATTAAATGCCCATCAGATTTGTCGATATCACAACTCCAAGGGCAAAAATCTAAGTCATCAATTTTATCATCGGGAACATCATCAATCTCAGGGTGCTTAGCCGTTAAGTCATGATAAATACGGTTGATCGCGTCACTCGGTGCTATACGTGAATAGTTGCCTTCGTTTAGCTCTGCGTATATATCTGTTGCTTCTGCGTTGGTGATTTTTTTGTCTAGGCTTAAAACAGCGATATCAAAACTCATCATTATTCCTGTTTGTACTATGAAACTCTTCAAATCTTTTTAGGCTGGTTGTATATGGTGACCGTCCTGAACTTTGAGCCGTCCTCTTAGCTGATACTTCGACACAATTTCGTTCCGATTTATGAGGGTAGCTTCTTAACCATTGGTTATTACATCACGGGCATCATACTAATGATTTTTAATAACCAACAAAGACTTACAGACATAAATGAGATGTTGAGGTTAAGAATGATAACTTAGGGGGATGCGTCTAACTTAAACAATGAGTAAATGAACTCATTTTTACATTGAAGGGACTTGTTATTGGCTCAACTAGTGTGAGCCTTGTTTTTCAGTCATATTACTTCTTATGGCCATCGAATGGATTGGAAAGTTGGCTGAGTAGACAGAGTTTCAAGGTCAATAACACTCAGTACTTCAGTGAAGGGCGAGCGCTGCATAAACTCGACAATATTATCGCTCTTAATGTCGCTGAAAATAGTGTTATGGCGAAATTGCACGTAATCCAGTGCGATATGAAGGTATAGGTTGGCAAGGGTTGGTAGTAGATAAGAGTCGATACATGCGGGACTCAATTGCTCGTTTAGCTTCACCAGCGCTAAAGACATGCCTTTCTGGCCACGAGCAATCAACTCGTTCGACTCTTCGGTATAACGCTTTAACGCTGCACTTCTAAACGCGATTTCCATCAGTGTCTTTGAAAAACCCAACTGGCTAACCTGATCAATGCTTTGATAGTCGATAGGTATTAGCTCTTGTGAACGGCTCACTTCGATTAGGTGTTGGCAAATACATAGGCTTTCAGATAGTGCGATACCTTCGTCGGTTACAAGCGTTGGGATTAGACAAAACGGGTTCACGTCCACTAATTCATTAGGTGATGCCCATGGGTCGACCCATTCGAAAGATAGAGAGGTGTTTTGCGTTAGAAGCGCTGTTGCGACCACTGCGCGTGAAAAGGGGGAGGTGTCATTGAGATACAGTTTCATAATTTGTCCTTTAATTTCGATTCGAAGCTGGGGATGGCGACGCAACTTGAGTTTGAGTCGAGCTGAATGAGACACAAAGTGCGGCCATTATCAAAGCGGCAGTCGATACCAGAAACAACTGAGAGTAGGTTGCACCTTGGCTCAATAGATAGGCCATTAAAAAGCCCACAATGCCTTGTGAAAGGGCAAAGGATATGGTCATTAACCCCCAAGCTTTAGTGTGGAGTTCATAGCCAACGCACTCGAGGGTATAGGTTGAAACTAGCATCACAGTCACCGGTGTGAACATACCGACCAAGATGGAAGATATGAATAAGGCACTAGGGTGAATGCTCATTAGTGGCAGCCCTACGCCAATCGCTTTAAATAAGAATGCAATACACAAGGTGAGTTTTATGCCCTGCTTTTCAGCGACTATACCAATTAATATTGGGCCAATGGCGGCACCAACCCCAAAGGCAGCCCAGAAAAAGCCACCCGCGCTAAAAGACATGCCAATGTCTCTTACGATGTAATCTACCCAAAATAAGGTGTGAGGTAGATATCCAATGGCATCAAAGGTGTAAGCGATGAAAATTAGCATCACACAGTGGCGCTGTGAAACAGAGAGTTGAGAAAAAGGTGCTTTGATGTAACTAGCACTAGAAGAAGGGGATGTACTTTCCCATGCGCGCCAAGTTAATAGTGTTGCCAATAGCGTAATGACGCCCATTCCAATCCATGTTGAGATGACGCTGGTACTGATCAGTAAAGGTATTAAGGTTCCTGAGAGCATGGCTCCGATCCCTAGACCAGAAAATACCACACTACTTATTCTACTCTTAGATTGAGGAGAGACGCTCCTTAGAACCATTGGGGGCGCTAAAATCATTAACAGTGCCCCCATAGTGCCCGCGAGTGTCCGCCATAGGTAAAACCAAATAAGAGGCGCCTGTTCGAACGCGCAAGCGAAGTAGCTGAACGTGCTAATGACCATAGCAGTACGGACAAGGTGACCGGGACTCAAAAATCGTAATAAGAAGCTCGCTAAAGGTGCACCTAATAGGTAGCCGACAAGAGTAGACACGCCCAAATAAGCAGCTTGGTCTTGATTAAACCATCCATGCTGAATTAGCGCAGGCATCAAAGCAATATAGGCAAATCGACCAATTCCGACACCTACCAAGGTTGCGGCGAGCCCTGCCAAGCTGTTTCGGTTTATAAAAGGGGTATTGTTTGTCATCCTTGCTCGACACATCGTTGTATGGGATTTGATTGTGACAGCAACCGTAACACAGTTCATTTGGGCTTTAGTGGCAGTGAGTGGCTTGTTGTATTTCGTTTTTCAGCAACGATTGTTTGATTATGCAATTGAATGGGCTGTTGCATTAGGGAAGGCGTGCAAGTTTATGTTTAAATTGGGGGTTGGAGAGTGGACCTTGGGTTTAGACTAAAGTCTAATAAGCGAGTGTGAGGCACAGAGAACAGCATAAGTTATCGGGTACTACACATTCTTTGCGATCTAAGATTACATAATATCAAGCACCACTCATGGTGTGTTAACATCACCGCCTCACAGCTCATGGAGTCTTGACATGCAACTTATTCCTTTATTAAAACAGCCTCGTATTCACTGACTAATTCGTTGTTTGAATTTTCGAATTTTTTATATCAACACGAATTAAAGGTGAAAAGATGGATAAGAAGCATTGGTCGAAAATGCAGTATCTGCATGAGGTAAATACCAACCCCAATATATCGATCAAAGGCACGCATAGTTATTACAGTGATTGCTGGGATAACGGTTTTGAATCATCCGTTGTGCGTTACTTGCATGGTGATGAAATCAGCCGCGAGTGGGAACCTCGTTGGGAGATCGACAAACTATACATTGGCGATTACGTTTGTATTGGCGCTGAAGTCGTGATCTTGATGGGAGGGAACCATACACACCGCGTTGACTGGTTCAGTCTATACCCGTTTATGGACTATATCGAAGAAGCCTATATTGGTAAGGGTGATACACACATAGGTGACGGCGCATGGTTAGGAATGCGAGCGATGATCATGCCTGGTGTGTCGATCGGTGAAGGTGCGGTTGTCGCTGCCAATAGCGTTGTGACGAAAGATGTCGCACCATACAGCATTGTTGCAGGGTCTCCGGCTAAACACATCAAATATCGATTTGCCCAACCCATCGTAGAAGAGCTTTTGGCTTTGAACATCTACGATTGGCCTGAAGACAAGTTCAATGCGTTAAAAAGATACCTGTGCGCTGATGACATTCATCAATTAAAACAAGCTGCGCAGAAGTTTGACGAAAGCAACTAACGACCAAGAGCAGTACCTTTGATGGGTACTGCTCTTTGACCATTCTGAGTTTAGAAAACCCCATTTGAGTTTGCGATATCTCCACCACTGATAAGTGAATACAGTCTCATCGAAAACTCCAGCGCTTGGATTGAATCCCAATGCTCAACAATTCTTCCATCTTCCAAACGCCATGTATCAATAATGTTCATCCCTTTTTCATCGTTGCCGCGATCTTCTGCATATAACGTCGCATGAGAATGAAAAATAACGTAATCACCATCAACGTAGATGTGTTTCACATCGTAGGTGTAGTCTGGGTATTCCTCAACGAACTCTTGCAAAAAGCCGACAAGGCCTGTGATTTTGTCAGGTAGGTTTCGATTATGTTGAGTGTATGAGCTGTCGTTGTAGTGAGTCAAAACGTAGTTAAAATCATGGTTGTTCATCAAGTTTTGAACGAAGTCGGTAATGATCGTCGCGTTATTAAGCTCTTGCTCAGACCAGTTTGATTTTTGTAATGAAGGTAAGTCGATGATGATTTTATCTGAAGCTTGCGCGTAAGCAGCCGTGCTTGCCAGTAAAAGGATAAATGAGGTCAGTGCTTTAAACATGGTTCACTCCGTTGTTTTTCCTGCTTAGGTATACATTGATAACCATAGTAATTAATAGTAACCTGCTGTACAAGAACGCACCAAAACATGCCCTAGGCACATTTTGGTAACCTATATAGATAAATTCACCTTGAGAGCGTGAGGTAAACGATGGCAAAGACAAAACCAGATAGACGTGTATTTCACAATAATGAAGACTGCCCAATTCGAAATGTCGTTGCGCATATCGGTGACAAATGGTCATTACTGATTTTGTTTGCGCTGGTGGATGGAGAAGACCGATTCAACTCTTTGAAATCGAGAATTGAAGGTATTTCACAGAGAATGCTCACACAAACACTCAGAGATTTAGAGCGAGATGGGTATGTGAATCGTACAGTCTACCCAGAAGTACCCGTTAAAGTTGAGTATTGCTTGACGGAAATGGGAAGAGAGATTGTTAAGCCACTGTACCAATTGGTCTCTTGGGCCGGTGATCATCAGAAAAGCATAGAAAAAGCCCGCATGGAATATGATGCTAAAAACTGATGTTTGATGACGGTTAGATGTTAGAGTCGAAAAAGGCCACGAGATAAGTGGCCTTTAAAAGTTTATACGCGTGATAAATCATAACCAGCAGCAAGGAGAAGTCCTCGCTCATGTTTTATCAGTTGAGCTCGGTCTTCGATCAGCTCATGTAGGGCTTGCTGGGGTTTTGATGCGATTGATTTGAATTCTTCAAAAGAGAGCGCAGATTCAATCGCTTTAAACATTTCGCTGATAACATTTCGAGCTTCACACGGGCTTGATTCTGTTTTGAAATATTCTACGCCTTTAGCCGCTTCTCGCATTTCAACAAGCAGTTCTGCTGGGCTTGTTTCCTTCGCTACCGCTAGGTAGTTATCGAGCACTCGCTTAGCGAAAAGGAGCTCAGTTAATGGAATGTCACGACCACTTTCGATCAGTGCTTGGTCTAAAATTTGGTTTGAGCTCATCGTCTATCCTTGTTCATTTTTTACAACGTTAAAAGCAGTCTAAAGTATCAAGCTGCCAAAAGAAATAACTTAATGATTACTCAATCGCTTTCTCTAAACTTGGAGTTTTAGGAGTCGTGTGTGTTACGCATTATTTGAGCTTAGGTAAAGGCTAGATTCGTTAGAATACTGTGGTGAGTGGCACCCTGCGAACTGTCTATATTATAAAACTACGCGCAATGCAGCTTTCTTAGTAATGTTTGAGTGACACGCCTGTAACAAAATGTTACAAAGCAGCAAAAATACTTATGGATTATAAGTAGTTATTGAACGATTGCTGCCCTGAGACACAAAATGACGATAAAAACTAAACTATTTGGCTTAACTGGCCTTTCTATTCTCGCCTTGATTGCCATTGTTACCATTACTGAGTTAGCTAATCTGAAACTGCTAAAGTTGGAACAAACCTTAATTGAAGTGAAAGAGATGGAAGTGTCTCTTTTACAGATGGATCGTATTCAACGAGATCTATCCGATTCATTTGCCACCTCTAAGTTAGATTCATTCAAAAATGAGTATTCAGACTTCCAGATGCTGTCTGGATTACTGACTAATGACCTAAATGAGTTAGGTATTCGTGTCCCTGAGCTCTCTTCATTGCGTCAAAAGATTACGCTTTATCGTAAAGATGTTGAGGCTACGGTGGTTAATCGTGACGCGGAATCAAACGTTGTCGCAGGGATGCGCGCAGAGATGAAAACCTTAATTTCCGAAATCTTCACGGTTTTCCATGGTATCGAGTCCACGTTGAATACAGAGTTAACTCAAGAGCAAAATAGCATTGAGCGCTTTATCACGATATCGGTTCTGTTGGTCACAGGCTTGCTCATTTTTGGTTCTTACATCTTGATTCAGAATATTCAGGGGAATATTCGCCAGCTAAGCCAAATGATGCTGACTATAGCGAATACCCATGACCTAACTTTGAAAGCTAACACTGATCGGAACGATGAGATCTCAGAAATGGCGGGTCAGTTAAACATTCTTCTAGAGAGCGTACAGGGGCTTATTTCTCGAGTGCAAGGCAGCGTTTGTGAACTTGGCGCTGCATCGACGCAATTGCAACAGAGCAGTGTCGATACAGAGAAGGCTTTGAATCGCCAACAACTAGAAACCGACGGCGTTGCTGCCGCTGTTACCGAGATGGGTGAGTCGATTAAAGAGGTAGCCAGTACAACAGAAAGTGCGGCAGATAATACACAGCGAAGCTACGACAATGCTCAATTAGGTTTTAATGAAATTGTCGAAACACGCGATACGATCACCGAACTTTCTAGTGACTTGTCGAGCGCGAGTGATGAGGTGAATCATTTAGTAGAACTGTCTCATCGAATTAGCTCGGTATTGAACGTCATCGGAGAGATCGCGGAACAAACAAATTTGCTTGCATTAAACGCCGCGATTGAAGCCGCGAGGGCAGGAGAGCAAGGTCGTGGTTTTGCAGTTGTCGCCGATGAAGTGAGATCATTAGCGGGGAAAACTCAGCGTTCGACGGCAGAGATTTCTGAGATCATTACCGCCGTGCAACAACAAACTCAAACCGTGGTATCGACAATTCAATCTTGTAGCCATAAAGGTGCTGACAGTGTTCACTTATCCGAGCAAGCGCTGAGCCATATTAAAGCGATTATGGAAGAAATGAAGCACATATTGGATAGCAGCACACAGATCGCGTTGGCAGTTGAGCAGCAGAGCAGTGTCTCTGAAGAGATCGCACGTAACGTGAACACGATTCGAGATTTAACTTGTGTCAATGTTGGTGCGGTTTCAGAAAATGCGCAGTCCGCGACAGTAGTTGCGAGTCAAGCGGGCGATCTGACTTTGGCCATTGATAAGTTTAAGGTTTGATCGTGGCCAGTGGTAACACTAAGGAGTGGTTGACATAGAATGACAATGTAAGGCGGGTTGTAAGAGATTGTATGGGAATGTCTTTTAGTCATCGTCGTCACTTATGGCCCCGCTCTTTTTACGTACATTGATACCTCGTTGAGCGTAATGAGGTTTATCATGAAAATTTTATCCATAGCCGCTGTGATCACGGCGGCTTTGCTTTCCGGTTGTAATAGTTCTAATCAAGGCAGTTCAACGGGGATATCTACTACGGCAACGCTCGCCACTGTGCATGGCGTTACGATTGAATCTGTACCTTCAAAATTCTCAAATTATTCTAGAGCGGGTTACGACCGATATGTGGCAGTGAAAGCGCCTAATGGTAAATCGATTCATATTTTGATTATGGATCGATTGAGCGTTCATCAGATCGTCAAAGCGGTCAATGTCTTGAATCATTATTTAACCCCAGTGGAAGGGACCAAATATGGCGATAAGGATTCTAAACGCGACATAGCCAATGCAATGGCGAATAACGGGGCGATATTGAAGTTGATGAACTACCACGATGAGCCTCAATATAATGATGACTTAGATGGACAGCCTCTGTTTGAAGAGGAAATTCAGGTGGAAGGTGGCGATTGGTACGTTCGACAAGACTATGAAGAACATCGCGATGCTTCCTATGAAGAGATATTACACTTGGTTCATGATTATGGCATTGGAGTTCTCAACTCTCCAGAGGGTGGGCGTACGGCTTTGCCTGAGTTCCAAAAAGAATTCAATACGATACAGAAGCAAGCTCTGAACAGTGCTTACACACCGCCTGCAGATATTCTTACTGAGTGGCAAGAAGAGGTAAGCGTAGATCAGGAGTATTTTGCTGCGGTCATCGACAGTTATTATGGACTTTGGGGAGCCTATACCGGAAAAGGCATGTGGGGTATGTACAGCGTTAAAAATCGTGGAGACTTCTCATCAGAGGATCCTAACGCTCAATACATCACGGAACAGATTTTCTCTCCAACCTTGAGCTATGACGCCTATATTTCGGATACGTTCAATGGCACTTTTAAAATGAAGTATGACCCGATGACACCGTATACCCACCATTCTCAATATCTCACTAAGGTCATTTTGACAGGGAGTAAAGATGCAAACGTTGAGCTAAATGGTCATGATAATCAGGTAACAGGTAATCAAGGCAAAAATACGGTCATCGTTCATGGTCTTCGCAGTGAATATCACCTCCATGACTCTGGGGAAGAAATAGTGCAGTTGAATGATATGCTCACAGGGCGTGATGGCGACAACGTATTATTAAATATCGAGAAGGTTCAGTTTACGGATCAATTGTGGGTTCGCTGATATGAAAAGCGAGCGCTAATAGGCCCAGTAAGTCAGTAACCAAGTTATCAAATAGCCAACGCGTAATAACGTTGGCTGTTTCAAGATTGCGATGAATTACAGAGGTATTTATTGAACGGTGATTGCGTGGTTTTTTAGTGCCGCGTCGCGAACCTCTTCTGGCAGATCATCGTTGATGTCTAACCAAGTATTTGTTGAGGTGTCGTAAATGGACGGTTTGCCTGTAATTGGGTTGGTCCCGGTCCAAAACTCAATACCATTCAATATGAAAAAATCCGCGCCGGTTGCTAGAACATAAATTGGTGACATCAAGATGGTAAGTCCTGCTCTTGCATATCTATCGATTGTTCCAACGCTCTAAATGTTTGACTGGGATGGAAATTCGGCATCGCAAGAGTCAGATTTATCCTATAGTTTTCATATCACGCTTTGAAAATTACATGGAAGTCATTTAGATATGGCCAAGCTATCTTCGGTGAGCCCCAAAGTTCTTCTAGCTCTGTTCATTTTGTTGACGTCGTTGACCTACGGCGCCATCTCAATATACGTGCTCACAAATCACAGCCAATCAACGGTTAAAAAGCTGCAAAGCGGGAACAGTAGCTTTGAGCTTGAATCCGCCAAAATTTTTATGGAGAAGTACCTCGAAGTCGCAGAGGATCGCATCATCTTGGCGTCTCAGTATCAAGGTGTGATTGATGCTGCTTCCAGTTCAAATATAGAGCGCCTTGCCTTTCAGTTAGAGCGCTTCAAAGGTCAAAACCAATCGATGCAATTTGCTGTACGGGACCGTACTGGGCAGATCTTATTTGAGGATACATTTCGTCACCCTGCAGCCAAACAAGAGCGCGTTATTTTCAATGCACTTGCCAACAAAGAAGTGAATGAGCGTATTTTATATCTGCTGCACGATGATACGAATCATATCTGTATCAAGCTATTTATGCCTTTGTATCAATCCGGCGACTTCACAGGTGTTCTATACGGTGAGACTGCTGTTGATTACGATGACTTTTTTGGTTCATTTGTGACGAGTAGAGAGCGGTGGTATGAACTCAGCCAAACAGTTCCTCCGGTTACAGAACTCTTAGAAACGGGCGGTGAACTCGCACGTGATGGCCATTCACACACCAACGTAAAACACAATAGTGAAGATTGGTTGTTGACACAAACCGCATTAACTCGAGGAGATTTGGTTCTCACTCAAGGTATTAGTCGTTCGTTTCTCGATGAACAACTGTCTACTCTGCAGAAAGAGTTATTTAATGGACTCTTGATTGTTTTGGCAATCAGTTCAGTTTTGGTTGTTTTGATGGGGAAGAAGCTGTTTGTGAACCCTCACAGTGAGTTAGACGGGTCGAAGAAGCAACTTGAAGAATCGAACAAACTGTTAGCAGAGAAAGAGCGTGAAAGTCACCTTCTTGCAACTGTAGTAAAAACGGCTAGAGATGCGGTCGTGATTACCGACCAAGAAGGGCGTATTGAGTGGGTTAACAGTGCTTTTGAGACGATGACAGGGTACCGACTTGATGCAGTCAAAGGGTTAACTCCAGGCTCTTTTTTGCAAGGAGAGGATACTTGCCGTGAAATGGCGAGCAATATCGGTTCTGCAATAAAGCAGGGTAACCAAGTCAAAGCAGAGATCTTGAATTACACCATAGATAAAACACCCTATTGGGTTGATATCGATATCGTTCCTTTACGAAATGGGGAAGGGGAAGTCGAACGCTTTATCGCTATCGAGCGTGATGTTACAGAGTTTAAAAAACTTGGATTGGAGCTCGAAGACCAAGCCCATAAAGCACGCCAAGCTAATGATGCGAAGTCACTATTTCTGGCAACAATGAGCCATGAGATCAGAACACCGATGAATGGGTTATTGGGTATTTTGCAGATGCTCGTCGACGATTTAGAAAGAGATGAGCAGAGAGATGTCCTTAAGTTAGCTCTTGGGTCTGGTGAGCATCTCATTGCTATTCTTAACGATATTCTCGACCTGGCTAAAATTGAGAACGACTCGTTAGAGATCGATCCTCATCCCTTTAAAATGTCAGAGATAGCCAGCCCAGTCTTGAATACTTATCAGACGTTATGCTCAGAAAAAGGCATTGAGTTTAGTTTGAACGACCAGTGTGATGCTAACTTTGCTTACAAAGGTGATTCAGTGCGAATCAGACAGGTTCTGCTTAACTTGGTTGGTAACGCATTGAAGTTCACTGAAAGTGGCAAGATCAACGTCAGTATAAAACCACTAGGGCAATCAAAAGTTCAATTCTCCGTGGAGGATTCGGGGATAGGAATTCCACAAGAAAGGCTTGGTTCAATCTTTGATGAGTTTGAGCAAGCAGATGTCTCTACGACAAGAAATTATGGTGGTACTGGGCTTGGGTTAGCCATTTGCCACAAGCTTGTCACTCTTATGAATGGCCAGCTTAATGTGGAAAGTCAGCTATCAAAGGGAAGTCGCTTTAGTTTTGTTATTAAATTGCCAAAAATTGTTCACGAAGAAGATAAAAGCTCAATACCTCAAGAAATAGATCTCTCATCATTTAAGGTGCTGGTGACAGACGACAACAAAATGAACCGTATTATCGCCAGTGGTTTTCTAGATAAGTTAAACATTGAGTGTGCAACCTGTGCAGATGGGTACGAGGCTTTAGCTATGGTCGAGACTGGGCGCTTTAACCTTCTGATTATTGACAATCATATGCCGAAAATGAATGGGGTGGAGACAGTTAAGAAAATACGTGAAGCAGGCCATGACGATATCCTGATCTTTGGGTGGACCGCCGACATTATGCAAACATCAACCGAAGCTTTTTTAGAGGTAGGCGCGAATGAAGTATTGGCCAAGCCTTTAATAAAATCGGACTTGATAGAAGCGCTTGCTCGCTATCGTGATCGTATCAATGAAATAGAGACGGCTAGCTAACGGCTTGAATACATAGTTCGATGATGTTTTTTAAACACTGTAATAGTTTGATTCGATCACAAATTGCGCGTTTATCGATAGTTATTATGAAAAACAATATATTAGCTAACGAGTATTCATCATGTTTCCAACTCCCAATCAAGTTTTGTTGAGCCTAACCTGCGCGAGTTTTGCTTTAGGCGCTGTCGCTGCTGATCACGGTCAGTCAATTAAAATTCCTATGAAAGATAAGGGCTGGTTATGGGACAGCGATATTGTTCTAGAAGCCACTCTTTATAAGCCGCAAGGAGAAGGTCCCTTCCCTGTCGTTATTTTTAATCACGGTTCGACAGGAGGTGATAAAGAGTACGCGAAGCAAACGGTCAATCCGTGGGGCTTTGGCAAGTACTTAAACGACAAGAACATTGCGCTCATAATCCCGATGAGAAGAGGTCGAGGTGGTTCAGAGGGGAGCTATAAAGAGCAATACACGTGCGAGGATAAAGGGATTCGTGAAGGCATAGAGTATGCAGCGGAGTCTCTGGATGCATCGTATCAGTTCATCTTAGATCAACCGTGGGTCGACAAAGAGAAAGTTATGTTAGCAGGTAACTCAAGAGGCGGGATCCTGTCGTTGAAGTTTGCTTCAAAACATCCAGGTGCATTCACTGGGGTGATGAACTTTGCTGGAGGTTGGGTTGATGATTCCTGTGTTGCTGGCGGTGTATCACCAAACGTACCTATATTCGAGAATGCGGCACGTAAGCTCAGCATACCGACTTTATTTATCTACGGACGAAACGATTCATTTTATTCCGATGAGTCGATAAAGAGTTACGCAATGTCTTATGAGAACGCGGGTGGAAATATGGATTTTGAGCTATATCAGCTCGGCTCTGGAGCTTCGGGACATGATGTTTTCTACAGGTACTATCACTTATGGTCGGGTGTAGCTGATCAATATCTAATTGAAACAAAAATGGATGTGACGCGGTAACTTGTTGACTAGCTATCTAACCCTGCATAGTAAAACGTGCAGGGTTAGCGATTAATTAATGATGGTTTTTTTCAATTGTTCGCCGTATTGATGCTAGAAGTCGAAATCGACCTTCACGTAGTATGTCCGGCCCATTTCTGTTTCTTCGTAGGCCTGTGTTGATTGGTCTAAACGTTCATCTGTTACGTTAGTTACACCGGCGCGGAACGTGAAGTTCTCGTTGAGCGCGTATGCACCGCCTAACGAAACAACCGTGTAGGCGTCGAGGTTATTGTCGCTACCATCTTTTTGCTTACCGGTGTAGTTAAGGCCAGTAAAGAAGGACAAGTCGCGTGTTGCCAGCCAGTTCAGATTTACGTTTGCTAACCACTCTGGTGTGTAGGCGATGTCTTCATCGTCGACTTTATTAACGGCATCGGTATAGGTAGCGTTGGCTGTAAACGACCAGCTTGTTGAGAACTCATAGCTACCCTCCAGTTCAACACCTTTGGTTTCAACCTTATCTACGTTTTCGTATTGAATGATGGTCGATGTTCCATTGAAGAACGGCGTTAAGTCACGGTCAATCAGGTTTTTCACATCATTGAAGAAACCTGTAGCTTGCACATAACCATCGACGCCAGAGTACATGGCAGATAACTCGTATGTTTTCGACGTTTGTGGCTTCAGATCTGGGTTCCCAACAAGCGTGCATCGGCCACCACAACTCACTAGAGAGAAGTCTTCAGACGATTGGAAAAGTGTTGGTGACTTAAAGCCCTCACCATACCCACCTTTTAGGGTGACGTTATCAATTCCGTTGTAGACAAAGTAGACACGTGGGCTGAAGTCATTGCCAAATTGGTTGTTGTGCGTGAGACGTCCGCTTAATGTTGCTGCGAAATCATCCGTCGCGAAATACTCATCCTGAAGATAGACGGCACTTTGTGTCACTGAGCGAGAACTCGAATAGTCGCGTTGGTTCTCGACGCTGGTATAAGAGACTTGTGCACCAAGAGATAGAATCTGACTGTCAAAGTAGTCGACAACAAATCTTGAATCTACGGTGTGGTTGTCTTGGTTCAGTTCAGCTTCATCAACCAATGGGTGGAAGTTGTTTTCGTTCACTCGTGCTGTTTCATAGAAGTAACTGGTATCCGATTCACCCCAACCCCAACTGCGCACATGACCTAAAGTGCTGGTCAGTTTTTTGCCGTCGTAGTAGCTGGTTGCTAACATGTTCATGCTGCTGAAGTAGCTGTTCTCTACACGTTCATCTTTTGAGTACGACACATCAAGGTAGATGTCGTCTCTATCTGTGATAAACCAGTTCAAAGAGCCTCTGAACACGTTTCTTTTCTGCTCTGTCTGTGGAGAAAAGTTCTCGCCAGCATTATCTGGGAACCACGCTTCTTGATCACTGATGTCTACGGTCGCAGTGTAAGTCAGTACGTCAGGAATGATGGAGCCGCTAACAAATGTATTACCTGCCTTCAATTCACCGCCAGCATTAGGCAATAGCGCATTGGCGTCGTTGTCAGCGGGCATGCTGTAAGTCAGGCTGCCTGAAACATTGGTTTCTGTTGACGCTTGTTTCAGGATTACGTTAACCACGCCCCCAATCGCCTCACTACCATAGAGGGAAGACATTGGCCCTCTTACGACTTCGATCTGTTCAATAGCGCTCATTGGGATACTGGATAGATCGAATGAAGCACCACGGATCACGGTTTCACTAGAGCTTATTCGACGTCCGTTGATCAAAAACAGAGTGTAGTTACCGTTGGAGGAATTTTGATTCTGTAGACCACGGATAATGATTCTTGGCTCTGCACTTGTTGTTTTGGCAACGTGTACACCAGCCACGCTCTCAAGCGCTGTCGAAATGTCGGTGGCAGGCAGCTTATCGATATCTTCACGTGTGATCACCGAGATTGAAGCTGGCGCATTCTTTATCGATGTTTCATATTGGTTCGCCGTTACGACCATAGTTTCTGTGTGGTGTGTTGATTCACTTGCTACTGAGGGTAACGGGATTGAGCCTGCTAAAGCGATGGCCACTGCTAATTGATGTTTCTTTGTTTTTATCTGTTCCATTTCTTGGGGGATCCTTGGTGCTTATTTACTAAATAATGTTGTTAATCCATCTGCCAGCATCACGCGCCAGCTATAGTAGTCATGACCACTCGCAACGCTTTTAAACGTCACCGTATAGCCTTTCTGTTTTAAGGTGTCGAATAGGTTTCTATTGGTTTGATAGATACTTGCGTTCTTTGGCTCTGTCTCGAATACACCGGCATTGAGATAGAATTGGATGTCCATTTTGCTCTTGGTCGCGGCAAACTCGCTCATCCAACTCTGCTGGTGGGACAATTTCTGTTTGGCGCCTCGTGGTTTCCACCAAAATGAGCCAGATTGACTCAGCACCTTGCCAAAACGTTCTGGGTGTTCCAAAGCAATATAAGTCGATGCTAAGCCGCCATAACTCGAACCAGACAACACCGTGTTCTCTGCGGTAGGGCATATAGAATGTGTCTCACAAAGCCATGGCATAAGTTCATTAGCCAACATGTTGGCGAACGTCTCATTGGGTGTGAGTTCCTTACCTCGCAAACTTGGTCTTGATGGGTTAACAAACACGACCCTCATTGGTGGGATGGCTTTGTCGGCAATCAAGTTATCCATGACAACGGGGGTCGGTACTTTGTTTAGGTAGGCGTCGCCATCGAATAGAATCAGTAGCGGTGAAGCCTTATCTAGCGGGTAAACTTTATTCGGCTGATAGATGCTGATCTTTCTCTCTTCATCACTCATCGAGTCATTGTAAGAAAAGTGGCTGACCAGCCCTTTTGGTCGTTTTTGCTCGGTTGCGACCTGATCGCTCGGCGCGTATTTCAGCGTTAACGTTGACGCTGAGCCAAAGAGGCCGGTATCTGATCCAAAAGTTGGTTGTCGATTCAGTGGATCGGGTGCGGCGGTCGCCAATACCGCTTTTCTTTGCTCTCGATTTGCGTCTTTTAGTAACTGCGGAACATTGGGCGCAATTCGGTATGAGAGGCGCGTGGTGTCGGGTACTTCAAATGAGTGGAACCAGATGTCACTACCTTCAATCTGGCTCATCTGAGCATGGCCGCCATAAGGAGCACCTAACAAGCGGACATTGTCGACATCACTCTTATACAAAAAGGTAACGATCGCTTTGTTGAGAGTTTGATATTCAACGAGCGGCGCGCCCTGCGACTCAACGATTTGCCAGATTTTTTTTTCAGCATCTTTTACCCCACTTTTGATGTCACTGGCGGTTTTAGACAGAGTTGGGCTAAGCATTGGCAGATCTGGCGATAAGTATTGATTGCTTTTGAGCGCCATCGGGTTGAGTTGCATCTCGACCTGTATTGGCTTGTTGCTGTCCGCTGTCACCTCTATTTGGTAGGTGTCTGCTTCATCGACGTACCAAAATATCTCGGTTTCACGAGAGTGGTCGTTAAGTAGCTTCTTGACTGGGTCGCCAGACGAGTTAAATGCAATCACTTGCTCCATATACCCTTGGCTGCGGATATAGCCACGGTAATATCCAGGTTTATCGACCTTCAAAGATAGCTGTGTTTTGGTGTCGAATTTGATGTTCTGTGCTTTGTTTGCATCAATGATCATTGCTTGAGCACTGGATAATTGAGTGACAAGAGCAAAAAAGAGAAAAATCCATTTCATGAAGAATCCAATTGGTGTTAATGATATTGATTATCATTTATGGTAATTTTCTTTTTCACTCTCTAACAGCAGTTTGAGTTATGCAAAGTAACTAGATTGTTATGAAAACTGGCAGGCACTTATGAATAGTCGAATATCTTCATCTTTTAGGAAAAGCGCTCTCGTGCGTTGGGTTGAGACTGAAGAGAAATACCAAATGGTGTCTGAACAATTCACAGAGACAGATCCACTTCTTGAAGGTAATGTGGATACCTGCAAGGTTAAAGAAAGCTTCTCTCTGCATTGGGGAACCACAACAGAGCTTAAAGATCACCAAGTGATATCCACAGCGCGTAAAGCTTTGATCCTAATAATCCTAACGGACGGCAAGCTTGACTTCAGTTACGATGATTTGAACTTCAATATGGACTCTAAAGATGGCTACCAAGGCTTGGTCGTTAACTTGGCCAAACCTGCTACCTTTAGACGCTCTGTTCAGAAAGGAAATAAGGTTGCCAAGTTAAAAGTACTGATTCCTCAGAAGTGGGTTGAGGAGCGAGTAGAGGTGGGCAGTCGAGTCGATGAATTTATCTCACAGCACTTAGCTAACTTTGACCTGTACTCTAATGAGCATCTACGTGCAATCATCGATACGATTATTGAACTGCATAATGGAAACGAAACATTTAAGAAAATTAAGTTGGAGTCGCTAACTCAAAGTTTGGTTGTAGAGGTGTTTGAGCAGCTCATAAACAGTGACAGTCCCGTGAAACCCGTTCCGTTAGAAGGCTCTAATATCACAACGGATAGCACCAAGAGCTCCATTGATGGCCTTATTAACCACATTGAAGACAATCTCGATAGCGATCTTTCTGTTAAGGCTTTAGCGGAATATTCGCACACAAGCGAATCCAATCTTAGACGGAAGTTCAAAGAAGTGATTGGCTGTAGTATTAAAAGTTATATACGTCGTCGCCGCTTAGAGGTCGCTCGTAAGCATCTTGAACAAGGCTTAGCTTCAATAACGGAGGTAGCCTACTATGCAGGTTATCGTCACCCTTCGAACTTTACCAATGCCTACAAGAAAGCCTTTGGTTATCCGCCTGCTGAATCGGTGAATAAACGTGATTAGATTGGAACGCTTTATAATCTAAAGCCAAACGATATTTGAAGCCATCCCACTTTTTTGTCGAAATTTCGTCAAGTTTAATGCGAATGTCTTAGGTAGGAAGAATTGTGGAACTTCCTCAATTTAGAAGACTCTGATAGGCACTTATATATGCCCTATAACAACACTATGATTTTTCGTTTTATCACTGACCTCGTTATCATTCTTTATGCTGTTGCTAGCTTTTCGTTCATTCTTTGGTGTGCCTTTGGAAGATAAGGCTCCCACTGCGACCCAGATTACCTAAGTCGCAGGGTACTAGTACCTTCGGTTCGCTGATGCATGCTTCCAGATAAAGAAAAAGGAAAGCGGTACGAAACATGCTTTCCTTTTTATTCGGTTTGAGGTGAACCTTTACTTCAGAAGATCAACGATAGCTTTGCCTACGCCATGAGCGCTCGTCGGGTTTTGACCTGTGATGACGCGGTCATCGACAATCACAAACTCTTGCCATGGCTGCACTTTCGAGTAACGCGCCGCGCTACGAGCCAGAGACTCTTCCAATAAGAATGGGATGTCATTGATGGTGCCAAAATCAATCTCTTCTTCGCGAGTAAAACCAGTCACTGACTTAGATGCCAGCAGCTTTTCGCCGTTGCTTAGTGTGATTGGTAATAGGGCTCCTGGACCATGACAAACTGCTGCCACAATACCGCCATCTTCATAGTGCTTAGCCGAGATCTTAGCGAAGTCTTCGTTGCTTGCTAGGTCTGAAAGTAGACCAAAACCACCTGGGTAGAAGATCGCATCGTAGTTATCTCCATTGATTTGCGATACAGGAATGGTGTTGTTTACACGGTTCTGGAAATCATCATCTGCCAAGATTTTCGCGTTTACCGCATCGCCTTCGATGTCTGTACCGTACAGAGGAGCCTGACCACCTTTAATAGAAGCAATGTCGTATTCAAAGCCAGCATTCAATAATTCGCTCAGGGCATGAGTTAGCTCTGGTGCGTAAGTTCCGTTTGCTTGGTCGGTTTCACCTAGCGTTGCATGGTTTGTAACAATAATCAGTACTTTCTTCATGATGATGTCCTTGTGAGGTTACGGGTATCTGTTGAATACCTCCATACTAATTGCTAATCAAATGGGTGATAATATGATTAAACGGCAAAACATTATTGCTAAATAGCAAAGGTGAATATGGCACAGGTGAATATGGATAGCTTCGAAGGCATTAACGAGTTTGTTACGGTTGCGGAGAGCAAAGGGTTTTCTGCAGCAGCAAAACAGTTGGGATGCAGTACCAGTCACGTGAGTCGCCAAGTCACACGATTAGAAGAGCGATTGGGCGTGGCCCTGTTGGCACGCTCAACAAGAATGGTGAGTTTGACCGATGCTGGTCAGGCTTATTATCAACAGTGTAAAGAGTTAGTGATTGGACTCCAGCAAGCGAATGAAACCCTGACTACTCAACAGACACAATTGAGCGGCGTATTAAGAGTGAGTGCGGCTGGGGCATTTTCTGAAAATCATGTCGCACCGGCTTTAATGGAGTTCGCTAAGCAGCATCCAAACCTCACGGTAGAGATTAACTTCAACACCAGCATGGTGAACTTTATTGAAGACGGTTTCGACTTTGCTATTCGTTACGGAAGATTAAGTGATTCAGGTTTAGTGGCAAGAAAGCTGGTGAACCGTCCAATGGCAGCGGCTGCCAGCCAGAGTTATCTTGATGAACATGGTTTACCAACGCATCCTGATCAGCTTAAACATCATAGTTGTATTATCGCGAACAAAGACGTTTGGTTGTTTGAAAAAGATGGCAAAACTTTGGATGGCGTGAGAGTTCAAGGTAGATGGAAGAGCAATAATGCTCAAACGGTTTTACAAGCTTGTACTGAAGGGCTAGGTGTTGCTTATTTGCCAAAGAGTAGCTTCAACGATGCCATTTCTTCTGGGTATTTAGTGCCCATTCTTGAACCTTATTGGGGGAGTGGCAACAGCAGCTGGATTGTGTATCAGAACCGTCATTTTTTGCCATTAAGAGCGAGATTGGCTATCGACTTTTTACTCGAATATTTTGCTGACTGGCAAGAGTAAGTTGCACGCTTGTCCCTTCTGTAAGGATAGTTGTGCCGACACATATTGTATTAGTTGACGTGGCTTGAGTTGAACATCGGTTGGTTTGCTAAACTTGAACCCGTAGCACGATTTATGCTGCGCTGGATTGCCGCGAATGATGTTCTTCGCTAGTGTGCGGTAAATTATCTTTAGAGTTAGTGTTTCTGGGTTGTTGTCTATGTTAAAGCGTTCTCACCTCAAACTGAGTGTGTGTTTTCTGAGTATCTCAATTCTCTCGGCATGTGGTGGGGGGGATAGTGGTGGCAGTTCTCCTGCGCCAAGCTCTCTAACGCAAGAGCAGCGCTACGATCTTCTGTATCGCTCGACGTTTGGGCCAGCGCCAGGCTCTTATCAAGAGTTAGAAAGCTTGGGTTATTCAGCTTGGCTAGATAAGCAGTTTTCTATGTCTCCAACCTTGCACTCAACGCGTCTGCAAGAGTATCCACTGGCGGAGAACGCTGACAGTTACAATCAATCCGATCGCGTTGCTGTTTGGTGGGACGTTAGTTTGAATGCACCGGACCAATTGCGTCAGCGCGTCGCGTTCGCTTTGAGTGAGCTTTTCGTGATCTCAAGATATGGCGCAAGTTTGGGTGGTCGTCCGGTAGAGATGACAGACTACTACGATATGCTCATCACGCATGCGTTTGGTAACTATCGCGACCTGATTGAATCTGTCACGCTGCATGCTGCAATGGGTGATTACTTATCCATGATGGCAAACCAAAAAGCGGATCCAGACAATAATCGTTTTCCAGATGAAAATTATGCACGTGAAGTGATGCAGTTGTTTAGTATCGGTCTGTATGAATTGAACCCCGATGGCACAGATAAACTGGACAGTCAGGGACAACTGATCCCAACTTACACGCAAGATGACATCGAAAACCTTGCGCGTGTATTTACTGGATGGCACATCGCCGAAAAAACTAAGCCATGGTGGGGTTCCAAAGAGGGAAATTGGCTTGTCCCAATGGTGGCGTATCCTGACTACCATGATGATGAACAGAAGGTCGTGATGGGGAATGTTTTTGCTCAAGGGCAGACGCCAGAGCAAGACATGGCTCAGGCAATGGATATGTTGCTCAATCACCCGAATACCGCGCCTTTGATCAGTAAACACCTTATTCAAAGATTGGTTACATCGAATCCTTCGCCTGCTTATGTTGCTCGAATCAGTGCATTGTTTTCTGACAACGGTTCAGGTGTCAGAGGTGATCTTAAAGCTGTGATTCGTGGAATTCTGACTGACGCTGAAGCACTGAGTGGCGAAGATCGAACCCCTGCTAAGATGAAAGAACCACTTATCGCGATGACCAACTTTTTCCGCGCATTCGAAGCGAAATCGGCTGACCCTACTGGGCGGTTCCATAACTCCATCAATATGTTTGGCGCATACGGGCAATCACCATTAGGTTCACCAAGTGTGTTCAACTTCTTTTCTCCAGAATACGCTCCAAACGGCGAGATAGCGGCAGCGAAAGACGTTGCACCGGAATTTGAAATACTAAGTTGGAATAATTTTATTCTGACGAACAACCAGTTGTGGACAGCGACGGGACGAACCAATTACGAGGGAGAAACGAATCCAACTCGTATTGTCATCAACACGGCACCGTTAGAAGCGATCGCTAATGATCATGAAGCTCTGATTACAGAAATTGAAAGGCGTTTGCTCTCTGAAAGGATGAGTGATGAGCTTCGGGAGATAGTATTAGAAGCGTTAGAGGAGCTTCGAGATACGCAACAGAGTTTAAAGGTTCGCAATGCCATCTATATCGCTGTCACGAGCCAAGAGTTTCACATCGAGGAGCTAGCCCAATGATTTCTCGTCGTCAATTATTAGCAGCCATGGCCTCGACACCTATTGTTTCGATGATGGGGACTAACTCCGCTTATGCATTGCCAAACAACGACTATAAAGCCCTTGTTTGTGTATTTTTGTTTGGTGGAAACGATGGCTTTAATATGTTGGTGCCTAACGACAACGCACACTACGATGAATACGCGAATGCTCGTCCAGACATTGCCATCCCACAAGCATCACTACTGCCTTTGTCACTAAACACTGGTTCAGGTTTATCGTTGAGTTTGCACCCTTCTATGGGAGAAGCACAAAGCCTGTTCGATGCTGGGAAAATGATTGCTATTGCCAACAGTGGTGTACTCATTGAACCTGCGACTAAGGCAGGGCTGAAGGACGGCACACATGCAATGCCACCTTTCCTGTTCTCTCACAATTCCCAACAAGCCGAATGGCAACGTGGTTGGTCTGGTAGCAACACGACGCTAGGCTGGGCAGGTCGCTTAATGGATGTGTTGAGTAGTGAATCAGACTCCATTAGCCCAAGTTTCAGTCTTAACGGCTATGCTCAGCTGTTGAATGGTAGCGACCATACTGCCAATCTGATCAATGCCTCTTCGCTACCAAGAGTGAATGGAATTAACAACGCTCAACGTCGCAAAAGTTTCGATCGTGTTATGAGCTTGTCGCCACATACAGCCTTTGGACGAGAGTTTGACCGTGTGAAAAGCGATTCGGTTTCGATAAGAGATACGCTCGCAAACGCGATTGGTTCGATACCTGAAGAAGGGCATTTTCCAGATTTATCTTTAAGTAAGCAGCTGCATACGGTTGCTCGTTTAATTAAATCAAGCGATCAGCTGGGTCATCAAAGGCAAGTTTACTTTGTCGGTTTTGGTGGCTTTGACACCCACGCAAATCAATTGAACGACCATGCGGAGCTGATGAGCGCTTTAAGCCAGTCTTTAGCTGCGTTCAACCAATCCATGGAAGCATCGGGTTTGGGTGACAAGGTGACCACCATGACCATGTCTGATTTTGGCCGTCGTTTGGCAAGTAATGGTACTGGTACCGATCACGGCTGGGCGAGTAATCACCTTGTGATGGGCGGAGCTCTGAATGGTGGGCAACTATACGGGCAATGGCCATCTCTGATCCTTGATGGAGAGAATGACTTCAACAAAGGGCGTATGATTCCAACGACATCCGTTGAGCAAATCGGTGCGACGATTGCGAAGTGGATGGGAGTAAATACCGATAGTGCGATGGACTACATCTTTCCTAATTTAACGAACTTCTCAGTGAAAGATTTAGGGTTTCTCAAATGATCTAATTTGAGTAGTGAGGAGTTTGATGTGCTTGTAACTCCTGTCACTTTAAGTTGTTAAGGGCTCGAAAAAGCTATTTAATCTCTTAAGTTTATGTCGACTAAGAACCACCTGTTTTGAGAAGGTGGTTCTTAGTTATCTATTGCTTACATCCCATAGCGGAAAGCTTTGCCAACCTTGACCATATCACGATGAATAGGGGCTAACGCATTGGCGTAAGCGGCGAGTAACTCGACGGTGTATTGACTACGCTCGTGGAGTTGCTGGTCTGTACATTCATGATGAGCAGTTAGGGTGTTTTCACAATTTCTAAATATCAAATGGTCAGGCAAAAAGCATACGTGGTTATTTTTACTGCCCGTCAATCGGAGTTCACTTATCGGGTAAACACCATTTATGCTGGCTGACACGCTCACTAACAACGCGGCTTTGTGAGCAAGTTCATCATCAGAGGTCAGCATCAAAAAATTTTTGAGTGCTGGTGTTGCCATTCCATGCCATTCGGGTGTGATAAAGATGAATGCGTCTGATTGCTTGAGGATTTGAGTGATTGGTTTCCAGCAGTCCCATTCTTCACTGCCTTGCCATACGCCCTCATTCCAAAACGGCAAATTGAGTTGGTGTAAGTCAAGAACTGTTGTGTCATCAAAGTAGGACGAAGCTAATTTTTGCAGATAATTAGCGACATTTAAGCTTTGAGATTGTGCTCTCTGACTTCCGGATACGATGGTGATTTTCATAATAATCCCTTTTTAAGATCTGAAGTTGTGATTGATGGTTGTGTTTTAGTTGAGCGAGGTGTTGATAGGAAAATCGAGACGAGAACCGCAACAGCGCCGAGTGATTGGAGCCAAGTAAGGCTCTGATCTAGAATGAGATAGCCAAGAAAGCAGGCAGAAACACTGCTGAGAAAGCCTAAAAATGAGACCGTTACTGGTGCGAGCTTTTCAATGCCGCGAAACCATAAAAAGTATCCCAAAATGGCTCCAATCAAACTTAAGTAGGCGTAACCCAAGTAGTTAGTTGGTGTAAGTTGAGCTGGAATACCTTCTAGCCAAAGCGCGACGGGCAGTAATGCCACTCCACCAAATAACAACTGCCAACCAGTGAAGCCAAGCATGGTCATGCCTGAAGGGCGCCCCCACTTTTTCGTTAATACCACCCCTGAAGCCATGCTTAATGTGCCAAGTATAGCGATTAGTACGCCTCGTATATCGAGTTGGGTCGAGTTATTCAGTACCAAAAGCGTGACCCCAATAACCCCAAGTCCACATGCTGCCATCTGTTTTGAAGAAAAATGCGCCCCTAATAAGTACCAGCTTAGGATCATCACAATGATCGGTTGAACCGACATCACGACGGAAGCCAATCCACCTGGTAAGTAAGTCGCCGCGAAAAATAGGCAGTAGAAAAAAAGTCCGATGTTTAGAAACCCGAGCACTACCATACGAGATCACCATAACCCAGAGGGAAAGGTACGACTTAAGAGCACTAATAGGAGACCTGCTGGCAGCGCACGAATAGTAGACGCAATTAAAGGACTTTCTGTTGGTAGTGCTTCTGTCGTCACAATGTAAGTGCTGCCCCAGACAATTGGGGCAACAGCCGTTAGTGCGACGGTTTTCATCTGTTGAAATCTATTCATACCTCACCTTTCTGAATCGGTAGTTTTTTTAAAAGTATCTCTTGTAAAAGATACTTTTAAAAAAGTAATTGAGGTTTGTTTTTTAGTCAAGTATCTTTTTGAAAAGATATTTATTGGAGAGATAAAAATGGCATCAGATAAAGTCGATAGGATTCTTGCTCAATGGGATGAAGTGAGACCGGATCTTGACTGTTCAGCGATGGGAGTGGTCGGGCGATTGCGTCGCACCAGTGGTGTGTGGAAGAAGAAGCTAGATCCGGTGTTCCAAGAATACGGGCTTAGCAGTATCGAATTCGATATTCTTGCCACGTTGCGTCGTTGTGATGCAGCCGTCACTCCAACAGAGTTGTATCAAACTCTGATGCTTTCTTCAGGCGCAGTGAGTACTCGTATTGAACAGTTGGTGAAACGTAATTGGGTCCAGCGAATTGCTAGTGAGCATGATAGACGAAGTTGCAAAGTCGTCTTGACTCAAGAAGGTGTTGAATTTGTTGATAAAGTTTTGAATTCACATGTCGCTAACATGGATAAAATGCTAAACGTCCTGAGTAAACAAGAACAAGATCAACTGGCGCATTTGTTGAAGAAAGTACTCTTAGCAGAACAATAATCCTAAGGTCGATCCTACAGGGCTTATCCTCTTAAGGAGCATTGTCGATATTTGCGTCGCTCATGAGAGCTTGTTGTCTGCAATATTGTTCAATCGTGTTATATCACCTAACAACTTGATATTGATATGAAATGAAGTCGCCTGTAAAAATACAACTATATGTTTTGACCAATTCGATTTAGAGAACGAAGGGAACCCCCAATGCATTACGATGTATTCAATGGAGACGCGGACGGCATTATTGCGTTGTTGCAACTGCGCTTGAGCGAACCAAAAGAGAGTGTACTTATTACGGGCGTTAAGCGTGATATTAAGTTACTCTCTCAAGTTGTGGCTCAAAAGGATATTTCTTCTGTTACGGTACTTGATGTATCGATGGAGAAAAATCAAGATGCGTTACATTCGCTGTTGGATGCAAAGGTCGATGTGTTCTATTGCGACCACCATCGTACGGGTGAAGTACCTAGTTCTGCTCACCTTGAAACCTTAGTCGATACTACGCCAGAGTGTTGTACTAGTTTGTTGATTAACCAAAAACTCAACGGTCAGCATGTCGCATGGGCAATCGCAGCAGCTTTTGGCGACAACTTAAAAACAGTTGCGACTAAGCTGGCAATAGAAAATGGTTTCGATGATTCACAAATTGCGTTTTTGGAAGAGCTGGGCACTTTAGTCAACTACAACGGCTATGGAGCATCACTCAGTGATCTCCACTTCACGCCTGTTGAGCTTTACCAAACGCTTTATCAATATCCAAATCCGTTTGATCTCTTGAGTGACGAAGAGTCGGTGTTCTACCATTTACGTTCGGCTTACCAAAGTGACAACCAGCAAGTCTCTATCCTTGCTCCAACCTATGAGAACCATTCAGTGCGAGTCTTCGAATTACCGAGTGAAACTTGGGCGAGAAGGATTAGTGGGGTATTTGGGAACGAGATCGTTAACCAAGATCCAAGCCGTGCTCAGGCTGTGCTAACAAGAAACCAAGATGGCGAATCTTACACAGTGAGTTTACGTGCACCTTTGTCGAATAGAACTGGCGCTGATGAGGTGTGTTCAAGCTTTCCGACGGGGGGCGGGCGTAAAGCGGCTGCAGGCATAAATGCTTTATTAGAAGAAGATAAGCAGCTGTTTATCCAAAGGTTAACAGATTACTATTCGAAGTAGCTTCGAATGGTGAACTGACCACTACGTTCGTTGCTCACATTGTAATTTGGCGTAATACACTCAATAAAACGTCATGGATAATATCGAGAAAGAGCTTTATCAAGCGCGTTAGACCTTAGCTTTAACGCGCGTTTTAGACCAAAATTGCACTATGACTTCATTTTCCCCTCAAGACTTCCCGTTTAACATCCAAAACACTCATTGCCCTCAAAGATATGAGATAAGGGAGCATTGATCTTCTCCTGTAAAATTTTCTGTTCTTGTAGGGTTATGGGTACCTACCGCGCAGTTGTTCTTGGATAAAGTTAACGAAGCAACGCACCTTCAAAGGAACGTGTCTGCTTTGCGGGTAAATCGCATTGATCGGAACGGTATCGCTTGGATACTCTTCCAGTACTCTTACTAGTTTTCCTGATTGCAAATGCTCATCCATCATCCAAATAGGGAGTTGGGTAATACCTAAACCAGCAAGCGCCATCTCTAGATTGGTTTCACCACTATTACTACGAAAAGTGCCTCGAACAGGGATAGAAACATCTTGGCCATTGTCGACAAAATGCCAGTTGTTGAGGGAGCGATTAAAGGTGTAAACAATACATTGATGAGATTTGAGATCCTTTGGTTGTGTAGGCACACCATGTTTCTTTAGGTAGCCAGGCGCAGCCACTAATAGCAATGGGTTATTGAAAAGTGGCCTTGCGATTAATGACGAATCTTCCAGTTTTCTCGCACGAATGGCGATATCGATGCCTTCAGCGACAAGGTCGATATGGCGCTCATCGATCACCATATCCACCTCTATGTCTGGGTATTCCTCTAAAAATTCCGCAATTAACGGTGCAAGGAGAATCCTCGCTAATGGCGCCGCCGCTGCAATGCGCAACGTTCCCTTGGGTGAACTGACTTGGGAGCGAACACTAGCTTCTACTTCATCAATCTCTTGCACAATGTTCAAGCAGTGCTCGTAGTATTCTTGCCCTGCTTGAGTTAGTGATAACTCGCGGCTTGTACGTGTGAGTAGCTTTACCCCCAATTTATCTTCGAGTGCGGCGACTTTTTTGCTAATGGTTGCTTGAGAAGAGTTTTGCTCTCTGGCTGCGGCCGAGAAGCTTCCTGTTTCTATTACGCGAAGAAATACGCGCATTGCCCCGAGTTGATCCATACATGTATTCGATTTTGGAATAGATGTTGTTCATTTTAGCTTGGTTCTATAACAAATCCAGTGTGGTTAATATCTTCTTCGTCAACCAAACATTCGATAGAAGAGAGAAAAATGATGAAACCGACTCATACCAAACAAGCCATTCGTGAAGCTATGGATCACCTGATTGATCGTGCTACAAACTTTGATATTGAAGCCCTAGACACGATTTACCACCAAGACTTTCACACCACGCTGATCATGCCTGATAGCACAGTGCAAACCTTTAACAAAGCGGAGTTCAAAGCGCATTTCGCTAAGCAAGCTCAAGAAGGGAAAAACCAACTCAACACATGGGCAGAATGGCATGATTTCCACATTCTGGGTGACTCAGCGGTGTGTGTATTAACTCGTAAGCACAGTGGCATGAATGGTGAAGAGATGATGTTGTTGTGCAACATCGAATTGCGATTTGAAGATGAGCGTTGGCAAGTTCTGCGTGAGCAAATCTTTCTTCGCCCTTTGATTGAAGCGTAATGGTGACGTAGGGGAAGCATTATGAACAATAAAGTTGTCATCATTACCGGTGGCAGTGATGGGATTGGCAAAGCAGCGGCTTTAGAGTTTGCTCATTTAGGCGCCAATGTATTGATAACAGGGCGAAGAGCATGCGCCTTAGCGGAAGTGGCTTCACTACATCGAAACATTGAAACGATAGTTGCAGATAGTGAAGAACAAACCAGCGCTCAGCTGATCGTAGATGCCGCAATCGAAAAATGGGGACGCATTGATGTGCTGGTAAATAATGCCGGTGCGGGTGCTAATGCGAGCTTGGACGAGATAGGCGCAGAGAGAATTGAGCAAATGTTCTCGATCAATGTCGTCGCAACAAGCTTGCTGACGAAGGCGTGTCTCCCATACCTAAGAAAGAGCCAAGGCAATATCATCAATATATCGAGCACCATTGGACATATGCCTGCTCCGAATCTTTCTCATTACGGAGCAAGTAAAGCCGCCGTTGAGTATTTAACTCAGTCATGGGCTCTGGAGCTTGCGCCAGACATTCGTGTGAATGCGGTGGCTCCTGGGCCGACTTATTCCGGTGCGTTAACTGGGATGATGGGGTTGTCAAAAGAGCAAGCGAAAGAAGTTGAGAAGAAAGAAGCATCAATGATTCCTATGGGGAGGCGAGGAAACCCGGAAGATATCAGCCGATGGATTGTTAAATTGGCTGAGCCAGAAAGTGCTTGGGTAACAGGGCAGGTGATTGGTGCTGATGGCGGATTAGGTTTGCGTTAAAGCGCATTAACATAGCAATTAATATTTGGAGTTAATTATGGGCAACACAGCATTACTGCTTATCGATTATCAAAATGACTATTTTCCTTCTTACAATGGAGCTAAATGGCCACTATCTGAAACTGAAAATGCGGCGAATAATGGTGCAAAACTGCTTTCCCTGTTTAGAGAAAAGAAGGGACTTGTGATCCATGTTCGGCATGAGTCACTCACAGATGACGCCCCGTTTTTTTTGCCTAATTCTGAGGGAGCAGAAATTCACTCATGTGTTGCTCCGATTGATGATGAGCCTGTTATTGTTAAGCACGAAATCAATAGTTTTAAAAGCACAAAGCTTGATGAAATCTTGCGTCAAAATTCGATTGAAAAGTTGGTTATTGTTGGGGCTATGAGCCACATGTGTATTGATGCTGTGACTCGTGCTGCAACTGACCTCGGTTATGAGTGCAACGTGGCTCATGACGCGTGTACAACCTTGGCACTTGAATTTAATGGTGTGATGGTACCGTCTAGCCATGTCCATGCAGCGTTCATGTCGGCTCTCAGCTTCGGTTACTGCAATGTTGATACTACTGCTAACTTAGCCAAACTGATTGCTTGATCAAACACAAGCAAACTATAGGTAAAGGGAATTGCCTATGGTGTAGATATGCCCTTTTCTTGAACACAACAACGCCCATTGTCTCAGATAATTGTTGTGTAAATGAGGTGGGCACATCACTTCGGTAAGAGTCGTTTATAAACTGGTTTCACATGGTCGACTCTGGAGCTAGTTACTGTTTTCTAACGTCAGTAGGTTGTGATATTTATCTGAAGAGCGTAAGTATCTGGCTAACGCACGATCATTTTGTTCTGCAATGATATGGTCGATGAGCCAGCGTGCCATAAAAACAATGATTTCTTTAAGTTCAATCTGACCATTAACGTAATGTGTGTATTGATTTCTCAGTTTTTTGAGCAGCATTTTATGTACTTTTTGGTGCTGTTCGAATCCGTCGTAATGAGTGATCATCATGATGTTGTCTTCGCTCAAAAAGTGGAACTCTGCGTAGGCTATCACTTCATCAATTAGACGGCGTACGATCGCTTTAGACTCGTTCTGAAACATGATCAGCTTGTTGATCATTGCGAGTAAGTTTTTATGCTGAAGATCGAGCTCTTCTACATCTAAGTTGTATTCTTTTTTCCATGTGTAGAGATGCATTGTGGCCCTCGATTGCTCTCGTTAGTTACGCTATTGATAAGATGAGTTGCACTTTATAGATTTATTTTTCGAATGAATAACTTAACCATACATTTTGTGAGGACAGATAGGTTTTTTAGCAGTTTATTGTTTCATTTTTCAATACAAGCGACGGAAAAATAACATGTTTTGAGGACGAACTTACTTACTATTCTTTGCTAGTAGTTAAAAGCGACATCACGAACTTTCTGTAAACAAATCCGAATTTCACATCAATCAACCACGGTTTTCCTAAGTCATCATAGTGCAGCAATTAAGCATTAAGTGATATCAGTAGGAGAACGATCATGTCAGACATCAATTCAGTAAGACCCATTGTGATTATCGGCAAAAATGCCAAAACGGGTGTTCGAGTTAACAAGCTACTGTGTGAACTTGGTATTGAAACGCGCCAAGTTTCTCGTAGTGCTGCTACGTATTTTGATTGGGGAGCGCGAAGCTCATGGCCTACTGCTTTAGCCGGTGCACGCTCAGCTTATGTTACCTATCAACCTGACTTGGCAGTGCCTAACGCTGAGGGAGACATCAGTGCATTCGTCGAAGTTGCCAAAGCACAAGGTGTCGAGCACATCGTATTGCTTTCGGGTCGTGGTGAAGAGGGTGCAGAAAAAGCAGAACGTATACTTATCGATAGTGGTTTAGATTGGAACATTGTTAGAGCCTCGTGGTTCGCGCAAAACTTTAGCGAGAGCTTTATGGCTCAGGGTATTTTAGAAGGCGAACTTGTGTTACCCGCAGGCGATACCCCAGAGCCATTTATTGACACTGATGATATTGCAGAAGTTGCGGTGGCGGCATTGGTTGATCCAAGTAAGCGCAATCGCCTCTATGAAGTGACAGGCCCGGAGTTGATGACGTTTCAAGATTGTGTTGATGAGATCTCAAAACAGCTCGGGAAGGAGATCAAGTTTACCTCTGTGAGCATCGAAGCATATTTAGGTATTCTAGAGAGCCAAAACTTACCAGAAGATTATCAATGGTTGCTGAATGAGTTGTTCACCGTAGTTTTCGATGGACGTAATTCAAATCTTACTCATGGCGTTGAAGAAGCGACGGGACGTAAGCCGACTAAGTTCGCAGACTATGTATCTAAAACGATCGCCGCCGGTTACTGGGATTAGCTGTCGGCCATTGGACTTAATAGTCGTTTATTGGATTTAGCTGCTTTGATCGAGAGTAAAAAGTGAAACATGAAGAACAGCCTGAATGCTTATTCGGGCTGTTTTCGTAAATGCCTAGGATTTTGGGTCTAGGCTATTCTTTTTAGTGGTCGATGGAGATTCACCGTATTTGTTCTTATAGGCTCGGCTGAATGCTGCCTCTGATTGATAGCCGACGTCGAGAGCGATATTCAAAATATGAGCTTTACCATGTAGCAGCTTTTCTCTGGCGAGAGATAGTCGCCAATCGGTGATGTATTTCTTGGGCGTTTCCCCTACAGTCCTCTTGAAGTACTCAATGAAGCTGGTACGAGACATCCCTGAAATATCAGCCAGCGTTTCAATATCGATATTGGCTGCACTGTCGCTATGGATTCTCTTCATTGCGCGAGATAAGCGTTTGTCGGTATGCGCCATTATCCAACTCTGGTTATCATCAGATACTTGGTCTATCCAGGCTCGAATACCCTGTAGAATAAGCACGTCGGCCAATTTAGATACCACTAATTCCGAGCCATATTCTTCATTTTTCGTTTCTCTATGTATGGCTTGAACGACACTCTTAATTGTGTCGTGAGCCTGTGATTGTGAGTCAATTAATACGAACTCAGGCATGGATGTAATAACCGAAGTCGTGACCTCGTTTTCAAACAAAACCGTGCCACATAGAGTCGTTGTTGTATCACCATTTCCTTTGGTTGTGAGTCGTTCATAGTGCTCCGTGATTTCTTCTATGTCATTCTCAAATAAATCGGTGGCAGCTGACTTATTTATATCGACGATGTCATGTCCAGTCCCGCGAGGAAGTAAGACAAAATCGCCGGCATTCAGCTTAATCTGCGTTCCATCGACAACGACAATCGCTTCACCTTCAAGAACCAAGTGAAACATGGTGCTCGATGGGATGGACGGCATCTTGATGCCCCACGGTTGTTTCATCGTTGAGTGAGTGTAAAACACGCTACTCATTTTCAGTTCACTCAAGGGAGAGCTAGCACCACTCTTCTTCCGATTCTTCGTATCAAACTTTGATAATGCTAGCCTGGCTTTGTCTTCCATAAATGTATTTCCTGCAAATCTTCGCCGATTTCCTGTCAATCAAATCATCGCTTAATTGGATGTAATAAACAAACTCAACAAGCGTCCCTCATAGGGAAGTTTGTTTGGATTGTGCTTTTCGCAAAATATGGGAGGTTTACATGGCTAGAAAAAGAGTATTGATTGTGTACGGTTCGGGTTTTGGTTCGACAGCAGAAATTGCATATGCTATCGCTCAAGAGTTACAAGAATTGGATATAACAACGGAAGTGTTGCCCGTAGAGATTGCAAGAGCCCCCTATGCTGATGAAGCGGTTATTATTGGCGCTCCAATCCGCTATGACAGGTGGTTAATTGAAGTCCGAGATTATGTCCGAACGTATCAAAATGAACTGTCATCTACATCTGTGGCATATTTCTATACCTGTTTGGCGCTTGCAAAACAGCCATCGAATTCATTCAATTCGCCACAGGTTTACGATCAAACATTGATTAAGATGAATCGTAATGTTGAACCCATCATGGTTGCTGGTTTTTCAGGTACATTACAACCAAAACTTATGCCTTGGTATTACCGATACCCACTTAAGCTAATTGCAATAGTCAAAGGGGTAGAGGATGGAGATTATCGTAATTGGGATATGATTAGGCGTTGGTCTCGCCAATTGTCGAAGGTTGTATGATTGAAGCTAGGCGACGTCTCGATTGTTGAAATACTTCGGTTGGCTGAGCTTGGTCAACTAACCGAAATATGCTCATCTCGCTATTGATGCTTGTACTAAGCTTCACTCGCTCGAGTGTTACGTGGCAAAGGTTTTTCGCTTTTTTCAGGGATGAACGCCATTAATCCAGTAATGATTAACGCGGCGATACCCGACATAGTGACAGGAGAGCCGAAGATACTTTGAACTAACTTAGGCGCTTCTTTTAGCAAATCTGGCACGAGCATAACGCCAAGACCTAAGCCAAAAGAGATGGCGATAGTCATAATACGGCGGCGATCTAACTCCTCATTAGCAATGATCTTGATACCTGCCGCAGCGACAGTACCGAACATAACTAGAGTTGCCCCGCCCAATACTGGTTTTGGAATGGTCATTAATACTGCTCCCAACACTGGAAACATCCCCAATAAGAACAGAATGCCCGCAATAAAGTAACCAATGTATCGACTCGCGATACCAGTAAAGTGAATCACTCCATTATTCTGGCTGAATGTGGTATTTGGGAAGGTGTTGAATACGGCAGCAATGAGTGAGTTAACGCCATCACCTAGTACGCCAGCCTTAAGACGTTTGATGTATTTAGGTCCTTGGATAGGTTGGCCTGAGAACATACTGTTTGCCGTCAAATCACCTGTCGACTCGATAGCCGTAATTAAGTAAATGAACGCAATTGGTAAGAACGCTTGCCAGTCGAAAGCAAAGCCGTATTTGAACGGTACAGGAATACTCAACAACGGCTGCGAAGCGAAGTCAGGCATAGATGCTTTACCCATGGTAATCGCTATTGCCCACCCAATGCTTAAACCTATCAAGATCGACGACAGCCTTACCATGATGTTCTGACTAAGGTTTAAAGCGACGATGATTCCAAGAACGATCGCGCCAAGCATGAGGTTACTTGGAGCCCCGAAGTCTTCAGCACCGAACCCACCTGCGATATCGGTGACTCCAACCTTAATTAAAGAGATACCTATGGTGGTAATAACAATACCAGTCACGACCGGCGTGATGACGACTTTTAGCTTATCGATAAAGCGAGAAAGCAGAATTTCAATGAAGGCACCAAAAAAGCAGACGCCAAAAATAGTCGCTAACATTTCATCTGGATCGCCACCATTGGCTTTAACGAGAAAGCCAGCGCCCAAGACAGAGCCTAAGAAGGCGAAACTGGTGCCTTGTACACAGATCATCCCCGCTCCAACAGGGCCAACTCGCTTCGCCTGAATAAAGGTACCAACACCAGAAACCATCAAGGCCATACTGATTAGATAGGGGATATGTTCCCCTAAGCCAAGTACACCACCAATGATAAGAGTGGGTGTGATAATGCCAACAAAGCTAGCCAGAACATGTTGAAGCGCCGCATAACTTGCGGCTTTGACTGATGGGCGATCATCCAGTCCGTAGATCAATTCACTGTTACGTTGTTCCATGTGATTTCCTTAATGTATTTATTATTGTATACAATCCTTAATCTACATAGTGAGCAATATACGTACCAATGATGAAGTGCCCATTTATTGGGGAGTCAGATATAAAACCATGATTGTGTTGCACTAAAAGTTGCCAGCCTTGTTCAGTGTTGGTGCAATCGTTAGGATTCGATCAGCCTGTTTTCGGATTGCTCGTTATGTGTTGACTGAAAAAACAAGCAAACCATGATTAAAGCAATTCCAAACCACCCCATAGCAGGAATGTGCTCTTCGAGTATTAAGACAGCGATGACTGCAGCAACAACAGGCTCGAAAAGCGTTAGGATATTGGCTGTGCTCGCATTGATGTGTCTTAATCCCACCCCAAACATGATGTAGCCAACGCCCATTGGAATCACAGCCATATATATGAGCACCAGGCTATTGGTTTGAGATGCAAATAGGTTGTCTCCTGATGCCAGCAGGGTGGGTAGAAGTAAACATGCTCCCAGCCCAAAGATGGCACCCATAGCGGCCTGTGATTGAACCCCCTTATTAATAAGCTCTTTCGCCATTATGGAATAGGTGGCGTAACTCAAGCCTGCGACGAGTCCTAGTAAGATTCCCCAAAGTTTAAGCTGCGGTTCAGAGTGACTGTGAGTGGTCTCAGCATTGACGAGAAGAACAATGCCAATAATTCCTAGGACTAAGCTAAAAAGTTTACGAATATTTGCATTCTTATTTGTGCTAAATAGACACTCGAAAAGAAGAGTGAACAGTAGGGCGGAGGCTATAGAGACCACGGTGCCAGTCGCAACACCAGCCATTCTCATTGAAGTATAAAAAGCCATTGGATAGATCATTAATGCAAGCGCGCCAATCACTACGTCTTTTCTGTGGCGCTTTAGTAACGAAGCATCTTTTTTCAAGGCCGTATTTGCTAACAAGGCCTGTATCACACCACCTACGCCCATAGAGAAAGCACCAATAGCCAATGGGCTCACCTCCGGAACCAAGGTAGCCGCTGCACCTGTTGTTCCCCAGAGGATCGAAGCCAGTAATATAAAAATAGACCCATGCTGATGGGGGGCTAACTGAAAGCGTGCTGTAATCATTTCTTAATCCGAACATCCATTTGATGTTGAAAGGATAAGCGATGAATAAAGGTCGTACTTTGCTGAAAAGACGAAATTGTATTTTGAAAAGACGCTTTTAATTGCGTGTGAACTGGCGTGGGGGTAGGCCGAAATGAAGAGAGAAGCGTCGGCTAAAAGCAGAAAGATCGTTGTAGCCAACTCTTTCAGCGATAATTTGAACGGGTAAATCAGTATGGGTAAGAAGCGCTTTGGCTTTTTCCATTCTATGGTGAGTAACGTATTGTTGGACGCTCATACCAAGGTTAGTTTTAAAAAGCACTTTAAATTGAGTCGGACTAAGACAAGCCACTTTCGATAACTCGGCAATTGAAAGAGGGTTCGCTAAATTGTCAAAAATCTCACTCTGTGCAGCACGTATCCGAGGGTCAATTTTTGAAGTTATCGGTTGCTGGGTGAGTAGCATAGTAAAGACATCGAGAATCGAAGACTCTATCGCTTTATCTACTTGATATTGTAACTGTTTTTCTACAAAGTAGATAAAGCTCAGTAGTGGCGTTGTGGTAGAAAACACGTGCACATCACTCTCGAGAAGATGGTCTGGAAGTGCTGGCAAGTCAGCAACAATAAATCGAGCGGCTTCATCGGCTTGAAAACCATGGGTAGTACCTGCAGGAATCACAACACACTCACCCACAGTCACTTTTCCAGAGAAGTTATCCATCTGAATGTTGATGTTGCCTTGAACAGGCAGTACAAGCTGGTGGTAGTCATCATGTGAATGACTGTTTAGCTTCTTAGTGTAGGCTCTGATACTGAGAGTGGGCTGCATTGCGATATCCATCCATTTGACAGCAGATTGAATCAGGTGATAGCACTTAGTTGATATAGAAAGCGTTCCATTTCGTTATACGACAGTTAAGTCTTTTATTGCAAGCTACTCAAGGCTTCCCCCAGAGGTTTAAAGTAGGCTTGTAGTGCTTTATGAATCTTCATCCGATGTTCTACGTCTGGGTAAGCCTTGATGTGTTCAGGTTTGGTCGTCCCGGACACTAAGTAGCTATTTTCAATTCCAGAACACGATTCGACAACCGACTCAAAGGCTCTCGCCATCATCTCTGTTGGAAGAGAAAAATAATGACTTCCCATCGCTTTGTCGGCTAAAACACTTCGTGACACATAGTCGTGTCTGTCTTGTTGATCATCAGTGAGCAGCGTCGCGTCAAAGATCTTCAGTAATCTGTCATTCAACGGGTGTGGAAAGTGCCTAGCGCTTTTTAACCAACAGTCGCTCGCAAAGATTGTTCGTTTTTGTGGACCTGATCGGTCGCCGATGTCAAACGCTTTTTCTGCAATATAGTGGTCAAAAGCATGCCAAAACTCATGCGCTAAAGCGCCAGCTCCGGCATTTTTCGCGAGCGCGAGTTCTCTTTGATTTGGTGCGTAATGGGCCTGAACACCTTTTTGTCCACCGCTACCAAAAGCCAGATTTAAACTACCTCGTAACCCAATGGCTTTTGGTGGTAGCGCCAGTATATAAGCAAGATCGGCAAATGAATCGAAGATCAGGTTGGCGGCTAGGTCTTTCTCTTCTTGGTTGACCCATTTACCAACACGAATGCTACCAATGCCAAAGGTATCTCGTATGTCGATAAACGACACTTGCTCCCCATGACGATAGTCCGGGCCTTTACGAGTTTTGTATTTGAAGCTAGTTAAACGCAAGATTCACCTTGTGCGATGGGGAGTTATTGGATCTGATATTTCAAGCACGTGTATTGTACATCAATTGATGGAGGTGTGGTGGGGTATGAATCTCGCTGAAACATTGAGTGCCACAACTCATTTGGATGACCTCGAATCTCTAAAGTTCATCCACTTTATACGTCATTGCCTGTCTTTTTCTTGCACTCCATATGTTCCCTCGTTGTAGTGTTGTTAACAGACATCTAAACATGAAGTTTTGTGAATAAAGAGCGAACGTACTTGTTCGCTCTATGATATCTAGATCGCGGGATTATTTTTTAGACCAAGCAAACTTCTCAAATACTTTGTCTACGGGTGTGTGAGCAACGTGGTTTACATAGTTACTGATCACTTTCTGCGATAGACCAAGTATCACTTCTAGAACCTGCTGCTGGCCATAACCCGCTTCAAAAAATGCCGCTAGATCTGCTTCTGATACATTGCCACGCTCACGCACTACAGCAAGAGTGAAGTCTTTCAGTGCTTGAAGCTTTTCAGTTGGCATTGCTTCATCGTTACGCAGTGCTTCAGTCAATGCAGGATCAACCTTCATTGAGTGCGCGATCCCAGTATGTGCAGGGACGCAGTAGTGACACTCGTGTTCAACGTTGATGGTTTGCCATACTACTGTTAGCTCTTCAGCATCAAACGATGTGTTGGTGAATTGCTGATGCAGTTGCGTGTAAGCCGTTAGGATTTGAGGAGACTCAGCCATGACCGCGTAAAGACCTGGTACCATCCCCATTTGCTTTTGTGCGCCTTCAAGGATTGCTTTGCTTTTCTCAGGTGATGATTCAACAGTGTGTAGTTTAAATTCGCTCATTTTCTCTTTCCTATTATCTAACTTATTAACTTTACGGACTTATTAACGTTTACTTATTTTATCTCTGGCTCTAGCAGCACTTTGGTTACGAATACACGTACCGTTGGCGCAACAAGGGCGAGTACTAACAGTGCAGATGGCACCATTTGTGAAACTGCGTTTAACCATGCATCAAAGAATACGCCGTTCTCTGGCAGTGTTTTAGCTACCATGATGGCTGGCATGCTAAGAAGCATAGTAGGTAAAACCATAGAAACCATTAGTGGGTACTGGAACTTACGTGAAAACTTTTTCATGATTGACTCTCTTATGCCTAACTTCGATTGGCTAACTGATGGGGTTATATTAGCCCTGAACTTCTTGATCAAAAATAGACAACATTGAACTTGAATCTTTCATATTTGAATGATTAACTCAGAATGCAATCCTAAAGAGCGATCAATTATGAAAGCAAAAGACATCTCCAATCTCTATCTGTTTTGCCAATCTGTCGAGTGTGGTGGCTTTGCAGCAGCGAGTCTTAAAACACACGTTTCAGCCCCAACGTTGTCAAGGGCGGTAGCAAGTCTTGAGGATAAACTGGGTGAAAAGCTGGTACACCGTAATGCAAAACAGTTCCAACTCACCAACGCAGGTGACGAATACTACCAGCGCTTCGCTGCTCTCTTTATGCAGTTAAATGATGAGTGGACACAGCTTTCGAATAGTCAGCCAGTATTAACGGGTGAAATCCGAGTCTCTTGCCCTGAGCCATTTGCGGACAACTTCCTGCAAAAGATGGCGATCGAGTTTATGCAGACTCACCCAGAAGTATCGGTAACCATTCAATTTAGTGCAGGCACTGAGCGCTTCTTTGATGAGCAGATTGACCTTGCGATTGTGACGACACCACCTCATGCCAATCATTTAATACAGCGTCAGTTGTTTGAATCGCCATTAATGCTATCGGCCTCACCAAGCTATATCGAAAAATATGGTCAGCCAGAACGAGCTGAAGAGTTGATTAACCATCAGCTACTCTCAGGTAACAACATGCCATATTGGGAGCTCAAAGAAGATGGCAAGGCGATCCGTATTCCCTATCAGCCTCGTTACTCAATAAGTAGTCTGCGTTTAAATATTGATGCGACAATAACAGGAGCTGGGATCTGCATGATGCCAAGAGCAGCCTTTGAAAAGCATGCAGCAAGAAATGAGTTAGTAGAGGTATTGCCAGAGGTTGAATGCCCAACGGGTAAGGCATTCTTGGTGTGGGCAGACAGAAAATTGATAGCAACCAGAGTGGTCGCCTTTAGGGACATGATTTTTGAACGGTTTGGGCAATCGGCGGAATTTTTGGCTTCGATTAATTCAGAGCGAGATTCGTAGTTATTGTATTTATGAAATGCCTATTTATAAATGAAATGCGCCAGACTAGACGAACTAATCTGGCGTTTATTTTATGACTTTAACGATTACTTTTTGCGAAAATATAAGAATGCATTTAACCAAGCCAACCCAAGAATAATCAGTGTCATTACCGGTGGTTTAGACTGAAGCGGTAGCACTTCTGTCGGTACACTTGGCAATAGGTGAACATACACTGCGACAATCATAATTGCGGTCGTTAATAGTGTTGATAATTGCATCGCTTTATCTTTAATCGGTGCTGCGAGCGCCTTATTACCAATCATCACCATCAGTAGCAGAAAACCTGCAAAAATCTCACCTAATTGACCCGCCCAACGAGACAGAGTCGGGAAAGGCAGTTCACTCAGTGCGATTTGTTTTGCGAACATGGTCGTAAACGGGTCAAAGAATTTTACCGTTCCCGCCATCACCATAAAAGCACCAAGAAGACCGGTTAGGATCTTTTGAACTTTTGTTCCTACTCTGTCGGTTTTGTCATAGCTACGAACCAAAAAAATACTCGTAACGAGTAGCATCGTGCCGATAAGAGATAACTCAAGAATTAGTTGTGATGTGCTCATAGCAAACCTTCATTATGTATTAGCAAGTTGATGGCGCTATTCTACGAAATACTCTAAAGCTCAAAAATAGACAACTTCGTTTTTTATCCATGCAAAAATGAAAGCTTGAGCTATATATGAATCTACTTCCAAGAGCGTTTTGAGGCAGTTTTGAGTTAGAAAGTGGCAAGGATCATTTCAGGTGTACCAATGTGAAAGTTCAATAACCTCAGTCAAAGCCGCTTATAACCTAACAAAAAAACGCCAGCGTTCTTCGCTGGCGTTTTAGTTTGTGCTGTTAAAGCGTCACGGTAAGCGGAGGTTCTGGAACTTCCAAGAAACACGCTATCACTCGGTACAATTCGCCTTCTGCAACGGTGATCTGACCGTCAGATTCAATTGCTAAACGACACGCTTTAACGAACTGGTGTCGTTGAAGAGGCTTAGGAAGCGTTGGTATGTCAGCAACAATAAATCGAGCGGCTCGTCTGCTTGGAAACCATGCATTGTTCCCGCCGGAATAACTACACACTCACCCATAGTCACCTTTCCAGAGAAGTTATCCATCTGAATGTTGATGTTGCACCTAAAGTGAAACTTTCTTAACCATTCCAGCTTCTGCATGCCCTGGAATATTGCACGCAAACTCTACTGTATCCTCACCGTGAAAGTGCCATAAAAGCTGTTTTGCTTTGCCTGGCTGAACCGTAACTGCATTGCCTGAATCATGATTATGGTGTGGCATTTTCCTCATCATCTCTCTATGTTCTAGTTGTTCTTGTGCAGAACCAATGGTGAATTCATGCTCAATCTTACCTACATTCATCACCACAAATTGCACTACGTCATTTGGTTCAATTTGTACTTCTTTCTTGAACTTAATTGTCATGTCGTCCGCTAGTAGAACATGTACTACTTTATCTGGTTTCGCTCCTTTTGCTGGCATCCCAACATCTGACATCCCCTCCATGTTCATCATAGAATGGTCCATCTTTGAATGATCCGTTTTTGCCATTGCTACCGACGTAGCCAAGGTAATTAATGCGGTCAATAGTGCCTTCTTCATAATGTTGTCCCTTTGCTCATTAAGTTGTTAGGGGCTAAGAAAATTAGTCAGTCCTTAATTGGGTTTGGACAGTAATGTTTGCTGAATTACACTGAAAGCGGGCGCAGTAATTTATGAATACGGGAGACTTTCGTGCCGATCTTGATTGAACGGTGTAACGCTAACGTTGGAGATAATATGCTTAGTAAGTACGCGATATCGTTTGGGTAGGAGACGTTTGAGCATATTGATAAACAGCAGTGATCAACATTAGGGCTGGAGTCATCGCAATGGTAGTTGTGTTGTTGATGAGTATCATGTGATGAACTGTTCAGACCGATATTGTCAATATGATGTTTTAGTTGGGAGTTATGATGAGTGGTTGATAATGCAGGAACAAATGCAAGTAAGCTATTCATTGATGTGATAGACGCACTAGACACATAGTTAGCCATCAGCATCGCGAAAATACTGAGGATCGTAACCCATGTATTTTTAAATGAGTGAGTCATAGGGCACCTATCAAAATGAATGAGATGATATGAACGCTATCATTCGGCTGGCTCAATGTTTTGTTGTCAGTTAGCTGGCGTTTAACCGTAGTGACAACATTTGTCTATGCTTAGTTTAGCGGCTCTAAAGCAAATTGGCGCATCAATGTTTGCGCTTTTATGCCCAATATCTTCTGACCTTACTAAAAAACGATAGAACTTAATTGCGGTCTATTGGACTATAATGTCTGCCGACAGTAGGATACGGTCAGCCTACCAACTTGGAGCATACACAAAAAAGCAGAGCCGATAATAGGCTCTGCTTCACTTTTGGGGATTGAATTAGTTACTGTGCGTTCTGAGCATTAAGCTGCGCTGTTTGAGCTTTCTTTTTTCTGATACGGGCAAATAGGCCGCCTAGAATTACGATGCCACAAAGTGCGTAGGTCACCATGAATGACGTGTCACCTGCGACTAAGCCTAAGTCAGAGAAGGTGATGTAAGCGCCAAGCACCATGTATAGAATTACAGCAGAGGCTTCAAAACGGAACTCCCAAGGCTTGATGTCCATCGCTTCGTTAACTGGAAGCACGTAGTCCGTATCACGTGGACGCACTTTACCGATTGCAAACATAATGCCGCAACATAACACGAACAACACTGCTAGCTGGTGGAAGAAGTGCAGTTCAGCCAATGGCTTAAGTGGACCTAAGTAATCGTGCATTGAAGCTGGTGTGAACTGTACAATACCGTAAGCCGCAACAAATACTGCCAATGAAACTTTCGCCGCCATCGCTGGTACACGCTTAGTGATGTAACCCATAAACACGATAGTGAAGATTGGTACACTAAATAGGCCAGCTAGACGTTGTAGCAAGTCGAACAGGCCATTCGGTGCGAACATGATGAACGGTGCAATGCCGACAGATAGGATTGCAATGAACAGACCGAATGAACGACCTTTGTTAACTAACTGTTCATCAGAGAGCTTGTTCTCTTTATCAAAGATTGGTTTGTAGACGTTAAGTGTAAATAGCGTCGTTGATGAGTTTAATACACCGTTGAAGGTTGACAGGATTGCACCGAACATTGCCGCTAAGAAGAAACCAACAAGCGGTTTAGGCAGTACTTCGTTAACTAAACGCGTGTACATAGTATCGGCTTCGTAGCTTTGACCTGTTGCATCTACCGTACCAAACATATGGTAAGCAATGATGCCTGGGATAATTAGGAACAGAGGTGTCACAACTTTAATTGCACCCGCAAGGATAACACCCTTCTGACCTTCTTTTAGGTTCTTAGCACCAAGTGCACGTTGGATAATAGCTTGGTCGGTACCCCAGTAGTAAAGGTTAACGAGTAGCAGACCAGTGAACATTGTTGAGAAGGGTACGTTAGGATCGTCTTCTGCACCGACTGCTTGTAATTTGTCGGTTGCGTTGGTTGTAATAACGTCTACACCTTCCATGAAACTACCGTCACCCAGAACGATCAGGCCGAAGATTGGGATCATCAAGCCACCAACAATCAAACCCACACCGTTTAACGTGTCTGCGATTACCACCGCTTTCAGGCCACCGTAGATAGCGTAGAACAGACCAAGGAAACCGATAATTGATGCGATGAGTAGAATCGCTTGGAAGCGACTGATTCCGAGCATGCTTTCGATGTCAAAAATACCACCGATAACCATTGCACCGGCGTATAGCGTGTTTGGTAGAAGGTTGATGATGTAACTCAATAGGAACAATACGGTTACGAACTGCTTTACTGATAAGTCATAGCGAGACTCTAAGAAATCAGGAATCGTGGTAATCCCTTGTTTCAGGTAACGAGGCACTAAAAAGAGCGCGATAATGATCAGTGTGATACCTGAAGCAACTTCATACCCCATCACTGACATGTTGCCTTTAAATGATAGGGCACTCATACCAACGAAACTGGTCGCGGAAAGGTTAGTTAGAATAAGTGAGCTCGCGATAAGGCCACCGGTTAGGCTTCGACCACCGAGGAAGAAGCCATCTTTGGAGTCATTTTTCTGATTCTTAACACGTGACCAGGTGTAAAACACCACCAAGCCAGTGAAGAAAAAGAATGACAGTAGGATTGTCATTGGCATAGTTTTGTCCTTAAATTATTAGAATTTTGGATGTAGTTATCCTGTCAGGCAGAGGCGTCATGATGATTTTCACAACAGCCTTTGCCCGATATTTTGTTTTGACTGACGACGAATTAGATTTTTTGTAGGTGTACGATCAGTGCAGACTCTGGGTCGAGGATTGGCAACGTCACGCCGATCTCTTTCAGATTATCGCCACTTAGTGTGAGCGTTTTATCTAGCCACTTTGGACGTTGCTTCATCAGTTGGAAACTTGTTTGAGGCATCTCAACCAACTTCACTTGATACTTAGCGTTGATATCGGCGCAACTGATTCTCAGTGGAGAGGGCAGGGCATGATCCGGCATCGCTAGTTGGCAGACAGTAATCAACATTTCATCGTCACTCTCGACGCCGTAAATGTTTTGGTTCTTGTCTGCAGCATCGATACGGAAACTACGGCCACCATGAAGTAGGTGACGATACTCTTTGTGTAGTGCGATATAGCGAGAGAAGGCTTCTTTCTCTTCTTTTGATTCTTTGACTGGATCAAGCTCAACTCCCATGTGACCACCCAAGGCGGTAACTCCGCGCATGTTGATGCCGTGGCGACGATTGGTTGAGTGACACTCGTAAGGGCCAATGTGCGCACCCATCACTTCCGGCGGGAAGAAATAGCTCATGCCTTTTTGAATAGCTTGACGCTCTAACGCATCATTACAATCAGAGGCCCAAAATCGTTGGGTACGCTTAAGAATTTCAAAATCAATACGGCCACCGCCAGAAGAGCAAGATTCAATTTCCACATCTGGATGGGCTTTGTTTAGCTCATCGACAAGACGATATAGCGCTTGCGTTTGGCCATGTACTGCAGGGCGACCTTGATGGCCGGGCTGAACCAGTTCGCGGTTCATGTCCCACTTCAAGTAAGTAATGTTGTAGCGTGTGAGTAGATCATTTAGGCGTTCAAAAAGATAGTTGAAGCAATCCTCATTCTGTAGATTGAGCACGTATTGCCAACGGCCAGAAGGCTGGTGATAGCCCTGTAGACCGAGAACCCAATCAGGGTGATTGCGATACAGATTTGAATCTTGGCTTACCATTTCAGGTTCTACCCAAAGACCAAATTCCATTCCTTGTTGATTTACATGATTGATCACCGGCTCTAGACCATTAGGATATTTCTTTTCATCTAGATACCAGTCACCCAAAGCTGCTCGTTCGCCATCACGACCGATGAACCAACCATCATCAATGATGAAACGTTCGACGCCCATTTCAGCCGCTTCTGTGGCCATTTGCATGATGTATTCAGGTTTATGGTCGAAATAGATACCTTCCCAAGTGTTCAGATGTACAGGGCGTGGCTTGCTTACTGGGAACTTAACAATATTATCGCGAACAAATTGTTGGAAGCGTTGAGAAATGCCGTTGAGACCAGTATTGCTGTAACACCCATACAACCATGGCGTTTGATATTGGCCTTGAGCTTCAAGAATCGACTCTCCAGCAAGCAAAAGCTCACCAGCCTGCACGAAGCGGCGGCCATCACTGCGCACATCTGCACGCATTTGGTGGTTACCACTCCAGCCAAGGTGGAAGCCCCACACTTGACCAAGCTGCTCGCTGAATCCGTTAGTACCTACAAATAGGCCAGGGAAGTTTTCATGAGAAGTGCGACCACGACGGTTTTCTTGCATGAATCCGCCATGCTCGAAACGTTGTCGTTGTGTTTGGAACTCGTGGCACCAACGACCGTGGAAAGTCATCAGCTCATTAGCGTGGTTTGGCAAAGGCAAAGTTGAAGAGAGTTTGCCAAGGTAGTATTTACTATTGCCTAGGTTTTTTACACTAACTCGTTTTTGAACAACATCGGTATCGAAGTCAAGTTTAAGCTCGACCGTCAGCTCAAGGCTTGCAACATCATCAAGCATCACAAAAGTGACTTGGTTATCCTCAAGTTGTGTCGATGTCAGCTTGAATACGGGCGCCCAATCGTAGCCGTCGCGATGTCCTTCAATCCCGGGAGCATTGAAGTGACCGCTCCCTAATTCTGGACACAATGATAATGGCACATCGACATCTAAACGAGCTTGAGAAATAGGACGCTCTGTTGAAAGCAGCAAGTCTTCATCTATCTGGGCTATTTTTGCTCCCCAGTGAAGGATCTCTGGTACTCGTTCTGTTTTGATAATTAGACTGTGATTCTTGCTTTGTAAATGGACAAACTCACTCATTACTTGCTCGCTCTGCTATTTGTTTGCGTGAACATTTTATCTGAGAGATATATTGCTCTTATACGTGACTTTTAGAACTCAAATAGCGCTTAAGTGTGATCTCAGATGGCTTAGAGATTGAATAAGTTTGGGCTAGATCGACTGTTTTCGGGAACAAAAAAGTAATGTTTTCGCAAACATTTTTGAGGTGTGTGGCGTTATTTATCAAACCCATTTGTTAGAGTTGACGTAAGACCATTTTGAGAACAAGAAAAGACGATGAATGTAACCTTCAAAGATGTCGCCAAATTAGCGGGCGTATCAACGCAAACTGTATCTCGAGTCACAAATGGGTCGGAGAGTGTTGCTGAATCGACACGCATTAAAGTGAATAATGCGATCAAGCAGCTGGGTTATGTACCTAATAAAGGTGCACAAATGTTGAGCCGAGCAAAGTCGACCAATATTGGGCTAGTGACTCTAGACATGGCTTTACATGGAGCGGCTTTAATTGCCAATGGCGTAAGAAGAAAAGCTCATGAGTTGAACTTTGGAACGGCGTTTTCGGTCGTGTCTGAGCCCAGTTTATCAAGCATTCAAGGTGCGATGAGGGAGCTCATCGCGCAACAAGTTGATTGTATTATTCTCAATGTACCGTTGAGTAAAGATGATGCCGTTGTGTTGGCAGAAAAATTCCCAAGCCTACACCTGATTTTTATCGATGTACCAGATGGGACCCCTGTACACTTCGTTCATGGGGAGCATGCTGTCGGTGCCTCTGAAGTGATCAAGCATCTTGTAGACACAGGACGAACCCAATTTCTATTGGTTGCAGGACCGGAGGCGTCTACCGCTGCAAATATCCGTCTGCAATCATGGTTAGCTGAAATTGCGGACTCAGGAACCAAAGCAGTGGATTGCTATCGAGGTGATTGGCAAGCCCACAGTGGTTACCTTGCGATCAGTGAAGCGATCGGAAAGCAGTTGAGTTTTGATGCCGTGGTGGTCGCCAGTGATCAAATGGCGCTAGGCGTATTGCGCGCACTGGATGAGTTTAATATCAAGGTTCCTGATCAAGTTGCCGTTGTTGGTTTTGATGGCATCACGGACAGCGCATATTTCAATCCGCCTCTGACGACAGTGAAACAAGACTTTACGGCTATTGGCGAACAGTGTGTCATTCAAGCGGTTGATTTGAAAAAGCAAACCTCCAATACGCCGATTCCATTCAAGCAAACTCGTATACCAGTAGAGCTGATTGTACGCAAAAGCAGCCATCCCAAAACACATCAAACCTACGACAAAAAGGGCATTCAAGAGCTATTGAAACAGATTGAATTACGCTTGCCTGAATAGTCAGCTTAAAAAATAGCTCGCTTTCTGTCTTTTAGATAGAAGGCGACGCTAATGACGATGAATAGGAAAGTGAAGTAATAGAAAAACGATGAGAGCGAAGCGATGAAGTCTATGTGTTGCTCAACCTCTTCGTTAGTGTAGTTCTGAGATAGCAGCTTGTAATAGTAGGCGTAGAGAACACCAATCGAGCCATAACCCACGTTAAACATGAGCCCCTTAAAACTAAGAACCGTTGCTCGGTTATTAGACTCGGTCTGTTTGTTTAAGTGGTAGCTGATAAATATATTCATTGTCATGATGATGAAGATAAGTACCAACGCGGGAATCACACCATAGATGGACCAACCTAAACTGATCCAGTAATAGGTTGCCATACTCGCCACACCCATGATCAAAATAAACGCTCTAGGTGCCATGCTCTCAGCTAAACGTCGACTTTGACCCGCCATAATGATTTTCAACAGACTGACCCCTGCACCAATCAAACCAAAATAGATAATGGGAATATCGATGGCCGTGTAATATTGGCTGTTCATGGTCAGGAACATGCGAGATGTATGCTCAAACAAGCTGTAATAGAGCATGATAAATAACACATATGGCGTCGATAATACCCACTTCCCTGTATTTAATGTGAGTTTCATACTCTCGACTGTGCTGGTTAACTTGTTGCTACCTTGTGGGGTAGGCTTGCTTTCTTCTTCCATGCTAAAGGCAGCATAGATTGCGATCAGGGCGACGATAAGCGTGGCGTAAACAGGGATACGCATAATATCTTGGGTGTTCTGCGGTGCATCGAACCCAAGAACCTGATAAACACTACCCATGAAGTTAACGTCGTACATTGCCGCGCCGACTAGGGTGACAAAAATACCGACCGTTGAAGCGATTCTCAGTTGGATTTGTAGCACCCTAGGCCACAATTCCTCATGACCTTGTTCTTTTAAGGTGTCGTAAGCTAAAGCTTCATCGGCGCCACTCGCAAGGGCCATTGCAAGCCCACTTAACACTCGGTTTATCAAAAAGACGGTAAACACAAGGCTAGGATTACCTGTAGGCACAAAGGCGATCATGGCGATTTCGATAAACATTACAATCGATGAAAGTACCACCAACTTCTTGCGGCCGAGAGTGTCCGCAAAAGCGCCCGATGGGACTTCAGCCAGTACGATGGTCGCCGCCCAAACTACGTTAAGCATGGCAAATTGAGACAGTGTTAAGCCGTAATCCAAGTAGAGTAACGTAAATACTGGGTAGTAAAACCGAGCAAAGTAACTACTTCTAAACATGAGGAAATAGCGAACGTTACGTATTTGAAGGATTTCTTTTAGCGTCATAGAGCGGGTTACGCCTTCGTTATTATGTGATTTGATTAATACCTTTCTTAGTGTGATAGCAAAGGATTGATAAGTCGATAAAATTCCTCAACTCTTTGTTTGAATTAAAGTAGGTAGAAAGTGATGGGGTGTTCGGTGAGACTTTTTTATGTGGAAAAGAGAACTTTTGGGCAACTTAAGTCGCCCAAAGTATTTTATTGATTCGAATAGCTCATTAGCAAAAAGATTACTTCCATGTTTGCTCATAAACTCGCATTAGGTTGCCGCCGAATAGCTTGGCTAAATCGTCATTTGTGTAACCCATTTCCCATAAACTGTCTACGACACCTGCCATGTGTTTAGATAGCTCCGCACAGCCGGTAGAGCCTTTATTAAAAGCATTAACCATGTAGCCGTTATCCGCATACTTGTCTGGGTTGGCAATGGTGAAAGGTACGACTTTCGCTGTTGTCATCATATCATCGGTTGCGATACCCACATGATCAATCCCCGCGATTTGTACTGCGCCATCAATCATCTCTGCAAACTGTTTAGGCGTAATATCTTCAGGCCAAACACCATCCATCATCCACTCGGTTGCGGTCACAGCGATAACCCCACCCATATCGGCAACCGTTTTTGCTTGCTCATCAGAAATCAGGCGGTAGCAAGCCGCTAAACGAAAATCTGGGTCACCTTTTTTTAGTTTCTTTTTCGCCATGCGCTTTTCTGTTTCCGTTAAGGTCTCGTGCGGCTCACATCCATAAGTTGAGGCGATAGGCGAATGTGAGTAGATGACAGGCACACCTTTGTGATGCTCTTGCATGTAGTCCGTAATGTCTTTGGTTGTATAGTGAGATGTATGCGAAAGGTCTACGGTAATTCCGTGTTCCACCATCTCATCGAGTACCTCTTTACCAAATTCAGTCAAACCACTGGTGTCACCGTTGATCATTGAAATCACACCAGATCCTGTCAGTTCCGTTTCGTTGTAGGTTAGCTGCATTGTTTTTACGCCATACTCAGCCATGACTGCCACGTTTGCTGCGTCGCCCTCTAACGGCATGGTGGTTTGGCTCGCCCACATAATCGCGTACTCACCGTTGTCGTGCGCTTTTTGAAAATCATCGACACTCTTAACGTAACGAATCGGTGTTTTTGCGGAAGAAGACGCTTTGGTCCATTTTCCATGCTCGGATTTAAAAGCAAGTAGATTAGGTGTATGTGGTGCACCAAGGGTCACTGATGCGCCAGTAATTCCGCGCTCATGAGCCAAGTCAATGTAATTCGCTACTTCAGAATCTTTGCTAAACCCTGTACCGCTTGGTGAGGCGTAGAAATCGAGCACAATATTGTCAGCAACGTATTGCTTGGCTTCTTTGGATGCAAATTGGTGCCAATCTTTGGTCTCAATTGATGCGTGTGCATGAAAGGTCGCTGCGGAGATTAACGTTGCGATAAGTAGCTTTTTCATCTGTTTGCCCTCGAATTAGTTTACGAGTGCAAATATATCGATTTGAAACTGGGAAAATGTGCAATTTACGACAATGTAAAACAGCGCATTGAATTGTTAGGGTTGTCGAGTCTGTTTAAGCCATTGCAGTGGCGTTGTGTTTTCAGATTTTCTAAAGGCTCGAATAAATTGAGAGGTGTCAGCATAGCCAAGGTGCTCTGCCACATCGGAAATTGAGGCGTTGCGCTCAACCAAGACTCGTTTTGCAAAAGCAATGTTTAATGACTCTTTGATTCTTCTAAACGTATAACCCTCGGTCTTCAAATATCGTTGGATAGTGCGTTCATTGACCTCAATGATTTGGCTCAGTCGTTCAATTGAGAGGTTCTCTCGCCCAATATAGCCTTCAAGCACTGCGGAGATCTGCTCTGAATAAGTGCGCTCGTTGCGGTAAATAGTCGCGGGATAATAGTCATTGTGATTTGATTCAAGTGTAGCGGCCTGCTCGTAGAAAAGAGCCGTCGAATGCTGACCTACGAACTGAGGCGTGCGACTGTCTATGCTGAGTTGGTTAAGGTCAGAGGCATGTCTGTGCTTTAAGTGATATTTAATCGGTGTACCTAAATGCGTATCTATCCTTTTACAGTAACTGTGAGTGGTGACTAACAAATAAAGTTCAGCCAATAATGGAAACGAGTTTTGTTGTGGTAACTCAAGCTCTACAGAGCAAAAACTGACGCTTTTATTTAAGGTAATCGAATGGACAGGTATGTGCTCTACGAGGTGCTGTAGTAATGGTGCTTTTGGGCTGTTGGTCGGTTGAATTTGTTCAATGAACCTTTCTGCAGACTGCTGCAATAGTGAGATGAATACAGAGTAGGGTAACTTATCATGCGCCTCTGCAAGTAGCTTTGCGAAGGCTGAAAATGACGTAAATTGGGCGGAACTGGTCTTTAAATAAATAGGCACGTTGGCGCTTTGTATTAATGGCCAAACGTCTTTTACTTCACTTTTGAGAGACTCAATAAAAGTAATGACCGCGTATTTATGGATCAGAGGGATCAACTCGCACTCTCCTGTCTCAATTATTGTGGATTGTTGTCACTGGTTGTATGTAAAGATTATTGGTATACAAAAAACGCTCACAAGGTTTGGTTGTGAGCGTTAAGTCTCGTTACGATAAAGAGCGATTAGACTCTATTTCCAAGTTTGCTCATAAACGCGCAATAGGTTGCCACCGAATAGCTTAGCGAGGTCGTCATTTGAGTACCCCATTGCCCATAAGCTATCAACAACGCCTGCGATGTGTTTTGACAACTCGGCACACCCCGTCGCCCCTTTGTTAAAAGCACTAACCATGTAGCCGTTGTCTGCATACTTGTCTGGGTTAGCGATGGTGAAAGGAACCACTTTTGCTGTTGTCATCATATCATCGGTTGCGATACCGACATGATCAATACCGACAACTTTGACTGCTCCATCAATCATCTCTGCAAACTGCTTAGGTGTAATGTCTTCAGGCCAAACACCATCCATCATCCACTCCGTTGCGGTTACCGCGATAACACCGCCCATATCAGCAACCGTTTTCGCTTGTTCATCAGAAAGTAGTCGGTAACAAGCCGCTAGACGAAAATCTGGATCACCTTTTTTGAGGTTCTTCTTCGCCATGCGCTTTTCTGTTTCCGTCAGGGTTTCGTGTGGTTCACAACCATAAGTTGAGGCGATAGGAGAGTGAGAGTAGATAACAGGCACACCTTTGTGGTGCTTCTGCATGTAGTCCGTAATGCCCTTGGTCGTGTAGTGAGATGTGTGAGACAAATCGACGGTAATACCGTGTTTCACCATTTCATCAAGCACCTCTTTACCAAAGTCAGTTAAACCACTGGTATCGCCATTGATCATTGAAATAACACCAGAACCAGTCAGTTCTGTTTCATTGTACGTAAGCTGCATCGTTTTTACGCCATACTCAGCCATAACTGCCACATTGGCTGCGTCACCATCTAAAGGCATGGTTGTTTGGCTTGCCCACATAATGGCGTACTCGCCATTGTCATGCGCTTTTTGAAAATCATCGACGCTCTTAACGTAACGAATCGGTGTATTGGCTGAAGAAGACGCTTTGGTCCACTTTCCATGCTCGGATTTAAACGCAAGCAGGTTAGGTGTATGTGGTGCACCAAGGGTCACCGATGCGCCAGTGATGCCACGCTCATGAGCCAAATCAATATAGTTCGCCACTTCAGAATCTTTGGTAAAGCCCGTACCGCTCGGAGAGGCATAAAAGTCGAGAACAATGTTGTCAGTCACATACTTTTGAGCTTCTGGTGAGGCTAACTCATGCCAGTCCTTAGTTTCTATTGAAGCGTTTACTGGCAAAGATAGCGAGGCGACCGCGGTCGCGATGAGTAATCTACGCATGATAATCCCTTACGCAATATGTGTTGTATTTTCTATGGGGCTGTTAATTTAACTACAGCATAAATTTACGGTGTAGATTGAGTATAGAACAGCATCTTATTTGTAATGCCCTGTTTACGAACAAATTTTGAGTATCAGATCAACAACACAAAAAATAACTAGTGTGTCACCAAGTGGCCATTACGGCCTACACTTTGAGAATAAGATGCCTTTTGTCTTTTAAATCTATTCAATTCTTAACGCACTTCGGCCGGAAAGTTAGGGTATTGATATCTTTTGTCATCCGGTGTCGTAAAGTGCATATATTTGGATGCTAGGGGATCTAAACTCACATTAAGAACATCGACATAAAAGAGAGTCTTAAATGAATACAAAACTGTCTACTTTAACTCTGACGATTCTTGCCGCATTAACCGCATCTACCAGTTTTGCTGCAAATTTTGAGAGTCCAGATTCGGTTGAAAACACCATTGCTCAACAAAAAGCTGAGCAGCTTGATTGGCGTGAATCTTTGGCTGCAGATGGTTTTACGTTTGGTGCGGACTATTTTTCTTTAAGGGTTCAGTCTTCGGACGGAACCCGCGGAGATTCGGTAAGTGCAGCCTCGGGTGTCGCACGTATCTATGGTTCTTGGCATCTTACTGATGATGACTCAAATAATAATGGAAGCTTGGTATGGAAGGTGGAACATCGTCATGCTTATACCGACAACTCTCCAAAAGAGTTTGCTTGGCTTGGTCAGGATCAAATTGGATACGCAGGTATGATTGCACCCGCTTTCAGTGATCAAGGCTTTCGTGTCACGGACTTAAACTGGAAACAGAAAATTAATGATGGCAAAGGCACTATTATTGTCGGCTGGCAAGATGTGACCAACTATGTTGATGTTTATGCACTTGCAAGCCCTTGGTCAGGTTTTACCAATCTAGCGTTCTCGACAGGGGCAGGTGCCATGGGATTACCAGATGATGGTATTTTAGCTCTGTCTGCTGGGCACATGATAGGGGGCAACTTCTATGTTGTTGGTGGTATCGCTGATGCGAAAGGTAAGTCAGATGATATTTTTGAAGGTTTCGATACCTTGTTTAACGACACCACCTTATTCACGACTTTAGAGTTGGGTTGGACTGCATCACAAGAGCAGATCTATACCGACAACTTCCATGTAACTTTATGGCACATGGATGAAGGATCTCGACATAGTTTATCCTCAACAGTTTTGCCTGATGGCACTGTTGTAGGAGGGGAGTCTGGAAAAGGTATTAATTTCTCTTGGAGTCAGTTCATTACACCGCAAATCATGCCATTCGTACGTGGTGGGTTATCTGAGGGCGATGTCGCCTTATACGATAAATCGCTTTCGGTTGGTTTAGGCTATTTTGGTTTGAGTCAGCCTAATAACAATTTAGGTTTTGCAGTGAACTGGTCCGAAACAAACGGCGATACATTGCAGACTTTCTTGAATGCTGGCGAAGATCAAGTGGCGGCAGAGCTTTACTACAACATGCAATTTGGCGATCACTTTCAGATCACACCAGACATTCAATACATTAAGGATCCCGCCTTCTCAAACGAAAGCAGTGCATGGGTATTTGGTATCCGAGCGAGAGTGTTTATTTAAGAAAATGCGAATCAATTTAAAAAGTGGGTGTCTTGTGGCCCACATTTTTCTCTGAGTTAATGGCTTAAGAAGTTGGCTCGTTAAAGCGAGTTTCTAATTGCATCCGCCAATAAGTCTATCTCCCTTTTCACATCTTCAGTTAGGTCAAAACCAATATTGATCCTAAAACAATCGTTGTAGAGCGGCAGCGTACTAAACAGTTGCCCCAATCGAATATCGATTTGATGCTTTTCAATTAATGCGGTGAACTTTTCGAGGTCCAGTTTTGGCACTTGTAACCACAGTACCATCCCGCCTTGCGGTTGGCTGATGTTAACCCCGCTTGATAAACGTTTGGATAAGTAGTTGAGATAAGACTGTCGTAAACTCAGTAGCTTGGTTCTTCGACGCTTCAACTGCTTGGCATAGTTACCCGATTCAATGAAGTCGGCTACGGCCAGTTGAATCGGTAGCGAAACTCCGAAGCATGAAGCAGAGTGATGTTGGCGATAATTGTCAGCAAACCGGCCAGGTAAACACCAACCAAGACGATAGCTCGGCGATAAGCTTTTAGATATCGAACCGCACCAGAGTATGTAGCCATTTGAATCATAATACTTGGCTGGTAACGGGGTGTGTTCTGAATACGATAATTCTAAATATACGTCGTCCTCAATCATTGGAACTTGGTAATGATTGGCAAGCTCGGCGAGTTTTTGTTTTTGCTGAGCAGACATAGTGATACCTTGCGGGTTCATATGTGACGTACAAAATATACCAGCCTTTACACTCCCTTGTTGCAAATGTAGCTCTAACTGGGAAAGGTCTATCCCTTCATCGATTGACGGGATCTCGACAATGTTCCTCCCCATTTTTCCCAGTAGATCTAAGATCCCACTAAAGCATGGAGAACTGATGGCTATGGCGTCGCCGACTTGAGTACAAGACTCTAGGGCTGCTTTAATAGCAGGCATGCACCCCGATGTGATCACAAGATCTTGTGGATTGATATGGATGCCCAATTTCGAAAAATGAACACTCAAAGCGTCACACAATGATGGATCGCCCTGCGTGTTAGGGTAATGATTCAGTCGGTTTCCTAATCGCTTACTTGAGCGACGAAAACTACGTTCAAGTTCGAGCAGTGCGGTGTCATCGATAGTCGTGCTAGATACACCAAGTGGGCCGTTGTGATGCGAGTGAATAGAGAAACTTTGATGAACTTGAGACACTGTACTTACAAACTGCGTCCATTCCGGCGTGTTGTGTTTTTTGCTTCTTGCAGAAATATAGTAACCAGCCTGTGGGCGTGAATGGATCCAACCTTGAGATTCCAGCTCTTGATAACAGCTGACCGCCGTCGACATGCTTACAGCTTGCTGTTTTGCTAACTGTCGCAGGGAAGGCATACGAGTTCCTTCGCTTAATTTTCCATCTTCAATTTCTTGAACAAACTGATTTGCCAATGTTTTGTAAAGACTCATAGATGCCAACTGTACTTATTTTTTTGTTAAAAACTGTATCTGTACTGGAAACTGTACTTGATTGATACTCTTTTTCAAAGCAGAAGGAGGGCAGTTTATGGTTAGAAACGATTTATTTTTGGCTGTTTTTGTAATGGCTATTTGGGGCTTTAATTTTTCGATGATCAAAATGGGCATTACAGAGGTTCACCCATTATTGGCGACAGCCGCACGATTCACTTTGGCGGTGATTCCTGCAATTTTTTTCATTCGTAGGCCAAACGTCGCTTGGCGTTATCTGTTCAGCTACGGGTTGGTTTTTGGTGTTGGTATATGGGGAATGGCATCGTGGTCGATTACCGCGGGCTTATCTTCAGGTATGTCTTCGGTGTTGCTATCGTCAAATGCGCTTATCAGCATGGCTGTAGGGGTATTCATTCATAAAGAGTTGGCTTCTAAAAGGAAAGTTATTGGTGCTATGACAGCACTCATTGCATTAATGGTCCTTGTTTCAGCGACCAACGGAAATGTGACGTTGCAAGGTGGTATCTTCATCATGATAGCGGCGACTTGTTGGACAATTATGGGGATGATCGTCAAGGCTTCTAAAACAACTCAAGCGTTCGCGTTCAACGTATGGGGAATGCTGTTTGCGCCAATTCCATTGGTTATGTTTGCGGTGAGTATTTACGGGCCAAACATCGTGACAGAAGCGTTTGAACTATGGGATATTAATACGACGATTGCTGTGCTGTTCCAAGCTTATCCAACCACGCTATTTGGTTACTGGGTATGGAATAGGTTGTTGATTCGATACCCGCTGAGTACTACCGCACCAATGACTCTGCTAGTACCTGTTTTCGCATTGATATCAGGGTATTACATGTATGATGAAATACTAAGTACTGCGCAAGTTGTTGCCTGTATTCTTTTCCTTATCGGAATAGGGCTGATAGTTAAACCTGGTAAGAAGGTAACCGAAGCGGTCGGTAAGCCACTAACGAACTAAGCATGTGAATCGACAGATGCTTACGTACATAACCATTGGGTTAAAGCGTATCTGTTGTTGAGCTTTAATAAACGTAACTCGTAGTTCAAAAAAAAAGGCAGCCCCAAATAGCACGGGCTGCCTTTCTAATCACTTGAATAAAGGATTAGACAGTGGATTCGTTAATTGGCTTTAATGATACTTGCGCTGTTTTATCGCTTTGCTCTTTTGGGGTACGTTTAGCCAACACATAGTAGAACAGTGGCGTGAGTAGCAATCCAAAGATGGTTACACCAATCATGCCAGAGAACACAGCGATGCCCATTGCTTGTCTCATCTCAGAACCAGCACCCGTTGAGAACACCATTGGTACTACACCCATGATGAAGGCGATTGAGGTCATTAAGATTGGGCGAAGACGTAAGCGCGATGCTTCAAGAACCGCTTCCATTACAGTATGACCTTTGTCTTGCAACTCCTTGGCAAACTCGACGATTAGAATGGCGTTTTTGGTCGCCAAACCAACCAGCACGATTAGGCCAATTTGGGTGAAGATATTGTTGTCACTACCCCATAGAATCACGCCACTGATCGCTGATAAAAGCGTCATAGGGATGATTAGGATGATCGCCATTGGCAGACGTACACTTTCGTATTGCGCAGCAAGTACCAGGAATACCAACAAGATAACCAATGGGTAGATCAACATGGCTGTATCACCGGCCAACTTCTGTTGGTAGGTCAGTTCTGTCCATTCGTAAGTCATGCCAATTGGTAGCGTTTCAACAAGGATCTGTTCAATCGCGGCTTGTGCTTCACCTGAGCTGAAACCTGGCATCGGGCTACCATTGATTTCTGCTGTAGTGTAGGCGTTGTAGTGCATCACACGATCAGGACCAGCACTGTAATTCACATCTACAAATGCGCCCAAAGGAATCATTTCACCGTTCGCGTTTCGAACCTCTAGCTGGCGAATCTGCTCTGGTGTTTGGCGGAACTCTTCATCGGCCTGAACGTTTACTTGGTATGTACGACCAAAGCGGTTGATGTCATTGACGTACGTGCTCCCCATGTAGGATTGCAGGGTAGAGAAAACATCGTCTAATGATAGGTCTTGCTTGAGTGCTTTCGTACGATCAACATCCAGATCTAACTGTGGAACATTCACTTGATAGCTCGAAAACACGCCAGTTAGCGCCGGGTGTGCCCATGCTTTCATGATCACTTGTTGAGTCACACCATATAAGGCTTCATAACCATGGTTCGCTCTATCTTGGATCTGCAAACGGAAACCGCCAATCGTACCCAGACCTTGAACTGGTGGTGGTGGGAAGATCGCAATGAATGCATCAGGGATAGAGGCAAATTTTTGGTTCAGCTGACCAGCAATCGCATTGGCACTTAAACTCGGGTCTTGACGTTCGTCGAAATCGGCTAACGGAGTAAACACAATGCCGCTGTTTGGACTATTAGTGAACCCGTTAATGCTCAGCCCTGGGAATGCAACGGAGTGTTCAACACCTGGTTGTGCCAACGCAATCTCAGACATTTCACGGATAACTGCATCGGTACGCTCAAGTGAAGCCGCATCTGGTAATTGAGCGAACGCAACCAAATACTGCTTGTCTTGACCTGGAACATATCCTGTTGGAGTTTGATCGAATTGGTACGCCGTTAAGCCAAGTAGGCCTATATACATCACACCAATCAAAGCTCCAAGTCGAATGGTCTTCTTGACTGCGTAACCGTAAGCGACAGAACCTTTGTTAAATAGCTTATTGAATGGGGTAAATACGAAGCGCCCAAACAATCCATCCATTGTACGCGTTAGCCAGTCTTTAGGTTGGTCATGACCACGTAACAACAAAGCCGATAGAGCTGGGCTCAACGTCAGTGAGTTGATTGCAGAAATGAATGTCGAAATCGTGATAGTCAACGCAAACTGTTTATAGAACTGACCCGTTAAGCCAGACATAAACGCCGTTGGGATGAATACCGCAGCGAGTACCAAAGTAGTCGCAACAATTGGGCCTGTCACTTCTCGCATCGCTTTTTCAGTTGCCGCGATAGGTGCGAGACCTTCTTCGATGTTTCGCTCAACGTTTTCAACCACCACGATCGCATCATCAACAACGATACCAATAGCAAGTACCAAGCCGAACAATGACAGGGCGTTTAATGAAAAGCCCATTAAGTACATGAAAGCGAATGTACCGACTAGCGAAACTGGAACCGCGACTAATGGAATGATCGATGCGCGCCAAGTTTGCAAAAACAGAACAACAACCAGTACAACAAGCAATACCGCTTCAAGCAGAGTTTGCACGACTGCTTCAATAGAACCACGAACGAATACCGTTGGGTCATACACAATCTCGTAGCTCACACCTTGTGGGAAGCTAGCTGACAGTTCTTCCATTTTAGCTCTTACGTCATCAGAAATCTGAATGGCGTTTGAACCAGAAGCTTGGAAGATTGGAATTGCAACCGCGTCTTGGTTATCAAGTAGTGAACGAAGCGAGTAGGTTTCGGCACCTAATTCAATACGAGCGACATCTTTCAAGCGGTTGATTTGGCCATCTTCACCAACCTTGATGATGATATTCTCGAACTCTTCAACTTCGCTTAAACGACCTTTAACATTGATAAGCAGTTGGAAGTCTGACGAACCACTTGGTTGAGCTCCCAAGCTACCTGCTGCAGCTTGTTGGTTCTGCTCGCGAATCGCAGAAATGACTTCACTAGGGTTTAGGTTCAAGCTTGCGACTTTGTTTGGATCAAGCCAAATACGCATGCTGTATTCGCCGCCACCAAACAGGCGAACGGCACCCACACCTTCAATTCGGGCAAGTTCATCCTTAACGTTAAGCGCTGCGTAGTTCGCAAGATACAGCAGGTCATAGCGCTCATCTGGAGACACTAAGTGAACTACCATGGTCAAATCTGGCGATGACTTTTCCGTCACAACACCAAGTCGCTGAACGGTTTCAGGCAAACGAGGTAGGGCACGATCAACACGGCTCTGAACTAGAGTTTGCGCTTTGTCTACGTCGGCACCAATGGCAAACGTGACGGTGAGCGTCATTACCCCATCCGAAGTCGCTTGAGAAGACATATACAGCATGTCTTCAACCCCGTTGATCTCTTCTTCAAGGGGCGACGCGACGGTGTCAGCTATGACTTTCGGGTTTGCGCCCGGGTAGGTCGCTGTTACAACGACAGTCGGAGGAACTACCTCAGGGTATTCAGTGATAGGCAGTTGCCATACAGACAATGCACCACCGATGAATATGAGTATCGACAGCACGGATGCAAAGATCGGCCGACGAATAAAGAACTGGGAAAACATTGCAACGGTTCCTTTATTGCTTCACTTGCAGAGTCAGTAGTTCAGTGCGCTGCTGATCTCTTAATGCTTGTTGCTGGCGAATATTGGCAAGGGTCTTTTCATCAGCCATAGCAACTTCGTCAGGGGTAACAGGCATGTTAGCGCGAACGCGTTGTAAGCCATTCACGACGATCTTTTCATCGCCTTTTAGACCATCTAACACAATACGCAATCCGTTAAGACCTTCACCAAGAGCGATCGCTCGGTATTGGACAATATTGTCATCGCCTAAAACCAAAACATACTTGTTGTTCAAATCTGTACCAATCGCTTTGTTATCAATCAACACGCCTTGGTAGCTATCAGAGCCCGCGATGCGCATTTTTGCGAACATACCCGGCAAAAATTGCTTATCCGCGTTATCAAAAACGGCGCGAACTTGAATGGTTCCTGTTGATTCATCAATCGCATTGTCTACAAAATCGATGTAGCCGATATGAGGGAAGTCAGTATCGTTAGCTAGCGCCATTTGAACGACATTTTCAATTTCGCCATTCGCTGAGATGAGGTTGTTAATTTCTTGATATTTAAGGAAGTTGCGCTCGTCAATGTCGAAGTAAGCATACATTTTCGAAGTAGACACTAAGGACGTAAGTACCGTTTGACCTGTAGTTACATAGTTACCTTTGGTCACTTCTGCAAAAGAAACTTTACCTGTAATTGGAGCACGTACTAGAGTGAACTCAAGGTCTAATTCAGCTTTTGCCAAAGCAGCTTTAAGAGCTGAAACACTTGCCACACTGCGCTGTTTATCTGCAAAACGTGCATCAACGGTCTCTTGGGAAATCGCTTTGGTTTTGCTCAGTCTTTGAGCGCGTTCATAATCTTTGACTGCTTGATTCAAGCTTGTTTGAGCACTGCTAAGTTCCGCTTTCAAACGGTTAACTTCAGCAACAAACAAACGATTGTCGATTGAGAAAAGCACTTCTCCAGCTTCCACGAGATGACCTTCACGGAAGTGAACACGATCAACGTAGCCCGACACTCGTGGCATCACAGTTATGGTTTGAGGTGATTCTAATCGGCCAGTGTATTGATCAAGCTCGGTAACCTGTTCTACAAGCACTTGTGCCACTTCAACTGTTGGCGGCGGTGGCGCTGATGCAGGAGCTTCGGCGTGTGAATCTTGACATCCAGACAACACCAATGGCGCTGCAAATGAGATTAGTAGAAGAGGCGTTCTAAGGTGTTTGCCTACCATCTCGCTATCCTTATGTTAGTTTTGTACCGATCGGTATAATAATCCTGACTTTTGATATTGATCAAGTAAAATTTATAGAATGAATGGTTACAACATATGGACAACGTATGCCTGCCGCATTACCATTTAGGGGATTGAACGAATAAGTGGTAGTGAGATTATGGTAGTCGGTACAGCAGGTCGACCACGCAGTTTTGACCAAGAAAAGGCGCTAGAAGAAGCATTAAAAGTGTTTTGGGAACAAGGGTTTGAAGGGACTTCTCTTTCTGACTTAACCAAGGCAATGGGTATCAATAAACCCAGTATGTATTCCGCCTTTGGCAATAAAGAACAACTGTTTCTTAAAGCGGTCGAAATGTACAAAGCCCGTGAATCAGAATATTTTTATCAGGCATTAGAACAGGCTGACATACGAAAGGTGATCACGGACATCATTATTGGGTGTGCAGAAGCACACAGCTGTAAAGATAAGCCAAAAGGTTGTTTGATGATCCAAGGTGCCTTGGCATGTAGCGCTGATGCTAGCCCGATCAAACAGGCGATGATCGATTGTCGAAAAGAGATGGGTGAAATACTGCTAGCAAGGTTCACCAAGGCTCAAAATGAAGGCCAGTTAATTGAATCTGCTGATCCACAAGTGATGACCCATTTCATGGCCACGTTTCTCAATGGTTTATCAGTTCACTCTATGGATGATGTGTCGCCAGAGATGATTATCGCAGTGGCGGAGCTTGGAATAAATGACTTGCACGCATTCTGTGTAAATTAATGCTTTAATTCAGGTTAAAGGGGTTCGTTTTTAACCCTGGAGCATGAGGTTTGGACTGTCTTGGTTATTCAAACCTCTCAAGTAGCGCAGTACCATTTCATTACTTTTCCAATCACCGAGTTGGATGAGTTGGGTTAAATTTAAGCCTGCATGATAACCATCTTGTAGTGCGCCGACACGGCTAGAGTGACCGCTCCATACATTTCGGTGAGCTTCTGTTGATGTGACAACGTCACCCAATTCAACGAGCAGATCGTGAGCACGCTGATAAATGCGGTCGATAGTCATTCCCGACATTGGAGTCTGTCGATAGCCTGCAGGTCGTCCACCTTTGACGGTTAACCAACAAAAGATAAAATCATCTTCATCCAACGGCTGACAATAGGTTTGGATATAGCGTTTTACAATCGCTGAAAACCGGCCTGTTAATCGCTTCGGCTCTGGACTGATTGTGGTTTTAGATGTAACACGTTCGATGTTGATGTCGCCATTTTCAAGAAACTTAATGTGTTTTTTTCGTATCTTACCAATTTCGCCCTCTCGAAGTAGGGTGCCATAAGCAACGGTAAGAACAGCGAGATCTCGATAAGGAACCGCGCGCTTTTCATTGCCCCATAAATCCATCAATCTTAGCAAATGGTGCTTTCGAAATGGCTTAGCTTGCAGCTCGATAACTTGCGAGCCGGTAATTTCCATCTCATCTTTTGGCAGTGATTTAAAGAACGTGGAGATGGCCGGCAGTTTAGTGACGTCATCCGTATTCATAATTTTGTGGAACAGACTAAGCTGCGCTCGATATTGCTTAAGCGTATTAATCTTCACATCGAACTCTAGCTTAAGCGACTTGAACCAAGTTAATAGGACAGGGGCGTATATTGGAAAACTATAAACGTTTTGTTCTTTGCAGTAGTCATCCCATTTACGCACAACGAACGCTAACATCTTTAAAGTGTGAATACTTAAGCCGCCGCGGTTTTCTTCGAACTCGTCTAAGTGCTTTCGCACTAGAGGTAACTCAGTCCAATTAGGATCAAAACTCTCATTAAGGTTGGGAAAGTTAAGTTTAAAGCGGCTGAGCTTTTCTTTTTGCTTCTCCCACTGCTGGACAGTTTCTTGATGAGAACGCCCAGGTGACAGCGTCACTTGGCTTTGTCGTTTCGTTGGGAAGTTCGAGTTGGTCATTGTTTCTATTTTAACAATATAGTGTGATATAACTGTAATTATATCACACTATATAATTAGCACGACGGTCGACCTAAAAAACTCCATCAAGCTTGGTGAGTTTCGTCTGTTAATTAGACAGTGAGCCGAAATGGGAAGTTGAGATGATGATCAGAAATTAATATACAGCCTAAGCATGTCTTTATGCTGGATACCGTTTTCGAATATTGGCTCGCTGTAATTGATAAGGAAATAGTCTTTAGATACCGAATCAACACGAAACCCCAACCTCTGATAGTACGTTAATTGATAGCCAAAGGTACCAGTTCCTAACTCTAAGCGAGTGATACCTTTGTTTGGTAACTCTGCAAGCACCGACTTTAAAAGTTTTGTACCAATACCAAGACGTTGGAGACTGGGCAGTACTGAGACATTAAAAAATCTCAACAGTGGTAGAAGTGGCTGGTTTAGCAATACAAGCTCCTAGTACTTCATTATTATCACAAGCAATAAAGCACCAAGAATCATATAGATACGAGGAAATACTCGCCTCGGATGGATCTGCTTCTAACAGCAAATCAAACGGAACCTGGCAGGGTTCAATTTCTTTAAATTCCAAGAAGAATTCCTCGTGTATAACTAAAACGCTAGGAACTAATTAAACGCCATATTTGCAGCCATCACCACCAAAAGAACGGCAAAAATTTTCTTAATCGTGGCAACAGGAAGATGGTTAGTTGCCTTTGCTCCCAATGGTGCAGTAAACCAAGAGGTCGAAACAATACCAAGCAAAGCTGGTAAATAAACAAAACCGGCAAAACCATCACTCAACGAAAAGTAGGGAAGGCCAGAGCTCACGTAACCGACAGACCCAAACAGCGCGATGATGATCCCACATGCCGATGCACAGCCGATAGCCTTTTTGACGTTAACAGAAAAGAAAGACAACAAAGGAACCAAAAGAGCACCGCCACCGATACCGATCATCGCAGACAATGCGCCTGTGATGGTGGTAAGAGCGGTAAGTACACCTTTATTAGGTAAGGTACGTTCAGGTGCGTTGTCAGTTTTGCTACTAATGAACATTTTAATTGCGATAAGAAATACACTCACCGCGAAAATGGTTCTAACGACTTGGTCTGGCAATTGCGCGGCCATAAAGCCACTGATCAGCGCGCCCGAAGCAACACCAATCATAATCCAAGGTGCAATATCCCACGGCACATTGCCATTTTTGTGGTGAGCGATAGCAGAAGAAGTCGAAGTGAAGAGTATTGACGCTAAAGAGGTTGCAATAGCGACGACTACCACTTGCTCCGAAGGCAACACGCCGAACTGCAACAAAATAATGCTTAAGATTGGGACGATAACTAGACCGCCACCAATACCCAATAGCCCAGCTAAAAAGCCAACGCCGCTACCTAACACAGCACAACACAATATCAGTACTATTTCACTCACCCTTACTCTCCTATTAAATATTAGGGTTTGCATTCCATACAAAGCAAATCATCAAAATGTGATGAAGTAATATAACTGAGTAGCACATCAATGCCACCCTATAACTACATGAATATTTCTCATAATCAATGTGAAGGAATACCACTGTTTTTTGACTCTTGATTCGCGCTATAAAATAAACTCTTCTCTAAATCTAGCGACAACTTACAGTTATATTGGCATTTGAAGTTATTCAATTATTAAATAAAGCTGTGGTGACTAATGACTGGGACTATAAAAATAATCCAGAAAGCCTAGAGAGAGTAAGGAAATTAGCTTTCAACTCAGGAAATAGGATACCGCTCAACATGACTACTGATTTCAACTTTACGATTAAAAGCATCGGACTTGATGAAAATTACCACCCTTCAGACAGTACGCGTATTACAACCAACTTTGCCAACTTGGCGCGTGGTGAAAACCGTCAGAGAAATCTTCGTAATGCATTGAACATGATTAACAACAATTTCAATGCTTTAGCAAGCTGGGACAACCCAAATCGAGACCGCTACTCTGTTGAACTAGAGATCGTGTCTGTTGATATCGACATTGAAGGCAAAGGCGAAAACTTCCCATCTATCGAAGTATTGAAAACTAACATTGTCGATCACGCGACCAATGAACGCATTGAAGGTATAGTGGGGAATAACTTCTCTTCATACGTGCGAGATTACGATTTTAGTGTTTTGTTGTTAGAGCATAATAAAGACAAGCCTGGCTTTAGCGTTCCTAATAATTTTGGTGAACTGCACGGTAATTTATTCAAATCGTTCATTAAGTCTGACACATACAAAGCGAACTTTAAAAAGCTACCTGTTATCTGCCTAAGCGTATCAGACAATAAAATATACCAACGTACAGACAACCAACATCCAGTTTTAGGTTTCGAATATCAACCAAACGAATCATCTTTAACTGAGCAATACTTTAAGAAAATGGGCCTAGAAGTGCGTTACTTCATGCCGCCAAATAGTGTTGCTCCGTTAGCATTCTACTTCTTTGGTGACCTACTTAACGATTACTCGAACCTTGAGCTGATCAGCACTATTAGTACGATGGAAACTTTCCAGAAGATTTACCGCCCAGAAATCTACAACGCGAATGCGGTTGCGGGTAATCGTTACCAACCAAACTTAAAGAACTCAGATCACTCACTAACAAAAATTGTGTACGACCGTGAAGAGCGTAGCAAACTAGCAATCAAGCAAGGTAAATTCGCGGAAGAGCACTTTATCAAACCGTTCCAACACACGTTAGACCAATGGTCTGCAAGTTTCGCTTAAGGCTAGGGGATTGTATATATGTCAAAACTACTACCAACCTCTACCGCAGGCAGTCTACCTAAACCTTCATGGCTCGCTGAACCAGAAAAGTTGTGGTCACCGTGGAAGTTACAAGGTAACGAGCTGATCGATGGCAAACAAGATGCTTTACGTGTCTCATTGCAATCTCAAGAACTTGCTGGTGTCGATATCGTCAGTGATGGTGAACAAACAAGACAGCACTTTGTGACGACTTTCATTGAGCACTTAAGTGGTGTTGACTTCGAAAATAGAAAAACCGTTAAAATCCGCGATCGTTATGATGCAAGTGTGCCTACAGTAGTAGGTCCGGTTTCTCGTCAAAAACCTGTTTTTGTTGAAGATGCGAAATTCTTACGCTCTCAGACTAAACAACCGATCAAGTGGGCGCTTCCCGGCCCAATGACGATGATCGACACGCTTTACGATGATCATTACAAGAGCCGTGAAAAACTGGCGTGGGAATTCGCTAAAATCTTGAACCAAGAAGCGAAAGAGTTAGAAGCGGCTGGTGTGGACATTATCCAGTTTGACGAACCGGCATTTAACGTATTCTTTGATGAGGTGAATGACTGGGGTATTGCTTGCTTAGAAAGAGCGATTGAAGGCCTTAAGTGTGAAACAGCTGTCCACATCTGTTACGGCTACGGTATTAAAGCGAACACGGATTGGAAAAAAACACTTGGTTCAGAGTGGCGCCAATATGAAGAGGTATTTCCAAAGTTACAGAAGTCGAAGATCGACATCATCTCTTTGGAATGCCACAACTCACATGTTCCAGTAGAACTACTTGAATTGATTCGCGGCAAGAAAGTCATGGTTGGTGCAATCGATGTAGCGACCGATGAAATTGAGACGCCAGAAGAAGTAGCAGAGACATTACGAACTGCACTCAAATACGTCGACGCTGACAAGCTTTACCCATGCACTAACTGCGGTATGGCACCATTATCTCGCACTGTGGCCAATGCCAAGTTGGACGCTTTAAGTGCCGGAGCCGCCATCGTTAGAAAAGAACTTGAAGTTGGTGCTTAATACCAAAACGCTATGATAAACGGGGCTTGAGAAAGTCCCATTTTTAGTTTGTTTTGAATGAAAGCTGACATATAGATCACAGCGCATTTTAAAATTGCCCCAACGCTCAAGTAAACAAAAACCATCTTCATTACCTCTCAAATATCCCCTGAGCAATCCAAACCGGAACCTGAGTCAACTCGCAAATACAAGACTTATACGGTCTTAAACTTCGTTTGGCGCATCATTGGGACGCTGCATCACAATGCAAATTACCCAACCGAAATTCAATCTGAATTCTGAGCTAGATATTCATTAGAGGGTAGGTGAGAACAGCCAGCTCTCACCCTATCAATTCCCGCATCATGGGGGACACCCCCGACCGCTCGGCCCCAGCCACCCGTCATCCCCCGCTCAAAAATAACATTGTCCACTTGACAATATTATTTTTGAACTATAAATTCAGGCGAAGCCCTTTATAAATTTCTAAAGTTTAGAAGTGTAAAAATTTCTAAATCTTAAAGAAGGGTCTCAAATATTTTTCCTGCTAAAATCGTTTGATTTAATGAGTTTTACTAGAAAAAATATCACCTCTCTGGCCAATTCATGGCCAAATGATGGCCAAATGATGGCCAAATGATGGCCAAATGATGGCCATCTACAAGCATCCTCACACTAGAATATTATTCGTATTAAACCCTGTAAAATCCCAAATGGCCGTAAAATGGCCACAAAATGGCCACAAAATGGCCAGTCACTTAACCACTAATTTGTATCGAATGGCTTCAAATTGGTGCAGAACTGCCTAAATCACATGTATAGCTTCAGAAGTAGACAGTACGTAATATTTTTTGAGCCTAGTCTAAGTACCAAATAACTCAGTGGAATATTTATGCTCTAAAATGCATTGGTATTCACCTCGTACTTCGTGTAAGTTCGGCTATATTAACCGTTATGGTATTGGCCATAAGATAGATTCTAGGCTTGTGTCTAGAATATGGAGTCCAAAGTCCGTCAGCGATCATCCATTGTCGGAGAGTCTTAAGTGACACTGAAACGTCATGGAGTTCTTGAAGTTTTTCGTGGGCTAGCGTTGGTCCGAAATCAGAATAGTACTGATGAATGAGTTCTAATGCCTGCAACTTGACGCTTTCATTGACGCGATTTGAAGACGGCTTGCCTCGATTTCCATGTACCAGAGAAGCTGCGCCTTGTTGAATGAAACGAGTAATGAGCCGTTGGAATTGTCGATAACCTAAATCCGATAACTTTAAAGCGTCGCGTCGGCTTAGGTTATGGCGTAAGACACCTTGGATTATCATCAGTCTTTGTAATTCACGGTCGTTCATAGTGATTAGCACCCTCAAACCTCCAAGGAAATGTAGGACATTTTCGCTTAGTTATAACAAGCTAACTGCGCATTAGATACATTATGTTAAATTTAAATTGAGTGGTATAAATAAGGCAGAGTTTTATTTAAATACCCTGCCTTACTTCAATCTTAGTCTTACTACGTGATATTGAAGTTATTTAACCAAAGTGCTTATTTACCATAAAATAGATAATAACCATAAATGTTGTTGTTCAGCGAATGCTGAGCATTCTTGAACAGCAACATTTTTACATTATCTATCCAAGCAAAACGTCGTGATTCTAAGCCTTATAGACTAACAATCTTTGAGCCCATGACATTCGCGACACCGCTAACTTTAACTCGTTGAACGCCATGTTCGTTTGATTCTACTGAAGCGAAGATCTGAGACAAGCTACCCATGGCTCGGCCTTGCTCAAAAACAAATGAACGTGAATGTTCGAGCGCCAAATACTTATCTAGATAACAAGCAAGAGCGCCACTTGCGCTTCCCGTCGCAGACTCTTCTGAGATACCAAACAAAGGTGCAAAGTTGCGACAACTTGCGGTTACTTCGGTGTCCTCGGATAACTCAAACACATGAGCGCCAACTAGTTCGTGATCTTTAGAGAACTCAATCAACTTTGCTTCATCGATATTTACTTTATCGAGATACCCTTTAGGTACTTGGATAATAAGATCAGGTAAACCAGTCGATACCACCTGTGCTGGCAAACTTAAAGAGTTCAACACGTTTTCATCGATGCCAATTAAACCGGCCACTTCGGAACTTGAAAAGGTACGCCCAAACGTTGGTAAAGCCTGCTCCATGGTGACCTCACCCAGAGCGTTGACCGATACAGGTAATATCCCGGCCTTGGTTCTCTGACGATATTGACCGTCAGTGATAAAACCTTTTTGATGTAATACAGAAAACGTCGCCAACGTCGCGTGACCACAAAAATCGACCTCTCCAATGGTCGTAAAGAAAGAGACTTCAAAGTCCACTTCTACGTCGCTACTTACAAACGCAGTCTCTGAGTAACCGATAACCTGAGCGATGTGCAACTTATCCGCATCGTTGAGACGATCAGCATTCAGAACGCCACCAGCTGGGTTTCCCCCGCTTCCATCCTTGGTAAATGCGTTAACTAAGAATACCTCTATGTTTTCCATCAACCCTAAACACCTTGTTTTATCTTTGACGACTAACTTACTGATATAGTTAAGTAAGTGCAAATTCGCTGTTTAATTACAAACTTGTGACAAGTTTAGGTATGTTCTGATATAGATTCACCGCTCTGAATATATATCTCCCTTTTGCCACAGCTTTACAAATAACAGGATTTTAATTGTGTCTTTAGTTCGAGTGACAAAATTGAAAATTGCAGTAGCTAGCACTGCTTTGATCGTGGCTAGTCTACTCGGTTGCCAAGCGTTCAGTTCCAATGCGTCTGAGACTGAAGAAACAAAGCTCATCATCCACTACCTTGACCAAGTATTAGATGTAACGCACCAATATGCCGTCGACAATGGTGGTTTGCCACCTATCACTTTAGATACTGACGCTAACTTTGGTTATTTGAATATCAACAACCTTATCGAGAACCCAGGAGTATCCACGTGGCAAGGTCCATACCTACCCTTCGAAGATACTTGGATCGGGGGGGACCAGTACATTAGCCATCCTGACTATATCGCGACACAGATCTTGCTAAAAGAAAAAGACAGCTCATGGGTGAGAGGAAGCTCTGAAACGGGCTGCCAACCTTCATCTGAGGCATGTTCATTAGCGGCTTGTATCTGGTTAGTACCACTCGGAGCGGCTCAGGAGATCAACCACATGATTGATGGTGAGATGAATATGGCTGATTCAGATGCCGAAGGTACCATTCGATTTGAAAAAGCTATTGTGGGGAGCCTAGTATGTAAAATTGGTGACGATTATCCTTTGCCAGAATAATTCATTCACTTTGTCTTTAGATAGCCCAATTGGATTATAGAAATTTAGTTATAGTGCATCATACTACTTACGTCTCCCTGTTAGCTTTAAATGAAAGCAGTTAAAGAAAACTTGATCGTTCGCAGTTCAAAATGGGCACTAGAAAATACTCGCGCACCTAAAACCATTTCTTAAAGTAGAAGTAAGCTCCCAGTAGGCCCGTGCAGCCAATACAAATACCCACAACAAACCAAAAAGCGAGTTCATTTTCGATACCTGGCATTCCTCCGACATTAACTCCCATCAAGCCAGTGAAAAAGCCTAATGGAAGAAAAATGGCTGCCACAACGGTTAAAACAAAACTGCGATTATTAAGCTCTTCAGACACCCTACTCAGAAGCTCCTCCTTGACCATATTTGTGCGTTCTTTAATAGTATCGATGTCTTCCACATAACGGATCTGCCTATCCGCGATGCTACGTAACGCCATACGATCAATATCACTCAACCAATGTAATGGTTCGGTGGCGAGCTTGTTTAATGCTTCTCTTTGTGGAGCGATATATCGCCTAATACCAATGCACTGTTGCCTATTCTTAAGAAGTTTGGAACGCAATTGACTCGGCTCATCAACAAACAGCGCTTCTTCAATCTCTGATGCATTGTCTTCTAAGAAGTTAATCGTATCGTTCATCCTCGCGACCACTCGGTCAGTCCACTGAACGAGCAACTCTCCTGCAGATAAGGGACCCGAATGGTTTTCTAGACTCGCCAAAATATCTTGTGTTGAGGTTAGAACTCTCTTCCTCGTGCTAATCAATATTTTGCCATTAGTCCAAATTCTAACGGACACCATATCTTCAGGATCCGCTCCTTCGTTCAAATTCACTCCTCTTAAGATAAGAAGCAAATTATTTACCCGAGTAAGAACATGCGGACGATTGTCTGGATTGATCAAACCGTCAACAGCAATTTCATTCAAACCACTACAGTTTTGAATCCATTGTTGAGCTTCAGGTTCACTATAATCAAAATGCAACCATAGCCCCGATTGGTCACTTTCAAAATCATTAACCTGCTCCCAACCGATTAAATCACCACCTCCAGCACCATCTAACAACATTGCATGGATAAGGCCCTTAGGAGCATTCTTTGCGTAGCCAAATTGAGACATGTTTATCCTCGTTCAGAATGAAAATTTATCAGTTTTAGATAGTTACAGAAGCACTAACAGATTCTTACTGTATACTAAACATAGTTAGTTTTTCTGCTATATACTCTCAAAAATGTAGCGACACCGTATTAGACTATTAATTCGACCAATGCACGTAATATTGGCTAGGAGGCCTCGTGTCAAAGAGCTTCAACCTTGAGGATGCAGGGCAGATTTTTGTTGGCGCCTTTGCTCTCGCCGTGCCAATTTCATTTTCTGAAGAGGCTTGGTTGTTGGGTGAAAGTTTGCCAACAACGAACCTCACTTTACTTTTTCTTCTGTCGTGTGTGTTTTTGTCAATTTATGCCTTTGAGAGCGTTTACCAAAGGAATATCAGCGGTAGAGTGATGGAATTTATATCGCGTATCGCGATTGCTTATGTATTAACAATAATGGTCGTTGCTTTAGTTTTGCTGTGCATTGACAAGTTACCAGTGCTTGATTCTCCGTTGGTCGCTTTAAAGCGCGTCATTGTCATCGCTATGCCAGCATCAATGGGCGCTATTATTGTTGATGGCTTTGATAAGGAATGAATATAGTCTAAACAACTTACTCTCACAGTCCGAAGCGAGGTATTAATACCTTATCTTGCTTCAAGTACTCAAAAATCATAATAGTTTTATGAAACTCTTAATGTATTAACCAGCTTTTTGGGATGAGAAAAATGTAAACCTTGCAAACATACATGAGCCTTTTTAGGCACGTATTTAGCCTGTAATTTTTCTTCTATTCCGCATACCACTAACGTAAAGTTAACTTGCTCAGACAAGCGAAACATAAATCTCAAAAATTCATAGCTGACAGGGTTCTTCCCCATATTCATAGCAAAACTTCCGTCCAGCTTTACTACATCAAAAAGCCCTTTATTTAAAAGTTCATAGTTCGTATAGCCTGAACCAAAATCATCTATCGCAAAGCGACAGCCCAAGCGTTTCAAACTTTGAAGGTTGTCTAGTACATGCTTCTGCAAAATCGCTTCACTATGTTCAACCAACTCAAAAATCAACTTTTTACGAACTTCCGGGCAACGTTTAGTTAAGCTGAAAATATCGTTATAAAATGAGGTCATCGCAAGGTCAGACATAGCAATGTTGATACTAAAATCCCCTTGCCCTTCATTATCTTTTTTCGCTAACTCAACGACTTTCCTAATAATCATAAGAGTCAAAGAGTAATGAATATGTGGGGTATCACTGAGCAACGACATATAGTTTTCTGGCTCAATATGTCCACGTTTACGCCATACCAGCAAAACTTCGCGAATACACTCTTTGTTATGATTCATACTATGTACAATAGGTTGATAAGCGAGCTCGAAGTTAGCCCCACCATCACGAATATCTCTTTGTAAGTCTTGAAGCATATGGCGTTTACGTAAATTCTTTTGATAATCCTTTTCACTGTGGATGTACAATCCATCCTGGTTCTGAATTGCACGTAAGATCCCATAGCTAATGCGCCTAAACAGACGATCTGGTTTAGCGATATCATAAGCACTGGAAAAGTGTAGCGTCGTTACCGAGTAATCAAACGGCATTTTCTTACCATTAATAACCATTTGGTTCGGCAATGCAGCCCTCACTTTCTGTTGATGTTCGACCTGAAGCTTGTTGTTCAGGGGAGCATCAGATACAAAGATCATCACGATATATCGATCATCATAGAGTCCAATCAAGCTAGGCTTTAAGTCACCGCTTAATTGACTATGTAGCTTTTGCTTAATCTTCATTGACGTCTGTTGATCAAAATATTGATAGAAATCTCCGTTACGCCCTACGCAGATAACATGAGCGGTGTAATACACTTCACCTTTTTTGGCCTCAAGGTTCGCCATTTTTTGTTGAATATAATTAATATTAGGAATGTTACTCTCTTCGCATATGAACCGAGCTTGTTCTAATTTATGTTTCTCGCGTTCTAATCGATTCAGTGCGTAATTATGCTTCTTACTTTGGCGAGCATTGTAGAGAGTCGCGATGATGACAACACCAAGCATAATCGCTGTCACGCCGGTTGTAATTGGAGAAAATGGGATGGTTTCAATATCCATACGTCATACTCAAGTAAGAAAACAAAAGCAGAACATACCGATCCAAAGCACTAATATCAATGGACTGGCATGAAACCAAGCGTATAAACAGTGGCTACCTCGATAAATAATAGAGCATTAACACCATTTATGTGTTAATGAAATCGATTACAAAAACAAATGAATCCAAATGGTTGTTGACCTTAGTATTGTTGACATAAATTTACGATTCCTCCCGGCCTTTACTTTGCATAAAAAAACACAAAAATGAATATTCAGTCAACCAAGCTGTTGAAAATCTGCTAGTAACCGCTTATGGCGAGTCGTCATACGAAAAAAATAGTCATCTCATTCATAACAAAAATGAATATCTAACCAGTTACTCATACCGATAAATCCACGCCACAATAACCCCAACGTGTAAATTTATGTAAATAAAATAGAAAATGTGACCAACATCAACAGTTAAAATGCAGCAAGTTGACTATTGAATAGGATTGAAATCCAAACTAGCTAAAGGTTGGACTGGCCACTTTTTGTGATACAGATCTAAATTATAAAATAATTACAATATTATTTATGAGACCAACAGCTATAAGATAAAAATCCAACAAAAATATGGTGTTGTGTTTAGTTGAACCCATGCAAAAGTAGCCATCGATACCCCTTAATTTGATTTAGAATGAGCAACGATAAGAGCTGGAATACATTGTTTGTCTATGAGGTCTATTGCCTTGATAACAGCATGCTCCATCACATCAATATAGTACTCCAACAACACGAAATCCGATTTGGTTGTGATTGTTCACGGCTTAGCCAAAGGTGCACCAAGTGGGAACTCACTAGACAGATTGCTCTTCCGTCATCACCTTGAAACAGACGATGTATTAGAACGAGAAGGAAGGTTAGGCAGAGTTGTAATGATATGAACTCCTAATCAGGCAGAGAAGTTGCCGAACACTACAGTAAAAAGTTCTGGGCTAGATGGCTTGGAGAAGTTCCTAAATCTCTAACGACAGATGACACCGGAGTGGCGCAAAATCTTAATGTGCCGAACTATCCTATCGCTGTTGTTGCTGGTACCAAAACCTACCGTTGGACACATAAGTACTTCGATAAAACGAACGATGCTCTCGTCAACGTAGATTCAACAAAAATATCAACGATGGATGCTTATTGGGAAGTAAATATCTCTCACCACCAACTAGGATCTGAGCCGAGTGTGATTCACCAAGTCGTTTACTATCTGATAAATGGTGAATTCAAATCTAAAGATGCTATCGATATTAATCATTACTAATTTCGAATGTGCCCGCAGACGAAAAACCAACCCCAAAAAGACTAATTTCAGAGAATATATCAACTGCTAATCGCTATAAAATTGCACGCTGAAGTCTGCATTAGAAACGTAGAACCCTCCCTTTTTTGAATATTTATCTTTGGCATTTTCAGCAAAATTTGATGAAGTTCTAACTACTTTTCAAAAAGCTAACTTAAAGTAGAAAAATCACGATTCCTGTACTTTAATCAAAAAGATATATGGATGGTTGAGTTAGGTTTATGGAAAAGAAAATGATTAATAAAAAGGCTCGTGACGATAAGCGGTCAACTAAAATTGAAACACATAACAAACCAAGTAAGAGTAAGAAAAAAAATATAAAGCTATTTTCTATATCTAGGGTTAGAACACTTTTACCTAATAACCCAATGCTAATTCTCCCTTCTTTGCTTTTTAAGCCATCAGACACACAAGCGAGCGCGATACAAGATTTAGTTTCTCATACCAATGACGATTCAAACGAACCAACAGATATAGAGCAATCGCATAAAAAAGTAGAAGCCCTGTCGAATCCCGACAACCTTTCTACATTATCTCCAGAGGAGCATACACAAAGAGATTCGAGTAAAGACAGCACCCCTCTTACTTCTTCTCACCACATGTCAACACATAGCCACTCAATGGGGCACAATTTGGGGCACTCTACAAACCAATCTCCAGTAACTATTACTCCTAGTAATCTGGCAACCCAAACACCCCATATCCCCTTAAACCCAACAACTACAAATAATGCACCAGCAAAAGTTAGCAGAGCTACTGTGGCTGTTGATGAAACTGACTCAGCAGTCACCACTTCAGGCACCCTCACCAGCACCGATGTCGATAATCCGAATAACGCTTTTACACCGAATTCGATAACTGGAACTCATGGCAATCTAACCATCGATGCCAATGGGCATTGGGTCTTCACCGCCAACAGCGCCTTCAACCAACTCAATGTTGGCGATAAGGTCGAAGAAACATTCACRGTRACGTCTGTYGATGGCACACCATCCACCATAAAAGTCACTATCAATGGCACTAACGATGCCGCCATCGTCAGCAGTGCATCTGTCGCTGTCGATGAAACGGATTCTGCCATCACGACTTCAGGCACCCTAACCAGCACGGACGTCGATAATCCTGACAACACCTTTACGCCAGAGTCCATCACAGGCACTCACGGCGACCTAACCATTGATGCCAATGGGCATT
>NZ_JAKEUS010000013.1:113624-192576 GCF_022397975.1 Vibrio sp. Isolate30
GTCGACAACCCAGATAACACCTTTACGCCAGATTCAATCAATGGAACTCACGGTGACCTAACTATTGATGCCAATGGTCATTGGGTGTTCACTGCCAACAGCGCCTTTAACCARCTCAATGTCGGCGATAARGTCGAAGARACATTCACRGTAACGTCTRTTGATGGCACWCCATCCACGATCAAGGTGACCATTAACGGCACTAACGATGCCGCRACCGTCAGCAGTGCAACTGTCGCTGTCGATGAAACGGATTCTGCCATCACGACTTCAGGCACCCTAACCAGCACGGACGTCGATAATCCTGACAACACCTTTACGCCAGAGTCCATCACAGGCACACACGGCGACCTAACCATTGATGCCAATGGGCATTGGGTCTTYACYGCCAACARTGCATTCAACCAACTCAATGTYGGCGATAAGGTCGAAGARACATTCACRGTRACGTCTGTYGATGGCACWCCATCCACGATCAAGGTAACCATTAACGGTACTAATGACGCGGCGACGGTGAGCAGTGCTACTGTCTCCGTTGACGAGACAGATAAAGCAATTACGACTTCGGGCTCTCTTTCCAGTGTTGATGTCGATAATCCAGACAACGCCTTTACGCCAGATTCAATAACTGGAACTCACGGTGACCTAACCATTGATGCCAATGGGCATTGGGTGTTTACCGCCAACAGTGCCTTCAACCAACTCAATGTCGGCGATAAGGTCGAAGAGACATTCACGGTCACGTCTGTTGATGGCACACCATCCACCATAAAAGTCACTATCAACGGCACTAACGATGCAGCAACCGTTAGTAGTGCAACTGTCTCCGTTGACGAGACTGATAAAGCAACAACCACTTCGGGCACCCTAACCAGTACCGATGTCGATAACCCAGACAACGCCTTTACACCGGATTCGATCACTGGCGCACACGGTGACCTAACCATTGATGCTAATGGTCATTGGGTATTTACCGCCAACAGCGCCTTCAACCAACTCAATGTTGGCGATAAGGTCGAAGAGACNGATTCGATCACTGGCGCACACGGTGACCTAACCATTGATGCTAATGGTCATTGGGTATTTACCGCCAACAGCGCCTTCAACCAACTCAATGTTGGCGATAAGGTCGAAGAGACATTCACAGTAACGTCTGTCGATGGCACACCATCCACCATAAAGGTGATCATTAACGGTACTAATGACGCGGCGACGGTGAGCAGCGCATCTGTCGCTGTCGATGAAACAAACAAAGCTGTGACAACGTCTGGCACCCTAACCAGTACCGATGTCGATAATCCTGACAACGCCTTTACACCGGATTCAATCACAGGTACACATGGTGATTTAACCATTAATGCCAATGGGCATTGGGTATTTACTGCCAACAGTGCATTCAACCARCTCAATGTTGGCGACAAAGTCGAAGAGACATTCACGGTCACGTCTGTTGATGGCACACCGTCCACGATCAAGGTAACGATTAACGGCACTAACGATGCCGCAACCGTCAGCAGTGCAACTGTGGCTGTTGATGAAACTGACTCTGCGGTAACGACCTCTGGCACCCTAACCAGCACCGATGTCGATAATCCAGATAATGCCTTTACACAAGATTCGATCACGGGCACACACGGCGACCTAACCATTGATGCCAATGGGCATTGGGTGTTTACTGCTAACAGTGCATTCAACCAACTCAATGTTGGCGACAAGGTCGAAGAGACATTTACAGTAACGTCTGTTGATGGCACTCCATCCACGATCAAGGTAACCATTAACGGCACTAACGATACCGCGACGGTCAGCACTGCATCTGTCGCTGTCGATGAAACGGATTCTGCCATCACGACTTCAGGCACCCTAACCAGCACGGACGTCGATAATCCTGACAACACCTTTACGCCAGAGTCCATCACAGGCACTCACGGCGACCTAACCATTGATGCCAATGGGCATTNTGCATCTGTCGCTGTCGATGAAACGGATTCTGCCATCACGACTTCAGGCACCCTAACCAGCACGGACGTCGATAATCCTGACAACACCTTTACGCCAGAGTCCATCACAGGCACTCACGGCGACCTAACCATTGATGCCAATGGGCATTGGGTATTTACCGCCAACAGTGCATTCAACCAACTCAATGTCGGCGATAAGGTCGAAGAGACATTCACGGTAACGTCTGTTGATGGCACTCAGTCCACTGTTAAAGTGACTATCAATGGCACCAATGACGCCGCCACCGTCAGCAGTGCAACTATATCCGTTGACGAAACTGACTCAGCGGTGACAACATCAGGCACCCTAACCAGCACCGACGTCGACAACGCAGATAACGCCTTTACACCGGATTCGATCACGGGCACACACGGCGACCTAACCATTGATGCCAACGGTCACTGGGTATTCACCGCCAACAGCGCCTTTAACCAGCTCAATGTCGGCGACAAAGTCGAAGAGACATTCACAGTAACGTCTGTTGATGGCACACCATCCACCATAAAAGTCACTATCNGTCGACAACCCAGATAACACCTTTACGCCAGATTCAATCAATGGAACTCACGGTGACCTAACTATTGATGCCAATGGTCATTGGGTGTTCACTGCCAACAGCGCCTTTAACCAGCTCAATGTCGGCGATAAAGTCGAAGAGACATTCACGGTRACGTCTGTTGATGGCACACCGTCCACGATCAAGGTAACGATTAACGGCACTAACGATGCCGCGACCGTCRGCAGYGCATCTGTCGCTGTCGATGAAACAAACAAAGCTGTGACAACGTCTGGCACCCTAASCAGTACCGATGTCGATAATCCGGATAGCACCTTTACGCCAGAKTCCATCACAGGYACACATGGTGATTTAAYCATTRATKCYAATGGGCATTGGGTATTTACCGCCAACAGCGCATTCAACCAACTCAATGTCGGCGATAAGGTCGAAGAGACATTCACGGTGACGTCTGTTGATGGCACACCGTCCACGATCAAGGTAACGATTAACGGCACTAACGATGCCGCAACCGTCAGCAGTGCAACTGTCTCCGTTGACGAGACTGATAAAGCAACAACCACTTCGGGCACCCTAACCAGTACCGATGTCGATAACCCAGATAACGCCTTTACGCCAGATTCAATCAAGGGAGCTAACGGCGACCTAACTATTGATGCGAATGGTCATTGGGTGTTCACCGCCAACAGCGCCTTTAACCAACTCAATGTCGGCGACAAAGTCGAAGAGACATTCACAGTAACGTCTGTTGATGGCACTCCATCCACGATCAAGGTAACCATTAACGGTACTAATGATGCGGCGACGGTGAGCAGTGCTACTGTCTCCGTTGACGAGACTGATAAAGCAATCACCACTTCAGGCACACTAACCAATACCGATGTCGATAACTCAGATAACACCTTCACGCCAGGTTCGTTCACTGGTGCACACGGCGACCTAACCATTGATGCCAACGGTCACTGGGTATTCACCGCCAACAGCGCCTTTAACCAGCTCAATGTCGGCGACAAAGTCGAAGAGACATTCACAGTAACGTCTGTTGATGGCACACCATCCACCATAAAAGTCACTATCNGATGCCAATGGTCACTGGGTATTCACCGCCAACAGCGCCTTTAACCAGCTCAATGTCGGCGACAAAGTCGAAGAGACATTCACAGTAACGTCTGTTGATGGCACACCATCCACCATAAAAGTCACTATCAATGGCACCAATGACGCCGCCACCGTCAGCAGTGCAACTATATCCGTTGACGAAACTGACTCAGCGGTGACAACATCAGGCACCCTAACCAGCACCGATATCGATAATCCAGATAATGCCTTTACACCAGATTCGATCACGGGCACACACGGCGACCTAACCATTGATGCCAACGGTCACTGGGTATTCACCGCCAACAGCGCCTTTAACCAGCTCAATGTTGGCGATAAGGTCGAAGAGACATTTACAGTAACGTCTGTTGATGGCACTCCATCCACGATCAAGGTAACCATTAACGGTACTAATGATGCGGCGACGGTGAGCAGTGCAACTGTCTCCGTTGACGAGACTGATAAAGCAATCACCACTTCAGGCACACTAACCAATACCGATGTCGATAACTCAGATAACACCTTCACGCCAGGTTCGTTCACTGGTGCACACGGCGACCTAACTATTGATGCCAATGGTCATTGGGTATTCACCGCCAACAGCGCCTTTAACCAGCTCAATGTCGGCGACAAAGTCGAAGAGACATTCACAGTAACGTCTGTTGATGGCACACCATCCACCATAAAAGTCACTATCAATGGCACCAATGACGCCGCNCACACGGCGACCTAACCATTGATGCCAACGGTCAYTGGGTRTTCACYGCCAACAGCGCCTTTAACCAGCTCAATGTCGGCGAYAAAGTCGAAGAGACATTCACAGTAACGTCTRTTGATGGCACACCATCCACCATAAAAGTCACTATCAATGGCACCAATGACGCCGCGACCGTCAGCACTGCAACTGTATCTGTTGATGAAACGGATTCTGCCATCACAACTTCGGGCACCCTAACCAGTACCGATGTCGACAACCCAGATAACACCTTTACGCCAGATTCAATCAATGGAACTCACGGTGACCTAACTATTGATGCCAATGGTCATTGGGTGTTCACTGCCAACAGCGCCTTTAACCARCTCAATGTCGGCGATAAAGTCGAAGAGACATTCACGGTGACGTCTGTTGATGGCACACCGTCCACGATCAAGGTAACGATTAACGGCACTAACGATGCCGCAACCGTCAGCAGTGCAACTGTGGCTATTGATGAAACTGACTCAGCAGTGACAACATCAGGCACCCTCATCAGCACCGATGTCGATAACCCAGACAACGCCTTTACACCGGATTCGATCACTGGCGCACACGGTGACCTAACCATTGATGCTAATGGTCATTGGGTATTTACCGCCAACAGCGCCTTCAACCAACTCAATGTTGGCGATAAGGTCGAAGAGACAAGGTCGAAGAGACATTCACAGTAACGTCTGTCGATGGCACACCATCCACGATCAAGGTGACCATTAACGGCACTAACGATGCCGCGACCGTAAGCAGTGCCAGTGTCGCTGTTGATGAAACTGACTCAGCGGTGACAACATCAGGCACCCTAACCAGCACCGATGTCGATAACCCAGATAACGCCTTTACGCCAGATTCAATCAAGGGAGTTAACGGCGACCTAACTATTGATGCGAATGGTCATTGGGTGTTTACTGCTAACAGTGCATTCAACCAACTCAATGTCGGCGACAAAGTCGAAGAGACATTTACAGTAACATCTATTGATGGCACACCATCCACGATCAAGGTGACTATTAACGGAACTAACGATGCCGCGACCGTCAGCAGTGCCACTGTGGCTGTTGATGAAACTGACTCTGCGGTAACGACCTCTGGCACCCTAACCAGCACCGATATCGATAATCCAGATAATGCCTTTACACCAGATTCGATCACGGGCACACACGGCGACCTAACCATTGATGCCAATGGTCACTGGGTATTCACCGCCAAGAGCGCCTTTAACCAGCTCAATGTCGGCGACAAAGTCGAAGAGACATTCACAGTAACGTCTGTTGATGGAACTCCATCTACCATCAAAGTTACAATCAACGGTACCAATGACCGCCCTACTATCTCCGGTACCTCAAGTGGCGCTGTCATCGAACAGGGCTTAAACACTGCTGGAACACCAGATGCGACAGGTTCTCTAACAGCAACCGATTTAGATAAATCTGACACCGTCACATGGGCAATCAATCAGCCCCAAGGCCAATGGGGAACACTGTCGATTGATCAGAATGGACATTGGCACTATCAGCTAGACAATTCGACCGGAGGTGCCGCGGATAAGCTCGCAGCTGGTGAGCATCAGTCTGAATCATTCTGGATCACCGCTACCGATTCAGCAGGAGCAACAGTCCCTCATAAAATAGTTATCGATGTGCAAGGAAGTAACGACAAACCGATTGTCAGTGCGTGGACTCAGCTCCCTGCGGGAAAAGAAGATCAACCTGTAACCATAAAAGCTTCTGATTTACTAACGCATGCAAGCGATGTGGATGGTAGCGATGTATTGCATGTGACAAATTTGCAAGCCACACACGGTAGCCTGACTGATAATAAAGATGGCACTTATACCTTCACGCCAGACAAAGATTTCAATGGTGAAATTCGACTGACCTATGATGTAGTTGATGGTCATGGTGGTAGCGTTAGTACTCAAGCTAAGTTTGACCTTACCGCAGCTCCGGATAACGCGATTATTACCGACGCACAAACCAATGCAGGTTTACGGGGAGTGACTGAAGATCGTGGCTATATAGATACCCACTACCAACTGCATTACGACGGCAAGTTAAACATCCAAGACCCTGATGCGGGTGAAGCTCAATTTGATCCAAATATTGGCCCACAAACCTATCAAGGTATCGGCTATGACACCAAATTAGGAGGTCACATACTGCTCATGCGCGACGGTCACTACACCTATACGCTCGACAACCGCAACATACAGAACTTAGCACAAGGTGAAGTTAAACACGATTCAGCCGTTATACGCTCAGCAGATGGTACAACGCATACAATAGAGCTCACGGTTCATGGTACCAACGATGCCCCAACCATCAATGCACAGTCGCACTCAGTGACTGAAGGTGGAAGCGTTCTAAATGGACAAATGATTGGCCACGATATAGATACAGGTGCGGCCTTGACTTACAGCGCACCGCAAACTGATGGGTTGCTAATGAACCCTGATGGCAGTTATAGCTTTGACCCTAGACACTCCAGCTATCAGTCACTTGCATCTGGTGCCTCAAAAACACTGACTATCCCCGTAACAGTCACAGATGAACATCATGCATCAAGTACGCAGCCGTTAACTATCACTATTACTGGTACCAACAATCTTCCTGTTATCGGGGGAGTCGATTTTGGTGATATTAATGAAAATCAAGCTGGTGTTGACCGCTCCCCTGTTTATGCGCATCCCGGAGACCCTAAATTATTCAACGATTTGTTAACGGTATCAGGCGATTTAACCATAAATGATGCAGACTCCGGTGAGTCTCACTTTCAACATTTAAATGGAGGTACCCCCCAATTTAATGGTACCTATGGGCACCTATATATCCAAGAAAATGGTCACTGGGTGTACGTCGTAAATGTTGGCGATTCAGGTCCAGGAAGAGCGATCGATGCGCTAGGCAAAGGCGATAAACTGACAGACACAATTACAGTTCATACCCAGGATGGTACATCCCATGACATTGTCATTACCATTCATGGCGATAACGACCGCCCGTACTGTTCTTCTGAAGTGCAACTCAACAGCGGGAAAGAAGATCTCGCACAAACCATCACAACAGCCGATTTACTAGCTAATACTGTCGATGTTGACGCCAATGACTCAGGTAAGCTCACTATCGCCAACCTGCATGCCAATCATGGTTCGATTCAGGACAACCAAGATGGTACCTTCACCTTCACGCCTGACAAAGACTATAACGGCCAAGTTCATTTCACTTATGATGTGCAAGACGCGCATGGAGGTACTACCCACACTGGCGCGAATACCACTCTCGCTGCGACCCCAGACAAAGCCATTATCTCTGAAGTGACCACCGGTAGTGTTATTGAGGATGGACCACATGCAACGCACAACAACGGCACAACAACTGAACTCGCTAACGGGCAACTACAAGTTATAGATCCAGACAGCGGTGAAGACAAATTCCAGTACAGCCAATTTGGTGAAACAGCCGTTCACGATCCATTCGGTGGAATGTTACGAATAGACAGTGTGGGTAATTGGGGATATAGCGTCGATAACGCCGTTCTTCAGCACCTAGCACAAGGACAAGTTGAAACGGTGACCTATCGAGTACACAGCTTCGATGGTACCGCTTATGACTTAAATATTGACGTCGTCGGAACCAATGACGCTCCGACAGTCGCCAAGGTGGTTCTCAGCAACGGCACGGAAGATACAAATTATCAAATGCAGACGAGTCAGTTCGGATTCACCGACGTCGATACAGGCGATACGCTGCACTCAATCGCGATCACTGGCCTGCCACCAGCGGCTCAAGGTAAGTTTATACTCGATGGACACGACATCACCGCTGGTCAGAGCATTGCAGCCTCCGATATCGCGAAGCTTCAGTTCATCCCTACTCAAGATTTTAACGGTGATGTTCAATTTAAATTTACGGTTAATGACGGACATGTTGACTCACAAGAAGCAACCAACACACTGCATATCGACGCAGTTGGTGATGAAGCAATAATCACAGGAATATCAACAGGTGATGTTGATGAAGGTCACGGTACCTATCATGACCGCTCGCCAAACTACGCACAGCCTGGGATGGCTAAGTTAACCAATGATCCGCTATACGCTGATGGTAAGTTAGAGATTATTGACCCAGATACTGGCGAAGCACAATTTGACACAAAAGGCGGGGTCTACTCCTACCATGGTACCTATGGCAATTTATTATTAAACGCCGACGGTAATTGGCATTACATGGTTACCGTTGGTAGCAACCAACATAATACAGCAACAAAGATAGACCAATTAGGTGATGGTCAAGAATTAACGGATACAATTACCGTCTACTCTAAAGATGGTACAGCTAAGGACATAGTTATTACCATCCATGGCGATAACGACAGACCCTACATCAGTTCAGAAGTTACGCTGAATACTGGCACTGAAGATAAAGCACTTACCTTCACCAAAGCCGATTTACTTGCTAACACGGTTGATGTTGATGCCAATGATGCAGGTAAACTTTCCATTGCGAATCTATTAGTCGATCATGGCTCTGTTATCGATAACAAAGACGGCACATACACTTTTACTCCAACCAAAGACTATAACGGCCAAGTGCATTTCACTTATGACGTCAAAGATGCTCATGGTGGCGTTACTCATACTGGCGCGTCTACCACGCTGTTACCGAGCAATGATGCTGCCACACTGCAACCGACACTCGCCTCCAACTTTGTAACTGAAGATCATCTCAAATCGGGAACAAGCAGCAATGAGTTATGGTCAGGTTGGAAAAACCTCGATATTCAGGATATTGACTCGCCATCAGAAGCGAAAGTTACTCAAATAGAGGTCAACGGCGTTAAGCATACGGTACCAGCAAACTTCGCGATGAATCTTGCAGGCGTCCATGGTACCTTCAACTTCACTCATTCAACCGATGGCCACGATAAATGGAGCTACAGTGCGGACAATAGTCACGCTGAAGTTCAATCACTGAGTCATGGCGACTCTCTGACTGATACGATCACTCTAATCACCGCAGATGGAACACGAATCCCGCTGACAGCCAAAATCTTAGGCACCGATGATCATGTGATTATTGATACGCCTGACGCATTAACAGCCGCATTAGGAACGGCCGTTGAAGACAAGGTTACCTCTATTTCAGGCACCCTACTCGCACACGATTCCGACAGTAAAGATTCAGTAACCTTTACCGCAGGTAACTCTGTTGGCGCTTACGGTACGCTTCATGTGGATAGCAATGGGCAATGGCATTATGACCTAGACCACTCAAAGGCCAATGCGCTACAACAAGGTGAGACCAAGGCAGAAGGTTTTGATATCACAGCGATATCTACTGATGGCTCAACCGCAACCAAACATATTGAAGTGCTCGTTCAAGGGAGTAATGACAAGGCAACGATATCCGTCACCTCAAATCCAGATGTGTATGAAGATCGCTCTTCAACGTCTGTCGAGATCATATCAGGTAAGCTGAATGCCCTTGATCCTGACCACGACCAATCTGCATTCTCAACGGATGTGGGTAAACGTCATGATCCATTTAACAGTGGCGTTCACGGTGGTCTTCATATATCCAAAGATGGTTCTTGGACGTATACCGTTAACAACAGTCAAATTCAGCAATTAGCTGCAGGGCAAGAGGAGCATGTCCAATACAACGTGCATACTGTCGGTGGTGATTATCATATTATTGATATTAAGATCGTAGGAACTAACGATATACCAACCGTATCGGCAACTACTCTTGCCCATGGCACGGAAGATACACACTATCAAATGCAGGCGAGTCAGTTCGGTTTCAATGATGTCGACACTGGCGATACGCTTCATTCAATCGCGATCACAGATCTGCCACCAACGGCTCAAGGTAAGTTTGTACTCGATGGGCACGATATCACTGCTGGTCAAAGTATCGCGACTGCCGATATCGCTAAACTTCAGTTTGTTCCAGCCACTGACTTTAACGGTGATGTGCAATTTAAATTCACGGTTAATGACGGACATGCTAGCTCTGCAGAAGCAACTAATACAATACATATCGATGCGGTAGGAGATGCTGCAATCATCACCGGTATAGATAGAGGATCTGTAACAGAAGATTTTCATCCACATGCATCTGTTCAAGGTAACTATGCTTATAAAATCGAAACCCGTGGAACTCTATCGGCAATCGATCCCGATTCAGGTGAAAGTGGCTTTGATTTTAAAACACTTATAACAGCTCAAACACACCCCGAGTGGGCTCCCTATACTTCTCCATTAGGTGGACTATTGACTATTGATGCGAATGGTGAATGGGTTTACTACATTGATAACCGTAAGCCGGAACTACAACACCTTGGCCAAGGGCAAACGCTGACTGATACTGTAACCTTACATTCAAAAGACGGTACGACTCATGATATTGTTATTACTATTTATGGTACAAACGATGTTCCTACCGTATCAGGTGAAGTTCAACTCAATTCGGGGAGAGAGGACCTTGCCCAAATCATCTCAACAGCCAAGTTATTGGCAAACACCTTAGATGTTGATGCCAACGATGTGGGTAGGCTAACTGTCGCTAATTTACACGCAGATCACGGCACCATCGTGGACAACAAAGATGGTACATACACCTTCACTCCAAGTCATAATTACAATGGTCCAGTCCACTTTACGTATGATGTGACCGATGCGCATGGAGGATCAACCCACACAGGAGCTTCCACGACATTAGCCGCAATCAATGACGCACCGACGGTCGTCGCTACTTCTTCACAAACTACTGAAGATATCTCTGGTGGAATAGTCATTACTAAAAATCAATTACTCTCTGGGGCTCATGATGCTGATGGGAATTTACTGTCTATTGTTTCAATAAGTGTTGATCCTTCACAGGGGACCATTACCGATAACAAAGACGGTACTTGGACATTTAATCCAGCGCACAACTTTAAAGGTGATGCTGACATTCAGTACAAAGTAAGTGATGGAACCCAAAGCGTTAATAATCATATGACTATGACCGTCACCTCAGTCACTGATGACGCTCAAATAAGTCTAGATTTAAGTACAGAACAAAATGTTATGCAGTTTGCACCGAATAAAGCCGGAGGCGTAACCAACAACGGTGCTTTACAAACCCATGGTGACATTACAGACCTTGCCGTTGAATTTAATATAATTGGAGGTCCAACTGCTCCACCAATAGGCCACAATGGTCCAACTCTAATCAGCTATGGTACAACAAATAACCCAAATGAATTTTATGTTTGGGACCCAACAAATCTTACTATTCGTATTCATGGCCATGAATATAAAACGGGTATAGCGGCAACAGATGGTCATACTCACCGCTATAGCGTACTTTGGTCTTCATCTACCGGAGATTTAGAACTGCTTGTTGATGGTGTTCCTGCCTGGACTAACCCCAGCCCAGTTGGAAAGGGGGCATCTATACCTGGAGGAGGCATTTTAGCTATTGGTAACGACCAAGATAGTTTCCACCTTGAGACAGGAAGTCATACAGACCATGGCTTTAGCACCAGTGATGCTTTCAGCGGACAAATGTTCAGTGTCTCACTAGCTACTACGCATGTTACTGCAAATCAACTTGCCAATGCCCCTCTTTCAATGGTCGTTGATGCACAACACGGCCTAGTCATAGATATGAGAGTTGATGCTACAGGCCAGTTTATCGATACCACTGGCCATCACCAAATTACACCAACTATCGATGTTCATTCGCATTCTAGTATGGTTGATACAGCTGTCGCTATTCCCAATTCTGATGCCCTCATCCATTTGCGTCCGACAATCACGACACCGACAGATTCGAGTGATACTATCACTAAAGTCGCTTTATCGGGCCTTGTAAGCGGAACAGAGGTATCTGATGCCCATGGACATACGCATTTGATTACCGATACAACTGACATTGTTGATATTAAGGACTGGGATTTAGCATCGCTGACAGCAAGGTTACCTGGTGGCACTGCTCACAACATGAATATTGGCATAACTGTAACCACCGAAGGCCCTGATGGTGTTACTGCAACGCAATCGATATATCAAACTTTAGTACTTGACCCGACTCAGGCAATACCTAGCCATACAGTCTTACATGATGAGCCCTTACAACAAGTCCATGATGAGTCTTCCATTATTTTATTAGATGATGCTCCTACTATGGCAGAAGACCCTACAACACAATTTAGTGACGTTAATTCGGGGCAAGGAATGGAGACAACTCTTGGCCAACTTGGCGCTCAATCAAAGACTCTTCAGAACCAGCATGACAACAACCACCAAGGAACTGCAGCGGCTTACTTGGATGCCCTAGGTATTCAGCCAAATGCATCGCCTACCACCGGGCATGATCAACCTGCAGACATGGACATCGTGCTTGCACAAGTCGACCAGCAACATGCCGTAGGTTACGATCAAGCACATTTGGATATGTCGGATGCACTTGAACATCATGATGCAGCCAATAACCATAACCAAGATGATGAACACCATCATCACAACGACGTAGATGGACTACCAGACATAGATCCAAATAACTAATGATTGGTCGTTAGTCATTAGTCATTAGTCATTAGTCATTAGTGAAATAAAACAAAAGGGAGCACGCCATGTGCTCCCTTTTTAGTGATTGTTTCTTGTATCGTTCTGAACAAAGAGAGGGTTGTGACTCTTTGAGTTACCTTTCTCCAAATGCAACACTGATATTGGTATAGATCGGCTTCCAAAGGTATTGAAACACCGACTTCTCGCCCGTCGTGATGTCTACCTCACCCGTCATACCAGGAAGAATGGAAAAGCTTTCAGGGTTATCACGAAAGTATGGCGTTTCCACAGACACCACCACTTCATAATAGATTTCACCTCGTTCACTTTGGCTTGTGGTCGGTGAAATACTCTCAACCTCCCCTTTTAAAGCACCAAAACGGCTGTAATCAAACGCATCAATCTTGATTCGAGTTGGCTGACCCACGTTCACAAAACCAATATCCCTCGGAGATAAGCGAGCTTTAAAATCGGCTTTACCGCCGACAGGAACAATCTCAACCACAGTGCCACCTGGCTGAATAACACCACCGTTTTGCGTGCTTGGCAGGCTTTGTACCAAGCCTTGTAGCGGTGACACTAACATGGTGTTCGTCAATTTCGCTTGGCTTGAACGCACCCGAGCGTTAAGTGCAGACAAATCTGATACCGCTTTGGATCGATCGTCACTGACTTTTGCTTTGGCCTCCGCAAGAAGTTGCTCAATTTTTTGCTCATTGCTGTCTGCCTGCTTAATCAGAACCGACTTCTTGCCGCGAGCCTCTTCAATTTTCTGCTCTATGCTCGCCAACTTTTGGCGCATTTCAAGCACGCGTAAACGAGAGATGTTCCCGGCTTTATAACCTTTTTCCAAGATGTTTAGCTCTTGCTTAGTGGCACTTAGCTCTTTGTCATAGCTAGGTAGAGACTTTTCTACGACACGAAGCTGCTCTGCTATCTGCTCACTGTCCTTTTCCAGTACAATGCGTTTTTGATAGTAGAGCCCTTTTTGAGCATTTAACTGAGCTTTTTGTTGGCTAACGATCTCCGGGAAATCAATTTCAAACTCCCCAAAATTCGGCTCACGGTTATCCAATAACGCGTTCATACGTTCGATACTCGCAAGCAAGGTTACTTGTTGAGATTTCAACTCTTCGAGAGCCGTGCGCTGGAAGGTAGCGTCAAATTCAACAAGTGGCTGACCTTTCTCTACCAATTGCCCTTCTTTAACAAGAATTTGCTTTAACTTACCACCAATGGCACTTTGTAATACTTGCTTTTCCCCTTCAGGAATCACCGCACCCTTTGCCTTTGCGATTTCATCCACTTGAGTGACCACAGACCACGTGACAAAAGCGATAACACACAAGGCAACTGACCATGTCGCCAGCGCCAATGTTCGAGCTGTATTTTGTGATTCAACAAGCTCGCCGTAACGCTTGCCAGTCTCGATAGATTTTTTAGCCATTAGCGACTCCTTGCTTTGACTCTACTTTTTGCTTTGGTAACTCTTGTGTGTCAGATAACTGCTGCTCTTGAGACTCTGATGGCTGCTCGAGAGGACCTGCATAAACCACAGCGCCCTCGTCTAACACCACGACTTTATCAGCGAGCTTAATCAAGTCAGGATCATGCGACGTATAGATCACCGTTGCTTTTCCTTTCTTCATCGCCAAGAACTCACCGAATACACGTTTAGCATTGGGATGGCCATCAGGCACCGGATTATCCATTAGGAACATCGGGTAATCATAAACCAAAGCTTTCGCGTCAATAAGGATCTGAGCGACAGTGCCTGACAACATATCAAACAGGCTATCCGGTTGGATGCTACTGATAGAGGTATCCAACCCATCTGGTAGTGTGGAGAACCAGCGCTTGCCGCCTACCATATCAATGGCTGAGATCATTTTCTGCTCTTCAACTTTATGCCCATCGCTCAGCCACTCTCGAATACTCAATGTAAGTAAGTCGGGGTAAGCGGCGCGAATGAAACACCAGTGACGATAGAGCTGCGGGTCGTATTGAACGAGGTTAACGCCTTCAAGCTCGACCATACCGTTTTGGATAGGCTGTAAACCAGACAACACTTCAATTAATGTCGATTTACCACTGCCTGAAGGGCCTGTAATCGCCACAATATCGCCCGCTTCGACATCAAAACTTACCCCATTCAATGCAGGGCGACTCTGTTTAGGGTAACGGAGAGTCACTTGATCTAACTTCAAGTTCGGAGCAACCGTTGGCAATGGATGATGTTGGTAACTGAATTCACGTTCAGACGGCTGAGACAGAATACGATTTACCTGCAGCTTAGATTGATTAAAGCTATTAAAACGCATCGCACTGTTTGCCAACACCTGCGCAGGCCCAGTCACTTTAGATATCAGCATCATTGATGCAATCAAGCCACCGGGCGTCATCACTTGTTCGAAAATAAGTCCAATTCCTAAGCCCATAACAGCCAATGTTGAGCCCACTCCGATAAAGTAATAAATCGAGGTGTATCGACTTTGGAGAACCGATTGATTGAACGTCACTGTAGAGGCAAGCAGATTGGCCTTTTGGAAACGTTGGATCCAGTGCTCTGAAAACCCAGCACTACGAATAAAGGCGAGCTTGGACGACAACTCATTAGTCATATTTTGACGATTAGTGCCCGCTACCGTCGATTGCATTGAGCGCTTACTACTCGAACGTATCGAGCGCTTAGCTAACAGGTAATACAGAACCAAAGAGACAATTGGAACCAATACCAGCCAGCCACCTAGCACACCTATCGCAAGGACAAAAATGGCAATGAAAGGCAAATCAAACAACGCATTACCGAGTGGTCCTGATAACACACCTGAAATACGCTCAGATAACATCACTTGGTTCTGTTGACTAGACGAGGCCGTTTGCTGGTTTTGCGCATAGCTATTTCTTAGTAGTCGTTGCACAAGGGATTGAGATATCTCGCGGCTAACTCGGTTAGACACAGAAGCAAACACTCGACTACGCAATGTTCTTAACCAGCCCATCATCACAAACAACAAGGCGGCACCAATAGCGATACCTTGCAGTTCGTGCCCAGCATCGCCACCAATAACATGGTCATAGATCGACATCGTGATGAATGGCACTGCGAGAGCAAATAAATTGGTGATAAAGCTGACTAAGAGCAATTTAGGAATGATAGGACGAAAAGCATGTAACCGTTCACCAACCCAATCCGGAGAAGCCTTCTCCAATGGAGCCCCTTCAATCACAATGCAAAATTGAGGAATGTCTGAAACGTCTTCATTGCCATCAACGGCAACAAACTGTTTTGACTCCAAGTGACCAGAAACCAATTCATTTTCACCGAGAACCAGCAGAACTAATTTGTGATCGCCTACTTCATCTAGGTTGGCAACCAAGCGATATGGCAATGCAAGCCTATCAAACAGGGCAAACATATCATCAATCGATTCAATGCCGTTCTCATCAACCCATTGGCGAGCGAACAGTTGGATATTCGCATTAACTTCCAACTCCTTGAGCACAGAAAGGCTTTCAGTTTCCAGTCGGTTCATCGGCTCATGTTGACCGTCTGTTTCGCCATGGCGATTACTATCTAAACGATTCATGCAATGACCTCCCCCTGATTAGTACTGTCTTCGGCAATCGAACCGTTTTCTACTGTAATTGTTCGACTCGCTAGTTCGCGAAGTTTTGCATGATAGCTCACCACCAATATGGTGCGCCCTGCCAAGACTTCTTCTTCCAACACCTTAAGCAGGTTACCGAGAGCATTGAGGTCTAGCGAGGAATCCGGTCTCTCTAGCATGATAACGGGCTTGCCACTCGCCAATTGAGTCGCAATATTGAGCATCTTAATGTTGCCCATACTCAACAAAGAAGCACTCGTATGACCAATTTGTGTTTCTAACCCATCAGGTAAACGCGTAATTTCTTTGGTTAATCCTAAGCGCACAGCGTAATCATTGGCGCTTTGTGTTCTCTCAGGATCAAATCCACACAAATTATCCAGAATCGTACCTGAGACTAACTGCCCTTTAACCCCGCAGTAAGCTGTAGCTTGAGCAACAGATGCAATTGAAACGGCTTCACCATTAATGAAGCACTCACCCGCGGCTAAATCATCAATCCCTGCAATCGAAGACAGCAAGTGACTATTGGTGTGGCGATCTTCACTCTCTAACAGCACCAGTTCGCCTTTATTTAGCGTCACATCCGCCCTAGCGAGTTCACCATATCTTTCAACGGTAGCTTGCTTGACTTCTAAAGTCTCAAAGTCAGAGAAACTAAGCTCAGAACTAGCAGAATCAGACAGTGATAAGTCTCCTAACTTTTCTATTGCCTGATTAGCACTATGGATTGAATTGAGCTTGATTCGAACCCCAACCAGAGCACTCAGAGGCGCCACAGCTCTACCTGACAAGATGGAGCATGCTGCTAACCCACCCGTGGTTAATTGACCATCCAATACCCACAAGCTCCCGGTAATCACCAACAGAACAGAAGTCGCGAGTGCAGCAAGCTGAATACATTCTTGAGCGAAGGCGTTCTGTTCTTCTTCTTTGGCTTTGGATTGAGAGCGGACATTATTAAGCGATTTAAACTGATTAAAAATTCGAGACTCAACAGCCTGACGTTTAATACCCTGAATGGTTTGGCTAAGAAGAATCAAGAAGGCTTTTCTCTCCTTCTCATCTTTAGAAGCTTCTTCACTTAAACTTTTCACGCGGATAGAAGACAGCCAAACAATACTAAGCGTAATGAGCCAAACTGCCACAGGTATCGCCACTAATTCACCGCCGATATAAGCCACCAGCCCTAGAAAGATCAATGCAAAAGGCAAATCGATAAATCCAGAGATTATTCCACCAGAATACCAATCTTTAACTTTGGATACAGAGCCGAGCCCTTCTTCTACACCACCAACACCTAAATGACGAAGATGACTTGATGAAGCATTAGTCACCCTTTCCACCAAGGTTTGATAGGTTGCTTTCTCGGTATTGCTGGCCGCCGCAGACAAAAGCCAAGTGCGAACAAAACGTATGAGTGCTTCCATGGCTACGGCTAGTGTCGCTCCGGCTAAAAGCAGCGTGGCCGTACCATAACTTTGATTGGGGAGAATGCGATCGTAGATCTGGAGAACCGTTAATGGAACGGCTAATGACAAGAGGTTAATAAGTAAAGAAGGCAGCAAGACTTTCCTTACTACCCCTTTGTTTTTTACTGACGTTACTGGCATACACAATCCTTATCCATGCTTATGAAATAAGATTGGTACATACTTTCATCTTCTGCAAGGTAACAAGCTGAATTTAATATAGAAAAACTAAGTACATCACCACTCTATTTGCGGATATATTGCTGAATATCGAACGTATCAATCTGGCTTTCATCCATAAATTCATCCGCAAACCGCTTATAGACGCCTGAGGTAAGGAATAACTCAAACAGATCTCGATCTAGATGATTATCTTTAACCATAAAGCTCATAATTCGAATCGATTCAGACAATGACTTGGCTTGCTTATATGGTCGGTCCGAGCTTGTTAGTGCTTCAAACACATCTGCGATGGCCATAATTTTAGCCGTAATCGGCATTTCTTCACCTTTGAGCCCCATTGGGTAGCCCGTCCCATCGATTTTTTCATGATGTCCACCAGCGATCTTCGCCACATTACGCATGTGTTTGGGGAAAGGAAGGGACTCAAGGATTTGGATCGTTTGAATGATATGGTCATTGATAATGAACCTTTCCTCATTGGTTAAAGTCCCTCGCTGGATCGATAGGTTGTACACCTCGCCGATATTAGCTTGGTAAGCTGTAGGCTTGAGAGTAAACCGCTCTTCGTTAGTTGGACGAAAATCCCATGGAATCAAGTGTTCAGGGCGGTCACTTAATAACGGTTCACAGACAGGAAGTTCAACATCTTCTTCATAACGTTGTTTCTCAACCCAAGAAATACCTGCAGTTTTACTTAAGGTTCGAGTCCATGTCTTGTTAGCAATTTCTTCTAGACGTTTGAGCGCTTCATCATCCACAAACTCACTTCCCAGGTTAAGGTTGGCGATAAACTCAAAGTCATCATCAATTTCTTCGTGGCGTTGAGCTAGTTGCTCATGAAATTCATTTGGTAAGTGAGAGATGTTTTGCTTGAGTAAGCCGATTTCACTCTCCCTTTTTAGGACTTCAAAGCGCATTCGGACTTCATGGATACGATCGTAAATGGTTTCTAGCTTTGTTGCCTTATCAACAACATGCTCTGGGGTCGTTATTTTGCCGCAGTCGTGCAACCAACTGGCCATCTTTAACTCGTCCCATTGCTTTGAGTTAAGCCTGAAGTGACCAAATACTTCACTTTCAGACTCTTGTGCTGCCTGCGTTAACCACTGTGTAATGATCGGGACTCTTTGACAGTGATTCCCAGTATATGGGGATTTTTTATCTAAAGACCCTGCAATCACCTGAATAAAGGATTCTAACAATGCTTTTTGATCATCAAGCATATTGTGTGTCTCGATAGTCACTGAAGTAAAACCTAACAGCGTGTTCAAGTAGTTAGCGTATTGCTCATAATACTCTTCCGCATTGTCATTCTCATACAATAGACCAAAAGAGCCGATAACTTCTCCTGAGCGAGATGCCAGCGGAATGAAAATCACTTCTCCGTCACCCACTCCATTCGTTTGAAATGTAATACGAGGAAGCTCATCCACACTAAAGACCGTTGGTTTTTTTGCTACAAAAACCTCTTGAATAAATCGACTCGCATCTGCAACCGGAATGTCCTTAGCTTGTAAATTGTCATTCTCAATGCCTTCCCACCAGACAAACTTCGGGACCAAGGTTTTTTCTTCGACATCCAGTAAGTAAAGTAAGACCCCATTAGCTTCAACAGCGTGAGCGGTATCTCGACATACTAAACTAAGCATGTCATCTAGATTTTCTTGTCTAGCAATATTATTAGTTAATGAAATAAACTGCTTAATCGTTTCTTGAGTCGACATTTGAGCGTAGTTAAGATCATGAATCTCTCTGATAAAACTATCTTCCAAGAAAGTATCATCAAATCTAAAACGTTCTATGTCTAACGCTCTTTTTGTTACTCGTTGTATAGGTTTGGATATATAAGTGGATACCAAATAAATGACTGGCAACATAAGAATGAAGATGAGCAGAGACGCGTAAATTGTTTGGTTTTTGACTAACAAACCGCTATCAAACAGATCCGCAGTTTTGGTCGCCATTAGCAAATGAATATGCTCACTGTTCAAAGGCTTGATTGTCACAACCTTTCCGATCCAACTCTCTCCTTCAAATTCGAACTTTCCCAGTATCCCTTTATCTTGCTCTCTATTTTCATCAAGTAGCTTTAAAAGCAAATCGCTCTTCAGGTCTGTCTTATTTGGATTATCAGGTTCATCTACGTTTTGATTAGCAATCATCGCATAAACATCACCTTCATCATTATATAATGCCCTTAAAGATGAATTAGTCATGAGCGTATCTTTCAAAGATGATTGTAGATCCTCCAAGAGCACTCCTGCACTCACAACGGTGCCATCATTACTCTTTCTAAAAACAGTAATGCCAAGTGAGCCTTCCCCTAAAATAGGAGTCGGTTTTGATACCTTATTTGCATCACGGGTTGCCAAGTGTTCCCATTTAGAAATATTGCTTAATAACGGCTCGATATTTAAGTCTTTGACGTATACTTCTCGAAACTCACTATCCAAGCCTTTGGTATAGAGACTGTCACCCATAGTATGTATCAGCAAATACTGAGTTTTAGGATCTACAGTGAACTGCTTACGAACCGCTATTTTCTCAAGGTGAATGACTTTGAATAAATCGCCGGATGGATAATGAAAGGAGTAGGAGACGATATGTGGGAACTGTTCTAAGAGGTAGGTGATCTTTGGCAGCAATTCTTCTCTGCCCTCTAGAGTCGCTGCTTGGTTTTTCTCACTATGAGCGAAGGAACTTAAAGCAGAAAAAGCAGTACTGTAATGGCTATTGAGTTTGTACCGAGTTTCAAGCTCAATACGATCAAACAGTTTACTGTTAGCTTCTAGTATGAGTGTAGATAAACCTTTATTGGTAACGAAAATCTGAACGCTTGATGCAATAACGACAATCAAAATGATGATTACCGTTAAATGTATGTGTATTGGTAACGCTTTTGTGTTCTGTCTCATTATCGCTTACCCAACTAGATGGTTATCTACATATAAAAACATAGTCTCTAATTTGATTAAGCGTGTAGTTTCTTAGTTACCTTATCTATTGAAACCCAAGCTATTTACAGCTTTTTCGTAAGAAACGACAGCGATGAATCCAATGGGTAATTTTCTAATACCATTTGGCATTCATAGTGGTGTTTTTCGTAAAACGGCCGTGCTTGAAAGCTTAACGTATCAACCAGCGACGCGGCTATCGTCACGATGAAACCTCTACTAAATCGCGCCTTGCTGGGCCAGTTTGCTAAGAATGTTTCTGGTCTTCTCTCTGAACAAATCTCTCAACAGTCGAACGGTGGGAGTGATAGATTGGCGACTTGGACATACTAGCCAAAGTTCAGTAGGAGTAGGTTTGTAGTCTTTCATGACACTGACCACCCTTCCCGTGATATTGAATGGGCCAAATTGAGTTGATCACGACTTAAAAATTAGGTTGAAGTCACTCCGCCCAGTCAAAAGGAAGCACCATGACAGCACCAATAAAAATGAAAGCAATAGGGTTTACTCAATCACTTCCGATCACAGACCAAGACAGTCTGTTTGAGTTTGAAACCGATATTCCAGAAGTAAAAGACAACGACCTACTCGTTAAGGTGAGTGCCACTTCTACTAATCCGGCAGATGCCAAAATCCGTATTCGTAATGCCAAAGATGCGCACCAACGTATCGAAAGTAGTGCTTCAATCGGCAAAACTGCGATCAAGTATTAGGGTATTGTAAGTAATAACCAAGCCCCATTCCTCTGCGTTAGAAATGTCCAAATACGCAAAGAGCCACTCAATTGTGGCTCTTTTATTTGTCACTAGGCTTACGCTATGAACTCAGCCTCATAACCACGCCACTACGCCTGACAACGTCACTTAAATATAACGTTCGGAGCGACGTTTAAGCTAAAGTTCGATACACAAATCACGCCCGACCTTTTTGACATTTAGCTATCTAAATATTGCCTACCGTCGATGCATTAAATGAAAACATACGCACCTCATCACGTGGGTACCAACCTATATTTTCATAAAACGCTTGTGCATTCAGATTATCGTTGATGACAAACAAGTGGGTTTTAGCAATGCCAATGGATGACAAGGCATCCACTGCGTTTGATATAAGCTTCGCGCCAATCCCCTGACCACGACAAGCCTTCGATACGGCTAAATGTTGGATATACCCACGACGACCATCTGTTCCCACCAAAATCGCCCCAACGATCTGCTCGCCTTGCACAGCAACAAAACTCAGGTTTGGGTTACGCTCGAGATACTTTCCGATATTTTCTTCGGAGTCTGCTTCCCTTAATCGCATACCTTCCGTTTCAGACCAAAGGTTCATGACCTGCTGATAGTCTGAGATTTCCATTTCTCGTAACACGACTTATTTCCTTACTTAAACCTAAACACCTTACAAAAGTGCCAAATATAATGAATCTATAAATGCTAAATCTATTCGCAGTTAAGTTATTCAAACTTAATCATGTGACTCCATCAATCGCACGCTTCTTTAAGCGCTCTATTCTGAGAGATATATGCCATAAGATTTTCGAACGCAATTTTAAAATAGAGCTCGTAGCTTCCTTGCTCTACATATCCTAAATGAGGGGTCGCAGTAACGTTAGGTAGAGAAAGCAGAGGCTCTGTGCTTTTAGTTGCGGGCTCACAATCAAAAACATCGACAGCCGCTCGTTTGCTCGGATTGGATTTAAGTTCGTTAAACAGTGCATCAGTCTCGACAAGCTCTGAACGACTGGTATTCACAAACAAGGAATCTGACTTCATTGTTCTTAGATCTTCAGCCGTAACACACCCTCGCGTTACCTCATTCAAACGCAGATGAAGAGACAGAACATCCACTTCTTGAAAAAAGGCGCGTTTGGATTCAGAGGCCTCAAAGCCATGTGATTTTGCCAAGTCTCGCGAAGCTTGGCTTCCCCATACTACGACTGACATTTCAAACGCTTTCGCATATAGAGCAATTCGTTGTCCTATCTTCCCATAGCCCCAAATACCCAGCTTCAGCCCTTTTAAGGTTCGCCCAAGCCCTAAGCTACCTGAACTTTGCCACTGGTCATTTGCAAGATTCGATGTGTAACTAGGAATATGTCGGCTTGCTGCCATTATTAGTGCCCAACAGAGTTCTGAAGGGGCAACTGGCGAACCGCGACCCTCTAGTACTTTCACTCCGTATTTTTCACAAAGCTGTACATCAATATGATTGCTTACCTTGCCCGTTTGACTGATCACTTCAAGGTTCGGGAGTTTAGATAAGAGCGATTCCGTTATCTGGGTACGTTCTCGAATCAGAACTAGAGCTTGGACATTCACCAACTTCTCAACCAATTCTTGTTCTGAGTAGGTCTCATTAAAGACAGTGACATCTTGCCCTTCTAGCAAACCAAAACAATCAAGATCTTGAACTGCATTTTGATAATCATCCAATACTGATATTTTCACGGTTTTCTCCTTATCGTTATAATTCTTTTTCTACTAACGCTAGCCACTGAGGGATGTTGTTTTGATAAGACTGTGGGATTCCTAAGACTGGTTGAGATAAGGCCCGAGGTGAGCTGCGACCTGTTCTGCGCAAATACCGATGACAACATCGACACCAGCTTGTTTTAATATTTCAATTCCACGTCCGTTATTTCGAGGATCTGGATCCAACATACCCACGACGACTTTCTTAATACCAAACTTCGCTAATGTACGGGCACAAGCAGGAGTGCGACCTACGAATGAGCATGGCTCTAATGTAACGTAGGCAGTCACACCTTCTGCCGAGCCTTGATAAGCGTTAAGAGCTTCAACTTCGGCATGGTTACCACCCACGGCTTGTGTGTAACCTTCAGCAACAATCTTGTCATTTTTAACTAGAACGCAACCTACGGGCGGGTTAGGAATACACATCGGCAGGGCTTGCTTAGAAATCTGTAACGCTCTAAGCATGTACGTTTCGTCCATTAGATTCTGCGCCTCTCAGTATTCAAATTGCTCTCGATGAGAGCTAATCTAACACATTGAGTTGTAATTAAAATCTCGACTTTCCCTTTTTAACCAACTTCGAATCGCCATCGAATTATTCATCAAATATCTTTTCTAACCACATCGAGCTTATGTACTCACCGTTCTTCTTTGCATATTCATTAAAGACACCCACTTCTCTAAAACCAAAACGCTTATGTAGCGCTATTGAAGCCTCATTCGGCAAGGCGACACCTGATAAAACCCGATGAACACCATGAGCTTGGATGGCGCTAAATAGTTTCTCATAAAGCTTAGAACCAACCCCTTTCCCCTGAATAAACGGCGCCAGATAAACCGTTACCTCTACAGTTTCATCAAAGGCAGCCATACCTCTATATGGTTGGGAACAAGCGAACCCTATAAGCTTACCGTTATCGCTCGCCACATAGATTTGATGTCTACTGTCTGGCTCAAACTGGGAGAACCACTTCAATCGATTGTCTAATGACAGCGGGGACTCCTCAAAGCGAGCATTAGAATGTTCAATGTAATAATTGAAAATATCCGTAATGCTCAAAACATCATTTAACTTCCCTGTTCTAATTTCCATGGTCACTACTTCTTACTTTTTAATTTATGGTGCTTATTATGAAATTATGTCTATGGCGAAGTTTCTTTATTACTGCAGGAATACAGCCTCTAACTTGTTCCCGTCAGGATCTCGCACAAACGCCGCAAAGTAAGTTTCACCATATTCAGGTCTAGGGCCAGGCTGTCCTTCACATCGCCCCCCTAAATCAAGAGCCGTTTTATAGAAGCGCATGACTGCGTCTTTGGATGGCGCATTCAATGCGACATGCACACCATTACCCGACGTCACCCTACCTTCAATTGGATACCCTATCCAAAACTCAAAACGTTCACCGTAAGCGGCGGCAGCATTCTCAATATAATGCGTTCGATTTATAGAGAGAGTCTCAAGAACAGCGTCATAGAAGGAAACCGCTTTTTCGAGGTCAGAAACACCAATAGAGATATGATTTAAGATCATCGTGTACTACTCCTTTTTTAGGATAGGATACATAACAATGCTGTATATAAAAACAGTGCAGGTGAATTATCTGAACTTTGGTTAAAAATCACACCACTCACTGTACAGTACCCCCATAATGACAGTGTCCCACCACTGCCCTTTAAAGAAACGATGCTCTTTTAAATGCGCCTCTTTACGCATGCCTAAGCGACGACAAAGGTTTATCGCAGCCAAATTACGACTGATGGTCTCAGCGTAAATACGATGAACACCCAATTCCTTAAAACCGAAATCAGCGAGTTTAAATGCCGCTTCTTGAGCTAGCTGACTTCCTTGTGAAGTTCGAGAGAAAGCACAGCCCATAGAGGCTTGCCGGTCTTGCTCTAATCTCAAACAAACCGTACCTATAAACTCATTGGTGCTCTTTAGTTCAACAGCGAGTTGATAAGCTTGCCTTGGGCTTTCCGTTGACTGTGCCACAAATAGTTCAGTGAGTTGCTTATATTTATTTGGATCACAATCATTTTCATCATAGAAACGTTGATACTTTGCGTCTTGAGACATTGCGACAAAAGCATCTTGATCATCGAGTGTCATGTCTCTCAGAATTAGTCGCTCTGTTTCCAATTTAAACATCTTGCGATTCCTTTGCACTGCCATAAACCACTTTGAGCGATGGCCATAAAACGAGCCAGTTCTTTGCGTATACTCGTTGATCAAATAGCGAACGCGGTCTTTTCGGGTTATACGTGATGTGTCCATTGAATAGAGATTCAAAACCGAAGGCAGAAACACACTCGTAATCTTTGTTTGCCGTGACTCTAACACCAACAGCCGTCTCTTTTTCAGGCCAATAACTCATGGCATCGAGCGTGCTTTTATAAGGTTGGTCGTTGTTTCTGTGATGCATCAAAACTTGGTTGCGAACCTGCCAATTAAACTGTGGCATTTGTATATTGAGCCAAGCCTCATGCTTGAAACAGGCATTGGGGTCCACTTCATCATCATCGAAATAGACAACATCAATATCATTCAAAGGCGTTGGTTTAGTCCTGTTATGCAGGGCATCCCAAACCAAATTTCGTAGAAATCCCGCGGCAATGTAGCACTGAGGCAGTTCTAACCTCTTAACACAATGCAAGGCTTGTACTCTCATTGGGTCTTGTTTCAAAAGGTGAACGATTTTATCCAAATCTTTTTCGTTATTTATACTCATAAACCTATATTAGCGTTTCACCACTACCATTGAATAGCTGCGCCAAATCTCAGTGTTAGTATCCATGCTCATCACTCAACGGAAAACTCTTCTAATGCCAATAGCGCAGCAGTGGCTTTATCCTTTTGTACAAAAATATGGTCGTGGTAGTAAGCAGCAATAACGTTAGCGCTGATCCCTTTAGACGCGAGCTTGGATGCAACAGCTGCAGTAAGCCCAACCGCATCCAGACTTGAATGAACGGTTAGGGTGATCTGTTGGTAGATACCTTCAAATGCCAAGCCCTCTTTCTCGGCTCGCGACTTTTCAAGAACCAGAGTCAGCCCTTCTGATTCGATAAACGTGGCTACAGGCTCTAACTTGAGATAATCAGCTAAGGCACCAGAAGTCGTGCAGAACACAAACTCTGTTGGCATTAATTCAGGGCGCATATAACGCAGAAGTTCATCTAGATCGGTAATTCCTGACATAAATACAATCCTTGTTTCAGTATCGAGTCTAATTAAATTCGTGATTATAAAGAGGGAGAATGTTAATAGCGGGCTCTTCATAAGGATGTACCGCTCGCACAGTATCGAGTGCCGCTTGAACGCGCTCCCTTTTACAACGAACGTCTATGCGAACCTCTTCACCAAAGTTGATCTGGCCTTTTGCTCCCGTGACGGGCTTAGATTGTGAGTTTGGACGCCAAAATCCCGATATTTTCACTATCGAGATGACACTGTCATAGTTGCCCACAACGCCAGCGCCCGCAGAGTTCAGAGCCTCTCGAATTGCAATAATCTCTGATTCTGGGGCGTATATTTCAAGTTTGAATTCCATCTTTACTCCATTGACAGACAGTTCAAAGTATCAATCTATTCAAACAATTAACACCAGCCCATTGCTATTGTGAGAATTGAGTAAGTAGATTATCGAGTTCAGCGGTACTCTTAACAACATGCAGTTGTTTACCTTCTGAGATCTGAGACAGTCGAGACATAAACTCATCATTCCAAAATCCCGGGCAGAGTTTAAGCATCTTGTAGCTATTGAGTGTGCCTTTGATGACTGAACTGCCATCTGGCCACCCTTCTGGCTTTGCGAACAACCCTTTCAGGCAGCGTTTAGTGACGAACCAATAGCTTACGAAATAAGGCAAATCGATGTAGATAAGGGTATCTGCAGACTCTAAACGCTGATGAAATGCACCAAGAGGGCCAAGACCATCAATGATCCACGCGTCTTCACGCAAGATCTTGTCATGAGCTTGGTTAAAAACGTCTTTGGAAACTGGCTCGCCATTCGCTTGATAGACGATAGAGTCCAGTTGATGCAACGGTACACCTGCTGATCGGCTTAATGCTTTGCTGAAGGTAGATTTGCCACTACCGGGCTTACCAAAAACGGCGATTTTTTTCATGTGAGTTCCTCCAAGAACACGGCCCGGAAGATAGAAAAAGAAAACCCACCTTACCGGGTGGGTTAGCTTTTCTCAGTACAACAAGTTCCCACCATTCTTATAGAATGATGATAATTCGTTGGTTGAGTGTTGTTCGATTACATTTCATACAGCCAATGTCATATATATCCGTTCGAGTGTCAACTGAATTTATAAATACAATCAATGATTAGTTGTTTCAGAAAATCGACACTTGGTTCGTTTACTCATTCAGCAATCTTGGCCAGTTGGCGTCTGCGTTTTCAATGTTTCCAGCGATATCACCCTGCCAAGTTTGCTGTACCGATTTACTGTAATTTAGGTAAAGCTTGCCATCGACGATATTCCAAGCTCGCGGGTCAATTTTGGCGGTATAGCCTTTACTGACCGCCCAAGCACAGTATCCGCCGTATTGAGGGGCGTATTGTTCAGGGTCCGCTTTGAATAAATCGAGATGTCGTTGTGAGGAAAATCGCCATTCAGCACCATTCCATTCGTAGCGGTAATTATCGCTTCCTTCCACAGCTTTACTTTGAGTGAAGTACGCAACGGGATCATAGCCTCTGATCGCCTTGCCGAAAAAGTCACTGTATATCGGTTCAAGAGCAAAAGAAGGGGCGGCAATCCCCAACCAAAAGACAAGTGTTAGAACAATTTTGGCAAGATACTTCATAACGTTTCTCCTCATGTTATCTATACAGAGAGGATAAACGCGGCAAAAATTTCAAGATGCACAAATCCAAAATACGCTAATCGCTGCTAACCTTTGGCTCAGGTAAAACGGGCGGTGTGCTATCCATATAGGTTAAGAAATTGGCCCAGATTTGATGGGTTCTGTCTTTGGTTAACTCAGTTTTGCAAGAAAGTGCCATAACCCCACGAATAGAGCCACCTCGCCATTGCGTGTAGATAGCATCACAATGAGCAGTCATATACGTCGACCAATCTACTTGCGATCGCTTAATCGCGTCTACCAAGATTGGATCTTCAGCGTTATGTTCAAAGCTTGCTTGAAGATAAGTCTCCAATTTCTGTTCAGCGGTTTGTAACTCTATTGCTGCACATTGATTGATTTCTAAGGTGTTCATCGCGTTTTCGCAGTCGATTTCATCTTGTTGAGCGAGCGAAGTTGTCGGTAACATCGCCAAGGAAACGAGTAACACAGCTTTAGCTTTCATTTGATGTTCCTAAAGTTATTAATTGTAGTGTTTTTCCATTAGCAACAAATCCCACAACTCGCCATCAAAACTGCGCGTTCCAGACTCACGAGATGTCACCACGAAACCAAGAGATTCATAGCAACCTTTGGCAACGACATTTCGCTCAAACACAGCTAGCGTTAAAACCTGTGCCTTGTATTCTACTCGAGCTTTCTCAATGAGCTGTTTAAGCATGATCTTAGCCAGCCCCTGCCCTCGAAAATCGTTCGTGACAAACACTCGGCAAATACGATATTGAGAATCTGACACTTTGAACAACTCAACATAGCCCGCTTCCTCTCCATTTGAAATGAAGATAAATGGCAGCACCTCGGGTTTCACGCAATGGTGTTCGAGTTGCTTGTGGTCTAATGGAAAATCAAAGTTCGCGCCGCCCCACTGATAGTTGAGCCGTTCTGAGTCTATCCAATGAATCAGGGTATTGTAGTCTTCCTGTCTAAATTGTCTCAGTTCCATCTATACCTCCTGATTGCGGTCGACGGTTATGCCCGCTAGTTTCCGCTTCGATTTAGCTGCAGCAGATCCCACTTATTTCCGTACAGATCCTGAAACACAACCACAGTTCCATACTCTTCGACTCTAGGCTCTTCGTTAAACGTCACACCCTTGGCTTTCATGGATTCATAATCACGCCAAAAGTCGTTGGTTTGAAGAAACAAAAACACGCGACCACCCGTTTGGTTACCGATGGCTTGTGTTTGAGATTCGGTACTCGCTTGAGCGAGCAAAAGGTTGGTGCCGTTAGAATTGGGAGGAGCGACCTGAACCCAGCGTTTACCACCGCCTAAATCGGTATCCTCAACTAGCGTAAATTGAAGTTTCTGAGTATAAAACTCAATAGCATCATCATAGTTTTCGACAACAAGTGCGATGTTTCCGATCTGCTGTCGTACTGCTTTAGTCATGGCGGCCCCTAACGTCAAAACACCGATTCTACATGACTCCCCCCGTGACGAAAGCTCTCAATGCCACTCAAAGCAGAATGATTATGCTTAATTGAAGAGCTAACTGGATGACTAGGTTAGAATCCCATCGGAGATAGCTTGTCGTAGTTTAGCTTCGACGCCTTCCCATATCTTCTCTCCACCAGCTGAGATTCTTTGCTGGTTGAAGTTGAGAACCTTCTCTTTAGGAATATTGTGCTTCTTCCAACCGTAGCCATCGTCATTGATGTTGTGGAGAAGCGGAGGGATGCGGTCGATGGCTTTTGCATATTTTGCATCGGCACTTTCACCAAGTTCAAATTCTTCCCACAGTGCCAAATATTCTTCACCTTGTTGGTTTGGCAGTATATCGAGTACTCGTTTAACCCCTTTCCACTCTTTATTCTTTTGTTCTGCGGTTTCTGATTCATAAACGATTTTGTCACCGGCGTCGATCTCACCCAGATCGTGAATCAACAGCATTTTGATCACACGGTCGATGTTAATGGTCTCGTCTGCATAATCTTTTAACATCAGAGCACTAATGCACACATGCCAACTGTGCTCACCGGAGTTTTCATGCCGCTTCAAGCCAACGGGTCTCGATTTTCTCAATACACCTTTGAGCTTTTCAATTTCGACCATGAAATCGAGTATTTGAGTAACTTCTTTCAACATCTGACTCCTATCTTGTAGAGAACAAGCCCTATATTCAAAAACTGATCATATTAGCAAGTGGTTTACGAGTTACGCCAATGCCGTTCCCTTAACACAGTGAGCTTCGATGCGTCCGTTATCAATGGTACATAACACCACGCATTCCTCTTTGGTATTCGACAACATTACTCTATTACCATTAACTCCCCAGATAGAGTTTTTGCCACATGTATCCCAGCCGCCAGTCACAGATATATGGTTACTTAGCAGCACAGGAAATTTATGTGTTGAGGCAATATCAGATAGCAACTTAGAATCTGGGGCAAAGCCCATCTCTGAAATGAGCGCGCTCACCAGATAAACATCTGCGCCCATGGCCTTCGCTCGCGTAGAGTGCAATGGCTCTATAAAATCCGCACAGATAGCAAGCGCGATCTGATTGCCATTGAGTTGGAAATAATAATCTTGCTCTCCTCTCGAACAGAATACCTCTTCACCAGAATGGAGATATTGTTTGGAGTAAAACTCAACCCTTCCATCAGGAAAGCAAATTACAGAACCGATCGTAGGCTTTGAAGTTTCAGAGGATTTTAAAGGGCAACCCGCGATCACGATAACATGATGTGTAATGGCTGCTTGCGACAGTTCTTTGAAAGCTGAAGGTTCTGGGTCAAACGCCAATTCAGCAGCAAGCTCAGGCTCGTAACCAGTAAGAGATAACTCAGGAAAGACGACAACGTCTGCATTATGCTGAGAGGATATTTCAATCGCACTGATGTGATGCTTCAAGTTAGCAGATACATCGCCCTTCATTACAGGTACCTGCGGCAAGCTAATGGTAATACTACTCTGCACGTTTCTACTCCCAAGATAACTTTCAAAATGATCGCTGAAGAGTATAGAAATCCGTCAATGAGCTCCAGAATAGGCACTTCACCTTTTGATTTAGCGCACAATGAAATTGCCAAGAGTTATGATTCAGATGAAGCGCTTAAGTCGCCACTTCATTAATCTTGCCACTTAATCGCTGGTAGAGTTCTAACGCGTCTGCTTTTGATGTGAGCTTTCCACGTGCGAATAAGTACGCAAGCCCAATATCCTCTTGTTGGTCAGGGTAGTACTTTTTCGCAGCTTGAGCACATTGAGATAAATCGATGTACCAACTCTCATCTTTTGCTGCGATAAAATAGTACGCTGCCCTCACTAACTTCTTGCCGAGTATCTTCGCAACCGCTTTGTCGTCCATTTTAGAGAAGCTATCGGCCATTTGTTCCAAGAACGCAGGTAAGTCTCCATTGAGCGCAAAAGCTATCTCTAAGTTGGGCTTATGTTTGACGAAGGAAACCGCTCTGTCGTTACCCCATACACAGCAACAACAGTGTTTAAGCCAGAACTGCCAGTGATAAAGCTCTTGTGGGTTTTGAATGATATTGAGATAACCCGGATCGATATCGATCTTACTGATCTCCGGGTGAATATCGGGAATTGCATTGCTTATCTCTTGGAATATCCGCTCTAATGATTCTGTAATTGGCGTATTGAGAATAATAGATATATCCAGATCTGAGCGGCCTACGACAGCTGTGCCCCTTGGCACACTGCCATACAAATAAATTCCATCAATTTGCGCTGGGAGTCGTTGCGTTAGTTGCTGAACCACACTGTCGACGACAGGTTTAAACTCAGGTTGAATCTTATCAACCGAATAATTATTGCGGATAAACCCCAGCTCATCGAGCCCATTATTTGTCAGCTGCATACCTGCTTATCTTACCCTTCAATCAAACACTATCTTGATCACTATTGCCTTGACGATAAAACACACGTGACACCAATTCAAGAACCAACGCCATATAAAAAGCTCCTGAATATCAGGAGCTTTTCGTCATTTGAGTGACCAATAATCTTAGTTAATGTCTTGAACCTTCATCACTAACTCTTCCCAGTTGCGCTGGTTTTCCATATCGTGCTCTAGACCTTGATCGTCTGCAATCTGGAAACGCTTAACGGCTGCTGTCTTACTTGTCGCTTGGTATAACCAGTATGCCTCTGCTTTTAACGCTTCATCAATAGGCTTATCAATTGATTCATACACCATTTGTTTACAAGCATTGATAGATTCCGCAGGGAATTTAGAAATGCGCTGCGCGAGTGCGTCAACGTAAGGGCCAATTTCGTCTGGTTCTAAAGCCTTGTTAATGGTGCCATAAGCTTCTGCCTCATCAGCATCAAAATCGCGGGCACTAAGCACAATCTCAAGCGCGCGACCTAGGCCGACCTGACGTGCCATACGTGATGCGCCACCACCACAAGGTAGAATCCCCATACCGACTTCCATCTGCATGAACTTGAATTTTCCACGGGCAGCGAAGCGCATATCTAGCGCAAGGGCTAGCTCATGACCGCCCCCACGAGCAAAACCTTCTAACTTAGCTATTGTGGCTTGCGGCACTTTACTGATTCGCTCACATACAGACTGTAGGTCGAGAAGCTGAGCTTCTTCACGTGAAACCGCTTCAGTCGACATGTCTTTTAGCAATTCCGTATCGTAGTGGCAAACCCAGACTTCAGGGTTTGCTGATTGGAAAACAACAACTTTAGTGTTGCGGTCACGCTCTAGTCTCATTGCCAGAATATTTAAGTCTGCAAGCATCTCTTGCCCTTGAACATTTACCGTACCGAAATCGAACGTAACGGTTAGAATTCCGTCTTTCTGTTCTGTTGTAAACGTTTGAAATCCTGAATATTTCATAATGTACTCTCCATTGATTATCTTTAATATGAATGGCAAAAAGTGTGTCACCCAATAAATCCTATGGCGTTATTTCTCACACAACAATCAACAAGAATTACAATCTGTATTAACGATAATTAAATAATTTATTTGTCATTTTAGGCTTAGTATATGAATACCTAAGAGCTAGCCTCACCCGCTCGCTTCATTGAAATATAAGGATTGTACTGAATGAATTTAGAGCATCTACGGTTGTTTGTGCGAATTGCTTGCACACACAATATTAGTCAAGCAGGTAAGGAATTGGGCTTGTCTGCTCCAGTCGCTAGTATGCACATAAATAAGCTTGAGGAGAGCATAGGGGCTAGGCTGATTCATCGCACGACACGCAAGGTTTCTCTCACAGAAGAAGGGGAAGCACTTTTACCCTATGCGGAAGAGATCATCAGTGGTGTCGATGCTGCTCAAGCCAATGTAGGAACAGGAAAAGCCTGCCCTAAAGGTACAATTAGAATTACGGCTCCCGCTTCGTTTGGCCGTATGCACTTGATCCCCGCTTTAAAAGGCTTTTTGGCAAAGTATCCGGATCTCTCCGTTGATATACGACTAACAGATTCTATGGTGGATCTGATTGAAGGAGGGTTCGATATTGCAATTCGTAATGCAGATTTAAAAGACTCAACCTTAATTGCAAAAAAGCTCGCCACAGACAAACGAATCATGGTCGCCTCTCCCGACTATATCGCCGAGTATGGAACGCCCAAGCACCCATCTGAACTCAAAAACCACCAGTGCATCAATCAGACAGGCCTTGAGTCTTGGGCTTTCGACACTCTAGAAGGCGTGCAACATATTAAGGTCAAAGGCAAGATCAAAGTCGATCACGGAGAGGCTGTGCGAGATGCTGCAATTGATGGAATGGGGATAGCTAAGTGCGCGACTTGGATTGCCTATCAACAGCTACGTGACGGCAGTCTGATCCAGGTATTAGAAGATTACACTCTATTAGACAACTCTGACGTTTGGGCGGTGTATCCAAGTTCCAGACTATTAGCACCGAAAGTGCGGGCCTTTATAGACTACTTCTCTAACTACTATGGGACACCGCCTTACTGGGATTAAACTCAATTCATACCATTATGCTGTCTATCCGTTTAGCGCAAACACACCAAATTTGGAACGATGTACAAGGCCACAATTATGTAAAAGTAAGTAAATTAGGACTTAAGGACACATTAGATGTTTGACTCGCCAACGTCTTCAATTTACTTTCTGAATCAACGTAATCTTTCAATAACATTAATACGGGCGATATGGATTCTGTCACTCAAGCAGCACTAGGCGCAACCGTCGCTGGTGCGATTGCTGGAAAGCGCTGTAACGCGAAAGTTCTACTAGCGGGAGCTGCCTTGGGCACACTACCTGATTTAGATGTCATTCTGGATTACGGTGACGCAGTTCAAAACACCATTAAGCACAGAGGCTTTAGCCACTCGTTACTGACTCTTCCACCTTTAGCTTTGCTGATTTCATGGTTGTATTGCCTTCGATACTCTGACTCTTTCTGGACACTGTCGAGAGTGTTCTTTCTAACTGTCAGCGTATTAGTGACGCATACTTTTTTGGATGCGATGACTACCTATGGCACTCAGCTAATCTGGCCATTTGAAGGGTATTTCGAGCTTCGCAACGTATTCATTATCGACCCTTTATACACCCTACCCTTGCTACTGGGGATTGGCTTTGCATTGATGTCTAAGCACAAAGGAGGACGATGGTGCCAAAGTGTTGTATTGCTATCCACTCTCTATTTAGGATGGGGCTATGTGTCACAGCAAGTCATCTCTGAACGTGTTGAACAAAACTTACTCGCTCAAAAACTCCCTAGCCAACAAGTGCTGATTACTCCGACGGCGTTTAACACCTTGTTATGGCGCGTAGTTGTTATGGACGATGGACAGTACTGGGAGGGGCTGGCTTCAGTTTTAGATAAAGACAAACACATTGATTTTATCGCTCGTCCACTCGGGCATTGGCCTCTGAAAGAGAAACCAAACACATTAAAGGGACTCAACGCATTTTCTCATGGTTACTTAAACTATAGAGTGGAAGAAGACGCCTTAATTGTATCTGACTTACGTTTAGGGATGGCGGATAACCTATCATTTGAGTTCGTCTTTGCGGAGAAAGACGGCAATGGTGAGTGGAGATTGCTTGAAGCCACTCAACGTTACCCAAGTGAACGAAGCTTGGATTTACTTGCTCCCCTTTGGCAGCGATTAAAAGGCGATCAGAGCATTGATGCTAATTTAAAGACCATGAAAATGAGCTACAATCCGCAGCAATAATTGACTGCCAGTGGTTTGAACTAAAGGTTTTCACCACTGGCTGTTACTAGAAAAGTGACAGCATCACCCTTCCCACTCAGATCGAAGCACACCATATTTCACTGAGTCATAGTATTCGCCCTCAAAGTAGCGCACTTTGCGCAACCTCGCTTCTTGTTGGAAGCCAAGCTTTGACGCAAGCGACATCATTCGTGGGTTACCCGACCATGTAGTTAGGCCCACTCTCTCAATCTCTTTGGTCGCAAATAGATAAGAAACCCAGAGTGAGACAGCGAGTGCAGCAATGCCCTGTCCCCAATAATCGGCATCATAAATAACCACGCCAGCCTCGAGCCAACGTGTTTCTTCACACTCCCAATAACAGTTAACGGTTCCAATTGGGATATCGTCTGCAGTAATAAGTTGCAAGTCAGTCCCCTCAAGAAGCCGCTTGAAAAACGATGCTTCAAACCGCTCTAACGTTGGGTGTGAATATGAAAAATAAGGCCCATTGTACTTAGTCCATTCATTGTTAGAGGTAACCAAAGCATGTACCTCAAGCAATTCACTGGATCTAGCAGGTCTTATATTTATACGTTTTTGTTCCACTCTATATCCCTATTCTTTTATCCATTCTATGGAAAGCCCTACCGCCGAGCTTAATTGCAATATTCGCGATGTCCATCTTTACTTTAGCCTGATAGCAAACCATAAAAAATGAATAATATATGGATGTGATGATGAGCAAACCAATAGTCGCAAATAACAAACCTATTAAGGTTGAACTGAAGGCTAACCAAGAGTACTACTTTTGTACTTGTGGACGGTCAAAAAGCCAACCTTTCTGTGACGGTTCTCATGCGGGAACTGATTTTAAACCCAAAGCTTTTGCAGCCGAAGAGAACGGTGACAGTTATCTCTGCCAATGCAAACACTCCCAAAACCTTCCATTCTGTGATGGCTCCCATAAGCAATTTTCTGCCTCAAACATAGGAACTGAAGGCCCAGGCGTACAAATCCAAACTGTCGATGCTATGCCAGTAGCGACGGCTACCAAGGTTGAACCTACAGTGGAATTTATCCATCAGTTAGCACGGGAAGGATTATCTAAGATGGGACATCATGGCCCTATGACTTCCATGGGCGTACCGAGGCACTTACTTCCCCATTGGGACGATATTCAGGTCATGGTCGCTCAAATGGCCACTAAACCACTAATGGAGGATGTTCCTGTTTCCACAGAATTAGTCATCGGCCCTAAGGCGAAAAAGCCGCTTAGACTCAACATACCCTTGTTCGTGTCCGACATGAGTTTTGGCTCACTCTCTGAAGAAGCCAAAGTATCACTGGCCACTGGTGCTGAGCTTGCAGGAACAGGGATCTGCTCAGGCGAAGGAGGCATGCTTCCAGAAGAGCAGGCTGCCAATAGCCGATACTTTTACGAACTAGCCAGTGCTGGGTTTGGATTTGAAGAGTCTAAGTTGAAAAACGTCCAAGCCTTTCACTTCAAAGGAGGACAAGGTGCAAAAACAGGGACTGGAGGGCACTTACCCGGAGCCAAAAACATCGGAAAAATAGCGGAGGTGCGAGGCATTGAAGCTGGTACTTCGGCGATTTCTCCCCCAACATTCAAAGACCTGAATACCGTTGACGACTTTAAAAAGTTTGCCAACCGCGTACGAGAAGTGACAGGTGGAATACCGATTGGTTTTAAGTTAAGCGCCAATCATATTGAAAAAGACATCCAGTTCGCACTTGATGCAACAGCAGACTATATCATTCTTGATGGTCGTGGCGGCGGTACAGGGGCGGCCCCAGAGATGTTTAGAGATCACATTAGTGTACCCACAATACCAGCCTTGGCGAGAGCTCGAGCGTACTTGGATAAAGCGGGGGCATCAGATCGCGTAACACTCATCATCACTGGTGGCCTTCGTGTACCTATGGACTTTGTTAAAGCTATGGCATTGGGAGCCGATGGCGTCGCGATATCCAACAGTGCAATGCAGTCCATCGGCTGTGTCGCGGCAAGAATGTGTAATACCAATAACTGCCCGGCAGGTATTGCAACCCAAAAAGCCGATTTAAGGCAGCGTCTGAATATAGAAAAGGCTTCTAACCAATTAAAGAACTTCTTCGAAGCATCGACTGCGCTAATGACGGTAATGGCGAGAGCCTGTGGTCACAATCATCTCAATCAATTTAACCCCAACGATCTCGCGACTTGGAATCGCGAAATGGCTCACCTCTCAGGTATCAAATACTCTGGCTATACCTTAACGGGTCAGTAGGCAAATCGGGCAGTTTCATGCTGCCCGTTATCAATCACAGTTCAGGCACTTAATCGAGGTATAGAACAGCAGATTAAGTACACCATCACGAAGTGCGTCCTTTCGAGATTACACCAAATATCACCAGCCCTGCTCCAATAATTTGCATTTCTAAAAACGCGAGATCTTTGGTGTACACCTCCATCAAAAGGCCAAACAACATCTGTCCACATACCACCAATACGATGGAATTTGTCGAACCCAATCTCGCCATGACGAAGCTGTTAACTGCGACATACAAAGCTCCTATTGCGCCACCAAGATATAATTCTGGTTCGTTTGGCATAGTATGCAAAGGGTCTAATAATGAAACCGACACCGTGAACAGCAGTAACGACAAAAACAGGAAACCCACAACATGGTTAACTAGGGACGCATGAAACGCGCCGTATTTCGTGGAAAGCTGCCCATTAAAAACCCGGCTCAAAGTGATACAGAAGCCATTTAATAGTCCAATTAACACAAAAATCATTGGCCGCCCACCTTACCGTAAATGATCAACAGCGCCCCTGCTGTTACCAGAAAGATAGGAACTAGATTGGCAACCGACAGCCTTACCGTCGGTTGATTGAACAGACCAAAGTGCTCGATGATAAGTGACAATGCAAATTGTCCGATTAACGCTAGGGCTAAGGTTCCAGTGAGGCCAATCTCACTCTGCACCGTTATCGAAGCTAAAACCACGGTAAAAGCACCTGGTATTCCGCCAAACCAATATCGGCTCTTTAACGCAACCTTTTCGGAGGACTTACCACGGCTCCTAAATATCAAATACAGAACACTCGCAACAACGCCGCCGACACCATGAGCAATCCAGGACGCTTGAAAAGCAGAAGTTGTAACGGCCAACTCACTATTCACATTAATCATCAAAGCCAATAACACACCGCTGAATACGGCCAAAAAGCTCAAACTCAATTTCTCTAACATAATCTACCCTCTCAAAGTTGGCATGATTATAATTAGGTAACTAAATGAGTATAATAGTCAGTTGATAACAACTAAGTTGAGTAAAATTCAACAATGAGAGATATATTTTCAGCCATACCTATTTTTGTCGCCGTCGTTGAATCCGGCTCTTTTTCTGCAGCGGCTGAGCGCTTGAGTATGACAAAATCCGCCGTCAGCAAACGTATTTCAACTTTGGAAGATAATCTCGGTACACGTTTATTTCACCGGAGTACGCGCAAACTCACGCTGACGGAAGCCGGAGAGCAATTCTCTGACTATGCGCGCAACTCATTGTTCATCGCTCAACAAGGGATTAATGCAACCACGCTCCATCAGGGAAAACCTAAAGGCACACTGAAAATCAATGCCCCAATGACGTTTTCCAGATTACACCTAGTGCCATTGTTAAAAGAGTTTCTCGATCTCTATCCGGACATCAAAGTCATATTGAATATGGATGACAAAATCGTGGATATGATTGAAGGCGGTTACGATGTCGGTATTCGCATTGGTGAGCTCAAAGACTCATCTCTGATTGCCAAAAAGCTGGCTAAATGTGATAGCGTTGTGTGTGCCTCGCCAGAATACCTGACCGAATATGGGATTCCGAAAACACCCTCTGATTTAAAAGATCGCAATTGTATCTATTACAGCCTATTCCAAGCGGGTGTTGAGTGGACCTTCTTTCGTGACAACGAGAAGTCAAAAGTAGAGCCGAAAGGTAACTTCGTGGTGAACAACAGTGATGCAATTGGCGAGATGTTGTTACAAGGGCTTGGCATTTGCCAGATGCCAACGTTCATAGTCCGAAAATACCTCGATTCAGGGCAATTAATTGAAGTGCTCGATGACTACAACCTACCTCAACACAACATCTATGCTGTCTACCCTGAACGTCGACACGTCCCAGAAAAAGTCAGAGTTTTTCTTGACTTTTTAGAGAACAGATTGAGCTCGGTCTACTGAAAGCCACGGCAAGCCATGCTATTTCAACACCCAAAATTTCGATAGTTTTTACCTATCAAAAACATAGAAAATGTCCATTTTTCTTAGTTATCGGTACGACATAAACTGTATCCAACAAAACAAAATAACCTAACAAGAACAAGGTATACGAAATGACTAAGAATTTTATTGGACTAGATAACCAACAATCACAACAACTTGCACATGAACTCAATTCGCTACTTGCTCACTACCAAGTCCTGTATATGAATGCGCGTGGATACCATTGGAATATTAAAGGCGAATCTTTCTTTGAACTACACGTGAAATTTGAAGAGATCTACACTGACCTTCAAACCAAAATTGATGAAATCGCAGAACGTATCCTTACGCTAGGTCACACACCCGATCACGCGTTTAGCCGCTACCTTGAAGCAAGTTCAATCAATGAACATCAAAATGCCACTCAAGGTAAAAACTGCGTAACTGGACTTGTAAGTGGCTTCAGCGAGCTATTGGTCAAACAACGCGATATTCTTGAACAAGCAGGTGACGCATCTGATGAAGGTACAGCAGCTCTTATGGGTGACTACATCCGTGAGCAAGAAAAGCTAATGTGGATGCTTAACGCTTACCTTCAGTGATTCCGTGAAGTCCTACATAACAATAGAAAATTTGCCTGAACCTGAAGGTGATGGGTTAACCACGTAACCAAATCAGCTCAGCCTGAAGGAATGGAATCAACCGGTTAGTTTTGTTTAATATGGCCCCGTCACCATACCTAAAGCTTAGGTGACTTTGATTGAATTGATTAGAATGATTCGCTAAAAAATCCGAGTGTATAACCAACACTCGGATTTATATTTCAATAGACAGATTTATCGAAATTGTAAGGGAATTTAATGCTCTGCACCTACAACAATCACATAAACATCAGATGAAACACTGCCATGTGTTGTCCACTCACCTAGGCCAAGCGAGTCGTAGCTTTGCTCTTGCAGCAAACTTTTAACTGCAACACCTAGATTGTCATACCTCCAAGACGTCATTGCAATCGTCTCTTTAAGGTTAATAGGCGTGTTATTAGCATCTTTAGCATTGGAAATGACAATATTACCATCCACATAATCCCAAGTGCCAATGCCAACACTTTGTGAGCCCTCTTTCACATTAACGCTACGCTCGCCATTTGGCTGCTCGTAGAAGACGTAGCTTTGGCTTAGATTTTTCAATGTGAAATGTTTCACAGGCTTGTTTAATAGCAGATTAGTAATTGCCGATTCGATGTTCGTAACTGTGTTACTCGCCGCTTTACAGTCAGTAATCGCTGATTGATACTGTTCAATGCTAGATAGAGACGTGGGTGTGTCATTTGCCCCCCATGAGTCGTCGTCTATGGTACAAGATTGAACACCTTGATGCTCGATACGCATCGCAAGAGGCGCCATCTTATCCGAAAACGCCGGAGCAAGGTCTGCGCTAATGGTGTAAAACTTACCATTGGCTAAATTGTCTTCCCCAGTACCAGAAAGACTATTGAATTGAACCGTTGGTTGATTTGTATCGCTACTAGTAACACATTCAGTCGATAGCGCTGTAGCGCGATTTTCGTTAGACAAATAGAAGGTCGGGTAGACACTCATAACATCTTCACACGTTAATACTGATGCAAAAGATACGCTCGCAACTGGTTGATTATTCAGAGCATTTAGGCCATTTAGCATCACGCTTGTTACTGGGTCTATATAACCATTATTATGCCAGAAGAAGGAGCGGTAAATGGTACCAGATGAGCGCATGTTTAGCGTACTTTCCACATGTTTATTGGTAACGAAAAAATCGCGAAGCCAAACAGTAGCTGCGCCGTTGGTTTGACTAGTTTGTGAAGTAGCTTTGATCAGGTAACCTTGACTGGAGTCATACGCTTTAACAATAGAAATATCGTCAACTTCATCTGAAGCCCCCTCATTGACCACAGCCCTGATAATATCTCCTTCAACACTGTATGTTCCCCCTTGAAGGCTCGGCTCAGAACAAATGTAGTCGGTACTAATATCAGAGAAATAAAGGACGTTATTTTCAAACTTGATCGAGTGACAGCCTAGCTGCGGATGTTCAGTCGAACCCGAGTTATCAATGGAGTAAAGTACTTTGTTTTCAAGTGGGTGAGTCACCGCAACATCTGATGGCTTGATAGTATAGAAGATATTAACTCTGGCTTGGTCTTGGTTAACTGCATCCTGTGCCCACACCACCAAATTAAATTCACCATCAACCGCTGGCGTTCCTTTAATGACCAGCTGACCATTATTAATTGTCGCACTCATTCCTCGGGCATCGGTATCAGCATTTATGGTTAAGGCTGCAACATCTTCGTCAATGAATAAGCCATCTAAACTGAAGGCCTGCTCTGGGAATTCAATCCCTTTGGTAAACTCGATCGCTTTAATGGTTTCCACAAATGTCGCTTTAGTCTCTTCGTCGATACTTGGTGCTAGGTCTTGTGAGGTAAAGGTAACTTTCAGCTCCACCGGGTTGGATCGTGCACCATGAGAATCGATGGCAAAGATATAAAAAGTATAAACCCCTGCTTTATCATGTTTGATATTGGAGAGCACACCTTCATTACTTAGACTCGCTCCATTTTGATATTCAGAATCAGTGGATACCTTAAGGGTGAATGAGTCACCACTATCGACGTCCTCAAACGCTAAACCATATTGTGAAGCGAGATGGATACTAGTAGTGCCACCGACAGAGATTTCAGTCTTGAAGGTAAGAGCTTTCGAGCCAGTACTCTTCGGTCGATGGTTAACTATGATTGGATCAACACTACCATCTTCCTTGATATCGCCGACAACCGGATTAAAACCTTCAAGCTCTTCAGCACTGGTTTTGTCCTTAACTTCCGCCGCCACTTGCTTAACAATCGCCAGTTTAGACTCAGGATTGATGTTAGGCTTATCGTGGTTATCGACCAGTACTTCACCAATCACTTCAAGCTGCTTATTCTTCAATGCATCTTGTGGTGAATTGGTGGTAGAAAGGTAATCTCCAAACGCATCATCATTATCGACAGTGATCCCACTCTCAACTAACGCATCAACAACACTTTTTTGCGCAGCAGCTAAGTCTAACGTTGAGTCGTTTTCTAGTTTTTCTACCACTAAGTTTGTTAGTGGGTTAACAACAACTGCACCCGCTGGTGCCTTCAATGTGAAGGCACTTTCAACAATACCGCGGGTCATATCCACCGTCGTGCCAGCTGTTGCTGTCACGCACAGAGGTTTATCTTTATATTGACCGTCGACCTTCAATTGGCCTTTTTCATCTGTCACACCCAGATCGGTTTCACAAACGCCATTGTTATCGTTATCTACTTTAACGCTTGCTTTATGCAAATAGCCATCTAAAGCCGTGACTGTAAAGCCTGTTATTGGTGTAGGGCTAGATGAATCTGAACCACCACCACAACCTGTAACTAGCGCAGCTGTAACTGCCGCAGTCACCGTTTTCTTGTTGTTCAACCAACGTTTTTTCATTTGATCTTATCCATGATTACATTAAATGAGTTGCTCAATACGATTGTTTGTTATACTCAAAGCTTAATACGCAACATTGCGATATGAAACTACATTAAATCATTCACATTTAATATAATATCGATCAAAAAATCCACATCTCGTAAAACGCTTGTCTTCAGTAATTCGACCTAGCGTCATACAAATGAATTGAAAAAGAGCTTAAAGCGATTGCTTTAAGCTCTTTTCGTATTGCCGGCAAAACTTTGCCGAAAATCAAAAACATAACTCAAGGCAATTACTTTAAACCCTAAAAGCCACCCCAAATAAGCAACCGAAAGCATGGCATCCATGTTGCATATATAGGAAATAAAATAACCAATAATCTATAAATTGTCATGGCTTTAACCGTTCAAAGTAATTATGTCGCAGCAGAAGCACGAAACAGACTCAGAAGTTCAGAACAAGGATTAGCTTCCTCCATGGAGAAGTTGAGCTCTGGACAAAAGATTAATCAAGCCAAAGATGACTCAGCTGGATTACAAATATCCAATCGCCTGAGCACACAAAGCCGTGGGCTAGATGTTTCTATGCGGAATGCAAATGATGCAGTATCAATATTGCAAGTTGCCGAAGGGGCGATCTCAGAGTACACATCGAGTATTCAGCAAATCAGAGATCTCGCTCTTCAATCTGTAAATGGCACAAATACCCCAGAAGACATTGAAGCAATTGAGAAAGAAATTCGAGCACTGGGTGATGAGCTACACCGTATCACTCAAACCGGCCATTACGGAGGATTGAACCTGCTCAATGGCTCAAAAGAAAGCTTACGTTTTCAAATAGGATCTAAAACAGGTGAAACAATGCTTTTCGGGTTACCAAATTTAGAAGCATTAAACGAAGAGCGAATTATTCGAACTACCCCTTCATCTTACACTGGGGATCCTATCCCTTTAGATTGGCGTACCGAAAAAGGAGATTACATTGACTTTCTTTTTGTTAAAAATAGTGGGGAGAGAAAAACACGGATAGAAATCCCTGAAGGACAAAATATTGAAGGTGTAGTCAACTACCTCAACAATCAGTTTGACGAAAAAGTGAGATTTTTCATCACAGATCTTGAAGATGATGATGGTGTAGAACAAAGCATCTTAGCTTATGCCTATGAAAAAGGCTCTGAGTATTCCAATGGAGAAATATTTGGAATATCAGGTGAACACTTTGCCAATTTAACCAAGCCAGATGGTTCTAGAAGTTATTTACTTAAAGGAGGAAATCCATTTGTCGCTTTTGGCTTGGACCGGAGCCTGACTGAGTTGATTCAACATGACTTCGAACACATAGAAGATTATGAACCGAATGAGACAGACTACATTAATGACCGTAATGCTTTGATTTACACGTGTGACCTAATCCTTCATCAAGTTAATAAGCTTCAAGGAAATATCGGGAGTACACAAAATCGGTTAGATAAAGCAATCAATAACTTGTCCAACCAAGAGATCAACATTAATGAAAGCAATAGTCGCATAAAAGACACTGATTTTGCTAAAGAAACAACAAACATGCTCAAAGAGAAAATACGCACAACGTCAACAACTAGCATGCTTGCTCAGGCAAATAACATACCTAAAAGCATCACTTCACTACTAACAAGCTGACGCTAGCTTCCCACCCCAAACAATAAAGTTATCGTATCCCCTAACCCAACATAGAGTCAGGGGCATTCTCATATCTATGTTTTGCGATTAGTACAACAGAGCTAATTAACTCTTTACATTATCAAAACAAGAAAGAACATCTTGCTCAAAGTACGGCTCTTGATTAACCCAGAACATGTAGTCGACCTTCAAAAACTTTTCGGCAAACGAGACCAAACTTGGCACCAAGTTTTCACGTTTATTTTCCAGATCCGTGTTGTTTGTTTTGCCGATGTAATTACCGTCTTGAATAGCGATGCTTAACGGCACCGTGTAACTGCCCTCATGCATCATCGCAAGCGCGTGGTTTAGTTGTCCCTTACGCTTCGGCATAAGGTCAGGGGCGCCAAGACCAACACCAATTGCCTCACCATATTCGTAAATAGACTTGAGATAACCTTCATCTTCCCAAGGCAACCACTCACCAGGCATAAAATTCGCGTACTGGATGGTAGCAGAATGTTCAAAGCCGACACTCAGTGCATCCATATCCGACTTCAATGCTGATACATAAGCTTCATTACTGAAGTCTGGATATAGGTCACTTGTCACACCGATCGCGGATTCTTGAAGGTTAATACCCTCAATACGACCATCAAATGCCTTACCCAAGGCAATAATCAGTTTCGCGAAGCGCTCATTGACGTCTTTGTTCCATCTTTTTGCTACCCAACCTTCATGTACACCGTCGTCGGTAATCTGCTTAACGACACCACCGTCATACTTTTCAGTGAGTAGATAGTCTGGAACGCCTTTGAAGGTTGTTGTAAACGTTGCGTCCTGAAGTTGAATAAATAGCTTCTTATTATGTGCCTCAAGATATTTTAGATCCGCCTCGATTAAAGAAAAATCATACTCTCCTTCTACAGGCTCCAACTCGGCCCATGGATACATGATCTGAGCGCCAGCAAAGTTATCGGACTTTAACAAAGGGTGATTTTTAATGCCGGCTCTGTCTCTTGCAAAGTAGACAAAGTGGCGAATGTTGCTCTTTTCGATAGGACAAACCGCACTTTCATGCTTCTTATATTCATTCATATACCTCTCGCTGGGTTTGACCCATTCAGCGTGAGTACTTGCAGCAAAACAAAGAAGTGCAGCTAGAGTTATTTTCTTCATCAATGGTCTCTAATTCAATCATTTAGCGCCATATTAATAGACTAACAGGCACCTATAAACGACGGTATTGTGCCATACATGCCTATGTATATAAGGGCAAATAACAACTTAAATCAGAATAACCGAGACACTGGTTCATACTTTAAACATACTGTTCTCAAAAACAACAAAAAAGCCAGTAGCGATAACTACTGGCTAAAAGGCAGGGTTTAAATTTAAAAAGCGCTTTAATTCAATTTGCCGCGGCGGCGCTCCAATTCCTCTCGCACCTCGTTGGCTTTTTGTTCAGTGAAGTCGTAGCGATACATCACGATGATCGCTAGCAATGCCGTGCACACTGGAATGAAAATGTCTGACAGTCTCATTAAATTAATAATCTCGACAGCTTCAGGCATATTTAACAGAGCCTCTCCACCAGAAAGTGAGTTTCTGATTTCCTCTAGTCGGCTATAACCGATTGAACTCAACACCCAACCAGACATCAACGTTGCTATCGCTGTACCCAGTTTTACAAACCACCAATAAACGGCACCGAAGACACCTTCACGACGTTCGCCCGTATTCAGCTCATCTAAATCACAAACATCAGCCGTCATAGACATCATTAGCGTAAATAGGCCACCAATACCAAACGCCATCAGCGGTAATGAAACAAACATCATCCAATGAGTACTTGGGTTTAGCGCTTGTTCAAATGCCCACCAACGTAACGCATAACCGACGATCGAAATCAGTGTCGCGATAATAAAGGCATTTTTCTTCCCAAACTTTTGCGATAGCTTTGTAATTGCAGGGATAACCAACAAACAAGTACATAAAGAACTGATGGTACCAAACCAAGCCGGCCACGTTCCTGCTGCACCTTGGTCGCCGTTGAATACGTAAAATACGATAATGAAGAAAGAGAACTGAGCCACAGTTTGGAAACCGTTAAAAACCAAGAATGTCGCTGTGCATAGTTTGACAAATGGTAGACATTTAAAAGTTTGCCAAATCCCTTTGAAAAAATTACCAAAAGTAGCCTTAAATGATGACAGAGACAGCTGCTCAGTCGCTTGGTCAACCAACGCACGTTCTTTACAAAATACTGCGGGAATAACACCAAATACCAAACATAATAGACCAACCCAAATGGCAAGATCACGACTACCAACCGCGGCGGATTCATACAGATTTGGGTTGTAGATCATCACCCAGAACCACGGCGCAATGACCCACGCCAACTGTCCGATCCATTGTGAGACAGCCATAATGCGAGTTCTCTCATGGAAATCCGGACTCATCTCATAACCAAGGGCGACAAGTGGGGTCGCGAAAATCGTATAACCAAGATAAAACAGTAAAGACAGCACGAGGAAGTAGACGAAATTGTATGTCTCACCATTTTCAGGGTAGATTTGCCACATCGTCATAAATGCGACACCTGTAATGATTGCACCCACAAAGATATACGGACGTCGGCGTCCCCAACGTGTCCTAGAGTTATCGGAAATATACCCCATCAGTGGGTCAGTAATCGCATCAAAAAGCCGAGGTACCGCTCCTAAGATCCCCACAAGTAGCGGGTCCATGCCTAACCCCATCACCAATACGATCATAAACACGCCTAATGCTGCAGCAAAAAGCTGATTCGCAAGAGACCCGACACCAAACGCAACCTTCTGGTACAAGGGCACAGTACCTTCAACCTTCGGTTCAGAGCCCTGGTTTAAACTCACTTGGCTTGCTGGCTGATTCGCTTCACTCATAGTAATACCTTTAATCCATCAATAGGTTTTAGCCCAAGCTACAGACAAAACTTATTATAAAAATTCATAACACAATTTTATGTTTATTGATTGCGTACTGGCCTCGTCAATCTCAGCCAATACGCTAAACACCAAAAGTGTCTTCTCGTTATTGGCTCGTTATTTCATTGTCACAATAAGTTGTGCTACTCGCCCCTCTCGAATAGCTTCAGCATGTTCGCCCTTGACCTCTGTTAACTTGGCGGAGCTGCCATTCAAATAAGTGATTTCGTATTCGGATACCAAGAAGTCATCGTATGTATTGAGACGTGAATGATTCACATACGTCACTTTAGTGTTACCCATGAAAGTAAAAGACACCTGGTTATGTTCATCGAAAAAGTCTGCTGGCAGCGCTGGTTTCAAATTGAGCGCCAGCATGTCATCCTCAACGACGAACGGTTTGTCACCAAACATCATCATCGTCCACATATGAAGCATCTCTACCGTAGAGCCTGATAACCTCGCTACAAAACCTTGCCCATGCGTATTCGGATCAGGATTGCATGTTGGAGCAATAAATGACGAGTTCTCAAGAATGCTTCTTCCATACACTTCAGGATCCATAAAACAGACCAAATTAGTGCGTATTTCACTGAAATACTGGTCGTACATGCCAGCCTTCAATAAGCCGAGCAAGTACTTATAGTTCATATGTAAGAAATTCGATTCACGTTCAAGCCACCCTTTAGTGAAGGCTCGTGCTCGACCAATTTCCAAGCTCATATCGTCTAAGCATTCACTCGTTTTAAACTGACCCAGATCCGCATCGTAGATCTCTGTTGATTTAATGCTGTTGTAATCGAGCAAGTTGCTCTGCGTGTCGTCACTGACTTTCATAAAGCGCGCAGGCGCCTCTAAAAACGCAGGCAACACATGCAACTTAAACGCTTTTGCTTTAACAAGAGGAAGTTTGTAGTGACCAATTTTTGGTTTCCCTTCCTCTAAAATATCTTCGTAGTCGGTTACTTCATAATGTAAGAAAGTAGGTAGTACGCCATCACCTAGCGACTTCGCCTTATCTAAGCCTAATTCTACTTTCGTGATCATTTGACCAATCAATGTCATAACATCGGAAACATTCAATTGTTCAGAGTTTGATGCCACATTGAACCTTACTGCGTTACGATAATCTTCACGAAGAGATGAGACCTGATCCCAATATTGGAAACCGCTAACGCCGGAGTTAAGAACTGAATGAACTCCAAATACATAGTCGGTAAACTCTGGCGGCAATCGCATTGAGCCAGAAAACTCACGTGCACCATTTAGGAATTTCAGCAAACGTAAAAGTTCTACGGTCTCCGAAACACCAGATCCAAACAAACCAGGTAAACCATTCATGGCGTCGTTCCAACCAGGTTTGTCAGATTCCATTTCGATACCGATACCCTCAGGGTCCAATGTACAAAACTTGTTGAAGGCCAAAGTAAACAGCTTAGTAAAGAGATTGGTTTTGATGACATCCCCATTTAAGTCAACAGCCCAATTCGAGCCTTTAACATCCATGGCTAGCTGTTCAACTTTCTCCTCATCGTTATGCAGCAAAGAGCCATAACGCCTTACCTTTCCTTCCGAGGTAAGTACTGTTTTTTCATCTCTTGGTAACACCGTCACAGGTGACGAGTAGTACTTATAATCATAGCTATCAAACAGAAATGCTTTCTTAGTTTCCGGATAAACGGCAAGGTAAGACTCAACGAGGTCGAGAATGTAAGTCCAATGATCGACCCAAAAACCCTCTCCAAAGCTTGCTTCAATGTTTTGCTCTGAATGCTTCAAAATAGCCGATAGCAACGCCATATCATCTTTTGAAGAGGTGATCTCTTCGTTCGACATCAGGTTAATAATAGTCCCCGGTGTGAATTTGTTACGAAGAACAGATTCCATTACGTCGTGCTTGTTATCGAAGTTCTCTTTAACCAAAGATTTAATATCTACATGACTGTTAAGCTGAAATGTGGAGCCATTAACTTCCAACGGGTTGTAACCATCAAGCTGAATCAGAGAAGCAAATAGTTTTACGTTGTGATCACCGATTTGAGGGTTAAATAGCGAGTCCACACGACGATTTTGACAAACATCTCGGAAATTTCCGTTTCCTTGAGAGAAGAACTCAGGAGCAACGTTGAAAAAGTTGTAGTCGCGCTCAAGATCGCCATGCTTGCGGGAGAAGACATGATAAACATGATTAGTTTTATTGCCTTCAAAGGTTAGCGGGTAGCCACCTCGTAAAATGTTATCTAAGTAATTTTGCTTGATGTACTGATCGAAAACAGGGTTTGCAGTCTTACAATCTACTTCTTGAACCAACTCATTAATTACAGATGCAGACTCTAGCTCTTTGGCATCAAAGTATTGGCTAGATACCATTTCAGTCACTTTGTGGTTGAGCTGATCTACGTCGTTAACGTGGCCAATGATTGTTCTCAAGACAAAAGTATCATTCGCTTTCAGTTCTAGTGAGACAGGTGTGAATCCAACAGGAATCTTATTGGCCGTTATTTGTGGCTTTCGTTGCAGGTCTTCAATACTGTGTTCTTGGAACGAAACAGGCGTAGACATTGAAGTATCGTGACCAAAGATAAGTGCACCATCAACGATTGGGCGAATAATTTGGTCATTAGCAAAAGATAAGTAGAAGTTCCCTTTATCCAGAGTCCCGACTTCCGCACTGTCAGATGTTGTCGAACGCATCTTAAAAAATGGGACATCATTTTCTAAGTTGTAAACGTCCATCCAACTTCTTAATAGATTCGACATCTCTTTAAACAGGGTGTTTGGCGTGCCAAAAGGAAGGATTTGAGAAAGCCCATCAATCAGTTCAATATTGCGCGCTGTATCAGTCAGATCTTTAATCTCGACTTTTCTCATCATTGCAGCGAGGTTATCGTTAGGTAAACCAAAATACGTAACGGTCACCTTCATACCAAGCTCTTGATTTACTTCAGATACCTTGAATTGATCACGCTTTATGTACATTTTTCTCTGAGTGCTTTTTGAACGCTCAGAACCAAAAAACTCATACACTTCGCCACTGATTTTCACAAAAGTGCGAAAGCCTACACGACTAACATTCTGGTACGCAGTGACCGCAGGTGAAAACTCTAAAATAGGATTATCTTTATTCTCTACACCGAACGAGCATAAGCCTTGCCCTCTGTTGACATAAAACGCCCACAGCGGAATGCCCTTCTTCCCTGCTAAACCTGGCAAAAATGAAGAAAATGTCTTCTTCAAGTCATAGTCGTTAATCACGAACTCTTCATTTTCCAGATAATACTCTTTATTCATGGTCACTCTACCTACCTAAACTCTTGCATCCCGACACGAGAAAAAATCAATGAAGTACTTTCTATGGCTACCTGATGTTTTGGTTCAGGCTTTGGTGAAATATTCAGTAAACCACTCGACACACCAAAAGAAAGCGCTTTCTTTTATGTTTGTAAGATACATTCACTCAATCGGATAAGTCTACGAAAAATTAAAATGTCATCAAAAAACGTGACCTCCCCCCTCAATTAACGCGCAGTTATTGGTGGATGACTCTCTTGAACCACATTTTTTTAAACGGATTTGACACGCTTCAGAACGAGATATTGTTGCTTTTGTTACACGGGTACAATTTTGAAACGCTTTCTTCTGTACCTCAACAAACAAGGAGTATAAAATTGAATATACAAGTAAAAAGATAAAGTAGAATCAACAACTTGCATCAGTCGGCATTGTGATAGCATCGAGCTTTACCTTTCTCATTGACATACATCACCAATTAAACACGGAAATTTTCGACCAATTATGCAGAAACAAGTCATCACCATTAAAGAAGTCGCTGAATACGCCAATGTCTCACAAGCTACTGTTTCTCGTGTGATAAACGGTCAGAACTCTGTGAAAGAGAAAAACTTAGAGAAGGTAAAAAAAGCCATCGCTGAACTTGGATATACACCAAACTCAGCCGCGAAAGCTTTAGCCAGTAATCGCTCCAATAGTATCGGTATGTTAGTCGGAAGCTTGGATGGCCCATTTTATGGACCCCTGATGCACTCTGCAGAAGACACGCTTTACAAAAATGGACTTCACTTTATCGTAACGAGCGGTCAAGACGATGAAAAAAAAGAGCATGATGCACTTAACTTTTTACGCTCTAAGCAGGTAGATGGCGCCATTGTTCATGCCGATAAGGTTTCTGACGATACACTGAAGGACTTAGCCGGCGACTTTAAAGCGTTAGTGGTACTGAACCGAAAAATCACCGAACTGAAAGATCAATGCCTCTATCTCGACAATGAGCTTGGTGGCTATATTGCTACCAAACACTTGCTCGATAATGGACACAAAAACATTGCGTGTATCACCGGACCTATGTCAAAGCAGGATGCTAGAGACCGCTTACTTGGCTACATTCGCGCTCTTGCTGAACATGGTGTGGCGTACGATCCAAACCTAACTATTGAAGCGCGTTTTGATCATGATGGAAACTTTGATACCGCTTCGAAGCTTCTCGACCGAGACAGTAATATCACTGCAATATTCTGCCAAAACGACAACATCGCTCTGGCAGTATACGATGTTTGCGTACAGCGTAACCTGCTGATTGGTGAAGACATTTCTGTTGTTGGGTTTGATAACGATTTGCTATCCAAGCACATGCGACCACAATTAACTACCGTTGGGTTCCCGCTCTATGAAATGGGTAAAATAGCCGGAGATATGATCATAGATCAGATCAATGGTGCTGGGAAAATGACGAGTAGAAAACTCATCCCTGAGATAGTTATTCGTAACTCAGTAAAAAACATGAATGAAAAATAACGTCTAACTCGATTCCTTTGATAAAAACAATAAAAGCCATATTCAATATGGCTTTTTGTTTAATCCAACAATGAAATCATCAACCTTCAAACCGGTTTGCGGGTATAGACACGCATACTGACCGTATCACTGCAGAGCGTTCAAATAGCCACTGAGTCAATTCAGCTGAAAGTTGATTGCCTACACACGCCACTGTTTTACCGTCCATTAACTCCACTCGAATGGCAATATCGGCAACGCTTTTATCAAGTTGATACACAAAAGGGACCTGACAATAAGTAAACGCTATACAGTCCCCTTCTAACTTCAACTCTTGAGGTTCACCTTCAGTATCAACGTAGTTAAACGTCTCACGCTTAGTGATAAAATCCGACGATTTCAAAAGCGTAGGAGAGATTGTTAGTTGCGATTGTTCAACCTCGATTCCTAACTCACCAAAACGGGTAATGATCTCTTCTTTCACTTGACCCGTCATGCCTGGTTGCTGTGCTCCCGCTTGCTTTGGCGTGTGTGAATATGGGTCTGTAGGAAACGCACCATAGCTTTGAGGTGACTTGTTAAAGCCAATGCCTTCACGAATGCGGTAATAATAGTCATCAAGCTTTATTGTAGAAGGGCTCATTCCAGTATCACGATATGAGGCCTGATAAGTTTCTTGCACCGCCAAAAGCAACTTCGACACCATGTGCCAGTAAATACAGCCAAGCCCCTCATAGCCAAACATAGTGCCTGAACGACCAGTAAATGCGCTGTGCTCAAAAACATCTTCGTATAGATCCAATACGGCTTGCCAATCATTATCCGTAAAGCTTGGATAGTCCGCTTTAACCTGCTCTATTCGTTCAGAAAGAACACCAGCATTTTCAAGATCAGCATGAAAATGATACTTCTGCTCAAGATCCTTAGACAAGATGCGCGTATCGTTTCTAAGTAGCATATGTCCTAACAAAGTACTCGATTGAACAGAGAACGGGTCAATACAGTTCTTGTCCATAAAGCCTTTTAGTGTGCGGTCTGGATACAACATAAAGGTTTGTTGATCAGATCGATACATATCGCTATTAAACAGATTATCTAATAAATCAACGCTCTGCTTTCCATCTAACACGCCTGAGCTTAATACCGCGACTTGCCCTTCTAACATCGGATAAAGCTCATCGACGTAAGCACCATCACCTTTCAAATCCAGTATGTTATAGGCGTTGTATAGGCCATCTTTGCGTTTATTGTTCTCAATCGTTTTATCGATCAGTGACTGCACAGTACGCATGAAGTCTTGGATGTAATGGCTGTCTACCGATGTTTTTTCCGATAAACCATCTCGATAGACCTTGTTGCGATACCTTTCACCTTCGCTGGCTAAATCAGCCAACAACGACATACGAAATTGAGGAGTCACTGGATCATGTTTTAATACATTGGATGCGGCCTCCAAAATGCAGAAGCTACGATTTAACCATTCACTGACCTCTTTTGAGACGGAGAGGCTTTTTGGCGCACGCTCCAATAACTGAGTCATAAATGCGATATAACGACGCATGTAGTAAAGGGTGACCATGGATAAACCACTACCCACAATGGCATTGTTTGCATCGTTCCATTCAGGGCGTTGCGTGTTAAGCCAGATGCCTCCGTCGAGAACAAAATTGCTCAATTTCGCCAACAGCGGCACCAGCAACTTCTCCATTAAAGAGACCAGATAGACACTATTATTGTCGCCCAATAAAAGGCGCCCATCACTCCCGAGTTGAGCGCAACGTTGGTCGATGACCTTCTGCTTTTCAGTGTTGAAGGTAACCGTGTCTTTGGGATTTTTGAACGTCTGCGCTGCACCAACAATTTCGTAAGGAACGTTGGCGTAACTGAAGTGCTCTTCATTCAGCCATCCAATTAGCTCTGAGCTTTGATACTTATCTGCAAGTTCAAGTAACTTGAGCAGATAAATTATTTGATGATCGCCCCAATAGCCGATATTGCTCCATGGGTTGTCAGGTTCTAACATTTCCCAATCGATCCCTTCTTTTGTGATTCGATAAGGGTTATAGCCATCGACAGTCGAAGCATTGACGAACTTGGTCATAAAGGAGCCAATGAACTTCGGGTAGCTCAAGGCTAGCGCTTCCCAGTTTTGGAAAATGTCACGCCAATTTCCTTGGTAACCCAAGAGGCGGTTTCCTTCTTCGTCTCTTACATTTATCTCATAGTGATTCCACGGTCGGCTTGGATCGCCATGTCGACGACCAAACGTTAATGGCAAATACTCGTACGCGAGACGAATCAACTGTTCATCACCCGTCTCTCGGGCCAAAGCAACAAGTTCAGGGTGACTCAATTTAGCAGGCAAGGCATTCAGTAAATCATAGTGCTTAGCGACCACTTTCTTGTTAATACGCGAGAACGTATCTCTAACATCACGACTGTCTAGTTCGTAACCATCGACAAAAACACCTCCGCGCATGCTATTGAAGAGAACATTGGCATAATGGTGAACATCTGTCTCTTCAGACGAGGTAAGTTGCCACGCATCCCCACCCGACATCAGATTGACTAAGTCCTTTTGATTGGCTTGAATATCCGCCTTTATTTGAGTGTAGAACGAACGATTTTCCAGAAGCAGCGCTTTTGTCTCTTCTATGTCCTTGTGGGTTTGGTCTATGTCAGCGACAATCAACCAATGCTGTTTCTGACTCGGTTTTAATTCAAACTCTTGATGCACAAAATAAGCCCCACGCTCACCTCGCACTAAGCGTTGAGCATTCACCTCTCCGCCTTTTCGAAAACGTGTTAACTCTTTCGAACTCAGTAATACCTGATGATCGTTCTCAACAAGCGCGAAAACCGAGGTCGCACGTAAAGACTCCGCGGGATCAGCACGATCACTCAACTTGGCATACAAGCTATACAGCGCCAACGGTAAGCTACCAACGCGCTCGTTCCATTTGTATGCATCTACCAGCGCACTACTGGTTTGCATTACTGTTTTAGGTACCTCTGGAGGGAGTATATTTTGAACCCCATCAATGACCTCAACCCGTTTTGATTGAGGATCCAAGTTAGTCACTTCGGTCTCTCGAACAAAACCAAATCGATCAGAGGTCTGCCAACTATATTGATAACTTAAGCCAAGAGAGTAGTTCACCTCTTGGAAAACAATTTTGTCTCCAGTGATGTTCTTATAAATATTGCGTTCCACATCGAATTTACCATCATGGTGTGGATTAAACGGTTCCCAAGAAACGATGTCCCCTTGCGCTTGTGTGACTTTTAAAATCGCTTTTGAACCCGTGTTTTCTGCATTCTCGTGAATGTAATCAACCGATCGGTAAGGAAAAAGGGCATTTTCAGGTCGAATTCGACCCGCAGATAAACACCCGGTAGACGAGATAAAGAGCCAATGATTACTTGACGACACAACACTAATGAAGAATGGTGCCATTGCGTCTACGTTGCTGATTTTGTAGTAACGTTCACCATCTAAATCAACGAATTGACCTCGAACTTCTTGAGCTTCGCCATTTATAATATTTGTCATAATAATAAACCAATCAATGTAAGCGCTTACTTTTGCGCTCAAATAAAAATAGAGTCGAATTATTTGTTCGGTACATGATGACAACGAACAAAATGACCACTTGTTACTTGTGTAACCGTCGGCATTACTTTTCCGCATTTATCACTAGCGTGAAGGCAGCGAGAGGTAAAAGGACAGCCTTGACTGCTTGGTTTCCAAAGCGGTATCTCCCCTTTTTTAGCACCTAGCTCTCGCTTCCCTGCATTACCAACTTCAGGTACCGCAGACAACAAAAGCTGTGAATACGGATGCTGCGGGTTTTGTGTCACACTGTCACTATCCCCCCACTCCACCATATGCCCGACATACATCACCGCGGTTTTCTCCGCAAAATAGCGAGCCGTCGCGATGTCATGAGTGATGTACATAAATGAAATACCGTGCTTGTCTTTTAAGTCAGCCATAAGGTTTAAAATACCCAGACGAACTGACACATCGAGCATTGAAATAGGCTCGTCAGCAAGAATAACTTCAGGACTAACGGCTATTGCTCTCGCTATCGCGACACGTTGTCTTTGCCCACCACTTAACTCATGGGGGTATTTTTCTGCGGTCTCTTTCACTGGCGATAGCCCGACCATATCAAGCAGCTCATAGACGAGTTGTGGGATAGCTTCTTTGTCAGCTCGCTTATGTATCAACAGCGGACGCGCAATGTGATGATAGATAGTGTGAACAGGGTTTAGAGATCCAAAAGGGTCTTGGAAGATCATTTGCACTTGGCGGGCATACTCAAGCTCGCCATTTTTGTCGATATAATCCGCTAATGGCTCACCTTTAAATTCGATGTCACCTGCAGTTTTATCATAAATTCGAGTCAACACTCGCGCGCCGGTACTCTTACCAGACCCGGATTCACCAACGATCGCGAGCGCTTCACCTCGACGCAGTTCGAAAGAAACGTCATTCACTGCACGCATCACATTGTTCTTACTCGCTTGTCCTACAGGGAAATCTTTGACCAGATTTCTAACCTCAAGTATCACTTCTTTATTGCGATTAACGATTGTTTGTTCAGTATCCATGTTGGTTTCCTTCAACTAAGTGACAAGCGACACGATGAGTATTTGCTACTGAAATGAGGTTCGGCTCTGTAACGGAACAAGTGGCGATACATTCGCTACAGCGCTCTTGAAAGTTACATCCATCAGGGATATTTAATAGATTGACAGGGTTACCCGGTATGCCATGTAGTCGCTCTTTCGGGCCATGAATCGTTGGAAAAGATGAGATCAAACCTTTGGTGTATGGGTGTTTCGGGTGCGTGAATACTGTTTTTGCATCACCTAACTCAATCAGGTTACCTGCATACATCACCCCAATTCGATCGGCAATCTCCCCCATCAAACTCAAATCGTGACTGATAAACAAAATAGAGAAACCGAATTTTTCCTTCAAATCGTAAAGCTCATTCAGGATTTCACGCTCTACGACAACATCCAATGCAGTCGTTGGTTCATCCATAATGATCAGTTTAGGTTCTAGAGCCAATGCGATTGCTATAACAACGCGCTGACGCATACCTCCACTTAACTGGTGAGGAAAACTCGCCATTCGGTCAGCATGGATACCAACCGTATTGAGTAACTCAACGCCTCTTTCGTGGGCTTGTGCGTACGTAACAGACTGATGAGCAAGAATAACGTCCGTTAATTGTTCACCAATAGTGATCACCGGGTTTAAAGAGTTCATTGCACTCTGAAAAACAACAGACACATCATTCCAACGGAATTTTCGTAACTGATTATTGTTCATTTTGAGCACATCTTGCCCTTTATAGAGAATCTCCCCTTCGGAAATAAGTGCAGGTGCTTTGTGTAATCTAGAAATGGCAAACGCTAACGTACTCTTGCCGCAGCCAGACTCACCAGCGATACCTAAAGTTTCACCAGGCGCAATGGACAGGCTAACGTTATTCACTGCGCGAGCGATCCCATTTGGCGATACATAATCGACACAAAGGTTATTAATTTCCAATAAGTTACTCATCTTAAACCTCTGCGTTTATCCGCTTCTTTCTTTAATTTGTGCCAAAGCTTAATGTGGGGACCCGTTCTGAGTTTCGGGTTACTCACCTGATCAATCGACATATTAATGAGGGCAAGAGCGCCACCAGTAATAGCCAGTGCTAATGCAGGAACCAGCATCTCCCACCAAGCGCCAGTGTAAAGCGATGAAGATGTCTGTGCCCAATAGAGCATCGAACCCCAGCTCACTTCCGTTGCGTCACCAAGGCCTAAAATACCGAGCCCTGCTTCTGAACCCATGGCATAAATCACGGTACCTAAAAATCCACCGAAAACGATCGAAACTAGGTTAGGAAGAATCTCAACTAAAATAATGCGTATTTTTGATTCACCCATAACCTCAGCAGAGATAATAAATTCTTTGTTTCTTATCGCCATGGTTTGAGCACGGATGACTCTAGCCCCCCACGGCCAAGAGGTGATGCCCAATAAGACCGTAATCACCAATGACCCGACCTGTCCTAGGAATGCAGCGAGCACGATAAGTAGTGGTAACTGAGGGAACACGAGAAATACGTTAGTTAGGAAGTTCAACCGATCATCAATTTTCCCACCGAAGTATCCAGACGAAACACCGACTAACACAGCGATGGTCATAGCAATAACGCCTGCTGATATCGCGACAGTTAACGACTTTCGCGCGCCGTGTAACACTTGACTGTACACGTCTCTTCCGCTGCGGGTTGTACCAAGAATATGTTCAGCGTTCGGGGCGATATGAGGTCGAGCCACTCGTTTTTCGGGATTGTGAGTCGATAACACCGGTGCTAGTAGTGCACCAGCCAAGACGACTGTAAGCAAAAACGTTCCAATGATGGCAGGGGGATTGCCATAAAAGAACGCGTACAATTTACCCAGCGCTTTCTTAACCGTATTCCAAGAATATTTTGACTCACGTGCCGGTAAGTTAGGCCCCGGTGAGATCGTTTTAGTTGTGATGAAATTATCCATGTGAAGGCCTTAATTAGAGATTCGTGGGTCGAGCCAAACATAAAGTAAGTCTGCAATGAAATTGGCAGTCAGAACGGCGGTAACTAAAATCAACAAAATGGCTTGAATGAGTGGGTAGTCGCGTGCAACGATGCCTTTCAAAAGGATGTTACCCAACCCCTGATAGTTAAAGACGACTTCCGTCATAATCGAGCCTGCAAACGAAAAGCCAATCGCCATAGCAATCGCGGTAGCAACAGGCAAAATCGCATTTCGACCAGCGTAGCGAGACATCACTCGATAACTACTCAAACCTTTCGCCTCTGCCATGGTCACGTAATCTTCACCTAACACGTTGATCATCGCATTGCGCATGTTAAATACCCACGTCGAGATACCGACGACAACCATAGAGCCAACAGGTAACACTGCATGTTTCGCAACACTGGAAATAAACTCCCAAGTTAATCCAGGTTCGAGAGAAGGGTCATAGGTATACGCCAATGGAAGCAGCTCTAACTTCAAACCAAAAAAGTAGAAAAGCAGCAACGCGGTAACGATGTATGGAAAATTACTAATGAATGCCAACAGTGGTGGAACTAGCTGTCCCAAAAGACCTTCACGTCGATAAGATGCATACGTACCAATACTGACTCCAATAATGAGCGCAACAATCAATGAGCCCAGAGCGAGAAACATAGTCCAAGGTAGAGCCATCGCTAATACATCAGAAACGCTCACAGGGAACATCAGTACCGATGGCCCGAGATCCAAAGTAAAAACGCTCTTCATATACGCAAAATACTGCTCAAATATATTCCCATCGACAAAACCATACATTTCGCGCACAGCATCCATTTGGGCAGGGTCCATGCGTCCTTGAGCAGCAGCAAAAAGCGCATCAACGGGGTCACCAGGCATGAGCCGGGGTAACATGAAATTAAAAGAGATCGCTATTAAAAAAGCGGTAAAGTAAAAACCAAATCGGCGAACAAGAAACGACATAGCGCCATCCTTAAGCTAGGAGGGGCATCCCCTCCTCTATAAATTTATTTGAGGTGGAGATTGTTCAGAATGATCACGCGTTTTCCGCCATCATAAAAAACCGGCTGAATATACGGGTTCTCTTTACTTGGCCAACCAGTAATTTTAGATGTGCTGTACTGAAACCAAGTTGGATTCGAATACAACGGAATAAATGGTAAATTCTTGGCCGTGAATTCTTGTAACTTTGATAAAATCTCAGCTTGCTCAGTGCTATCGTTTGTTTTCCCAAAGCTATCAATTAAGGCGTCAATTTCCGGACTATTAACACCATGTCCAGCGTGCCACGTTTTACCAATACGGTCCGACGAGAAATATTCTTGGTAGGCAACTATTGGGCTAGCCGCTGCCATAGACCAGTTAATCGAAACTTTGTACTTACTCTCTTTCAGATTTTTGTCATATACCGCCCAATCCACGGTTTTAACATTAGATTTAACACCAATCTCTTCATAGAACTCTGTCGCCATCTGAACCACTTGAATCCAATCAGTCCAACCGTTCACGACCTCAATATCAAATTCAAATGTTTCACCATTTTCAAGGTCTCGGAAACCATCGCCATTGCGATCAATGAGCCCAGCTTGATCTAACAAATCTGATGCTAGCTCTGGCGAGTACTGCGTTAAGTACCCGTATTTTTCATTCACCTTCTCATCGATATCAGATTGATAAAGTTCGCCAATCCCTCCAGGGTTAAAGTTGGCCGTTGGATAGCCATAAGCTGCAATATCAACGATCAGCTCTCTATCTAAAGCAATAGAGAGTGCCTGTCGTACTTTAATGTCATCAAACGGCTTTTCTTTCGTGTTGAGATAGAGGTGGATGGCATCGTTAGCGGGGTACCAAAAATGGTTACTGTCAGGATCACGAGCTACAAAGGTATTCTCTATATCGGCAATAAAGTTAGAGCCCCAATCAATTTCCCCTTTGATCAGTGCAGGTTGAATTTGAGAGTTGTCATTGTAAGAACGGAATGTGATGCAATCTAAATAAGGTCTATTTTCTAGGTAGTAATGAGGATTACGGCACAACTCCATTTGTTGAGATTTGAGATAGCTCACCTCAGTCATCGGGCCGCTACCAATCGGATTAGGATTAGTAAAGGTAGTTAAATCTTTTTGTTGCGACCAAACTTTCTTTGGCACGATATGGTAAGCAGCAAGATTCCAAAGAAAGGTCGAGTCAGGCTGGGCAATATGGAAGACTATTGTTCTGTCATCAAGAACTTCAATGTCCGTCAATCTATTCTCAGACCAAATCCCTTTTTGATCAAACGCTGGGTTTTCTTTCGTTAACTCAAAACTAAACACGACATCTTTTGCCGTTAACGCACTACCGTCAGACCACTTTAAGCCCTCTCTTAGCTTTAACGTAATCGCTTTGAGATCATCAGAATAAGTCGCCGACTCGGCTAAACGCCAATGTGTCTCACCCGTCATATTGTTAAACACCATCAAGGGTTCAAACATCGTTCCATGTAGAATATCTTTGGTTGTATACGGGTTGTAATTATCGAGAAAACCGGTATTTATGATTGGAACCGCGATTGTCCCTCCTTGCTTTAAGTGGTCAACATCGGCGGCATACAAGCCACTGCTTAATGTCGCGCTAATAACCAGCGACATTACTGACATACGTTTTTTCATAGATTTTCCCTTTATCCAATGCAGTGACTTCACGCCACACGACAAAAAAGTAAGCGGTTTCATTTTGTAATGAAATCCTAAGACATAGATATAAGAGATACAAAATCACAAAGCTTGTTTTGCCAACGTCATCACACCACAAAAATAGCCATAATAATCAATAACATATAAAACACACCAACAACACAAAAATAAAAGCCGCTATTTTTCAATAACTTATGGAAATGTCCTTTTACCACCAATTACCTTGTAAATGTGACCACCACCTCAAAAGAAAACGCTTACAAATTGATTTTTTGAGTTAAGATTAAATCACTGACCTTGGATAGGGTATTTTTATTGGTTTGCCAACCATTAAAAATAAATCGAAGATTATATTTAATAGGTAGAACTGAATATCATGGATAAGAATACAATCACCATCAAAGAGGTCGCGGAATATGCCAACGTATCTCAAGCAACGGTATCCAGAGTTATCAATCAGCAATCAACCGTAAAAGAAAAAAACCTCGTTAAAGTTCTTAATGCTATCGAGGCGTTAGGATATACCCCAAATTCAACAGCAAAAGCACTTGCTACTAAAAAATCGAACAGTATCGGTATGTTAGTAGGTAGTTTAGACGGTCCCTTTTTTGGTCCGTTAATGCACGCCACAGAGAATGAAATATACAAACTGGGTTTGCACCTCATTGTCACGAGCGGACAAGACTCACTTGAGAAAGAGAGCGAATCTCTCAACTTTCTTCGCTCAAAACAAGTAGATGGAGCCATTGTTCACGCAGACCAAATATGTGATGAGGCACTATTAGATCATGTCAAAAGCTTCAAAAACTTTGTGATTTTGAATCGTTATATTGCAGACCTCGAGAAACACTGTTTATACGTCGACAATGAGCTCGGCGGCTATCTGGCCACAAAGCATCTTCTTGAAAATGGTCATAAAAAAATCGCTTGTATTACGGGCCCTCTTGTAAAACATGAAGCACGAGACCGACTACTCGGCTACATGAGAGCACTTGCAGAAGCTAAGGTTGATTATGACCCTTCATTGATTGTTGAGGGACGATTCGACCATAAAAACAACCTCGTTAAAGCCAATCATGTCATCCACAATATGAAAGGTGTAACGGGTGTTTTTTGTCAAAATGACAACATCGCTTTAGCGGTCTACGACGCATGCTCCCAACAAAATCTACAAATTGGCAAAGACTTGTCAGTAGTCAGTTTCGACAACGATTTAATGTCTAAGCATTTACGTCCCCTGTTAACGACTGTCGGGTTCTCTATCCATGAAATGGGGGAAATAGCGGGAAAAATGTTGGTTGACCAATTAAATCAAAATGGTGAATTAAAGGGTAGAAAGTTAATTCCATCTCTCGAAGTTCGTGATTCTGTTAAGAAGATAGAGAATCAATAACATCAAGTTTAAACCTCAATAGAAATAGTTTTTATATTACTCTCAGAAGATTTATATCGTCAGAAATAATTCAATGAACGGCACCTAGCCATGCGCTTAAGGCGTCTCGTTAAAATTGAGAATCACAAACAAACGCAAAGTAAGCGCTATCTAAAAAATCACAACGGATGTGAAGTGTTTGAAACCGAAGAACAGTGAAGATTTCAGAACACTATGCACCCGTGTTAAATCCAATATCTACATTGTTCACAAGGCTAAATAACATGTTTACATACAATAAGTTATATATATCAATATCACTTACCTTGGCATTAAGTGGTTGTGGTGGAAGTAGTGGAGACAGTAGCAGTTCTCCAGCACCTGTCGCCGACACAACCGCACCTATCATTACCCTAAATGGTTTAGAAAGCGATTACACTGAGATCGGCCAAGTATACGTCGATCCTGGAGCGACGGTTACCGACAACGTTGATACAGACCTTGATCTCATCGTCGATAGCAATGTCGATGTAAATCAGCTTGGTGTCTACAAAATTCAATACCGAGCGACCGACACCGCGGGAAATACAGCCGAAAAAACTCGCACTGTCACCGTAAAAAACCCAGCACCTCCTGTGACGGGCGACTACTTGGTGTTTGGGGCTGGCAATGTTTCAACGAAATTCAACTCATTAAGTTACGACTGTACCATTGATTATGGCTACTGGATTCATAGTGCGGGCGTAGTAAGCCCCGCCGTTGCAGGTTGTAATTCAGACGGCAGCCCAATTGGTGAAGCACAGCCTGTTGTACCACAAGTGGCGGGCATCGCCGCTTCTCAACCCGTGCAAGCTCATCGCTGGTGGGGTTCTCTGTCTTTTATGGGTGAGATGGAAATTGGCAATCCGAACCATGCCGGCTATTTAACCCCAGATCCGATGCTCGTGCGCATTACTAATACTGGCGTGCGTATCTTAGGCATTCCATCTGGGCTCAGGGGCGTTGGCACCGACATATTCCAATACCAGATTCCCGACCCATTCGCTGAAACTTTCGATGGAGTAACCATTGTTAACAGTGCGCATGATCAGTTAGAAGCCAAACTTCAAGAGGCTAGCGACGGTTCTGTTACTGTCGAATGGCAAACTCAAACAGGCGAGGCTGTAATGGAAGCAACGTTTGTTCATGGCTCCCCATATGCTTTTTTTAAGGTTTATGATGGTAATGCAGAACTGCATACCTATCGATCCGACAGTGGTGAAAAAGGGGTTTCTTATCCGCAGAGCAACAACGTCCTCGGTATTTGGACTAATGTTGCTGGCAATAAAACAGAAGTGCTAGTCATCGGTGAAGGTGAAACAGAATTTACCGACGAGACGAGCAACAAAATCGGTATCAATAATGATGCTAATGAGTTTACGCTCGCTCTATTACCCAACGATAGCATGAGTATGACTCAAAAAGTCGCCTTTTATGCGGCTAAAGCGAGAAATGTTGTTAAGTCAGTGTCTATCGATTACCAAGTGAATCGTGACGATGGTGAAGTCAATGTAACTCATACTTACCTCGATGAGAACGGACAAAAAATAGAGACGGTTGCGGGACTTCTCCCAATGGCATGGAAGAATCAAGACGCGATTGATTCCGAATACAAAACGCGCAGTGCACGTGGAGTGACTAAGTTTGCTCAAACGGATTCGTTCAGTTACTCGATTCCATTCATTGGCGCCCTCCCTTATTTGCCTGCAGATGTTTCATCTTTGGACACAGCGACATTAACTCAGCACATTAATGACTTCATTGCTCTGGGTGAAGAGAACTGGCTCAACGAGTATGATTCCGATGGTTACACCATAAAGGGCGAATATGCAGATACCTACTGGGCGGGTAAAATTTATGGACAAGTCGCAGAATTGGCAGCCATCAGCGACTCATTGGGTCTTGAAGCTCAAAACTCACAGTTTATTCAATGGCTTAAAGTTGAACTCGAAGATTGGTTCACCGCAAATACAACAGGCGATCTTGATACTCAAAAATACTTTGTCTACGACGAGCAATGGAATACGTTATTAGGTGTGAAAGAGTCATTCTTGTCCCACCAGCAACTCAACGACCACCACTTTCATTACGGTTACTTCGTTCGTGCAGCAGCAGAAATTTGTCGTCAAGACGTGAGTTGGTGTAGTGATACGCAATACGGGCCAATGATCGAACTGCTAATTCGTGACTATGCAGCCGGGAAAGATGACGATATGTTCCCATACATGCGCCACTTCGATCCAGCCAATGGCTTCTCATGGGCATCAGGCATGGTGAACTTTACCCGAGGCAATAACAATGAATCAACGTCAGAAGCGGCGAATGCTTATGGTGCAATGGTCCTTTACGGATTAGCGACTGGAAAAGACGAATTTGTTGAAAGAGGCATGTATACCCATGCATCTACGACCAATTCATTTTGGGAGTATTGGAATAACATCGACGCCTACAGTGTTGAGAATAATGACACTGACAAAGACAACTTCCCTTCGAGCTACAACCGCATCACCACATCTATCATTTGGGGGGATGGTGCAACCTTTTCTACATGGTTTAGCCCTAAGTACACTCATATCTTAGGCATTCAAGGGTTGCCTTCGAATACATTGTCGTTGCACCTTGGCCAACACTCCGACTATATGGCCGATTATATTTCTCTGGGTTTAAGTGAGACCTCAAACGGCAAACCCTCTGGATTAGGTGAAGATGAATGGCGCGATATTTGGTGGAACATTACGGCAATGCACGATCCAGACGAAGCGATCTCTGACTATGAAAGCTATGGCGATTACATAGCAGAACGTGGTTCAAGTAAGGCACATACTTACCACTGGCTCCATGCTTGGCAACAGCTGGGAACAATGAGAACGGATATCAAGGCTGATCACCCTACAGCTGTTGTCTTTGAAAAGTCATCACAAAAAACCTACGCAGTCTACAACTATCAAAACACTGAAAAGACCGTCACTTTCAGTGATGGCACCGTTGTCTTGGCTGCTCCAAATGGATTTACCCTTCAATAAACGATGAAACCAACTCAGTAACACCAAGGCGCCTTATTGGCGCCTTTCTTCTAGGTATAAACGCCCTACTACCTTGCTCCTCTCGTTTCCTCTTTATTCGATTCTTTGCTCTATTTCGTCACCGACAAAACACCCTAGTCAAATCGATATACACAGTCGTAAAAATCCTTTTAGATAAAGTTGATTTTGGGTAATTGTTCACCGTCTTTGAGTAATACCGATATCAGTAAGCACCCATAATCAGCGCAGGAAAAGGTTAAGAACACACGGAAAATTCAATCAGTCATTGCGCTATCATCAATATGCCTAACGCAATGTTCAAGCCTTCTAACTTGCTGGTTTATAACGTTTGTTACTCCATCTGAGATAGGCTAATGTGCGCACATTAAGATGATAAATTTAGTTTAGAATTGGAGTAGCATTTGATGCAGGCGTCTGGCGTTACAGATTTGAAAGGCTTGGTGTTACGAGCAAAAAAAACAGCCCCATGAGGAGCTGTTTGGTTATCAAGAAGTGTTTATTACCAGCTCGCTTCTGTCTGGATACCGATAATAAAGTCGTTTTTAGACTGACCTTCATCAGGATCGGTCGTCCAAGAATTCATCACATAACTTGCTAGTAATCGGACTTCTGGGTTTACGCCAGTCCAAGTCGGGAACATTAACGTTGGTGCTATCGTAATCTTAGCTTGATCGTACGAATCGCCATTCCAGTTGTTATAAACGTAACCCACCTCGCCCTGAAGATACATTTTATCGTTAATACCGACTACAGGACGAACCATAGCTGACGCCCAATAATCATAGGTACCATCTGCATAGTCGTTGTACTGGCCTTGAATTGACGGGAAGATACTGATACCGCTGTCAAACTTGTGTCCACCAAAAATTAATGCACGGTATGAAGTATCGTCGTCTTCTAAGTGTGTCATAAGAGAAATGGCATCGTTACCCACACCCCACTCAAACTCATGTTCACCGTGGCGAAGTGCGCCTGGCTTATATGCGTTGTAGTCCGTAATGGTACCACCTAACAATTGACCAGCACCTAAGCCTTTACCTGCTTGCACTACAATATTTGTATGCGAACTGCCGTCACCTTGAAGGCCTAAGAAGTTAAAGATTTTATAGCCAACTGTTAGATCGTAACCTGTTTCAGTCCATTCCTTTCCTGTACGATCCCAGTTATCTGGCATAGATTTGAATGTCGCAGAAACATCCCACACACCATATTTTGCAGCAATATTAACCGCGTGCATTTTATTATTTAGGTTTTCAGAGTTTGGATTTGTTGGATTATCTTCTAAGTCATAGTCCTCACGATAACTCGCAATGTAAGCAAAGTTAACAATCGCACTGCCAACTTTCATCGACTCAACACCAATCCCCGTACCCGACATGTCCGAATAAAAGAAATCCGTCATCCAAATATAACGTTCCTTACCGTAATCACGCTTACCGGCAAAAATAGTACCTGTATTGGTATATCCTTTGATCTCGATAAAACCACTACCATTACCAGCCGTGAGACCTTCAGATACCCCGGTGCCAATTTTCAGCTCACGTCCATCACCATATAGCCAGCGGTAACCAAGGTCGATATTTGTTTGATTGTCGTACTCTAGACCCAAGCGACCAAGGGTTTCTTTTTGACCGATGAAATCTGAATCTTTGAAATCGTTTTCTGCACTAAATAGTACGCCTTGTCTGAAGTACCCGCCAAATTCAAAGCCTTCAGTATTTTCAGCAAATGCTGTAAATGAGGTGCTTACTCCTGTTAACGCAAGCATACATGCTAAATGTACTTGTGATTTTTTCATTGTCATCCCTACTGATATTTTGTTGTAAACGCTTTCTATTGGCGTCGGCATTCTTTAAAGCGACACGTTAGGGTTTAGATACTAGTCACTAAATGTCGTTATTACCGTGATCAAACTCATAGTTAAGAAAGCGCTTTCAAAATGAAATGGGTAATTTAAAAACCAAATAAAACGAGTTGCATAATTAAAAACCTATATATATTCCACATGTTAAATTTGTAAAAATTTATAGTTAAACCAAATGTTTATTTATTTTTTGGAGCAAGAATAAAAACACACGTTTGAAATTATCGGATAAAACACTAAATTTAAAACAATGCAATACCCAACAAAAACAATAACTTAATTGAGTTATTATTTATATCAAAACATAATAAAGATATTAACCCGTGTCACTATCAAATTATTTTATAAACTCAAATTTAATTGATAAAAATTAAAACAACGAACGACTCTATTGAGCCACATCACAAATTGGCAATGGAAGAACTGCATTATTTATTTATAAGTTGAAAGGAATTTAGGGAATGACTATAAAGAAAGGGCTTTCTTTTTCATTTTATGTAGGGATATCTTATGTTAGCAAGCAAGCCAACACCTTTGGCTCTATCTATCAGTGCAGTAATACTCTCTGGGTGTGCTAGTTCTGACTTTGTTGTACCAAAGCAAGACTTGTCAGATCCAAACATCAATAAAAGCGATGGCTGGGAATTAGTTTGGAATGACGAATTCAGTGGTACAGAAATCGATAAATCGAAATGGTCACTTGAAGAAAACTGCTGGGGTGGTGGTAACAACGAACAGCAATGCTACACAGCAAGAAACAAAAATGCGTTTGTTGAAGGCGGCGTGCTATACATTGTCGCTCATAAAGAGAACTTTTTAGGTCCTAATAACGTCGATGGCGATTATGACGATTTAACAACGTTACCCTACACATCTGCTCGCCTGCGTTCTTTAGATAAAGGTGACTGGACATACGGTCGTTTTGAGGTAAGAGCCAAGATGCCTGTAGGACAAGGAACATGGCCAGCAATTTGGATGCTACCTTCTGATTGGGTTTACGGTACATGGGCAGCGTCTGGTGAAATTGATATCGTTGAGGCAGTTAACCTTAAGAGTAAGTCGGATATTCATGGTGAAAAAAATGGCCAACCAGAAACTCGCACTTACGGAACGTTACATTACGGTGGTACTTGGCCAAACAACAAGCACTCAGGTCAACCCTACTCTCTTCCAAACAATGAAAACCCTGGCGATGCGTTCTACACCTACTCATTAGAGTGGGAAAAAGATGAAATGCGCTGGTATGTAGATGACGTTCATTTTGCGACACAAACGTCCGATGGTTGGTACAACATCTACACAAAAGATGGCGAAAAAATCATTGGCATTGATGACGCGCCTTTTGAACAAAGGTTCCACCTTTTATTAAACCTCGCTATTGGTGGTTCATGGGCAGGTAACACTAATGAAAAAGGCATTGATTCTTCCGTATTCCCTCAAGCATTAGAAGTGGACTACGTTCGTGTTTACCAATGCTCAAAGAACCCGACAACTGGCCAAGGTTGCGCAACCGTGTCTGAAGATGCCGTTCATGTAAAAGGTAACAAGCCACCAATCACTGTTGAACTCCCTAGTGATTACATCACTGGCAATACCATTAATGTTTTTGATGGCGAACTCAGCAAATACCTGCAGCAGAATGAATACGACCCACAAGGTGTAATCATGGACTTTGCGTATGTCGATTCTGGCGAGCGTGGTCAAGTTATGCAGATAACGAAAACGGGTGAGACGGGTAATGTCTACTTTGCTACCCCTGAGCTCAACCTCACCTCTTGGACCAAAGATGCAAAACTTGTGTTCGATATCAAAATGGAAGAGGTCACCAAAGGCGACAAAATCATGGTTAAGGTCGACAGCGGTTGGCCAAACGTAAGTGATTACCCTATTGATGTCCCTCAAGACAACCAGTGGCATACCGTAACAATTAGCCTTAACGACCTTGTACAAAACGGAAACTCGTTTGCGCCCGGTAAAGTCGACATGTCAAAGATAAAGAACCTGCTAGTTCTTGACCCTCAAGGTGAAATGATCTTCCAACTTGATAACGTTCGCTTCGAGCGATGAATGACGGTTTTAGCTTTCAAATGAACGCTACCCCCTACGTATTTAATTAGTTCTTATTATTATAAAAAAGAAAGTGTTATACATTTTTCAACTCAAATTGTAAGCGCTTTCTTTGAATGGAGTCAAAAATGAAACTATACCAATATTTAACACCAACATTAGCCGCTTTGGCACTTGTTGGTTGTGGTGATGACCCTCTAACCGACGTTGCCACTCCGCCCGTCGATCCACAACCACCGGTGGAAGTCGGTGAAAGCATTTATATTCTTCACGCCACCGAAGAACTTAACCATACGTTTGAGTACTGGGATACTTGGGGAAGCGGCAGTTCTTTTGCGACAGCACAAGACAGCCAATATGGCGAAATCCTCGTCATGCAACCAGGTAGCAACTGGGGGGTTCCAACATCCAACATTGCATGGGGTGCATCGGAAGGGAATGAAATTGATGCTTCTTATATCACTCATGCAAACTTCAAAGTAAGAACAACCACAGCAGATAGTGTAGAAGTGGCTATCGTCACGCTCGCCGCTGAATATAAAGACACTTATCAACTCTCAAGTGGTACAGCACTTTCCGATGGCTGGGTTCAAATGCAAGTCCCCGTAACGCCAAGCACACAAACATCTTGGTTTGCGCTTACTTTCTCTAATGCAGGTCAAGTTGAGCTAGCCGATGTCTATTTGAGTGAAGAAGTTGTCGTGCAACCAACTACGGACGAGTTTGTTCTAATCACTTCAGGTAGCGAAGGTTCTGACATTACATTTGGTGATGACACCGTACAAGAGTGGAGTACAGGTACCGTGTTCAATGGCGAAGCGAACTATTTAGGCAAAAATGCTTGGAGTATCGCTTCTGGTTCTAAATCAGCAGAAGAAGGTAACTGGGGTGCTGTACTTGTTTTCAATGGTGGTATCGAACAAGACCTAAGCCGATTTACCTATCTCGATGTGGATGTTGCAACAGAAGGTGGTTTCGAAAAATACGCAGTGACGCTTGCAGCAAATGGGGTCACTAAGGAACTCGTTTTACCCGTAGATGATAGTGTGAATGATCAATGGCAGTCGATCAGACTTGATCTAAGCCAATTCTCTTTAGAAACGTCTAATGTCAGCTCTATTGCAATAATGGGCGTTGGCGGTACGCCAGGCGTTTCCACATTCTACGTTACAGACTATAAGTTCGTAAAAACGCAAGAGCCTACTGTTGACGATAGCTTAGAAAGTCCATTAATCATTCTACATTCAAGCAGTGAAACTGGCCTCCAAGATGTCGCTTACGGTGAGTGGAGCACAGGCACAGTCATTTCTTCTGGCTCATTTAATGATCTTTCTACATGGATCCTTGAAGAAAATGGCAGTTGGGGCGCAGTGTTAGCGATGACGAATCAAAACAACACTGAAGCTGCACCCGTAAATCTAACCAACTTCGAAAATTACACCAACTTAAAACTTAAGGTTGCTGCTGAAGGTGCATTCGACAAATTTGAAGTTTTCTTAGGCACAAACGTTGATGGTAAATCGAGCAGTGCTGTTATCCCGTTCGTTCTTGAAGACGCAACTCAATGGAATGACATAGATATCGACCTTAATGCATTTGGTCTGGCACTGAGTGATATCAACCAAATCGCGGTCTACGGTGTTTACACACCAAGCACTTCTGGCCAAAAGCTATACGTGACTGATTTCGTCGCTTATGACACGGGTATCCACCCTACTCGCAACCATAATGATTATGGCGATGCTTTTACAATGATTTCATCAACAAGTATCGATTCTGACTTAAGTTATGATGACAGCGCCTTTCTCAATGTAGGCAATGCAAGCTTTAACGAATGGTCAACAGGTACCGGCTTTGATCTCGAGTCATCATACCTAGGTAGCAACGCATGGGAGATGACAAAAGCAGACAGTTGGGGCGCGGTTGTTGCCTTTACAGGTGACGTTTATGGTGAGATTCAACCCTTTGATTTCAACATGAATGAATACAAGAACTTCAGCTTCAAAGTTGCCTCAACCGGTGCACTATCTGACTTCAAGATTGCCTTTAACACCACAAAAGGCGCATCTTACGAAGTGTTGCTCACTCCAACAGTTAGCAGCAGCTGGACAACCTACTCATTCGACATGTCTCAACTTCCGGTCGACGTAAACGAAGTCATGCAAGTTGCAGTATTTGGGGTTAATGGTGCTTCTGGCGACAAGTTCTATCTAACAGATATGCAGTTTTCAAAGTAGTTCCTTCGACCACTTCGGCAGTGAGAGTGAGTAACTGCACTCTCACTGATTGAAACAAAACATTCAGACATTAGGGCTATTTAAGAGCACTCTCATATAAAGGTGATGACAATGAGTTTTGACAATTACTGGAAAGATCTTGCAAATAAATACGCTTACGCCAAATCTCTAGAAGATTTAGTTCGCTATAAAAAACGTTCATTAGTCGTGCCAGCCGGCCTGCCATTCAAAGTAACTGCAGGTGTACTTCGCGCTCGTGACTACAACAAATATTACTTTTAATTAAAGCCTAATAGAGCCACCTCGCTCTCTTACTCGGTTTATATCTCTCTCACCATTGGCTAATTCACTGATATAGCCAATGGTTTCTAAATTGTACCTCCCTATAAATGCTGTATCGCCTTGCGATGTACAGGAGTTATTACGTGTTTATCTATCGAAAATCAATTCTGAGCTTATGTGTCTCCATGAGCTTTATGTTCGGTTGCCAAAGTTCCGAGCAAGCTTTTGTTTCATCCCCTGAACTCAACGCTGCCGACTCCTTGCCCTACTTAGATGATTGGAAACCAACAAAAACTATCATTTCAAAAGATCCCCTTATTGAAGCTGAAATCACAAGAATCTTGTCTTTGATGACGCTTGAAGAGAAAGTCGGACAAATGATTCAACCAGACCTTCGAGAAGTCACGCCAACCGAAGCGAAAGAGTACAAGCTTGGCTCTATCTTAAATGGCGGTGGTGGTTTCCCAGACGACAACAAATATGCATCAGCAAAGCAATGGGCAAATGAAGCTGACAAGTTTTGGCTGGCGCTCGAACAGAGTTATGAAGGCAGAGGATTTCGAATTCCCTTTATGTGGGCAACCGATGCGGTACACGGCCACAATAACGTATTTGGCGCAACGCTTTATCCACACAACATCGGCTTAGGTGCAACACGTAACCCCGACTTAATAGAGAAAATAGGAGCAGCAACAGCAAGAGAAGTCGCGGCGACTGGCTTAGATTGGACCTTTGCTCCTACCGTTGCCACCCCGAGAGATTATCGCTGGGGGCGCGTATACGAAGGGTATTCTGAAGACCCAGAAGTGGTTTATCAGTATTCCAAACGCATGGTTACAGGTATTCAAGGCGGCGAAAGTGGTTTGAAAGGCGATACTCATGTTATCTCTAACGTAAAACACTGGATTGGTGATGGCGGCACACTGAATGGGGTTGACCATGGAGAGAACCGTTACACAGAAGAGTATCTTCGTAATATCCATGCGATGGGCTACGTAGGAGGCTTAGATGCCGGTGCTCAAGTTGTTATGTCATCATTCAACTCTTGGTGGAACCCAAGAAACTATGATCCAATGAGCACCGAAAAAGCTGCAACGCCAGATCTACCCTATATGAATAACCAGAAGATTCACGGCTCTGAGTACCTAATAACAGACGTACTGAAAGGGAAAATGAACTTTGACGGAATTGTCGTTACCGATTGGAATGGACAAGGCGAGATTAACGGCTGTACTGCGGCCAACTGTCCGCAGGCGGTCTTAGCGGGCAACGATGTTTTCATGATCACGGCTCGTGAAGACTGGCAAGCGTTCTATGAAAATGTTATTGCTCAAGTCCATTCCGGTATCATTCCAATGTCTCGAATTGATGACGCCGTGACGAGAATCCTTCGCGTAAAAATGAGAGCCAACTTGTGGAATAAACCGATGCCCTCTTTACGCTCACTAGCAGGAAAGCAAGAAGTGCTGAGTGCGCCAGAACACGTTGCTCTGGCTCGTCAAGCCGTCTCCGAATCTTTAGTGCTGTTAAAGAACGATAACAATGCGCTACCACTGTCCCCAACATCGCGCTTTTTGGTCGTAGGCTCTGCGGCGAATGATATTACGAAACAAACAGGAGGCTGGTCCCTATCTTGGCAAGGTGATGGAAACACCATAGAACAAGACTTTCCTAACGCGCAAACCTTGTTGATGGCAATGCAAACGGAAGCTGGAGACGAAAATATCGTTACTGACATTTCAAAAGCAACCCCTCAAGACACCACGGCTGTCGTTGTCATAGGCGAGGACCCATATGCTGAAATGTTTGGTGACATCAGTCGAACTCAAACACTAGAGTTTTCTAAATTAAAACCGTCTTACAAGAAAGACCTAGACACGATCCGCACTCTAAAAGAGCAAGGCTACAAGGTCATCACGATCTTCTATTCAGGTCGACCGCTTTACGTAAACGAAGAGATCAACCTATCTGACGCATTTGTCGCGGCATGGCTACCTGGTACAGAAGCACGAGGAATCACAGATGTACTCTTTGCGAAATCCGGACAGGATTTCAAAGGCAAACTAAGCTACTCATGGGGTGCCAAAAAATGCTCGACAACCATCAACCGCCCTGCCCCAAACATCGCGAACTATAAAACTCCTGTTGATGGACTCACTGGCGAGCTCATCGAACAAGATATTAATGGCGAACACCAACCACTGTTCCCTTACGGTTATGGGCTGAGCTATAACAACATCAACACCATCCGTGCTAGATATGAAGACCTTAATGCCATTCCATTGGATCCTAGAGATTACGGCTGTGGTATGTCAGAACCCGACAATGGCGTAGCTAAAACACCACTCGAAATCTTTGGAAAAGAAGCCAAGGGTGAATTTACTGCAAGACTTTCGGGCGCGACAAACAATTGGGAAGCGCTTGCCGTTGGCAAAGGCACAACATCTATTGGCTCTCTCACAACAACAGGCATCAACTACAACGGGATGCAGCAATCTGCACTCAATGTGAAGTTCTTCGGTTCTGATGATGCCTACAAAGAACAATCTGCAGCTCAACTGTATATGCAGACGCCAGATAAAAAAGGGGCGGACTACAGTCGATACGCTAACGCAGACTCAACGCTAGAGTTTGATATTCGAATGAAAACCATCGCTCCAGCGAGCATGACACTAGCGACTCACTGTGAGTGGCCATGTATTGGTGAATTGCAGATCAACCGGATACTGCCTCCCCCTTCAGAGAAGTGGACCACCATAAAAGTACCACTGAAGTGCTTCGAACAAGCTGGCATGTCGTTTCAAAGAATGAGCACACCGTTTTTGATATTTAGCGAGCAGAGCGTAGAGTTTGATCTTGGTAGAGTGAGGCTTGTACCGAACTCCGATACACAAACCCAAGAGATAGATTGTAGCGCCTTGTTAAGCAACTAAAATTCCGAGTTTGTCACTAAGAAGCCCTTCCATCATGCGAAGGGCTTTGTTCGATGAAGGCACCATAAGGTTTGAAATGCCTATACTCTTTTCATTGTTCTATGCTGAAGCGGATTCTGACGGTGTTCTTGTATCGACTGCCTTATGTCGCGGGCTTGTCACACAAGAAATCAATTCTGGGATACTGGCATTGAGCCTAGTTTGGTCTCTGCTCATAGCACTATGAAGTACGAAAGGCTGCAGGTAAGTCATGCCAACCATGAGCGCTGTCTGTTGGAATGGCGTAAGAAACTCGGCCATGGTGAAGCTATTGAGTGCGCCAGTCTGATAGCTGTCAACTGGGCCACCAGTAGAAACCACAAGCATCAATTCTTTGCCATGTAATTTGTTACCCCCAGGGCCATAAGCAAAACCAGAAAGAAACACTTGATCGATCCAAGCTTTCAGAATCGGTGGTGAAGAGTACCAATAGAATGGAAACTGCAACACGACACGATCAACCTGCTCAAGAAGCGCCTGCTCAACCGCTGGATTGAAGCGCATTTCATCGCCTCCAACAGCGGTTAGGTCGCGAGTAATGATCCCGTCAACTTCAGACAAAGCTTCAAACCATTTTTTGTTAGCGGTGGAGGTCGAAAGATCAGGATGAGCAGTTAACACTAGAATGTTCATAAAACAGGCCTCAATTTTAGGTTTCCTTTCAGTGGTCATCTTGTTTACCACTAGAATTAACGTATTTCGTTAACTTGTTGCTCATGTTAATTAGGCCGATTAATATAAACAATACACCTAAAATCCACCTCACTAGTGAATAGAATCTACCAATGAAGTTACCTTTATCTACCCTCGAAGTATTTAATGCCATTGCGAGTAAAAAAAGCCTGCGTGGTGCAGCTCAAGAGCTTGGAGTAAAACCTTCAACGGTTAGTCATCAGTTAAAAAAACTAGAAGAGCAGCTCGGTACAACGCTATTTATTCGGACAACGCGCTCGATTAACCTAACTGAAGCCGGGCGGGCGTTGGCACGCAGTACCGGGCCAGCCTTTGAGCAGCTAGCCGAAGGCTTATACAGTGCGCGAACAGCTGGGCACGCTGAACGTGGTTCCCTGAAACTTGCGATACCTGAGTTTGCTTACTTTCTGCTGGTGAAGGATAAATTGGCTACTTTCCAGAAAAAATATCCAGAGATCGAAATAGAGTTGTCTATGACTGATGCTTTGTCAGACATCTTGAGTGACGGGTTTCACGCTGGGTTTAGGCTTGGTGGGCTGATTGCTGAGGACATGGTTGCGATAAGATTAAGTGAGCCTTTGAAAACTGCGGTCGTTGCAAGCCCTGAATATCTTGAGAAAAATGGTAAACCTCGAACCCCTAAGGATTTGTTGAACCATAACTGCTTACGTTACCGATACCAAAGTTCAGGACAATTTGCCCCTTGGATCTTTTCTGGTTCAGAAAGCACTTATCCAGTCGAAGTGCGCGGTAATATGATTGCGAACTCATCACCTGCTACGATCGATCTTTCGCTTCAAGGAGTTGGGTTGACCTATACATTTCGGGATTACTGCACCAATGCCTTGGAAAGCGGAGAGCTAGTGGAGGTTCTAACAGAGCATCAGGTCACTTTACCAAGCATGAATATCTATTTCCCAAAGGAGTATCGTTCGATGATGCCACTTCGACTGTTTATCGAGCACTTGAACAATGAGACCGACTGATTCAGAACGTACTTATCAATAACTTCACGAACCTGCTTTTCTAATCTAAATCAATCTTGGACATAAAGAAGGAATAGTGATTTTTTCATATCAATTCATGCTATACGGAAAAAATCCGCATTTTGGGATGTAGGCAGAGAGCGATAGCATTTAAGTTACTGTTAGTTTTCATAAAAACGGAGTATCGTTTACGCCACAAAGATACTAGACAGAATAATTCTGTATTTAAGTGCAGAATTTTTCTGTCTAATATAGCTGTTATGTTACTACCCCCATCTTAAGGTGCGTCTATGCTTTTTTTGCATTAGAATATCGCCAAAACATGATAGTGGTATCGAGATGAAAATTACAACAGGTGATAAGGTTGTCTTATCTTCCGGAGTGGTGAGTTCGTTTGAGCTTAACCCAATAGAGTTCGAACTTTCTGAAAATCCAAAAATGACGTTGAAGATCGCTGTTGAGGGTGACCAAGAAGAACTAGAGGCTTCGATATCGGGTAATGTAGTTGATAATTCTACGATGGTTATCACCGTTAAAAACCCTCATGTAACGCTGAATTTTGGTCCAGCGAGCCCAATCCCTGTTGGACATATAGATGGAAAAGCAATGTCAATTTCATTTAGGGTTGATGTGATGGGGGACTATAATTCTTTCGCCTTGTCTTACACTATCTTTGTGGAGGCATAAATGTCTAATACAGGCTTTGGGGCTTCTGAATCACAAACACAACGAAGCGGGTTTAATCGTGATGCGGTTTACTATGAACATCAAACGGTTAAAGTGAATGCTGAGACAGACATAGCTAAGAATAAGATTGACGCGGAAAAGGAATCATCACGTTTAAAGCTTGAAAATGAAGCAAAGAAACAAAAATCTGAATTTATAGTTTTAGTGCTAGATAAATTTATATCGCCATCCTTTTTATCATTCCTGGTTATTTTAGGATTGATGACTATTGGTGGTTTCGTTGTATGGAAGCGACCATTTGAGAATGCTCTAGAGTTTTGGAACATCATACTTCCAATTATAACTTCATTTATGGGTTATGCATTCGGTAGGTACAGCTCCAATCGTAAATTAAACACTCCCTCTGCTAAGTAACATAACAAGCAATTTAAGAGGGATTCACAACGCTTGGCATTTTTGCTTCTACTTCAAATCTAGTGTTTATGGCACAGTGTTTTAGGTCGGGTGGTAGCGTTGTTCACCCCTTAATTGGGCGTTGATATGACCCCCACTGTCAATAAGAGCGTAGAAGTTTCTGCTCCCACATTTCCAGAGCCTTACTAGTAAATCAGTAGTAGTGTTACCGCATAGGTGAAGCAAGTAATTTCGTCGGTTCTCAT
>NZ_JAKEUS010000014.1:0-80332 GCF_022397975.1 Vibrio sp. Isolate30
TTAGTGTCAACCACTTTTTTCAAAACTTTTTTCAAGCGCTTAGCTTGGCTAATTTGGCTTGCTGATTCGTTTTGGTTTCCTAAGAAGCCATCCCGTGTCAGCGAGGTGGCATTATAGAGATTGCGATCACATTGGCAAGCCCTTTTTTACGTTTTTTTTTGTTTTTTGATTGTTCGGATAAAAAACACCCAAAAACGGCCATTTATCCTAGTCAGAGACCCAATAATGCTCTTAAGCTAGCTATATAAAGGAGGATTTATGAGTTCTATACGCAGTTATAAAGGTATCGCACCGAAAATAGGCCAAGATGTCTATATAGATGAAACCGCAGTATTAGTTGGTGATATCAAGATTGGTAACGACTCTAGTGTTTGGCCTTTGGTTGCAGCAAGAGGCGATGTTAATCATATCCATATTGGTCAACGTACAAATATCCAAGATGGTTCAGTTCTTCATGTCACCCATAAAAACAAGGAGAATCCTGACGGCTATCCTTTGATTATCGGTAATGATGTCACGATTGGCCACAAGGTGATGTTGCACGGTTGCACCATTCAAGATCGGGTATTGGTAGGAATGGGAGCGATCATTCTAGACAATGTTGTCGTAGAGCAAGAAGTAATGATTGGTGCTGGCAGTTTAGTTCCGCCAAACAAAGTTTTAGAGAGCGGTTATTTGTATGTGGGAAGCCCAGTAAAACAAGCACGTCCTTTAACAGATAAAGAACGTGCTTTTCTCCAGAAGTCTGCCGACAACTATGTTCAGAACAAAAATGACTATTTAGATTCAGTTCGCCCTGTTTAAGACGCTTGAATCTCGATTTGACCAGAGGAGTTAAACTCCTCTTCTTCTATTAGCTCTTCTGCTAGTTCTTCTAAGTCAAAACGCAGCTCACTGAACACCTCAATAGCTTGTTCATTTGTTACTTCACGTCCTGCTAGTTTTCCTAGCTCTTCTAAAGTAATAGTGCACTCGATGAGTGCGCCACTTTGTTGAGCCGGGAAAACGACGCATTGATTCTCTGCATCCCAGGTTTGGATGTCAGGAAACAAAATTGACTGATTCATTATTAAGCCTCTAGGTTCTTTCTCAATTCTCTGAGGATTTGCTTTGTACCCGGTCTTAGACCTCGCCACAACATAAAGCTTTCAGCCGCCTGACCCACTAGCATGCCTAAGCCATCATAAGCAGCGTGGGCACCATTATCCAATGCCCAGCGATTAAAGACCGTGCGTCCCGAACCATAGACCATGTCATAAACGGTACTTGTTGGTGTGAATATCTCGGCGGACACTTTTGGAAGTTCACCGCTCAACCCTGAAGAAGTAGAGTTAATGATCACATCAAAGCCTTCATTCACTTCATCAAGCCCAACGCCTGAGACATGACCAAAAGAAGTAAACATTTCTGCAAGTAGTTGTGCTTTAGAAGCTGTACGGTTGGCAATCACTAACTGGCGAGGACTGTGGTCAAGCAATGGCTTAATCACACCTCTTGCTGCACCGCCAGCTCCAAGCAGTAGAATACGAGCGTCTTTTAATACCACTTGGTGTTGCAATAAATCTTGGACAAGCCCCTCACCATCGGTGTTGTCACCAATGATCTCACCGTCATCAAGCTTTTTAAGGGTGTTCACGGCGCCAGCTAGTTGAGCTCGCTCGGTTAGACGATCCGCGAATTGGTATGCGTCTTCTTTAAACGGTGCTGTGACGTTACAGCCTTTACCACCATTGCCAAAAAAATCTTTCGCTGCAATGAGAAAATCATCTGGCTCAGGCTGTTGAGATGTATAGGTAAGTTGCTGGTTCGTTTGGCGAGCAAATAGCGTATGAATAAATGGTGATTTACTTTGACTAATTGGGTTTCCAAAAACGGCATAGCGATCTATGTACTGTGTCATATCCTTACCTAACAGAGCTTATGAAAAAGGGTCATCGAATGATGACCCTATCACTATACCTATAAGGAAGGAAGTCTTACCAAACTCTAGGTTTTAAATAGTCTGTGTACAGTAACGCCTCTGGTGAACCCTCTTGAGGTTCGTATCGATACTCCCATCGTGCCAGTGGTGGCATCGACATCAAGATCGACTCAGTACGCCCACCACTTTGTAGACCAAATAGAGTGCCGCGATCATAGACTAGATTGAACTCTACGTAGCGACCACGACGATAGAGTTGGAAATCGCGTTCACGTTCGCCGTAAGGCGTCTCTTTTCTTCGTTCAACAATTGGTAGATAAGCTTGGGTATAACCCTCACCAACCGCTTGCATGTAAGCAAAGCTCTTCTCAAAGCCCCACTCATTTAAGTCATCAAAGAACAAGCCGCCTACACCACGAGTTTCATCACGATGAGGTAGGTAAAAATACTTATCACACCACTCTTTATGTTGCTGATAAACATCATCGCCAAATGGCGCACATAGATCTTTCGCTGTTTGGTGCCAAGATTTGCAATCTTCAGCAAATGGGTAGAACGGGGTCAAGTCGAAGCCACCACCAAACCACCAGATGGGCGCTTCACCCTCTTTCTCTGCAATGAAAAATCGTACATTGGCATGAGAGGTTGGGATATATGGGTTCTTAGGATGGATCACCAAGGAAACACCCATTGCCTCAAATTTTCGGCCAGCAAGCTCTGGTCGATGTGCAGTCGCTGATGCTGGCATCTCTTTGCCTGCGACGTGGGAAAAGTTCACTCCACCCTGTTCAAATACGGCACCATTAGTCATAACACGCGTACGACCACCACCGCCAAGACGCTCACCAGGCTCACGTTGCCATGCGTCTTCTTCAAACGCCGCAACACCATCGGCTTGTTCTAGCTGTTGGCAAATCGAATCTTGTAAGTTGAGCAAGAACTGCTTTACCGCATCTTTATCAATTGCTGACATGTTTCTTCCTTTGTGCAGGGTTTAGCCCTGTCTTAATATTTGAGAAGTCTTGGCATCACGGATTTCACTTGGCTTATCACGGCCTCCCGTTTCACCCTCAAGTATTGCCACCAGCTTATGACCAAGCTGTTGTTTCACTTCTTCTGTGGTCATACACGGCGGCTCACCCGACAGGTTTGCGCTGGTAGAGGTTAACGGCTTTCCAAGCGCATTACACATCTTCTGTACCAAAGGGTGATCAGTTACACGTACCGCAATTGAATCGAATTGACCACTCACCCAACCCGTCACCCGAGTACTAGCTGGCATGATCCAAGTAACTGGCCCTGGCCATGTCGCTTTCACACTGGCCAGTTGTTCTGCTGTGAGTTGGCTTTCATCTATATAAGGAAGCAGCTGTTCATAGCTAGCAGCAATCAAGATAAGACCCTTTTCCACCGGGCGCTGTTTAAGTTCAAGTAATTTTTGGATGGCTTGCGGGTTATCAGGGTCGCAGCCCACACCAAATACACCTTCAGTTGGGTAAGCGATGACTTCACCTTGTTGTAATGCCTGTAAAGTATTCTGAAAGTTGTCCACGGGTTGCCTCACCTATTTCTGCTATTAAACTCGTTAAGTGTACAAATAATCACTAACTGTGACTAAAGCTATTTGTTTATAAAATGTATCAAATGGCAACTTTGACTAACGCAAACGTTTTCCTTAAGCAATTTTCCCCGTATAATGCGCGCAAATTATCTAAATCACTTAATCAAATCGTACCTGAAGGAGTTTGAGATGACTGTCGGTATTATCATGGGTTCTAAATCTGATTGGCCAACAATGAAGCTAGCAGCAGATATGTTGGATCAATTTGGCGTAGCGTACGAAACAAAAGTGGTTTCTGCTCACCGCACTCCTCAACTATTAGCAGATTACGCAACTAGCGCAAAAGAGCGTGGCATTAAGGTGATCATTGCAGGTGCGGGCGGTGCAGCTCATCTACCAGGTATGGCTGCGGCGTTTACGAGTGTTCCAGTTCTTGGTGTACCTGTTCAGTCGAAGGCGCTGAAGGGTATGGATTCTCTGCTTTCTATCGTGCAAATGCCAAAAGGTATCGCGGTAGGCACGCTAGCTATCGGTGAAGCAGGTGCAGCGAACGCGGGTATTCTAGCGGCACAAATCATTGGTACACACAATGAAGAAGTAATGGCAAAAGTAGAAGCATTCCGCTCTGAACAAACAGAAACGGTACTTGCTAATCCAAACCCTGCAGAGGACTAATTCCCATGCATGTTCTTGTGTTAGGCGCGGGCCAGCTTGCTCGTATGATGTCCCTAGCTGGGGCACCGCTGAATATTGAAATTTCTGCTTTTGATGTTGGCAGCAAAAATATTGTTCATCCATTAACGCAAGCGATTCTAGGTAACGGCTTAGAAAATGCGATAGAGCGCGCGGACTTCATTACTGCTGAGTTCGAACACATCCCTCATGATGTACTTGAAGTGTGTGAGCGCAATGGCAAGTTCCTACCGACAACCGAAGCGATCAAAGCAGGTGGTGATCGTCGTCTTGAAAAAGCTCTGCTCGACCAAGCAGGTGTGAAAAACGCTAAATACGCAGTGATCAACACTCGCGAAGACTTTGACCACGCTATCTCGCATGTCGGTCTACCTATGGTGCTTAAAAGCACACTGGGTGGTTACGATGGCAAAGGTCAATGGCGTCTTAAGTCATTAGACGCAGTGGAAAGCGTTTGGGCGGAGATGGCAGAGTGCATCGCGGCGACCGACAACCAAGCGATTGTTGCAGAAGAGTTTGTCCCATTTGATCGTGAGGTCTCTTTAGTTGGTGCTCGTGGTAAAGATGGCGAAATTCAGGTTTACCCACTGGCTGAAAACGTTCATACCAATGGAGTGCTGAGTCTATCGACAGCGATTGATGACATTGAGCTACAGGAACAAGCTAAGACGATGTTCACTGCGGTTGCTGAGCGCTTGGATTACGTTGGTGTGCTAGCGCTTGAGTTCTTTGATGTTCAAGGTGCACTACTCGTTAACGAGATTGCGCCACGTGTTCATAACTCTGGTCACTGGACGCAGCAAGGTGCTGAGACTTGTCAGTTTGAGAATCACCTTCGTGCCGTATGTGGTATGCCGTTAGGTAGCACTAAGCTGATTCGCCCGACTGCAATGATCAATATCCTTGGTGAAGACACACTACCAAATGAGATCCTAGCGCAAGCAGGGTGCCACGTTCACTGGTATGGCAAAGAAAAACGTGCAGGTCGTAAGATGGGTCACATCAACGTCAGTGCTGACTACACTGCAGAACTGCAACGCACGCTTTGCGGTCTAGCGAATATTCTGGATAAAGCAGCCTACCCTGCAATCCATGATTTTGCCGAGCAGATGCAGTAAGTTAAAATCAATTAAAAACGGCGCTCAATGAGCGCCGTTTTTTATGCTTGTTCTTGAATGTGGTGACACTTTCGATCAGCACATTGCTTTTTAACGCCATGCGCTGTTTTCTTCTCGACCAACAATGGGAATCGGCAGACTTCACAACGACCAATAATCGGTGGCTGATTTACTGCAAACTTGCACTTGGGGTAGTTATCACATGCAAAGAACAGTTTTCCGTAGCGAGACTTACGCTCAACAAGATGGCCTTTTCCACACTCTGGGCAGGCGACTTGTGGCGCTTGCGTCTGTTCTTCTTTCGGTTGATCGAGAGACTCTATGTGATGGCACTCTGGATAGCTGCTGCAGCCGATAAACATACCGTAGCGCCCCTGTCTTAATACCAACTCACTTTGGCATTTAGGACAAGGCACACCGAGCTCTTTGACGATGTGCCCATCGTTTTGATGCAGCGGCTTGATGTAGTCGCATTCTGGGTAATGAGTACACCCCATAAACGGGCCGTGCTTACCGTGACGAAGCTGTAACTCACCATCACACTGAGGACACGCTTCATGTTCGAGCGCGTGCTCATGGGCGGAAAAAAGCTGATGATCGATCTTACTACTCATGACAAGCCTGTATTAATGCAAGATACCTTGCTCTTTGGTGTACAACAGCTCTTCCATTTGCGTGTAAGCACTCTCATTACCTGGTACGTTAAACAGCACCATTAAGATAATCCATTTGAGATCATCCAACTCAAACTCATTGGTTTCTAACCCCATCACTCGGTCGATCACCATCTCACGAATTTCAGTGGTCAGCACATTAATTTGCTCTAAGAATAGAAGAAAGCCGCGACACTCTAGATTGATTCGTGCCATTTCTCGCTTGGTATACACACGCATGGAGGTATTCGAAGAGACCGAAATCGCCGCTTGGCTGTCGGTTTCTTGCAATGCAGCGAGATCTTCTAACCAGTGAAGCGCCTTATAAATATCGTCTTGGTGAAACCCTGCTCGAAGTAATTCTTCTTCAAGCTCGTCTTGATCCACCTGCAATTCAGAATCGCTATGGATGTAGGTTTCAAACAGGTACATCAGAATGTCCATCATCATAGCTAGCCTCTCCCCTTTCGAATATAGCCACCAGAAACTGCAACAACATGCCCTAAAAGTTCTAACTCTAAGAGCTGCATCATGACCTCATGCACAGGTATATGGGTTCGCTGTGCCAAAATATCAACGGGTGTCGCCTCTAACCCTACGTTAGCTAACAGATGTGGAAATGGCAATTGTTCATTTGCATTGTCAGTTGTTGGCGCATCAAACAGACTGGGTTGTACTTCAATAGACCAATCTAATAGGCTTTTTATTTCAACAAGGACATCTTGAGCACTCTGCACTAGGCAAGCGCCCGACTTGATTAAACTGTTTCCTCCACGACTGGTAGGGCTGTGTATTGAACCTGGCAAAGCAAAGACTTCTCGCCCTTGTTCTAATGCGTAGCGAGCCGTAATCAAGGAACCGCTCTTTTCCGCCGCTTCAACCACCAATGTGCCTAGCGACAAGCCACTGATAATGCGATTACGACGTGGGAAGTTTTCAGGACGCGGCTTAGCAGAAGGGCGAAACTCAGAGATTAACGCCCCTTGTTCTGCGACTCGTTCCGCGAGTTTACGGTGACGAGCCGGATAAACCGCATTCAACCCAGAGCCTAATACAGCAAAGGTTTCTCCTCCACCCGACAAGGCTCCATCATGGGCATAGCCATCAATACCGAGCGCTAGGCCACTGGTAACAATCAAACCACTCTGGGCGAATTCTCGAGCGAAGGCTTTGGCTGTTTGCAAGCCTTCCAAGCTCGCATTGCGACTGCCGACCATCGCGATCTGAGGATCACTCAGTGTTTTAATATTGCCGCGCACAAATAAGGCGCTCGGCGCACTGGCTATCTGTCGCAAGCAAGGTGGATACGCTACGCATTGGTGAGTAACGATATGATGTGTCGAATCTTGTGCTTGCCATGCTAAGCACTCTTCAATTAGAGGCTCAGTTTTGAATTTGAGGTAGGTTATTTGCGAATCTGAAAAACCAATAGCCGACAGCTGTTCGTGGGTGTAATCAACAAGATTTTGAGGTGAATCGATAGCCAGCAAGCGCTTAAGACGCTTCATACCCAACTTAGGGACAAAACTTAACCTCAACCACGCCGCTAGCTCTTGCTCTGTCATTTGAGAACCCTACTCGCCTGAGCCATCACTTAAGAGCGGTGACACAGCCAAGGTGTCCTGACTAATAGGTTTACTGCTTTGAGTAACTAAAGCCAAACTGAAATACTGATAAGGCCTTATTACCATCAGATTCCCTATCTCAGTATTTGGCAATTGGATCTTATCGCCCAATGTCTCACTGTCGTAACTGTAGTCACCCTGCTGACCATAGACCACAGCGCCAGACTGACTAAGTGAAAACATCGAACCTTGGCGAAGATTGTCGTGTGTACCTCTATCAATCACCACCACCTGATTCTTGGCACTGAATTTCCCGCCCTCCAAGGACCCAACGATATGTGCAAACTGCCCTGCAGCAGTCGGTGTCGGGTAAAAGGTCGTCGTCAGTGTGGCTTGATCGATATTCAATACAGGCAGCACTACATCATTCACTAAAATCTCTTGCTGCTGGGAATCGACCTGCAAACTACTAAAAGAGGCTTCTACGGAATGGAGACGAGCATTAGCCACTAAACGCAGCGATATCATCGACGACTGAGGATTACTGCGTTGATACTCCGCAACCGCTCGGTAGATACCCCACTTTTGATGTTGCTGTTGTCCTGATATAAACAGTCGATCTTGAGCCGTTAAAAACTTGCGCCCATCGCTGGTTCCCAATACGCGCTCAGCCGCATCGACCTCCGATTGAGTCACGAGTCGGTCCGATTGAAGATACGGAAGAACAAGCCCCTCATCGACCGTCGGTACCGCTTTTTTGGCTTTAACTCGAATCTTAGGACTCAATTTAATAACGGGTTTGAGGCTTAAAACGGGCTGGCCATTCAACCAAACTAGGGAGAGTTTATCCCCTGGATAAATCAGATGGGGATTATCTATCTCTGGGTTCACCTGCCATAAACGCGGCCATAACCAAGGGCTGTCGAGGTACATCTTTGAAATATCCCACAAGGTGTCACCTTTCTCCACGATGTACGTCTTGGGCGCGTCCTGTTTTATGTTCAGAGGAGTTGGGGGGTGCTGGGCCAGTGTCGCGGCTGAAAATGGTAGAAAAACTAGCGATAACCTTGTTAAAAAATGGCGCATGACCTCGGTTCCTTGGTCTGGATATATGACATCTAATCGTAGAATTACCTTCAGGATGCTGTCATTTGGCCTATAAAATGTCTAGAATTGAGCCAACAAGGTTTAAGCTGTTTCGGCACAGTTCAATATTTCGAGTGTATATGTCTGTATTACAAGTATTAACATTACCAGATGATCGTCTACGTACCGTGGCGAAACCGGTAAAAGAAGTTACCCCAGAGATTCAAAAGTTCGTTGATGACATGATTGAAACCATGTACGACGAAGAGGGCATTGGCCTTGCAGCAACGCAGGTTGATTTCCACCAACGTATTGTTGTTATCGATATTTCAGAGACACGTGATGAGCCAATGGTGCTGATCAACCCTGAAATCATCGAGAAGCGCGGTGAAGATGGCATCGAAGAAGGTTGTCTATCTGTTCCTGGTGCTCGCGCACTTGTGCCTCGTGCGGCAGAAGTTACCGTGAAAGCACTAGACCGCGATGGTAAAGAGTACACCTTCGACGCTGACGACCTACTGGCTATCTGTGTTCAGCATGAGCTTGATCACCTAGAAGGTAAGTTGTTTGTTGATTACCTATCGCCACTAAAGCGCAAACGTATTCAAGATAAACTAGCTAAGATCAAACGTTTCAACGAGAAACAAGCAAAATAAGCGCTAGTTAAACTAATTAGAAGGAAGCCTACCTTGAGTCAGTCTTTAAGAATTGTCTTCGCAGGTACTCCGGATTTCGCCGCCCGTCACTTGGCGGCGTTGTTGTCTTCGGAGCATGAAGTTATTGCGGTTTACACCCAACCGGATCGCCCTGCAGGTCGTGGTAAGAAGCTAACGGCAAGCCCAGTTAAAAACATCGCCCTTGAACATGATATTCCGGTTTACCAACCTGAGAACTTCAAGTCAGACGAAGCGAAGCAAGAGTTGGCTGATCTTAATGCCGACATCATGGTTGTAGTCGCTTATGGCTTGCTGCTACCTCAAGTGGTGCTAGATACTCCTCGCTTGGGTTGTATCAATGTTCACGGCTCTATCCTACCGCGCTGGCGTGGTGCTGCGCCTATCCAACGCTCTATCTGGGCAGGTGATGCAGAGACAGGCGTAACTATTATGCAGATGGATATCGGCCTAGATACGGGTGACATGCTCAGCATTGCTACGCTACCAATCGAAGCAACAGACACCAGTGCTTCAATGTACGAGAAACTCGCTGGTCTTGGCCCTGATGCTCTTGTTGAGTGTTTAGCTGACATCGCTGCAGGTAAAGCTGTTGCAGAGAAGCAAGACGACGAACTTGCTAACTACGCGAAGAAGCTGAGCAAAGAAGAGGCGCGCATCAACTGGAGTGACGACGCAGCACATATTGAGCGCTGTGTTCGTGCCTTCAACCCATGGCCAATGAGTCACTTTGAAGCCGCAGAAAACAGCATCAAGGTATGGCAAAGCCGTGTGGCAGAGCAAACTACTGATAAGCCAGCAGGTACCATTCTGCAAGCGGATAAAACCGGCATCTATGTAGCAACCGGACAAGGTGTCCTTGTTCTTGAGCAGCTACAAGTACCGGGCAAAAAAGCGATGTCAGTACAAGATATCTTGAACTCTCGCGCAAGTTGGTTTGAGGTGGGCACGCAGCTCACCTAACCCTTGCAAGACTGCACTCAATGCAGTCTATAACCTTTACGAGGGCAGAGATGCCCTCATGTATTCAATAACATAGTCGGTACTCCCCATGAATGTTCGCGCTGCTGCTGCCAATGTCCTGTTCCAAGTTGTCGATAAAGGCCACTCTCTTTCACACGCACTACCTGCGGCTCAAAAAACGATCCGCCCACGTGACCATGCTCTACTGCAAGAGATCTGTTATGGCGCTCTGCGCTACTTGCCTCGCCTAGAATCTATCGCCAACCAATTAATGGACAACCCGTTAAAAGGCAAGAAACGTGTTTTCCATCACCTGATTCTGGTTGGTATTTACCAACTGAGCTTCATGCGTATCCCTTCGCACGCAGCCGTCGGTGAGACAGTAGAAGCAACCAAAACGCTGCGTGGGCAGAACCTAAGTGGCTTAATCAACGCGGTACTACGCAATTACCTACGCGATCAAGAAGCTCTAGATGAGGCTGCGGTCAGTCACAACGCTGGCAAATACGGCCACCCAAGCTGGATCCTAAAAATGCTACAAGAAAGCTACCCAGATCAATGGGAGCAACTTGTCGAAGCGAATAACAGCAAGGCACCAATGTGGCTACGCGTGAACCGCCAGCATCACACTCGTGATGAATACGCTGAGCTACTTAAAAACGAAAACATTGAATACAGTCTGCACTCACAAGCTGCAGATGCCATAAAATTAGCTGCGCCGTGCGATGTCACTCTGCTTCCAGGCTTTGATAAAGGTTGGATTTCGGTACAAGATGCTGCCGCACAATTGTCGGTTGACTACTTGACGCCAAAAGATGGCGAACTGATTCTGGATTGCTGTGCCGCTCCGGGTGGTAAAACTGCACATATCCTTGAGCACACTAACGACACAGAAGTGGTTGCGATCGATGCAGACCCGAAACGTCTAGACCGCGTCTATGACAATCTAGAGCGTCTCCAACTGCGTGCTGATGTCATTTGTGGTGATGCTCGATACCCACAAGAGTGGTGGAGTGGTGAACAATTTGATCGTATTCTGCTTGATGCCCCTTGTTCGGCAACCGGTGTAATTCGCCGCCACCCAGACATCAAGTGGTTGCGCCGAGCGTCAGACATTGAAGCACTCGCAGAGCTGCAAAGCGAAATCATGGACGCAATGTGGGGACAATTAAAAGCTGGCGGCACTATGGTGTATGCGACCTGCTCTATCACACCACAAGAGAACGTACTTCAAGTGAAAGCGTTCCTTGAGCGTACTGCGGATGCAACACTTGTCGGCTCCGATATCGAACAACCAGGTCGTCAAATATTACCTGGCGAAGAAGATATGGATGGTTTCTACTACGCAGTGTTAGTGAAACAAGCATAATTATACAGCGGCTAAGAAGGGGTTCTTAGCCGCTGTTTCGTTGTGGTGAATATCACCAAGGCGTTAAATAACAAAAAATAAGAGATAGGCTATGAAGATCATTATCCTAGGTGCTGGACAAGTAGGCGGTACCCTTGCTGAGAACTTGGTAGGTGAAAACAATGACATCACTATTGTCGATCGCGATGGCGACCGACTGCGTGAACTTCAGGACAAATATGACCTTAGGGTAGTCAATGGCTATGCCAGCCACCCGAATACACTGCGCGAAGCCGGTGCTCAAGATGCCGATATGTTGGTTGCGGTAACCAATATGGATGAGACCAACATGGCCGCGTGTCAGGTCGCCTTTTCTCTGTTTAATACTCCGAACCGAATTGCCCGTATCCGCTCTCCTGAATATTTGGAAGAGAAAGAAGCTCTGTTCAAATCGGGTGCCATCCCTGTTGACCACCTTATTGCTCCTGAAGAGCTGGTGACCAGCTACATTGAGCGCCTAATCCAATACCCGGGCGCACTTCAGGTTGTCAGCTTCGCAGAGCAGAAAGTGAGCCTAGTAGCGGTAAAAGCCTACTATGGTGGCCCACTAGTAGGTAACGCACTTTCAGCGCTGCGCGAGCACATGCCACACATCGATACTCGCGTAGCCGCTATTTTCCGTCAAGGTCGTCCAATTCGACCACAAGGTACTACCATCATTGAAGCTGATGATGAGGTGTTCTTCGTTGCGGCAAGTAACCATATCCGCTCAGTCATGAGTGAGCTACAACGCCTTGAGAAGCCGTATCGCCGCGTCATGATTGTTGGTGGTGGTAACATCGGTGCCAGCTTAGCGAAGCGCCTAGAGCAGAGCTACAGCATCAAGCTGATTGAGCGCAGCTACACCCGTGCCGAGAAGTTGTCTGAAGAGCTTGAAAACACCATCGTCTTCTGTGGTGATGCGGCAGACCAAGAACTACTGACCGAAGAGAATATCGACCAAGTAGACGTGTTCATCGCTCTAACTAATGAAGACGAAACCAACATCATGTCAGCAATGTTGGCGAAACGAATGGGTGCCAAGAAGGTAATGGTGCTGATTCAGCGCGGTGCTTACGTCGACCTAGTACAAGGTGGTGTGATTGATATTGCGATATCTCCACAGCAAGCCACAATTTCTGCGCTACTGACGCACGTTCGTCGTGCCGATATCGTCAACGTATCATCTCTACGTCGTGGTGCTGCCGAGGCAATCGAAGCAATTGCTCACGGTGACGAAACCACTTCGAAGGTTGTCGGCCGAGCGATTGGCGATATCAAACTGCCACCAGGTACCACTATTGGTGCGATTGTGCGTGGTGAAGAGGTTCTTATCGCGCACGATAGAACTGTGATCGAACAAGATGACCACGTGGTGATGTTCTTGGTTGATAAAAAATACGTCCCAGACGTTGAGTCGCTATTCCAACCGAGTCCGTTCTTCCTATAAGAACGCACCAGTAAAACATCATGGTTAACTTACGCCCCATTCTATTAGTTATTGGGTTGGTGCTCTCCAAGCTCGCCCTGTTCATGTATGTGCCAACTTTGGTGGCATTCTTTACGGGAACGGGTGGCTTTCTAGAGTTTGGTCAATCGGTGGTGATCACCCATGTGATCGCCTTTATCTGCCTGAGCTTAGGCCGAACCGCACACTTCCGCCTTGGGGTAAGGGACATGTTCCTTATTACCTCACTAGTTTGGACCATCGCCAGCGCCTTTGCCGCACTGCCATTTGTGTTCATCAACCACATTAGCTTTACCGATGCCTACTTTGAGACCATGTCCGGTATCACCACTACCGGTTCTACCGTTCTCAGTGGTCTAGATAACATGGCGCCAAGTATCTTGCTGTGGCGCTCTATCTTGCAGTGGCTAGGTGGGGTTGGCTTCATCGTGATGGCGGTAGCCGTGCTACCAATGCTCAATGTTGGTGGTATGCGCTTATTCCAAACCGAGTCGTCGGATTGGTCCGATAAAAGTAGTCCACGCGCTAAAACGGTAGCCAAGAACATTGTTGCTGTGTATCTGGTGCTAACAGGGCTGTGCTTTATCAGCTACCTGTTTGCCGGTATGGGGATGTTTGATGCCATCAACCACGCCTTTACTACGCTCTCTACAGGCGGTTACTCCACCTCTGACGGCTCGATGAACCACTTCTCCAACAGTGCGCACTGGGTTGGTACCCTATTCATGTTCCTAGGCGGCTTGCCTTTCCTGCTGTTTGTCAGTGCTTTACGTGGACGCAAGCTGGCTCCACTCTACAAAGATGCTCAGGTTCGAGGTTTTACTTACCTGTTTCTTGCTTCGAGTGTTGTGATTTCAATGTGGTTAGTTATTCGTGATGGATACACCATGATGGATGCACTACGCGTGTCGATGTTCAATATCGTCTCAGTGGTTACGACTACCGGTTTTGGTTTGGAAGACTTCACAGCTTGGGGCGCTCTACCAACGACTCTGTTTGCCTTCTTAATGATGGCAGGAGCATGTTCAGGCTCAACCTCTGGTGGCATCAAAATATTCCGTTTCCAGATAGCAATGACCATGCTGCACAAACAGATGATGAAACTGATTCACCCTTCAGGCGTATTTGTTCAGCGTTATAACCAACGGCCAGTCAACGACGACATCGTTCGCTCTTTGGTGGCCTTTGGTTTGATGTTCTTTATTACTATTATCTTAATTGCAGGTGGCTTAAGTGCGATGGGACTCGATCCAATCACCAGCATTTCCGGTGCAATCACCGCGGTGGCCAACGTGGGCCCAGGCATGGGTAGTGTGATTGGTCCAACAGGAAACTTTGCACCACTTCCAGATGCAGCAAAATGGTTGCTAAGTTTTGGTATGCTGATGGGAAGGCTTGAGATCTTGACCCTGTTGGTACTGTTCTTCCCAGCCTTCTGGCGTCGTTAATTAAGCATTAAAAAGGAAACCATTATGCGATCTTACCTATTGATGGCTAGTGCACTACTCAGCGGTACTGCATTCGCCGATCAACTGATCACCCTACCTGATGGCAAACAGGTGAATCTTAAAGATGACTTTACATGGGAGTACGTGACGACCCAAGCTGAATCGGAAGTCACTACTTCGGATGCATCAACGAAGCCAAGCATCGCTGCGATTCCTGTTGCGACCGCCGTTACCGGTACCACGATTAAGCTTAACGATACTAAGCCGAGCCTGCAGTTGTCGAAGTCTGGTGTGGATATTCTGCTTGGCGCTGCAAGTTATCAAGATGGTGAACTCGTCATTCCAACAGCAATCACTAACCAAGGCACTCAGCCAATCATCTTGGTTTCACTGAAGGTTAAAGTGCTCTCGACAGACGGTAAGCTGCTCGCAGAGCAACAGGTTGATACTTGGAAATCCATCAAACGTATGGCTGATACCTACCTTCGCCCACAAAGCAGCGCCGAAGGTAAGTTGATTAAGCTAGCACTGGATAAACAAGACCAGTACCAACTCCAAGCTGAAGTGATTGAGGTTTTGGCTCGCTAAACTGGCGTAACGTATAGATAGATCGCAAAGAAATGACAAGCGCATCCCGCCAATACAAACAGATGCCAAATAGCATGGTTGTATGGGATGCGTTTTGCGACATAGAAAATCACACCCAGAGAATAGATAACTCCGCCCGCAGCCAGCAAGATCAAGCCGCCTAAATCCACACTCTTCGCCAGTTGATAAATCACTATCAACGATAGCCACCCCATTGCTAGATACGTGACTAACGACAAGCGCTTAAAGCGATACACAAAGGCAATTTTCATGACGATACCGACCAAGGCTATCGCCCAAATCACGCCCATTAACCCAAAGGCCAACGGCGTTCTCAAGCTAACTAATAAGAACGGGGTATAACTACCAGCGATCAACAGATAGATCGCACAGTGATCGAGGGTTTTCAGTAACCGCTTAGTTTTTTCGGTGGTAATCGAATGATAGAGAGTGGAAGCCAAAAACAACAAGATAATACTGCTGCCGTAGGTCGCCATACTTGCCACGGTAAGTAAATCCGCATTGAGCTGATCGGCTTTGATGAGCAATAAGATTAAACCAACAATACCCAACACCACCCCAAGGCCGTGTGTGATCGCATTGGCTCGCTCTTCTATTTCGCTATATTCACTGACGTTGGCTTCAGACATGGGCATCCTACTAGAGTAATCGAACAATTACTCTAGTATTACACATTAAGCTTACACGTGTAAGCTTAAATTTTTATGCACCGTATTATAGTCGGATGAAGGAGCTAAGAGACGCTTTCCAAATACTCTATCACCATCTCACCGGCTTGCTGTGGTGAGGTATCAAGAGGAATGCTTAGCTGGCGTTTGAGTTTGCCGACACCAAGTAGGCTCGCCAACATACCTTTAGCGCCATCACGATTGCGGTCGATCTCAAACCACATCTTTAGCTCTTGCTCATCTCTATGGGCCACGACCTCTAGCTCACGCCAACGGCCATGATAGGGCCCGGTCGTTGGTACGAACTCAAACTCTTGAACAAACGGTAATTCAAAGCCATCTACCGCTTCACACTCGACTTGTCGAATGCGTAAGCCTTGGGCTTCAAGTTTGTTAAAGATGCCATCAAGCAACTCGTCAGGACGTACCGTGAGCACATCTTTATCAGATGGGTCGATTGCCATCGCGATGTCTAATCCGGTTTCCAACCACACTTTCGCATCACCAATGGTGACCGGCGTATTGAGTGGAACATCAAACTCGCACTCGAAATCACGCGTTTCGCCCGGCTCAATCGTGAAGGCATAAGGCAGACTCCACTTCGCCAGTGAGTATGTTTGATGAACGCGACGCGTCTGACCTCGATCTTGCTTATCGGGGTTAATAGGAACTTCCTTGATGTAACGGCAGCACAAGTTGAGGTCGATGTTATCGATATCTTGAGGTTGAGAGCCACCGTAAACGTGCACAATAATGTTGGCTTTACGGCCTGGGTAAAGCACTTCTTGCTGCAGTACTGAATCTACCTTCGCCGATCCAATACCAAAACTTGCTAGCGTTTTCTTTAAGAACGACATATGCACCTCCTTTAAAGCACCATCTTAAGCCTGAAAGAGGTTCAAACTCAAATATACTGCTCACACAATTTTAGCTGTTATTGGCGGGTATTTTTCCAACAAGCATCGATCGTTCAACCAGATGATGATAATCTGTTATTGATATGCACGCATATCATTATCCTGATTCATGATTGGATTGGCGAAAGCCAGACGAGCCTAACTTTAAGCAATTAAAGCGCAGCTCATTTTGGATCAGGCCATTAAATTGGCAATGGATATGCCTGACCGTTAGGTAACTCAATGCGACCAACAGCTGTCAGGTTTTCGCACACCAACCGTAGTGCGATGCGTCGTCGTAGTGGCTTTGTAGCTGCTCCAACGGCAAAGAAAGTGGCACCAACAATGACTCTTGTTGAGAAGACTGCTCTGCTTACGTCTAGCTCTGCAAAAGTAATTAAAGCCGCATAACAAAAAGCGCAGTTTTTACTGCGCTTTTTTCTTGCCTGTTGGATTGGTATTCCGTATCCGATTTGATACCTTTACTGCAAATCATTATAAAATTTGTGGAGAATAAAAAATGAAATGCCATCGCATTGAAGAGCTGATCGAGCTAATGGAGCCTGAGTGGCAAAAAGACCAAGAGCTAAACCTGCTCGAATTCATTATTAAGCTATCTAAAGAGGCAGGCTACGAAGGTAAACTGGAAGATCTCACCGATGACGTACTGATCTACCACCTTAAGATGCGTAACAGCCAAAAAGACGAGATGATTCCTGGCCTGAAAAAAGACCAAGAAGACGATTTCAAAACTGCAATCCTAAAAGCACGCGGCATCATCTAGTCCCACTCAGTTTCAGCTCAACTCATTTAAAGGCGACCATTCGGTCGCTTTTTTGTTTCTGTTCGCTATTTTTTCGTCACAACTGTTATGAGTTTTGTTGCTAAAGGTTGATAGCGTTAAAGAAATGAGAACAGTATTGTCGCTATAATCGCCTCCCATAAGAATCTTCTAAAATAAGAGTAGCGTGTATAGGGTCCAGTGATATACCAAAGCTACGGTATGCAAGATTCTCCCGCAGAGTTACTTAAAGCAATGTCATAAAGTGCCCACACCAAGAAAGGGTACCTATACCATCAAAAGGATAGTCCATGAGTCAGGATAAAATCGATATCAAAGATGTGACTCCTAAAACCTTTAATCCCAAGACACATAAAGGTAATGGAGATCGATTTAACCCCAATAACCGCATCTACGTGCGTGAAAGCAAGGGTAAGTTCCAACAACTGCGCCGCTATGGTGGCTGGTTTCTACTGCTATTGTTTGCGCTGATCCCGTGGATACCGTTTGGAGAGCGACAAGCCATACTGCTCGATATTGGTAATCAGCAGTTTAATTTCTTTGGTACCACGCTCTACCCTCAGGATCTCACCCTGCTGGCGATTCTATTCATGATCGCGGCTTTCGGCCTGTTCTTTATTACCACCTTTTTAGGCCGGGTTTGGTGTGGCTATTTGTGTCCGCAAACCGTTTGGACCTTTATGTACATCTGGTTTGAAGAGAAACTCGAGGGTTCTGCCAACAAACGTAAGAAGCAAGACTCAGGCAAACTCACACCGAATCTAATGATGCGTAAGACCATTAAGCACATCGCTTGGTGGGCAATTGCCTTAGCAACAGGTCTCACCTTTGTTGGTTACTTTATTCCTGTTAAAGAACTAGTCGTTGGTTTCTTCACCTTTGACGCTTCGTTCTGGCCTGTATTTTGGGTGCTGTTCTTCGCTGGCTGTACCTACGCTAATGCGGGTTGGATGCGTTCAATCGTATGTCTACACATGTGTCCGTATGCTCGTTTCCAATCTGCGATGTTTGATAAAGATACCTTTATCGTTGGCTATGACACAGAGCGTGGTGAAAGCCGTGGCCCTCGTTCACGCAAAGCCGACCCTAAAACACTGGGCTTGGGTGACTGTATCGACTGTAACTTGTGTGTTCAGGTATGTCCGACTGGTATCGATATCCGTGACGGCCTGCAATATGAGTGTATTAACTGTGGCGCTTGTATCGATGCCTGTGACCAAACTATGGATCGCATGGGATATGAGAAAGGGCTGATCAACTACACGACAGAACACCGCCTGGAAGGTCACAATACTAAAGTAATGCGACCGAAACTATTGGGTTACGGTGGCGTGCTACTACTGATGATTGGTTTGTTCTTTGTTCAGGTTGCAAGTGTCGATCCAGCTGGCTTAACTGTGCTTCGTGACCGCAACCAACTATTCAGAATCAACACTCAAGGCTTTGTTGAGAACACCTACACGCTCAAAATCATCAACAAAACCCAACAGGTTCAAGAGTACGATTTAAGTGTTAGCGGGTTACCTGAAGCTATCTGGTATGGTAAGCAGACTGTTGCTGTCGACCCAGGCGAAGTATTGAACCTACCAATCAGCTTGGGAGCCGATCCAGAAAAACTCAGCTCACCAGTTTCGACAATTCAGTTTATACTCTCGGATAATGAAGAGTTTACGATGGAAGTTGAAAGCCGCTTTATCAAGAAGCTCTAATATCTAGTGGGTGACCACTTGGTATTTCAACCAATCAATGGAAAAAGGCTCAGTAATGAGCCTTTTTTATTTTTATGACCGAACAAGCTTTTAACTTTGACAACCTGACGCCTGATTTCATGTGGTACGCCCTCGAAAGTATTGGAGTTCGTGCCGAGTCAGGCCTTTTGGCGCTCAATAGCTACGAAAACCGCGTCTATCAATTTAGCGATGAAGACCGTAAGCGCTATGTTGTGAAGTTCTACCGCCCACAGCGTTGGACCAAAGAGCAGATTCAAGAAGAGCATGATTTCGCGCTCGATCTCATTGAACAGGAGATCCCTGTCGCACCGCCGATTAAGATCAACGGTCAAACTCTGCATGAGTATCAAGGCTATCTGTTTGCGCTGTTTGATAGTGTCGGAGGTCGTCAATACGAAGTGGATAACCTGGATCAGTTGGAAGGCGTAGGTCGTTTTCTCGGGCGTATTCACAAAGCAAGTTCTGAAAAGCTATTTCAACACCGACCAACCATCAGCCTTGATGAATACCTACATCAACCACGCAAGATCTTAGAGAATTCACGCTTTATACCAGCACACATCGAATCGGCTTTCTTCAATGATCTCGATATGTTGATTAAGGCACTCGAAGAACAGTGGTCTGACTCAAGTAAAATTATTCGCCTACATGGCGATTGTCACCCAGGCAATATTTTATGGCGTGATGGGCCGATGTTTGTCGATCTTGACGATGCGCGCAATGGTCCAGCGGTTCAAGATCTATGGATGCTCCTCAGTGGTGAACGCCAAGATAAACTGATGCAGCTCGATATTCTTTTAGAGGCTTATCAAGAGTTCTGCGACTTTAACAGCGCAGAATTGAAACTTATTGAACCACTGCGCGGTCTACGTATGGTGCATTACATGGCATGGTTAGCTAAGCGGTGGGACGATCCAGCGTTTCCTCTGGCCTTCCCATGGTTTAATGACCCGAAATACTGGGAGCAACAAGTACTTGCTTGTAAAGAGCAGATTGCTACCCTACAGGAGCCACCACTTTCGTTAATGCCTCAGTGGTAAGGCAACACTGATAGCAAACAAAAAATTCAAACATAATGGAGATTGAATAAATGAAAAAGCTATTCGCATTTTTCTCATTAGTTATGCTGAGCTTATCAGCTCATGCAGCGCAGTTTAACGAAGGTGAGCACTACAAAGTTCTAGATCTAGAGCCTTCAAAAAAACCCGTGGTTACTGAGTTTTTCTCATTCTACTGCCCGCACTGTAATAGCTTCGAACCAATTATTCAGCAGCTAAAAAAACAGCTGCCTGAAGGCGTTAAGCTTCAGAAGAACCACGTATCCTTTATGGGTGGTGCGATGGGTAAACCAATGAGCAAAGCATACGCGACTATGATTGCTCTAAAAGTTGAAGACAAAATGGTTCCAGTGATGTTTAACCGCATCCACAACATGAACAAAGCACCGCGTGATGAAGAAGAGTTGCGTCAAATCTTCCTAGACGAAGGTGTTGATGCGAAGAAATTTGATGCTGCATATAAAGGCTTCGCCGTTGACTCTATGGTTCGTCGCTTTGACAAAGCATTCAAAGACAGCGGCCTATCGGGCGTACCAGCCGTTGTGGTTAACAACCGCTACCTAGTCGATGCACAAGGTATCAACTCTTTAGATGAGTACTTTGCATTGGTTAACTTCTTATTGAAGAAGTAAATCATTGATAAAAGGGAGCTTCGGCTTCCTTTTTTTTGCTATGCTCAAAAAGCATCATTGATAAAAAATTAATCAGGAACCTTTTAGTATTTGGGTTATCTATAGCTTTTCACTACACACTAACAGGTTGGGCAAGGAGCCCCGCGAATGAAATTCAAGATTACGTTAATAGCGTTGAGCATTGCAGCAACCCCTGCTTTTGCCAAATTGGCCGATGAACAAGGCTTCAGCGGTGAAGTCTCCATCAATGCCGGAGTTACCTCGTCTACTTCAAACTTTAATACCGATGGCGATAACACTATCACCTCGAATACACAAGAAGCCTCCTCTGAAAGCTCCTTCTTGGTGGCACCACTGGGCAACATTGCTTACACCTTTGGTGAACGCCTAAATCATCAAGTTTATACAGGTACTGCGCGAGATGACGTAGCGACAGGTACCGTTGTACTCGAAGTCGGTTATAAATATCAGCTGCAATCGGGAATGGTGATTGATGCTTCAGTTCTGCCAACCATCATGTCCGGCGAGACTTGGGCTGACCCATATAACACCACAGGCCCACGTTCAAAAACTGACGAGAAGGGTAACGCCTTTCGTTTGAAACTAAGCAGTATTGCCGGCTCACCATTCTCACTTGATATGGCCTACGCGACCAGGGATGTTGAGCAAGATGACGTACCTGATGAACTCAAGCGTGATGGGAATACTCTCTATCTAAAAGGTCAGTATCGACAACCTCTTAGTCGCAGCTTAATGCTTGTTCCATCCATCATCTACCAAACCCGAGATGCTGATGGCAGTGCAGAGTCTTATGATCAAATTGGTGCAGAGGTTAGCCTATTTGGCGTAGCAGGGCGCCATCAATACGTGCTTACAGCAGGCTATAACCAACGAGATTACGACGGTGGTAATTCCCTGTACAACAACACCGTCCGTAGTGACGACAACATCAACCTGTTTGCTGCTTATGAATACGAAAAGTTCATGAACTGGGACAACTGGTCATTCATTTCATTGGCAGGCTACGGCACCAGTGATTCCAACATTACTTTCTACGATGAGTCTCAATACATCGTTTCTGTTGGTATGAACTACAAGTTCTAATCCATGTACTTCGGTATAGCCAATTTAGTGGCTATACCGCTTGTGCCGTCAACTGCTTCAACAACCTATCCATCGCTCGATACCCCAGCGCCTCTGAAAGGTGCTTCTTGTGAATTTGTTCGCTCCCTTCAAGATCCGCTATTGTACGCGCGACTTTGATGATGCGATGGTAAGCACGAATCGATAAACCCAGCCGATGCAGCGCCGTCTCCAAAAATTGAGCATCTTGTTTATCGAGCGGGCAATGCTTTTCAATTTCTCGACTGCCCAGCAGTGCATTGGGTTTTCCCCCTCGCGCTACCATCACTGACCTTGCCTGAACTACACGCTGCTTAACAACCTGTGTCCCTTCACCTCGATCGCCCCCCTCAGCGAGCATACCTTTGGGCAAAAGCGGGATCTCCAACGACATGTCGAAACGGTCTAAGAGCGGACCAGAGAGCCGATTCAAATAACGCAAAATAATCTGTGGATTCGCTCGTGCTTGATTACCTTCATAGTATCCCGTCGGGCTTGGATTCAACGCGCCAACTAGCTGAAAACGCGCAGGGAAACGAGTCTTTCCCGCCGCACGTGAGATGATGATCTCTCCCGACTCCAAAGGCTCTCGCAATGAATCAAGGACCTTTCGCTCAAACTCCGGCATCTCATCAAGGAACAACAACCCATTATGCGCCAGCGAGATCTCTCCCGGCCTTGGGATCGAGCCGCCCCCTACTAAAGCTGCCATAGAGCTGGAGTGATGAGGGGAACGAAACGGGCGCAGCTTCCAGTTGTGCTGATTGATCTCTTGTTGGGTAAGTGACGCCACCGAAGCCGTCTCCATTGCCTCATCATCACTCATCTCAGGCAACAGATCACAAAGGCGTGAAGCAAGCATGGTCTTGCCCGTGCCGGGTGGGCCTAAAAACAGTAAGTTATGATTGCCAGCAGCCGCAATCTCTAGAGCTCGCTTCCCTTGTTGTTGACCAATAATATCTTGCAGATCTCGAGTCATACTTTGTTGATGTCGAGGCTCAGATACGTCATTTAAGTTCAATGTGCTTTGACCACAAAGATAACCACACACCTCCAGTAATGTTTGAGCTGACTTGTGTTCCCCTTGCCCAACCAAAGCAGCTTGCTCACCGTTATCATGGGGCACCACCAACGCACGACTCGCCTTATCGCACGCCAATGTTGCGGGCAATACTCCCTTAACCCTGCGCAATTCACCAGACAAGGCGAGCTCTCCTATGAACTCATGGCTCAATACTTTGGTTTCAGGCAACTGCTCAGAGGCGACTAAAATACCCAACGCAATTGGCAAGTCAAACCGCCCTCCCTCTTTGGGCAGATCAGCGGGAGCAAGATTGACTGTGATACGCTTTGCTGGAAATTCGAACCGTGAGTTGATGATCGCACTGCGTACACGGTCTTTAGACTCTTTCACCGTGGTCTCTGGTAATCCCACCAAAGAGAACCCCGGCATTCCGTTACTAATATGCACCTCAACAGTGACCGCAGGCGCTTCCACTCCTACGCTGGCGCGACTATGAATAATTGCGAGTCCCATAGCTTTCCTTTGTTATTGATTTAAAAGTATTCAGCTTGGGTATTAGTTCCTCACCAAAGCTATAAGGATGTTATATAGCTTGGTGGAATGAGTTTTTAATGTGAAAAAAGAATGACATTTTGCTTGTCATGAAACAGTTTTATGTGATAACACTAGAGATAGATGGTTTTACATACGACAATCGACGAGAAAGCTCGGATTTTATGACACTAAACACACGCCTTTACGCACTGATTAACCTGATTATCGTGGTCATTATTATGACGACGCGGGGGCGTGTGGATAAAAAATAGCCACAAATTTTTAAAACCCCCGCACTGACAAGTCCGGGGGTTTTTTCTAATTTATAGATTCGATTTTTATATTTTGAAGCATTTTCGGCTACGCCGATAGACAGGAAGAATGGGAGCACACGATGTGCAGCAACAAAAGAAATAGTTACCAAAATACCGGTAACCAGGGGGATTTACGATGAAAGGTGCAGAATTAGTCGTATCCGCTTTGAAGCAGCAAGGTATAGACACGGTATTTGGTTATCCAGGCGGTGCCATAATGCCAATCTACGATGCATTGTACGACGGTGGAGTGGAACACATCCTATGTCGTCACGAGCAAGGTGCTGCAATGGCTGCCATAGGAATGGCAAGAGCCACTCAGGATGTTGCAGTATGTATGGCGACCTCTGGTCCAGGCGCCACTAACCTAGTCACCGGCCTTGCCGATGCATTTATGGACTCCATCCCCCTCGTCGCCATTACTGGCCAAGTCGCTAGCTCCCACATTGGTACTGATGCCTTCCAAGAAATGGATGTGATTGGTATGTCTCTCTCTTGTACCAAGCACAGCTACCTCGTTACCGATATTGAAGACCTCGCCCCAACCTTGGCAGAGGCCTTTGAAGTAGCGAAAACTGGTCGTCCTGGTCCAGTTATCGTTGATATCGCTAAAGATGTACAACTTGCTGAAGCGCCAGTCGAAGTTCTCCCTTCTTTCACGCCACCAGCAATACCAGTAGCGCCACAAGAAGCAATCGAGACCGCACAACAAGTACTTTCTCAAGCGACCCGCCCTGTACTTTACGTAGGTGGTGGCGTTCAGTTGGCAAAAGCAACCGACTCCGTTCGTGAGTTCTTACGCCTTAATCCAATGCCAGCAGTGAGTACACTGAAAGGCTTGGGGACTATTGAGCGCAATGACCCACACTATTTAGGCATGCTAGGCATGCACGGTACCAAAGCGGCGAACTTAGTCGTTCAAGAATCCGACCTACTTATCGTAGTCGGTGCACGCTTCGATGACCGAGTGACAGGCAAGCTGGATACCTTTGCACCGCATGCTAAGGTGATTCACATCGATATCGATGCGGCAGAGATCCATAAGCTGCGTCATGCACACGCGCCACTGCGCGGCGACATCAACACCATTCTTCCACAGTTAGAGTTAACTCAAGACATCAGCCCTTGGGTTCATCACTCAGAGAGCTTACGCAGTACATTCAAATGGCGCTATGACCATCCAGGCGATCCAATCTTCGCACCACTGCTACTTAAACAGCTTTCTGACATGATGCCGGATAGCTCGATTGTCTCGACCGACGTTGGTCAGCACCAGATGTGGGCGGCTCAGCACATTCAACCGCGTGACCCACAGAACTTCATCACCTCAGCGGGCTTAGGCACGATGGGGTTTGGTCTACCTGCAGCGATGGGAGCAGCTGTTGCTCGACCTGATGACCAGTCGATTCTGATCTCTGGTGATGGTTCATTCATGATGAACGTTCAGGAGCTAGGTACGCTTAAACGTCGTCAGATCCCAGTGAAGATGGTGCTACTCAACAACTCACGTCTCGGCATGGTACGTCAGTGGCAATCCCTGTTCTTCGATGGTCGCCACAGTGAAACCATTCTTGATGACAACCCAGATTTCGTAATGCTAGCGAAAGCCTTCGATATTCCGGGCAAAACCATCACCAAAAAGGAAGAGGTTGAGCCTGCGATTAAAGAGATGCTTGAGAGCAAAACCGCTTACCTTCTGCATGTCCTGATCGACGAAGAAGAAAACGTATGGCCACTTGTACCACCTGGTGCATCAAATAGTGATATGTTGGAGAACACGTAACATGGAAAGATATTTACTAGACATCAAAGCCGACGATAAACCGGTACTGTTAGAGCGTGTTCTTCGTGTCATTCGCCACCGCGGCTTTATTGTTAAGCAGGTTGCAGGGACGCAAAACCACGAAAGTAAAATCGCGAGCGTTGAGATCATCGTAGATAGTGACCGCCCTATCTCTTTCTTGGTTAATCAGATTGAAAAGCTATGGGATGTACGCACGGTAGATGTGATTTCCATTAGCCGTAACGAACTACCAAACAACAATTTACAACAAAAGATTGGTGCATAAGGAAGCGCAAACATGACAGCAAAAACAGCAGACTACATTTGGTTTAATGGCGAGATGGTTCCTTGGGCTGAGGCGAACGTTCACGTCTTAACTCATGCTATGCACTACGGCACTTCAGTATTTGAAGGCGTTCGTTGCTACAACACACCAAATGGCCCAATCATTTTCCGTCACCCAGAGCACGCTAAGCGCCTAAAAGACTCAGCGAAGATCTACCGCTTCCCAATTCCTTACACGGAAGAGCAGATCATGGAAGCAACACGCGAAACACTGCGTCAGAACAAACTAGAATCTGCCTACATCCGCCCTCTTGGTTTTGTCGGTAACGTTGGTCTGGGTGTATGTCCACCAGAAAACACGGAAATGGACCTCATCATCGCGGCCTTCCCATGGGGTTCATACCTAGGTGAAGAAGCACTAGAAAATGGCGTAGATGCGATGATTTCAAGCTGGAATCGTGCAGCGCCTAACACCATCCCAACAGCAGCAAAAGCGGGCGGTAACTACCTATCATCACTACTGGTTGGTGGTGAAGCTCGTCGCCATGGCTATGATGAGGGTATCGCACTGAGTGTTGATGGTTACCTTTCAGAAGGTGCCGGTGAGAACATCTTTGTCGTGAAAGATGGCGTGATCACTACACCACCAGCGACCAGCGCAATCCTGCCTGGTATTACACGCGACAGCATCATGACTCTGGCACGCGATCGCGGCTATGAAGTTCGTGAAGCGAATATTGCACGTGAAGCGCTTTACCTAGCGGATGAAATATTCATGACGGGTACTGCAGCCGAAATCGTGCCAGTACGTACAGTTGATAAGATTGAAGTCGGTTGTGGTAAACGCGGCCCAATCACTAAAGTAATGCAAGACCTTTACTTTGGCCTATTCAACGGCACCACCGAAGATAAGTGGGGCTGGTTGGATTACGTTTACCCAGAACAAGCACCTTCAGCTCAATAATTTATAAGGAAGTAGCAAATGTCTTCGGCTCCAAAAATCAAATATCGCAGCGCAACTACCACTCACGGCCGCAACATGGCGGGTGCTCGTGCCCTTTGGCGTGCAACGGGTGTAAAAGATGATGACTTCGGTAAGCCAATCATCGCGGTTGTAAACTCATTCACTCAATTTGTTCCAGGCCACGTTCACCTAAAAGACATGGGGCAGCTGGTCGCGGGTGAAATCGAAAAAGCGGGCGGTATCGCTAAAGAATTCAATACCATTGCGGTTGATGACGGCATCGCGATGGGTCACGGCGGCATGCTTTACTCATTGCCTTCACGTGAATTGATCGCGGACTCTGTAGAGTACATGGTTAATGCACACTGTGCCGATGCGATGGTATGTATCTCTAACTGTGACAAAATCACTCCGGGAATGATGATGGCGGCTATGCGCCTCAACATCCCTGTAATCTTTGTTTCAGGTGGCCCAATGGAAGCAGGTAAAACCAAGCTTTCTGATCAGATCATCAAGCTAGACCTTGTTGATGCGATGATCCAAGGTGCCGATCCAACGGTTTCAGATGAGCAGAGCGAACAGATCGAGCGTTCAGCTTGTCCAACTTGTGGCTCTTGTTCGGGTATGTTCACAGCAAACTCAATGAACTGTCTAACTGAAGCTCTAGGTCTATCTCAACCAGGTAACGGCTCAATGCTAGCAACCCACGCTGACCGTGAGCAGCTGTTCATCAACGCAGGTAAGCGTGTTGTTGAACTGACTAAGCGCTACTACGATCAAGGCGACGAATCAGCACTGCCGCGCAATATTGCTAACCGCGCAGCCTTTGAAAACGCGATGGCACTAGATATCGCTATGGGTGGCTCTAGTAACACGGTTCTTCACCTTCTCGCAGCAGCGCAAGAAGGCGAAGTCGACTTTGACATGAACGATATCGATGAAATGTCACGTCGCGTTCCTCACCTATGTAAAGTGGCGCCATCAACTCAGAAATACCACATGGAAGACGTACACCGCGCAGGTGGTGTGATGGCGATTCTGGGTGAGCTAGACCGTGCAGGCCTACTCAATGGTTCAACAAGTACTGTTCTTGGTATGACAATGCAAGAGCAGCTGGCTGAATACGACATCATGCAAACCGAGAATGAAGACGTTCTTAAGTTCTTCCGTGCGGGCCCTGCTGGTATCCGTACAACCCAAGCCTTCTCTCAAGATTGCCGCTGGGATCGCCTTGATGACGATCGCACCGATGGTTGTATCCGCTCAAAAGAGAACGCATTTAGCCAAGAGGGTGGCCTAGCCGTTCTTTCAGGTAACATCGCGGTTGACGGCTGTATCGTTAAAACAGCAGGTGTCGATGAAGAAAACCTCAAGTTCCAAGGCCCAGCTATCGTATTCGAAAGCCAAGATACAGCGGTAGAAGGCATCCTAGGTGGTAAAGTGAAAGCCGGTGAAGTGGTTGTTATCCGCTACGAAGGCCCTAAAGGTGGCCCAGGTATGCAAGAGATGCTATACCCAACGACTTACCTGAAGTCTATGGGTCTAGGCAAGTCTTGTGCACTGCTAACGGACGGTCGTTTCTCTGGTGGTACGTCTGGTCTATCTATTGGTCACGCCTCTCCAGAAGCCGCAAGTGGCGGTACCATCGGCCTTGTCCAAGATGGCGACATCATCACGATCGATATCCCTAGCCGTTCAATCTCATTAGACGTGTCAGAAGAAGAACTTGCTGCTCGTCGTGCAAAACAGGATGAACTAGGTTGGAAACCAGCCGATCGCCAACGTGAAGTGTCATTCGCCCTTAAAGCATACGCAAGCATGGCAACCAGTGCAGACAAAGGCGCAGTGCGCGATAAGTCGAAGCTTGAGGGCTAATCTATGAGTGATGACACCTCAACGCCCCATCTACAATCTGGTGCAGATTATCTGCGCCAGATATTAAGAGCGCCGGTTTATGAAGCGGCTATCGTTACGCCGCTGCAAGAGATGCCACGCCTGAGTGCGCGTATTGGTAATCAGGTTCAGCTTAAACGTGAAGACCGTCAGCCGGTACACTCATTCAAGCTACGCGGTGCCTATAACATGGTATCTAGCCTGTCTGAGCAGCAGAAAGCCTCTGGCGTGATTGCAGCCTCGGCGGGTAACCACGCTCAAGGTATGGCGCTATCTGGCTCTAAGCTAGGTATCCAGACCACGATTGTAATGCCAAAAACCACCCCAGACATTAAGGTCGATGCGGTACGTGGTTTCGGTGGCAACGTGGTTCTGCACGGCAGCAACTTTGACGAAGCTAAAGCAGAAGCAGAACGCCTTTCCGCTGAACATGGCTATACCTTTGTGCCTCCATTCGATCACCCGTTGGTGATCGCGGGACAAGGCACTATGGGCATGGAGATGCTGCAGCAGAATGGTCACCTAGATTACATCTTTGTACCTGTCGGTGGTGGTGGTCTAGCGGCAGGTGTTGCTGTGCTGGTTAAACAGCTAATGCCAGAGATTAAAGTTATCGCAGTAGAACCAGAAGACTCTTCTTGTCTCAAAGCAGCACTAGATGCTGGTGAACCCGTGGTACTGGATCAAGTCAGCATGTTTGCCGATGGCGTTGCGGTTAAACGTATTGGTGAAGAGACCTTCCGTCTGTGCCAGCAATACATCGATGGCCACATTGCCGTTTCTAGTGATGAGATCTGCTCTGCAGTAAAAGACATCTTTGAAGACACGCGCGCGATTGCCGAACCCTCAGGTGCATTGGCACTGGCCGGCTTGAAGAAGTTTGCTGAGCAGAACCAACTGCAAGACAAGCAGTTGGCGACGGTATTGTCTGGCGCTAACACCAACTTCCATGGTTTGCGTTATGTGTCGGAGCGTTGTGAGCTAGGTGAGAAGCGAGAAGGCTTGCTTGCCGTGACCATACCTGAACGTCAAGGTGCATTCCTAGAATTCTGTAATATTATTGGTGGCCGAGCTGTCACTGAGTTCAACTACCGTCATAACGATGACAGCTTAGCCAATATCTTCGTAGGTGTTCGTCTCAATGGCGGACAGGAAGAGCTGGATAATATCATCTCTGATCTTCGTGAAGGGGGTTACCCAGTGGTTGACCTTTCTGATGATGAGATGGCGAAGCTGCATATCCGTTATATGATTGGTGGTAAGCCCTCAAAACCAATAAAAGAGCGTTTGTATAGCTTTGAATTCCCAGAATACCCAGGCGCTCTGATCAAGTTCCTAGATACGCTTGGGACACACTGGAACATCAGCCTGTTCAACTACCGTAACCACGGTGCTGATTATGGTCGCGTTCTATGTGGATTTGAATTGAGTGATGACGACCTCGCACAATTCTCAACCCATCTGCGTGAGTTAGGCTACCAATGCAAAGACGAGACAGATAACCCTTCATACAAGTTCTTCTTGTCCTAATAGGTTGTTATCTAATAGAAAAGAGCGAGTATTCACTCGCTCTTTTTGATCTTAGCTAGAAAGATCCTTTCACTAGATCGCCTTACGATGATCCAGCCAATCTCGATGCAGTTGATCACTGGATCCTAAGTAGTTGACCATCCACTCGATCAACTTATGGTTATCATCTTTTCGCCATACCAGACAGCACTGACTTAGCGGGCTAGGCTCAGGCAAAATCTTTTCCACCAGCAATCCCTGCTCAATGATAGGGGCTGCAATATGACGTGGCATATAGCCCACCCCGACACCATTTTTAAGGCACTCAATGGCACTGTACCAGTTGGGGAGCAGCAAGCGCCTCTGGTTTGCGTAGTGTCCCGTATGACGCTTGGGCAATACGCTCGAGGTATCGTCTAAACAGATAGCGGGGAACTGACTAACAAAGGCCTCATCAAGGTACTGCTCTCGCACACATGGGTGGCTGGGCGACATAACAAATGCCCAATCGAGCGGTCCCATCTCCTTAACCTCAAAATCACCGCCAACAGGGATCGCAGAGGTTGCACCAATCACAATATCGGCACGACCTTGGGCTATAGCTTCCCAAGAGCCATTGAACACCTCCATATTGATCTGCAATTCTGCAAAATCAAAAGTCTCATAGAACTCTTCAATCATCGGCTTCATTTTGTCGAGCTTAACCACGTTATCTAAGGTTAAGCGCAAGGTCTTTTTCCACCCTCGAGCCGCTCGCTTAGTCTGGGCGCTAACCTCTTCCATCTGGCGCAATAGAGATCGAGCCTCGTCGATAAATACCTCTCCTGCAGGTGTCAGCTCAACCTTTCTTGGCAAGCGCTTAAATAGCAGTACGCCAAGTTCTTGCTCTATCTGGCGAACCCCGTAGCTGATCGCCGATGGCACCTTGTGCAATTGCTCAGCAGCCGCAGTGAAGCTCCCTAGCCTCGCTACTGTATCAAGCATTTCTAACGATGATTTTGAGAACATAAGCCTTCAAATTTTTTGATTGATAACTACATATTTTAGCGTTTTATTTTAACAGAACAGAAAAATAGAATGTCAGCGTACATAAAACGGGCATGACGTCACCCAACAACTAACAATAATTTTGATGATAAATACATCACTACAACAGCTTAATGGCATTTTATGAATATTTCTAAGTTTCAGCTGACCTACCTTGCGGTTCTATCCATGCTAGGTTTTATTGCGACCGATATGTATCTACCTGCATTTAAGGCAATGGAGATCGACTTTGCAACCGGTCCAGAGCAGATTGCTCTATCTCTAACGGTATTCCTTGGCGGCATGGCTATGGGTCAGCTTCTTTGGGGTCTTGCGAGTGATAAGTATGGCCACCGCAACACACTGGCTGTCGGTCTCGTTCTGTTTACGGCAGCCTCATTTGGTTTGGCGTTCAGTACCGAGGTTTGGCAGCTACTGACACTGCGCTTTATCCAAGCAATCGGGGTGTGTGCACCTGCTGTGATCTGGCAAGCAATGGTTATCAAGCGATACTCACAAAGCAGCAGCCAACAAATTTTTGCCACCATCATGCCTTTAGTGGCCCTATCTCCAGCGCTGGCGCCTCAACTGGGTGTGCTTCTAGCGGATAACTTTGGTTGGCACAGCATCTTCATTACTCTAACTCTAATGGGCGCGCTATTGGTTGCAACTACCATGGCTCAACCAAAAGAGCAACCTGAGGTAAAACAGACCTCTGTTAAGTCTGATATTAAGGCGTTGGTGAAATCAAAACCTTACATGGGTAACGTATTGATGTTTGCTTCGGCATCGGCAGCCTTCTTTGCTTACCTTACAGGTATGCCAGAGATCATGTCTCAATTAGGCTATGAAGCTAAAGACATTGGCTTGAGCTTTATCCCACAGACGATTGCATTCATGGCAGGTGGTTACTTTGGTAAACAAGCGGTGAAGAAATACGGTGATGGTGTTGTGTTGCGTAATCTAGTGGGCCTGTTCAGCGTTGCGGCAATGCTGATCTTTATTGCCTCACAATGGGAGCTCACATCAATTTGGCCTCTACTAGCACCATTCTGTCTGATTGCTGTAGCGAACGGCGCGATGTACCCGATTGTAGTCAACCGCGCCCTATCTAGTGCTAAACAGAGCCCTGCAACCGCAGCTGGTCTGCAGAACAGCCTGCAAATCTGTATCAGTAGTTTAGCAAGTGCATTGGTTGCAGCAATGGCAAGCCAAGCACTGAGCGTGACTGGCGTGGCGATTGTTATCTGTTTGGGTAGTCTATGGTTTGGTTATATCTACTCAAACAAAGAGTTGTCTCAGCACTTCTCTGCGCCAGATAACTCTCGTGTTGTTGCGGAAGAGAATCAAGACTAGTCGGAGACTCTATTTGTAATCTTCAAATAGTCTCTGTAAAAACCAAAAGAGCGAGTTCAATACTCGCTCTTTTATCATCTAACTAAATTCTATCGGCGCTCATTCTCAACCACTTCCAGTGCCGGTGCTTTATGTCGGCTGTACTCATCATAGTTAATCACTCGACTGCGTCCCATATCTTTGGCCATGTATAGTGCGTTATCTGCCATCTTAACTAGAGATTCAGTATCTGAAGCTGGCTTTGGATAAGTCGCCACACCAATAGAGACCCCTAACTGACCTAGAGATAAACCTTTGTGTTCAAGGTGCATCGAGCGCACTGCATCACATAGAACTTGGGCGAACTCTGTGGCTTGCTCCATCGAGTAGTGTGGCAGCAAAACGGCGAGCTCTTCTCCGCCGAGGCGACATGCAATTTCGTCTTCACTGACACTTTGCTTAAGCAGTGCACTGATCTCTTTTAATACAAAATCACCCGCATCATGACCAAAGTTGTCATTAAAGCGCTTGAAGTGATCCAAATCGAGCATTAACAATGATAGTGGTTGCTCGCTGGTGGCTGAATTCATCGAGTGCTCTTCTAATTTCTGCTCGAAGAAACGACGATTGAATAGACCGGTGAGTGGATCGCTTAAGGCCTGCGAGCGCAGCTTCTCTTGCAGGCTGAGGTTAGCCAGAGCCAAGCCTAAGTGCTCTGAAACACTAAAGGCAAGCTGCTCGGTGATAGGGTCAATCTTGATATGACCTTGACCAAAATAGAGATGCATTATGCCAATGGTATTACCGTGAGCGGTTAATGGGATGCACAAGGTTTGGTTATTTTCCATATCGTGCATGTGTCCGCAGGTTAACGAGTGGAAATCATCATTAGATTGATGCGGACGTCCCTTACGTAGCGACCAACACTCCTCTGGCGCAAAGCTGGAGCTACCCGGCCAGGTATCTCCCCAGTCTAACTGAGTAATCAATTGGTTACGTGAAGCACGCATCAATGAAACACTACCGTTAATTTTGCCAAGAATTCTTGGCAGGATATCCGAAACGATCTGCTGCGCTTCGACCATGTTGTTACACGCTGCCAGCATATTTGCTAGACGGTGCATCAATTCTATTTCATGAGTACGCTGACGAATGCGTTCATCTTGCTTCTTCTGCTCTTCTTCCACACGATGAGTGATCTGGCGGTTGCTGACATAAGAAGTACCAATCAAAAAGCTCAAACTCAGCAACACCATACCAATCAGAATCCCCATCAACTGGAAGTTCATCTGTTTAAGCTGATGCATTGGTGAGGAGATCACCACCACAAAGTCTTTGCCCTGCACACTCTCTTTCTGTGAGTAGTAGATTCGGTCAATAGAGGTAACGGTACTAAAACGCACATCACTACCATTTCCATGCTTAAGAGCCTGCTGAAACTCGGGACGGTCGCTATGGTTTTCAACACGAGCAAGTGCATGATCAGAGAGGTCGGTATCACCAATCACAACCCCCTGTGGATCGATGACTTGAATCCTCAGTCGCGTATTGGCTTGGGTGAGATCACCAATGTAGTCATCGATATCGGTATCAGCGGTAAACGAGTCGCTATCCTCGCGAATCTCATAGATTACATCTGACATTAACGAGACCAAGTGCTCGCGCTCGTTCTCAACCACCAGCTTTTCCAACGTTACGTAAAAGCCGTACAGCCCAATTAGCATTGAAAAAGATAAGATGATGATCGGCATGGTCTGCCATTTTTTTTCAACCAATCTCATTATCTCTATTTCACCTTAACTTTACAGAACCCCAACCTGAATAATAACAATACAACAACAAAATACAATTAGAGCATTGATGAATTTATTAGCAGCGCACAATAAAAAGAGCCAGTTACTCGCGTAACTGGCTCTTTCATATATCTATTGTTCAATAATCGATGCGATTATTTTTTCTTCACTGGACGCTGCCAATTTGCAATCTTGCGCTCTTTAGCGCGGCTGATCACTAGTTCGCTCTCAGCAACATCACGAGTAACTGTTGAGCCTGCACCAACTGTTGCACCATTGGCAATCGTCACAGGAGCAATCAACTGGCTATCAGAGCCAACAAACACGTCATCGCCAATGATAGTCTTGAACTTGTTCGCGCCGTCATAGTTACAAGTAATAGCACCTGCACCAACGTTAACGCGTTGACCAATCTCTGCATCGCCAAGATAAGTCAAGTGGTTCGCCTTAGAGCCTTCACCTAGACGCGTATTCTTCACTTCCACGAAGTTACCTACGTGTGAGTCATTACGCATGTCTGCACCCGGGCGCAGACGAGTAAATGGACCAACTGTACAATCTTCACCAACGGTTGCACCTTCAATAACGCTATATGGGCGAATCACTGTGTTGTCATCGATTTCACAATCTTTAAGTACACAACCCGCACCAATAGTCACGTTATCACCAATGCTTACGCTACCTTCGATGATCACGTTAACATCGATCTCTACGTCCATACCACATTGCAGTTCACCACGTAGGTCAAAACGGCTTGGGTCACGTAGCATAACACCTTGCTTCAACAGTTTGTCTGCTTGTTCTGCTTGGTACGCGCGCTCTAGACGAGCCAGTTGAGAGCGATCGTTAACGCCTTCAACTTCAATTGGGCTGTTTGGGTGTACCGCTTCTACCGCACGACCTTCATCGTGAGCTGCAGCAATAACATCTGTTAGGTAGTATTCGCCCTGTGCGTTGTCATTGCTTAAGCCAGACAACCAACGCTTAAGATCACCACCTGTCGCAACCATAACGCCAGTGTTGATCTCTTTAATCAGTTTCTGTTCGTCTGTCGCATCTTTTTGCTCAACGATTGCCACTACAGGACCGTTACGACGAATAATACGGCCGTAACCTGTTGGGTTATCTAGCACAACCGTCAACAGCGCTATACCGCTTGTTGGTTGTGCGTCTAATAGGTTTTCAATGGTTTCAGCTGAGATCAGTGGTACATCACCATACAGAATCAGCACTTTCTCATCATCAGCAAAGTGCGCTGACGCTTGGTCAACCGCGTGACCTGTGCCTAACTGCTCCGCTTGCAGCGCCCAGTTTACTGATTCTTCAGCCAAAGTAGCCTTCATCTGATCGCCACCGTGGCCGTATACAAGGTGGATGTTTTGTGCACCCAAACCGTTACAGGTATCGATAACGTGTTTCACCATCGGCTTACCAGCAAGCGTGTGCAGCACCTTTGGTGTGTTTGAGTACATGCGAGTGCCTTTACCCGCCGCGAGGATAACCGCGCTGAAATTCATGGAACAACCTATCTGACGTTATTTTAGTTAAGACGATATTGTAACCGTTTTTGGCTAACAAATTAAATAATCTGATGATTTAACGCATATGCTTTATCCAAAAACGCAAAAAGGCGACCCTTAGGTCGCCTTTATCTCAGTATCGATAACTTCTATAAAATTAACGACGCTGTTTTGTCAGTTCGATAACTCGTAACTGAGCAATGGCTTTAGCCAGTTCACCGGCCGCTTGTGCGAAGTCCATGTCGCCATGCTGATTTTGGATATTCTCCACAGCCTTGCGTTTAGCTTCTTCCGCCTTTGCTGCGTCTAGCTCTTCACCACGGATAGCTGTATCAGCCAGTACAGTCGCTGTACCAGGCTGAACTTCTACCATACCACCAGAAACATAAATGATTTCTTCGTGGCCGTGCTGCTTAACAATACGCACCATACCAGGCTTGATAGCGGTCAGCAGCGGTGTGTGACCATGGAAAATACCAAGTTCACCTTCGCTACCGGTCACCTGAAACGTCTCAACAAGACCAGAGAAAAGCTTTTTCTCTGCGCTTACTACGTCTAGGTGAAAGGTTATTGCTGCCATATCGCCTCCTAGTTAGCCTTATAGCTTCTTAGCATTCTCAATAGCTTCGTCGATAGTACCGCAGTACATGAACGCTTGCTCTGGAATGTCATCGTATTCACCGTCTAGTAGACCTTTGAAGCCACGTAGAGTCTCTTTAAGAGGTACGTAAACGCCTGGGTCACCTGTAAATACTTCCGCTACGTGGTAAGGCTGAGTTAGGAACTTCTCAATCTTACGAGCACGAGATACAACTTGCTTATCTTCTTCAGATAGCTCGTCCATACCTAGAATAGCAATAATGTCTTTAAGCTCTTTGTAGCGCTGAAGTGTACGTTGTACACCTTGAGCGATATCGTAGTGCTCTTGACCAACTACTAGTGGATCTAGTTGACGTGAAGTTGAATCTAGCGGGTCGATCGCTGGGTATAGACCCATAGCTGCGATGTTACGGTTAAGTACAACCGTTGCATCCAAGTGCGCGAACGTTGTTGCTGGAGATGGGTCAGTCAAGTCATCTGCAGGTACATATACCGCCTGTACAGACGTGATAGAGCCTTGCTTAGTTGACGTGATACGCTCTTGTAGAACACCCATTTCTTCCGCTAGTGTAGGTTGGTAACCTACCGCAGAAGGCATACGGCCTAGAAGTGCTGATACCTCAGTACCTGCAAGCGTGTAACGGTAGATGTTATCTACGAATAGTAGAACGTCACGACCTTCGTCACGGAAACGCTCTGCCATTGTTAGACCAGTCAGTGCAACACGTAGACGGTTACCTGGTGGCTCGTTCATCTGACCGTAAACCATCGCTACTTTAGATTCTTCAGGTTTTTCAACGTTTACAACGCCTGCTTCCTGCATCTCAAAGTAGAAATCGTTACCTTCACGAGTACGCTCACCTACACCTGCAAATACAGATAGGCCAGAGTGCTGAAGTGCGATGTTGTTGATAAGTTCCATCATGTTAACGGTCTTACCTACACCTGCACCACCGAATAGACCGATTTTACCACCCTTAGCGAATGGACAAACCAAGTCGATTACTTTAACGCCAGTCTCTAGAAGTGCTGTCTCGTTAGACTGCTCTTCGTAGCTAGGCGCTTCGCGGTGAATTGCGTAGTGCTCTTCTGCACCGATTTCACCACACTCATCAATCGCGTCACCTAGAACGTTCATGATACGACCTAGGGTCTTAGTACCTACTGGTACTGAGATTGGCGCGCCAGTATTTTCTACTGTCAAACCACGACGTAAACCATCAGAGCTACCCATTACGATTGCGCGAACTACGCCACCGCCAAGTTGTTGCTGAACTTCAAGAACTAGACGTTCTTTAGCTTCAGTAACGTTCAGAGCGTCGTATACACGTGGTACTTCACCCTGTGGGAACTCTACGTCGACTACTGCACCGATGATCTGTACGATCTTACCTGTAGCCATCGTTAATCCTCTAACTATTTAGTTTTACCTAAGCTTTAACCGAAAAAGCGATTAAACCGCTGATGCGCCTGAAACGATCTCAGAAAGTTCTTGTGTGATTGCCGCTTGACGGGCTTTGTTATACACAAGTTCTAAGTCATCAATTAGGTCGCTAGCGTTGTCTGTTGCAGCTTTCATAGCAATCATCCGAGCCGCTTGCTCACAAGCAAGGTTCTCTACCACACCTTGGTACACTTGAGATTCGACGTAACGAACCAATAGTGCATCTAGTAGTGGTTTTGGCTCAGGCTCATAAATGTAGTCCCAAGCATGATTGCGCTGCATGTCTTCGCTATCCGATTTTGGCAAAGGAAGTAATTGATCGATCGTTGGTTCTTGTACCATAGTGTTTTCAAACTTGTTGAACACTACGAACAGGCGATCCAATTCACCTTCATCATATTTCTTCAGCATTACGCTTACAGAACCGATCAAGTCTTCAAGGCTTGGGCTATCGCCTAGACCAGAAACTTGAGCTGCTACTTTCGCGCCGCTGTTGTTGAAAAATGCTGTTGCTTTTGAACCGATAATTGCCAGTTCAACGTCAGCACCTTTCTCAGACCAGTCTTTCATGTCTAACATAGCTTTCTTGAACAAGTTAATGTTCAAGCCGCCACATAGACCGCGGTCTGTAGAAACGATGATGTAACCAACACGTTTGGCTTCACGTTCCTCAAGATAAGGATGCTTATACTCAAGGCTACCGTTAGCCAAATGACCGATCACTTTACGCATTGTTTCTGCATATGGACGAGTAGCTTCCATTGCGTCTTGAGAACGACGCATTTTTGAAGCTGCTACCATTTCCATTGCTTTCGTAATCTTCTGTGTGCTTTTAACACTACCGATTTTATTACGTATCTCTTTTGCGCCGGCCATCGTTACTCTCCGTTAATGGTATGAGGTGACCCTAAGGCCACCCACCAATTACCAGGTCTGGGTTGCTTTGAAATCGTCAGCAAGCTTCTTCAGCTCAGCTTCGATATCATTGTTGTACACACCCGTTTTGTCGATCTGCGTTGCAAGATCGGCATAGTGACTGCGAGCATACGATAGTAAAGCAGCTTCAAAGTCTAGAAGCTTAGAAAGCTCTACGTCTTGAAGGTAACCACGCTCTGCAGCGAAGATTACTAGTGCTTGGTCAAATACAGACATTGGAGCGTACTGCTTCTGCTTCATTAGTTCTGTAACTTTTTGACCGTGGTCTAGCTGCTTCTTAGTCGCTTCATCAAGGTCAGACGAGAACTGTGCGAATGCCGCAAGTTCACGGTACTGTGCTAGAGCTGTACGGATACCGCCAGATAGCTTCTTGATGATTTTCGTCTGCGCTGAACCACCTACACGAGATACTGAGATACCTGGGTCAACAGCTGGACGTACGCCCGCGTTGAATAGCTCAGTTTGTAGGAAGATCTGACCATCGGTAATCGAGATTACGTTCGTCGGTACGAATGCAGATACGTCACCAGCTTGTGTTTCGATGATAGGAAGAGCAGTTAGAGAACCTGTCTTACCTTTCACTTCACCGTTAGTGAACTTTTCTACGTACTCTTCGCTTACACGAGCAGCGCGCTCTAGTAGACGAGAGTGAAGGTAGAATACATCACCCGGGAATGCTTCACGGCCTGGTGGACGCTTAAGTAGTAGCGAGATCTGACGGTAAGCTACCGCTTGCTTAGATAGATCATCATAAACAATCAGTGCATCTTCACCGCGATCACGGAAGTATTCACCCATCGCACAACCTGCGTATGGCGCTAGGTATTGTAGCGCTGCAGATTCAGAAGCAGATGCAACAACAACGATAGTGTTTTCTAGCGCGCCGTGCTCTTCTAGTTTGCGAACCACGTTAGCGATAGTCGATGCTTTCTGACCGATTGCTACGTAGATAGAGAAAATACCAGAATCTTTTTGGTTGATAATCGCATCGATCGCCATCGCTGTTTTACCAGTCTGACGGTCACCGATTACTAGCTCACGCTGACCACGACCGATTGGGATCATAGAGTCAACAGACTTGTAACCAGTTTGTACAGGTTGGTCTACCGATTTACGGTCGATTACACCTGGTGCAATTACTTCTACAGGCGAAGTCAGTTTCGCTTCGATAGGACCTTTACCATCAATTGGCTCACCTAGTGTGTTTACAACACGACCAAGTAGTTCTGGACCTACTGGCACTTCAAGAATGCGGCCAGTACCTGTAACTTTCATGCCTTCCTGAAGGTCAGCATATGGGCCCATTACAACAGCACCAACCGAATCACGGTTCAAGTTAAGTGCTAGTGCGTAGCGGCCACCCGGTAGTTCAATCATTTCACCTTGCATCACGTCCGTTAGGCCGTGAATGCTAAGAATACCATCGCTTACCGATACGATAGTACCCTCGTTGCGAGCTTCACTAACAACGTCGAAAGATTCGATACGTTGTTTAATTAGATCGCTAATTTCCGTGGAATTAAGTTGCATGCTCCAATCCCCATTAAGACTGCAATGCATCGCTCAGGCGGTCTAGTCGACCACGAGCTGAGTTATCGATGACTAGGTCTCCGGCTCGAATAATAACTCCACTAAGTAGAGTCTCATCTATACTGCAATTCAGCTGAACTTTGCGCTCTAGGCGCTGTTCCAATTTGCTGCTGATGTCTGCCAGTTGTTCTTTAGAAAGTTCTACTGCTGAAGTTACTTCAACGTCGATCTCTTTCTCGTGCTCTTTTTTCAGAGCGAAGAACTCGTGACATACATCTGGAAGAGCCTTAAGTCGGCCATTCTCTGCCATCACTTTGATAAAGTTTTGGCCATGTGCATCAAATTGTTCGCCGCAGATTACAATGAAAATTTCAGCTAGCTTGCTGGCAGTTGTTGAACTGTTCAGTAGGCTAACAATATCATCGTTTTGTGCGACCTCGGCTGCGAAAGTAAGCATTTGACCCCATTGGTCTAGCTCGCCCTTCTCAACCGCAAAGTCAAAGGCTGCTTTAGCATAGGGGCGTGCGATTGTAGTCAAATCAGACATATTCAGCCCCTTGCATTAAAGTTTTGCAGTAATGTTGTCAAGAACATCTTTGTGTACATCTTGGTCGATAGTACGTTCAAGGATTTTCTCAGCACCAGCAATTGCCAGAGTTGCGACTTGTTTGCGCAGGTCATCACGTGCACGTTTACGTTCAGCTTCAAGTTCAGCTTCTGCTTGAGCAAGAATCTTCTGGCGTTCTGCCTGAGCTTCTTCACGAGCTTCGTCTAGAATTTGTGCTTTACGCTTATTTGCCTGATCAATAACCTCAGTTGCAGTGCGCTTCGCTTCTTTCAGTTGTTCAGAAGCGTTGGCTTGTGCCAGGTTCAAATCTTTAGCAGCACGTTCAGCTGCTTGTAGACCGTCAGCAATTTTCTTCTGACGCTCTTCAATTGCTTGCATGATTGGTGGCCATACATATTTCATGCAGAACCAAACAAACATAGAAAAAGCAATCGCTTGACCTAGCAGAGTTGCGTTCATATTCACAACAGCTACCCCTCTATTCGGACTTAGTGTTAATCAATGACAAACCTGAGTTTGTCTGAAGTTAAAAGTGATTAACCTAGTTGACCAACGAATGGGTTTGCGAAAGTGAATAGAAGTGCGATTACGATACCGATCATTGGAACCGCATCCAGTAGACCCGCGATGATGAACATCTTAACTTGAAGCATAGGAGCCATTTCAGGTTGACGTGCAGCACCTTCTAGGAATTTACCACCAAGAATTGCAAAACCAATTGCAGTACCTACGGCACAAAGACCAACAATAATAGCAACAGCAATTGCTGAAAAACTTAGTACAGTTTCCATTTACGTTCTCCGATTAACATTAATAGTTAGAATAAAGCTTAAAAATTTTTTTTAGTGATCACTATCTTCATGGGCCATTGATAGGTAAACAATTGTCAACATCATGAAAACAAATGCTTGAATCAAAATAACCAAGATGTGGAAGATAGCCCAAGGTAGAGCACCTACCCATTGTAAGTACCACGGTAGCATCGCTGCGATAAGAATGAATACAACCTCACCCGCAAACATGTTACCAAACAAACGCATACCTAGAGATAGTGGCTTCGCTAGTAACGAAATTACCTCAAGTACCAAGTTGAATGGAATCATAATTGGGTGATTGAATGGGTGTAATGCCAATTCTTTAGCAAACCCGCCAAGCCCTTTCACTTTGATGCTGTAGTAGATCATCAGAGCGAAAACGCCCAAAGCCATTGCCATGGTGATGTTAACATCAGCTGTAGGAACCACTTTCAAGTAAGGGATACCTAGCCAATGCTCTGCAGGATATGGTAAGAAATCAATAGGCACTAGGTCCATCAAGTTCATTAAGATAATCCAGCAGAATATAGTCAGTGCTAGTGGAGCGATCAGCGGGTTGCGACCATGGAAAGTTTCTTTAACGTTGTCACCAACGAATTCCACTACCATTTCGACAAAACACTGAAGCTTACCAGGTACACCTGCTGTTGCTTGCTTTGCTACTGAGCGAAATACCCAAAGGAATAACGCACCAGTTAGTACAGAGAAGAACAGACTGTCTATATGTACGTTCCAGAAACTTGTCTCCTCTACAAAACCTAGCTTGGCTAAAGACAGGTTCTGTAAGTGGTGTTCAATGTATCCGGATGCTGTTGCCGCAGCCATAACTCGTCCTATTTCTTATTGTTAATGAAAAGCACTGGCGCAAAGATATTAATACCGAGAGCCAGTAAATAGGTCAGTTTGAGGGGAATTAATTCCACCTGCATATACATGTAGACAATAGAGAATAGTAAAACTGTGATTAAGATTTTTAATGCTTCGCCTGCATAGAACGACGCTGCAACCAGTTTCGTTGCACGCGCCCCACAAAAAAGAAAAGCACACACACAAAACACCACATTGGCAATGACAAAAATACCGCCACCCACCAGTGAAGCAAAACCCCAATCAGGATTAACAGCTAAACCTAACCCCACCGCCACTAATATAACCGCGCTAAGCTCGATCAATAACATTTGCTTTGCAAGCACTCGTCCTGGTCTTGCTAACGCCGCTACCATGTATTCGTTCCTCTTTTAAGCCCACTTACCACCGCTTAAAAGCGTGCTGAGAAATTGGCGAAAATTATACGTTCAGCCAAACTGATTGCAATAAAAACGCAGCAATCATTTACATTTTTGTATACAAACCGACAACTTTCGTACGAAAATTATTGTTTATTACATTATTGACCTATGTCAATTATCTCATTTAGTCCTCTAGCTTGGCAATAAGTTGCTCTAATTTGTGAGGCTCATCAAGTGTAATCGTCACTTTTGACTTTCCTGTACCAGTTCGGACAATTGTAACGTTTGCTTGCAATTTTTCCGTCAGTCTTCGTGAAAGTTCGATGGCTTCTTGGTCTTGCGGCTGAGTTTCCGCTTCAACCTCTGGTTTTAGACACTTTTTGACAAGTTGTTCTGTCTGGCGAACCGTCAGCTGCTTGCGTGCAGCGGTATTCGCTGTCTCTACTTGTAGCTCACCTTCGAGCGCCAATAATGCGCGAGCGTGACCCATTTCAAGTTGTTTAGTCACCACCAACTCTTTGACTGGTGCTGCGAGCTGATTGAGACGTAAAAGGTTGCTCACGGTAGTACGTGACTTACCAATCACTTCAGCGACCTTCTGATGCGTCAACTCAAACTCGTTCTGAAGGCGCTCTAAAGCTTGTGCTTCTTCAATCACGTTCAAGTCTTCACGTTGAATGTTCTCAATCAAAGCCATCGCAATTGCCGCGCGATCTTCAACCTTTTTAACCAAACATGGCACCTGTTTTAGGCCAGCTTGGCGAGCCGCACGCCAACGACGTTCACCGGCGATGATCTCATAGTGATCTTGCGACAGTGGGCGAACAACAATCGGCTGGATAATGCCTTGAGATTGGATCGACGCCGCTAACTCTTCAAGCGCGTCTGGCGCCATGTCTTTACGTGGCTGATAAACACCTGGCTTCAAGCTACCAATCGCAAGCTCGGTTAACTCACCGTCGGCCGATAGTGCCTGACTATGAGAAGCGACTTGCTGTTTTTCACGAGCCATTGAGCTAGTTGCAAGTAATGCATCTAGCCCTTTTCCTAAACCACGTTTAGACATTGAGCGAATTCCTTTGGTTTGATTTAAACTGGGACTTCTTCACGACGTAACATCTCACCCGCGAGTGCCAAATAGGCTTTCGCTCCGGCGGAGTATTTGTCGTAGTACATCGCTGGTTTGCCGTGGCTTGGAGCCTCAGCAAGACGTACATTTCTAGGGATCACAGTTCGGTAGACCTTGCTACCAAAATGCTTCTTGAGTTGATCAGATACTTCATTCGACAAGCGGTTGCGAGGATCATACATAGTACGAAGTAGGCCTTCGATCTTCAGATTCTCATTCACAACTGCTGCCAATTTGCTGATGGTATCCATCAAGGCAGTTAAACCCTCTAACGCAAAGTATTCACACTGCATCGGAACCAAAACAGAATCCGCCGCAGCCATCGCATTAATTGTAAGAAGGTTTAGAGAAGGGGGGCAATCAATAAAGATGAAATCATAGTTATCGCGAACTGATGCGAGAGCGTTTTTAAGCCTCACTTCACGAGCAAACACTTCCATCAGCTTGATTTCAGCCGCGGTAACATCACCGTTGGCTGCGATGAGATCGTAATTTCCCGACGTACTTCGGCAAACTACCTCATCAAAAGGTGTGTCTTCAACCAGTAAATCGTAAGCAGTTGCTTCAACCTGATATTTATCGACACCGCTTGCCATAGTGGCATTACCCTGTGGATCGAGATCGACAACCAAAATCTTGCGCTTTGTCGCGGCCATAGAGGCTGCTAAATTAATGCAAGTTGTTGTTTTTCCTACACCACCTTTCTGGTTGGCAATTGCTACAATTCTACCCACTATGGCCTCGCTGATTATCCCTGACGCGATAACGTTACTAGATGACGTTCTCCATCAAGCTCTGGAACTTGCAAAACTTTGATGTCAGTTACTGAACACCAGTTCGGTAACTGGTCCATTTCGTCTCTAGGATGTTGTCCTTTAAGAGCCAAAAATACACCGGATTGCTCTTTAGGTAAATGATGACACCACTCAACCATGTCTGTCATTGATGCAAATGCACGACTGAGCACAGCGTCAAACTTTTCTTCTGGTTGGAACTCTTCAACACGACTTTGAACAGGTGTCACGTTGTCGATACCCAACTCATGTACGACTTGTTTGATGAAACGAATACGCTTTCCAAGGCTATCCAACAAGAAAAACTCACAATCAGGATTCATAATTGAGAGCGGGATACCAGGAAGGCCAGGGCCGGTACCTACATCAATAAAACGCTTACCCTGTAAGTGAGTGCTGACAATGATACTATCTAAGATATGTTTCACCATCATGTCCATAGGATCGCGAACTGAGGTCAGGTTATACGCCTTGTTCCACTTGTTGAGCAATTCAACGTAGCCAACCAATTGGCCACGTTGTTTATCTGATACTTCTAGGTCTGTCTGGCTGATCAGGTGATCCAGTTTTTCGCGTAGTGCGCTCATTATGCTTCCTCACCTTTTTTCAGTAGGCCATGTTTCTTCAAGTAAACCAGTAGGATAGAGATTGCAGCTGGTGTGATGCCAGAGATTCGAGAGGCAATACCAATAGACTCTGGTTTCGCAGTCGACAGCTTAAGTACGACTTCGTTTGATAGGCCTTTCACTTGGCTGTAATCAAGATCAACAGGTAGCTTGGTGTTTTCGTGGCGTAGCGATTTTTCGATCTCATCTTGCTGACGCTGGATGTAACCCTCGTATTTCACTTGGATTTCTACCTGTTCTGCCGCTTGTTGATCGTCCAGTGCCGGAGCAAAACGATCCAGAGCAGTCAGCTGTGAATACGTCATCTCTGGACGACGCAGAAGATCCTCACCGCTCGCTTCACGCGACATTGGTGTTTTTAGGATCTGGTTAAGCGCATCAATGTCTTCAGATTTCGGGTTAATCCAAGTCTCTTTCAGACGCTGACGCTCTTTTTCCATGTTCTCGATTTTCTCGTTGAAGCGAGCCCAGCGAACATCGTCAATTAGACCAAGTTCACGAGACTTCTCCGTCAAACGAATATCAGCGTTGTCTTCACGCAGTAACAGACGGTACTCAGCACGAGAGGTGAACATGCGGTACGGTTCTTTAGTACCCATGGTTGATAGGTCGTCAATCAATACGCCCATATAAGCCTGATCGCGACGTGGGCTCCAGCCCTCTTTACCCTGAGTAAACAGACTCGCGTTCAAACCCGCCATCAAGCCTTGTGCTGCCGCTTCTTCGTAACCGGTTGTACCATTGATTTGCCCCGCAAAGAACAAGCCCTTGATGAACTTAGTCTCGTAAGTCTGCTTCAAATCACGAGGATCAAAGAAATCATACTCAATCGCGTAACCTGGACGAACGATATGCGCATTCTCGAAGCCTTTCATTGAATGAACAATCTGAACCTGTACATCGAATGGCAAGCTGGTAGAGATACCATTTGGGTATAGCTCGTGTGTGGTTAGGCCTTCTGGCTCAATGAATATCTGATGGCTGTTCTTATCAGCAAAGCGCATCACCTTGTCTTCGATTGAAGGACAATAACGAGGACCAATACCTTCAATCACGCCAGCGTACATTGGGCTGCGATCAAGGTTATTACGAATGACTTCATGAGTGGATTCGTTAGTGTGAGTGATGTAACACGGAATTTGACGCGGCTGCTGCGCACGGTTGCCCATGAATGAGAAAACAGGTGTTGGGTTATCACCGTGCTGAACCTCAAGTTCAGAGAAATCAACACTACGCGCATCGATACGTGGTGGAGTACCTGTTTTCAGGCGATCAACACGGAATGGAAGATCACGAAGACGCTGAGCCAATGCGATCGATGGTGGATCACCTGCGCGACCACCCGAAGAGCTTTCCATACCAATGTGGATCTTACCGCCTAGGAAGGTTCCAACTGTTAATACCACTGCCTTCGCATGGAATTTCAGCCCCATTTGCGTCACAACACCCACGACTTGATCCTGCTCTACGATCAAATCATCAACCGATTGTTGGAATAGGGTTAGGTTTGGTGTGTTTTCTAAGGCGCTGCGAACGTACGCTTTGTACAGGGCACGGTCAGCTTGAGCACGAGTGGCACGAACCGCTGGCCCCTTAGAAGCATTAAGAGTACGGAATTGAATACCTGCATGATCAATGGCTTGAGCCATCAATCCACCCATTGCATCGACTTCTTTTACTAAGTGTCCCTTACCAATACCACCAATTGCTGGGTTACAAGACATTTGTCCCAAGGTATCGATATTGTGAGTAAGGAGTAACGTACTTTGACCAGTACGCGCAGATGCGAGTGCGGCTTCCGTTCCTGCATGGCCGCCACCGACTACGATGACGTCAAATTTTTCGTGATAAAGCATGAACCGACCTCAGGTATTCAAACGATTTCTAGACAGATAAAAAGGAGCGATATTCTACCTGTTTTCATAGCGTGAGAAAACGTTTTTGGAATTTTTCAGAAACGCTATTTTTAATTAATATAGATAAGATCTTTAAAGAGATCTTTTATTGGATCTATTATTAGGATCGAGAGGTTCTGTGGATAACTCAAAAATGATCAACAAGATCATGGATCTTTTTTGGATCAAATGGTGTGATCTAATTTTGATCAGGATGAGGATTAGCTGGGATCAAAAAGGTCACTTATGCACACCCCAAAAAGTGATCTTAAGTTGTTATTTGGATAACTATAGGTTAATCACTGTATTTCTATGATCTTATCCACAAGAGAAATGGCAATAAATGAGTAAATAATGCCATTTCATTGAAAAAAGTTATTCACAGCTGGTGGATTTAGGCACAAAAAAAGCGGCTTTCGCCGCTCTTTGTTGAGAATTAACGCTTAAAATTGGTCACTGTGATCGTGAAACCACTCCTCTGCAGCGTCTTCTGGTACCGGAGTTTCCAATACATCGATGGTAAAACAGTCAGAAATCGCTTGTGCACCGAGCTTTGTTAATAACTCATGGGCAGCGTAGCCTGCTGCACAGAAGGTGTCGTAACTTGAATCACCAATCGCAATTACAGCGAAGCGAACCTTATCGAGCTGAGGTGTTTGTTCGCCAAGTTGAGCTATGAATGGTTTAATATTGTCTGGGAATTCACCGGCACCATGAGTTGATGTCACGATCAACCAAGTATCTTGCTGCGGGATCGACTGATACTCAGGTTGGTTGTGGAGTGTGATCGCTTGACCTTGTTCTTCGAGTAGATCATTTAAGTGATCGCCAACGTATTCAGCCCCACCGAGTGTACTGCCCGTAATAATGTGGATCATGGATATTTCCTTGTAAAAAGGGCGAGCTATGCTCACCCTTGATTTTATTTACCAATACAGAAAGAAGAGAAGATGCGACCGAGTAGGTCATCTGAACTGAATTCACCGGTAATCTCGTTAAGATGCTGCTGAGTAATGCGCAGCTCTTCTGCCAAGATTTCACCCGCCATATAACCTTCAAGTTGTTGCTGACCAATATCCAGGTGTTCTGACGCTCGTTCAAGTGCATCAAGGTGACGTCGGCGTGCCATAAAGCCGCCCTCATGGCCACCAGCAAAGCCCATACACTCTTTTAGATGGTTTCGAAGGGAGTCAATGCCTTGGCCTGTTTTCGCCGATAGACGGATAAGAGTAGGGTCGTTTACATGACAAATCCCCAGCTCTTCGCCAGTTTGGTCTGCTTTATTACGGATCACCGTCATACCGATTTTTGCGGGTAGGCGATCAACAAAATCAGGCCAGATGTCTTTCGGGTCGGTTGCGTCGGTTGTTGTACCATCCACCATAAATAGCACACGGTCAGCTTGTTCAATCTCTTCCCAAGCGCGCTCAATACCAATTTTCTCAACCTCGTCAGACGCATCACGCAGACCTGCGGTATCGATGATGTGCAGTGGCATGCCATCAATGTGGATATGTTCACGCAGTACGTCACGTGTGGTACCCGCAATGTCAGTCACGATAGCGGATTCTTTACCAGATAGTGCGTTGAGTAGGCTAGATTTGCCGGCATTAGGACGACCTGCAATCACCACCTTCATGCCTTCACGCATGATCGCGCCTTGGTTAGCTTCTTGGCGAACCGCTTCCAAATTGTCGATGATTGCCTGTAAGTCAGCACTTACTTTGCCGTCGGCTAGGAAGTCGATCTCTTCTTCGGGAAAGTCGATTGCGGCCTCAACGTAGATACGTAAGTGGATCAGTGACTCCACCAGCGTATTGATGCGCTTTGAGAATTCACCCTGCAATGATTGGAGCGCCGACTTCGCGGCTTCTTCTGAACTCGCATCAATGAGGTCAGCAATCGCTTCTGCTTGGGTTAAGTCCATTTTGTCGTTCAAGAATGCACGCTCTGAGAACTCGCCTGGACGTGCAGCACGTACACCTGAGATGGTAAGGATACGCTTGATCAACATGTCCATAACCACAGGACCACCGTGACCTTGAAGCTCAAGAACATCTTCGCCAGTGAAGGAGTGTGGGTTAGGGAAGTAAAGGGCAATACCTTGGTCCAACTCAATACCATCATGAGATTTGAATGGCAGGTACTCGGCGTAACGAGGTTTCAAAACCTTACCTGTAACCTCTAGAGCAACCTGTGCTGCCTGTGGGCCTGAAACGCGGATAATACCGACACCACCACGCCCGGGCGCGGTCGCTTGAGCAACAATCGTATCTGTAGTCATAGTTGTGCCTGCTAGCAAGTGAACGTCAAAAGGACGCTCACGATTAATCAATTAGCTGAATTGTAATCAGCCCAAAACAAAAAGGCGACCTTTTGGCCGCCTTTCTTTTAACTCTTAGTCTTACCGACTGCGTAATGCTTACTTAGAGTGTAAGCCTTTCTTCTCCAGCTGCTTGTAGATAAGCGTCTGCTGAATCAGAGTTACGATGTTCGATACTAGCCAGTAAAGAACCAGACCTGATGGGAAGAACAGGAAGAAGAATGTGAACATAACCGGCATGAAGGTCATGATCTTCTGCTGCATTGGATCCGTTACAGTTGTCGGGCTCATCTTCTGAATTAGGAACATTGAAGCACCCATTAGAAGTGGCAAGATGTAGTAAGGGTCTTGTGCTGAAAGGTCAGTAATCCAACCAAAGAACGGTGAGTGACGCAGTTCAACAGACTCCATTAGTGCCCAGTATAGAGAAATGAAGATAGGCATCTGTAGAAGGATAGGTAGACAGCCGCCTAGCGGGTTTACTTTCTCTTTCTTGTACAGTTCCATCATCTCTTGGCTCATGCGTTGACGGTCGTCGCCAATACGCTCACGCATTGCAGTCAGCTTAGGCTGAAGCATACGCATTTTTGCCATAGACGTGTACTGAGCTTTCGTTAGTGGGTACATAGCACCACGAACGATGAAGGTTAGGATGATGATCGCTACACCCCAGTTCGATACAAAGCCTTGGATGAACGAAAGCAGAGTATGAAGTGGTTTCGCGATGAACCATAGCCAGCCGTAGTCGACTACTAGGTCTAGGTTAGGTGCAACTTCAGCCATTTGGTCTTGAAGTTTTGGACCAACCCACAGTGTTGCTGTGAAGTTTGCTTGGTCGCCATTTGCAATCGTCTTGTTCGGCATGCGAACACCGATGTCGCCAAGGTTGCCAATCACACGAGTGTATAGGTTGCTGCCTGCTTCGTCGCGTGGGATCCAAGCACTTGCAAAGTAGTGTTGAATCATCGCTGCCCAACCTTGACCGTTTGCTAGGTTAAGTGACAGGTTGCGATCTTGCATGTCGTCGAAGCTGTATTTTTTGTAACGCGTATCTTCCGTAGAGTAAGCACCACCACGGTAAGTTGGCATTGTTAGGCTACCACCGTCATCCATTACGTTTTGACGTAGGTGAGCGTACATACCAAATGTTGCGTTGTTGCCTGAGTTGTTCACGACATCGTATTCAACATCAATCGCGTAGCTGCCGCGCTTAAGGATGAATGTTTTCGTGTAATCAAGGCCATTCGCTTGGTAAGTCATTGGAATGCGCAGTTCATCTTGACCGTCCGCCAGTGTGAAGCTGTCAGCTGAAACTGTGTAGCTTGGGCGGTTAGTGCTGCTTAGGTCGATACCTTGTGGGCCAACAAGACCACTTTGAGCGATGAACTGGTGACCAGGTTCGTTCTTAAGTAGAACAAAGCTGTCATCTGAATCGTATTCAGCAGAGTAGTCATTAAGACTTGCTGATACCACGTCGCCACCAACCGTATCAATTGACAGAGTCAGTACATCAGTGGTTACTGTGATAGCTTTTGCTGAAGCAACTTGACCCGGAGCTGGATCTAGGTCGTCTGCATAAGATGGCGCTGGTAGAGTGCTGCCAGATTGTGCCTGCTCAACCGCTTGTGGTGCTGGATTCTTCGCTACGTTCCACTGTTGGAAAAGTAAGAAAGATACCAAAGCCAGTGCGATTAACAGGATATTACGTTGAGAATCCATCGTTATTTATCTCTGTCTTGTTTTTGGACTGGTGGAACGGGGTCAAAGCCCCCTTCGTTCAAAGGATGGCATTTTAATAGACGTTTGCCTGATAACCAACACCCTTTTACAAAACCGTGAGCTTTCAACGCTTCTATCGCATATAAAGAGCAGGTTGGAGTAAATCGGCAGCGAGGGCCAATGAGTGGACTAATGAACCATCTATAAAAATAGATAGGTATTAGCGCTATCCACGCGAAGGGCGAGACAGGCGAAGCCATAATTTGTCTAATAATTTGAACATTTCTTCATTGCTCAAATCTTGCGCGCTCTTTTTAGCAATAACAACAAAATCTTTGTTAGGAAGTTTATGTTGATTGTTACGAAAGCTTTCACGGCATAGACGCTTAAATTTATTGCGACCAACGGCGGTTTTAATCTGCTTTTTCGGAACGGCTAATCCAAGACGAGGATTTGAAAGAGAGTTTTTACGAGCAATGATGGTGAAATGAGGGGAGCCAGCTCGATGAGCTTGCTTGAAGACATTTTGATAATGTTCGGGAGTTAACAAGCGTAACTCCCGACCGAAGGCTAGCTTTTTCAAAATAATCAAAGATTACTTAGAAAGACGCTTACGGCCTTTTGCACGACGTGCATTGATTGTTGCGCGACCGTTCTTAGTAGCCATGCGAGCACGGAAACCGTGAGTACGCTTACGCTTTAGAACTGTAGGTTGAAAAGTGCGTTTCATTGTAATTACCTTACTGATCAGTAGTTTTAGGTTTTTGTTAAACCCGGCGTGGGCATTGCTTCCCTCTTTATATAAAGAAAGGAGAACCGACGCCTCTCAACAAAGAGGCGGAATTGTAATCACTGTCACAAAAAGTGTCAATGATTGGGTTAACTAAAATTCCGGTCGGGGGATTATACGTAGAATCTCCAAAATCTCAAGGATCCTTACTCGATCCCAACCTTATTTAAGAATTTTTTTAATTTAGGATCTTGTGGATTACCAAAAATATCCTGTGGAGATCCTTGCTCGACAATATGGCCATCTGCCATGAAGATCACGCGATCCGCGACCTCTCTTGCGAACTGCATTTCATGGGTAACCACCAGCATGGTTTGATGCTGATTTGCCAATTTTTTCATTAGGTTAAGCACTTCTCCCACCCATTCAGGATCGAGCGCTGAAGTGGGCTCATCGAACAAAAGTAGCTCTGGTTGAAGGGCCATAGCGCGGCCAATACCGACACGTTGCTGCTGGCCGCCTGATAGCGCTGCTGGGTAGCTGTCTGCCTTATCGCCAAGGCCAATGTCATCCAGTATTTGTTGTGCCTTTTCATAGGCTTGCTGCTTCTTCCAACCACGTACCGTGATCAAACCTTCGGCGATGTTTTGCTTGGCGGTTTGGTGAGCAAAGAGTGCGTAATTTTGGAATACAAAACCAGTCTTACGGCGCAGTGCCAGCACTTCCGCTTTAGTGTGGTTCTGTACATCTACCTTGATGTCATCAATCGCAATTGAGCCTTGATCGGCATGCTCTAGAAAGTTCACACAGCGTAGTAGGGTAGACTTACCAGTACCGCTTGAACCTATGATAACGATAATCTCACCTTGTTGGATTTCTAGGTCGATCCCTTTAAGAACTTCGGTGTCACCGAACTGCTTGTGGATATTTTCTAATTTGATCATCGTACGTACGCCTTATTCAGTTTCACTTCGGCCCAAATTTGAATGCGAGTTAGAATCACCACCACACCCCAGTAGATAAGTGCGACGGCAAGAAAAGCCTCAAAGAAGCGGAAGCTTGAAGAGGCCTCCATTTGCGCTTTAGCCATAATCTCAGCCACACCAAGTGTGAAGGCGAGAGACGTCGACTTAATCATATCAATGAAGTAGTTCATCAACGATGGTAGAGCCACTCGTGTTGCTTGTGGAAGAATCACACGACGCATCGCCTGACTGGTCGTCATACCTACCGAGAGGCTCGCTTCCATCTGGCTGCGATCAATACCAATAATCGCGGCACGAATACTTTCCGCCATGTAGGCTGCAAAGTGAAGGGTTAGGCCAATCACAGCAGCGCTGAATGCATCTAGCCCTACCATCCATGGAAATACCTGTGGTAAGCCGTAATAAAGAAGGAACAGTTGAACCAGCAGCGGTGTGCCACGGAAGAAACTAATATAAAGTTGGCTGAGTTGGTCGAGTACTGGGATTTTGAATACACGAATGTTTGCCAGTATCACAGACAGGATCAAGGCAAAAAATAGACCCCAGATAGCCATCTCCATGGTCGTGCCCAGATACTTCAGTAGTATCGGTAGCAGCTCCAGCATGTAATTAAAGTCGAATCCCATAATCTATCTCGTTTGTTTATGTCAGGCGTTGGGTAATGTGTCGTAGTTATTGAATGGTAAAAAAGAAAAACCCACTGCAGAAAAAAGCAGTGGGTTATGGTGTCTAGAGTGAGTGATTACTATTTAGTAATGTCAGCACCGAACCATTTCTCAGAGATTTTCTCTAGCGTACCGTCTGCACGCATTGCTGCAAGTGCTGCGTTTACTTCAGCTTGAAGTTTTTTACCATTGTCGTTGTCAACGAATGGCCATGCGTTTTCGATGGTTTCGAAAGGTTGACCAGCCAGTTGTAATGGTAGACCTGTTTTCTTGATCAGCTCTAGTGCTGATAGGCGATCCATAACAAACGCGTCAGCGCGACCCAGTGCAACGTCGTGCTCAATACCAGTGTCGTAAGTCTTTACGTTGATCTTGCCGTCTTTATCGTAGTTACGTAGCAGTTGTTCAAAGTTTGAGCCTAGGTTAACTGCAACCGTTTTGCCTTCTAGGTCTTCAATACCTTTAATGCTGTCGTTACCTTTACGTACAGTAATTTGTGCGCCATCAACCACGTACGGGTCAGCAAATAGGTATTTTGCCTTACGTGCGTCTGTCATTGTGATTTGGTTTGAGATCGTATCAATACGACCTGTTTCAAGAAGACCGAATAGACCAGAGAAGTTCGCTGTTACGTACTCCACTTTGTAGTCATTGCGTTTACCAATTTCATCCCACAGATCCACTTCAAAGCCTTGTAGCTTATCTTGCTTCACAAACGTGAACGGGAAATAACGGCCAGACATGCCTACTTTAACTTCAGTAGCAGCTTGAACAGTAGCAGCAGATAGTGCGATAGCCGCAATTGCAGCTTTAACCCAGTTTTTCATTTGGTAACTCCTTATCATTATGGGGTGAGATGTTACTGGGAAAACAGTCAATAGAATAAATAACCAGATGTTATTAACCATAACCAGATTGAATTCTGAATTTGGGGATAACTAGACAAGATCCGGGCATAAGTGGATCATTATGTGAGTAAATTTGGGGCAATTTGTGTGGATCCAGACATTTTGGCTAAAATTATTGTGAATAACTTGGATCTTATTCACTGGATCTGCGATCAATTGCTGGCGATCTGATTTATCAACAGGTAAAATTGCCCGTCATTTCAAATAACTTAAATAGAGTGGGGGCACCGTGTCATCTTCGCTTTGGTTGCAATGTTTGCAACAGCTTCAAGAAGAGCTACCAGCTACAGAATTCAGTATGTGGGTTCGTCCGTTACAAGCGGAGCTCAATGACAATACTCTTACTCTATTTGCACCGAACCGCTTTGTGCTGGATTGGGTGCGTGATAAGTACCTAAACAGCATTAACCGTTTACTGCAGGAATATTGTGGTAACGATATCCCACACCTTCATTTTGAAGTGGGCAGCAAGCCGGTATCGGCACCTAAGCCTGCAGCGCCTAAGCCTGCTCGTACAGCCGCAGATGTCGCAGCTGAATCATCGGCTCCGGCACAACTTCAAGCGCGTAAACCAGTTCATAACACGTGGCGTGATGAAGAGCCTGCAGCAGAGGTCGACCTTAACCACCGCTCAAACGTCAACCCTAAGCATAAGTTCAACAACTTTGTTGAGGGTAAGTCGAACCAACTTGGTTTAGCCGCAGCACGCCAAGTTGCGGATAACCCAGGCGCAGCGTACAACCCACTATTTCTTTATGGTGGTACCGGCCTAGGTAAAACCCACTTGTTGCACGCGGTAGGTAATGCCATTGTTGATGGCAAACCGAATGCTAAAGTGGTGTACATGCACTCTGAGCGTTTTGTTCAAGATATGGTTAAAGCCCTGCAGAACAACGCGATCGAAGAATTTAAGCGCTACTACCGTAGTGTTGATGCATTGCTTATCGATGATATTCAATTCTTCGCTAACAAAGAGCGTTCTCAGGAAGAGTTCTTCCATACCTTTAATGCGCTCTTGGAAGGCAACCAACAGATCATCCTAACTTCAGACCGTTATCCAAAAGAGATCAACGGTGTAGAAGATCGTCTTAAATCTCGATTTGGTTGGGGCCTAACGGTTGCGATCGAGCCACCTGAGCTTGAGACGCGTGTTGCGATCTTAATGAAGAAGGCAGAAGACCATCAGATCCATCTTGCTGATGAAGTGGCGTTCTTTATTGCTAAGCGTCTGCGTTCGAATGTTCGTGAGCTTGAAGGTGCATTGAACCGTGTAATCGCGAATGCGAACTTTACCGGTCGTCCAATCACCATCGATTTTGTACGTGAAGCTCTGCGTGATCTATTGGCGCTGCAAGAAAAGCTGGTGACAATCGACAATATTCAAAAGACCGTAGCGGAATACTACAAGATTAAAGTGGCGGACTTACTGTCGAAGCGTCGTTCTCGTTCGGTTGCGCGCCCGCGTCAATTAGCGATGGCACTGGCAAAAGAGCTGACCAACCACAGCTTACCTGAGATTGGTGATGCATTTGGTGGTCGTGACCACACTACGGTTCTACACGCTTGTCGTAAAATTGCTCAGCTTCGTGAAGAGAGCCACGACATTAAAGAAGACTATTCTAACCTGATCCGTACCCTTTCTTCTTAATACACAGTATTCTTACACCAGAGATAATAGAATATCGGCCGCTCGTTGGATAACGGGCCGCCCTTGATACCTTAAGAGTAAGCTATGAAATTTACCATTGAACGCAGTCACCTGATTAAGCCGTTACAACAAGTCTCTGGCGCACTGGGTGGTCGACCAACCCTACCAATCCTAGGTAACCTTCTGATCAAGGTTGAAGATAACGTGTTATCGATGACCGCCACCGATCTAGAAGTGGAATTGGTGAGTCGCGTGACGCTAGAAGGTGAGTTTGAAGCGGGCAGCATCACTGTACCTTCTCGCAAGTTCCTTGATATCTGTCGTGGTCTACCAGATAGCTCAGTGATCACTGTTGTTCTGGATGGTGACCGTGTTCAAGTGCGCTCTGGCCGCAGCCGTTTCTCATTAGCAACACTGCCAGCCGCTGATTTCCCAAATATTGAAGACTGGAGCAGTGAAGTTGAAGTGTCTGTGACACAAGCAGAGCTGCGCGGTCTTATTGAAAAAACGCAATTCTCAATGGCGAACCAAGACGTTCGTTACTACCTCAACGGCATGCTGTTTGAGATTGAAGGCTCAACACTGCGCAGTGTCGCGACCGATGGTCACCGTATGGCGGTATCGCAAGCAGCATTAGGCGCTGACTTCGCACAGAAGCAGATCATTGTGCCTCGTAAGGGCGTTCAAGAGCTGGTTAAGCTATTAGATGCACCTGAGCAGCCAGTGACGCTGCAAATCGGTAGCTCAAACGTGCGCGCAGAAGTGAACAACTATGTCTTCACTTCTAAGCTAGTTGATGGTCGTTTCCCTGATTATCGCCGCGTAATGCCGCAAAATACCACTAAAACGCTAGAAACTAGCTGCGATGAGCTACGCTCAGCTTTTTCTCGTGCTGCGATTCTGTCGAATGAAAAATTCCGTGGTGTGCGTGTGAATCTTGCGGACAGTGAAATGCGCATTACAGCGAACAACCCAGAGCAAGAAGAAGCAGAAGAGATGCTAGACGTGAGCTACGAAGGCGATGCGCTAGAGATCGGCTTCAACGTAAGCTACGTTCTGGATGTTCTGAATACGCTACGCTGCGAACAAGTACGTGTTTCTATGTCGGATGCCAATGCCAGTGCACTGATCGAGAACGCACAAGATGACAGCGCTATGTACGTTGTTATGCCAATCCGTCTATAGAGATGGTGCCGTCGTTAATGATTAATATGATGACGTTATGCCACTCTCTCGTCTGATCGTTAAGCAATTTAGAAATATTGAAGCCTGTGACATTCAACCGTCATCAGGCTTTAACTTTCTTATAGGGGCGAACGGCAGCGGTAAAACCAGTGTCCTAGAAGCGATTTATCTGCTCGGGCATGGCCGCTCTTTTAAGAGCTCCCTAACCGGTCGCATCATCCAAAATGAGTGCAGTGAGCTATTTGTTCATGGCCGTTTTTTGACCTCGGATCAATTTGAGCTGCCTATTGGCATTAATAAGCAGCGCGATGGCACAACAGAGGTTAAAATAGGCGGTCAATCTGGGCAAAAGCTGGCGCAATTAGCACAAGTCTTACCTTTGCAGTTGATTCACCCTGAAGGGTTTGATTTACTGACGGATGGGCCGAAACATCGTCGTGCCTTTATTGACTGGGGTGTGTTTCACAGCGAGTCTGGTTTTTACGATGCATGGGGACGGGTTAAGCGTCTCAACAAGCAACGTAATGCTCTGCTTAAAACGGCAACTCATTATCGCGAACTCAGCTACTGGGATCAGGAGTTGGCACGATTAGCTGAAAACATCAGCGAGTGGCGAGCTACCTATGTTGAGCAGCTTAAAGAAGTTGCGGAAGAGATTTGCGCCACCTTCTTGCCAGAGTTTGAGATAAAGATTAACTACTATCGCGGTTGGGACAAAGATACGCCCTATGCCGAGATATTAGAAAAGAATTTTGAAAGGGATCAGCAGCTTGGTTACACCTTTAGTGGGCCAAACAAAGCGGATCTAAAGATAAAAGTGAACGGCACTCCTGTGGAAGATGTCTTGTCACGAGGTCAACTGAAGTTGATGGTGTGCGCACTGCGCGTGGCTCAAGGGCAACACCTCACTCAGATGACAGGTAAGCAGTGTGTCTACTTGATAGACGACTTCGCTTCCGAATTAGATAGCCAACGCCGAGCACGCCTAGCGGAGTGTTTAAAGGCGACCCAGGCACAAGTTTTTGTAAGCTCTATTACCGCTGATCAGATTGCCGATATGCATGATGAAAATAGCAGGATGTTTCATGTGGAACATGGCAAAATAGAGCAAGGATAATTAGTCAGAGAGTAACTATGTCAGATAATTACGATTCATCGAGTATTAAGGTACTGAAGGGTCTGGATGCGGTACGTAAGCGTCCTGGAATGTACATTGGCGACACGGATGATGGTACCGGTCTGCACCACATGGTCTTCGAGGTGGTAGATAACTCTATTGATGAAGCACTTGCTGGTCACTGTAATGACATCATTGTTACTATTCATGACGATAACTCGGTTTCTGTTCGCGATGACGGCCGTGGTATCCCAACCGAAATGCACCCAGAAGAAAAAGTATCTGCAGCAGAAGTAATCATGACGGTACTTCACGCGGGTGGTAAGTTCGATGACAACTCATACAAGGTATCGGGTGGTCTGCACGGTGTAGGTGTTTCTGTAGTAAACGCACTGTCAAAGCAGGTTACTCTTACTATCCACCGCGGTGGCCAAATCCATACTCAAACCTATCATCACGGTGAGCCTCAAGCGCCACTAGCTGTGATTGGTGAGACGGACAAAACGGGTACAGAGATTCGTTTCTGGCCAAGTGAAGAGACCTTCTCTAACACAGAATTCCACTACGATATTCTAGCGAAGCGTCTGCGTGAGCTGTCTTTCCTAAACTCTGGCGTATCGATCAAGCTGCGTGATGAGCGTGAAGAAGACAAAGGCGACCACTTCATGTTTGAAGGTGGCATCCAGGCGTTTGTTGAGCACCTAAACACCAATAAAACACCGATCATCCAGAAAATCTTCCACTTCGATAACGAGCGTGATGATGGCATCACTGTAGAAGTGGCGATGCAATGGAATGATGGCTACCAAGAGAACATCTACTGTTTCACCAACAACATCCCTCAACGCGATGGTGGTACTCACCTTGCGGGCTTCCGTGCAGCGCTAACGCGTACACTGAACAGCTTCATGGATAAAGAAGGTTTCTCTAAGAAAGCGAAAACAGCGACGTCAGGTGATGATGCTCGTGAAGGTCTAACAGCGGTTATCTCGGTGAAAGTGCCAGATCCTAAGTTCTCAAGCCAAACCAAAGACAAGCTGGTTTCTTCAGAAGTGAAATCGGCGGTTGAGCAGGCGATGGGTGAGAAGCTATCTGAGTTCCTAATTGAGAACCCAGCAGAAGCGAAAACCGTTTGTACTAAGATCATCGATGCGGCTCGCGCACGTGATGCTGCACGTAAAGCACGTGAAATGACTCGTCGTAAAGGCGCGTTAGACCTAGCAGGCCTACCAGGTAAACTGGCTGACTGTCAGGAAAAAGACCCAGCACTTTCTGAACTATACATAGTGGAGGGTGACTCGGCAGGCGGCTCCGCAAAACAAGGCCGTAACCGTAAGAACCAGGCTATCCTACCGCTGAAAGGTAAGATCCTGAACGTTGAAAAAGCACGCTTCGATAAGATGCTGTCTTCACAAGAAGTAGCAACGCTGATCACTGCTCTTGGCTGTGGTATCGGTCGCGATGAGTACAACCCAGATAAACTGCGTTACCACAACATCATCATCATGACCGATGCCGACGTCGATGGTTCGCACATCCGTACGCTACTATTGACCTTCTTCTACCGTCAAATGCCAGAGCTTATTGAGCGTGGCTACGTGTACATCGCTCAGCCACCGCTTTACAAAGTGAAGAAAGGTAAGCAAGAGCAGTACATCAAAGATGAAGATGCAATGAACCAGTACCAAGTAGCACTGGCTCTTGATAACGCAGCACTGCACGTAAACGCAGATGCGCCAGCGTTAGCAGGTGAAGCGCTAGAGAAGTTGGTTCAACAATACAACTCTGGCATCAAGCTGGTGGAGCGTATGAGCCGCCGTTACCCACACGCTCTAATGCATGAAATGATCTACATGCCTCGTCTAACTGCCGAGCAGTGTCACGATGAGTCAGCAGTAGAAGCATGGGGCAAACAGCTTGTTGAGCAACTGAACGCGAAGGAAGTTGGTGCAAGCCAATACTCGCTAGAGGTTGAGAAACACGAAGAGCTAGGTTTAAGCCTGCCTAAAGTTGTAGTTCGTACACACGGTGTCACTCACGAGCACGCATTGAGCGTTGAGCTGTTCAACTCTAAAGAGTACGACAAGCTAGCAAGCCTATCTGAAGCTCTTGACGGCCTAATCGAAGAGGGCGCATACATCAAACGTGGTGAGCGTACTCAAGAGGTGAGCAACTTTGTTGATGCACTGAACTGGCTAGTGAAAGAGTCTCGTCGTGGTCTAAGCCTGCAGCGATACAAAGGTCTAGGTGAGATGAACCCAGATCAGCTTTGGGAAACGACTATGGACCCAGAAACGCGTCGCATGATGCAAGTAACGATTGAAGATGCAGTCGGTGCAGACCAGCTGTTCACCACACTAATGGGTGACCAAGTAGAACCTCGTCGTAACTTCATCGAAGAAAACGCATTGAAAGTAGCCAACCTAGACGTTTAATCACTACGATGCGTCGTTATTTCGCATGATTTCTGCGTTCGGCGTACTCACATACACTTGTATGCTGCGTGCGCCTCGCTTGAACTAATGCGAACTAACTTAGCCTCGCAGCAATTAAATTAATGGTTTAGTTAACCAATTGAAAATTTAAAGCACTATCCTTTGGATGGTGCTTTTTTATGTTTGTAAGGTATTGAAAAATATTGGTTTGGAAAAATAATTGAAAATAATCCCTTGAAACTATTTTGCGCAATCCATATATCTATTTGTGAAGAGGGAAGCTGTCTTGCTCAACAGAGAAGAAACAGGCCTTCTGGAACGCTGAACAGGTATCGCTCAGGAGAGGATAACCTTGAAGGCACACAATTGAACTGATTTATTGCTACGTCCCAGCGTTATGAGAACCCGAGGAGTAGAGGATAAATCCCTTAGTCGGCAGCGATCGAATACACACTCGATCCGTGCAAACTCACGACTAAGACTATTGCTTACTAAAAGGATAGCATTATGAGAACTGTAGATTTCACTCCACTATACCGCAACGCAATCGGCTTCGATCGTCTATTCAACATGATGGAAGCGAACACATCGAAGAACTCTTCTGGCGGTTACCCTCCATACAACATCGAGCAGAAAGATGAGAACAACTACCGTATCACTATGGCAGTTGCAGGCTTTGCTGAAGAGCAGCTAGACCTAACTCAAAAAGAAAACATGCTAATTGTTAAAGGTGAGCGTAAACCAGAAGCAGAAAAAACCTATGTGTATCAAGGTATCGCAGAGCGTGATTTTGAGCGTAAATTCCAACTGGCTGACTACGTAAAAGTCGTAGGTGCGAGCATGGAAAATGGTCTTCTACATATCGACCTAGAACGCGAAATTCCAGAAGCGATGCAACCACGTAAGATTGCTATTAATGGTAATAGCCTACTAGAAGGTTAATTACTGTTAGCTCTTGAGAGCTAAGTAATATCGGGAAATAAGAGTGAAAGAGCACCCAATGAGGTGCTCTTTTTTGTTTGCGCGGTTGGCGTCATTCCATAGAGGAACGACCGAGTCGGGGAGCTCTATTTGCTCTCGCGGTAAGCCTTTTCCACTTCTTCAGCAATAATCTTAATGCCTTTTTGCATTGCTTCATCGTCTTGTACGTAGTTCATACGTAAGCACTGATGCGCATGATCCCATTCGTCTTCTTGACCAATAAAGAAGTACTCTCCTGGAACAATCAATACTCCGCGTTCTTTCAAGCGCTTGTACAATTCCATTGTTGTGATTGGTAGTTCATCAAACCATAGCCACAAGAAGATAGCGCCCTCTGGCTTATGAATGCGAAAACGTGGGTCGGTAATGGTTTGCTGCAATAACTCAACAGCACGCTGTGATTTCTGTTGGTAGAACGGCTTGATGGTGTTCTCGCTCAAATCAAGCAGATCACCCTTTTCAATCATATGATGCGCCAGTGCAGGTCCGATACTGCCTGGTGCCAAGCTAATGATGCCATTCATATTCGTCATCGCCTGTGTCACTTCTTCGCTCGCAATCACGATACCGCAGCGCACCCCTGGTAAGCCAAGCTTAGAAAGGCTCATGCACAGAATCGTATTCTCATTCCAGAACGGTTCGACATCTTCAAAGATTATGTTTGGAAACGGCAGGCCATAAGCATTATCGATAATCAGAGGGATGTTGTTGTCACGCGCCAGTTTATCTAGCTTGCGGATCTCTTCATCGGTCAGTACGTTGCCGGTCGGGTTGGTAGGACGTGAAGCACAGATTGCAGCGACCGATTCATCCACCTTCAGCTCTTCAAAATCGACGTGGTATTTGAACATACGGTTATCGAGCATCTCAATTTCAGGGTGGTAAGAGATAAAGATGTTTTCATCAATCCCAGCATCACCATAACCGATGTACTCAGGGGCTAATGGCAGCAGTATTTTCTTGTGTGAGCCATCTGGTTGTTTGCCTGCAAGCAGGTTGAATAGGTAGAAGAAGCCGCTTTGGCTACCATTGGTTAGGCTGATGTTCTTTTCACTGATGTTCCAGCCATAGGTCTCTTTAAGTAGAGAGGCCAACGCTTTTACAAAAACATCTTTGCCCTGCGGACCATCGTAGTTGGCGAGGGCGTTAATCAGGCCTCCATTGGCGAGGAGTTCTCCACTGGCTTGGTGAAAGTAGTCGAGCATGGCAGGAATGGCTGCTGGGTTACCACCACCGAGCATGATGGCACCTGGTGTGCGTAGACCATCATTTAAATCATCCATTAACTGCGTAATACCTGAGTACTGATTAAATTTTTCACCAAATTGAGAGAATTGCATTACTTACTTTACCTAATTCATTGTGATTGCTTGTTATGTGTCATTAAGGCAGACCTTATGTCTGCCATCAGTGTATTCCTTGAACATACCGCAATGTTTTTGCGACGCATAGCGCCAAATGCTCTAACACGTAAAAAACTTCTATAAAGTTTGGATAATGAGTAACAGCTTGCTTATTGAATACGATTTTTGTGATCAAAAAAGGAGAAGCCTGAGCTTCTCCTTAAATTCATATGGTTTGTCTCCGGCATGAATTACTTTGAGCCGGTATAAACCACAAGCACCTTGTCATCTTGATACTGACGTTCAAAGGCGTAGTACCCATCGCTGTTGCGCAGGATATGTTTACCTTGTGCAACGGCTGGATGGCGTTGGCGGAATTGGCCAAGTGTCTGCCAGTGCTCAAGTAGCTCTGCACGCTCTCCATTGATTTGTTCCCAAGGCATATCAGAACGTGTGCCCTGCATAGGATCTGATCCCGTTGGACCGAAGTCGCGAGCAATCTCATCTCCGTAATAGATCTGCACTGCACCCGGAGCTAACATCAGAGCGTTGGCCGCTTTGGTCTGTTTGCTAAAGTCACTGCCGTGCTGCGTCCAGAATAGCGAGGTGTCGTGAGACGATAGGTAGCTCAGCACATTGAATTTATCGTCACTGTTGATCTTCTCTGCGTAGCGAAGGTAATCGGCATCGAGATCTGAAAGGCACTTAAGCGCTTTAGGGGCGATGTCACTCTGGAATTCAAAGTTGATGATCGAATCAAAGCCGTTAGCAAAGTAGTCGGATTTCACCACACTGTGTGCCCACACTTCGCCCGTCATCCAGAATGGTAAATCATCCAAGGCTTTGTCTGGGTTGTTCTGTTTCCACTCTGCGAGTGCTTGAGTGGTACTCTCTTTTAGCTCTGCCCAGGCCTCAAGTTCGACGTGCTTGGCAGTATCGACCCTAAAGCCATCGACGCCGTACTCTCGTACCCAATCAGATAGCCAAGTGATTAGGTGGTCACGAGGTGTTTTGAGCTCATCGGTCGCGCTGGTGGATTTATTGCGATAGAAATTCGGTAGCCCTGTTGTTTCTGTCGATTCTGTCTTCAAATCTGGTAGGTGTGCTAAAGACATAGTCAGGTTGTTGTAGCCCGGTGAGTCGTAAGCACCGATATCGCTGCGCAGCCATGCCTTGCCCCACCATTTTTCCCACGCCTTTTGATCGCTGTAGGAGATGTAATTGTTGAAGTAGTGCCAGTTTTGTCCCTCTTTTGGCTGCCAATCGGTCCAGTTTTTACCTAGCGTCTGCTGCGCTTCTTGGTCACTGAGGTTGAGTTTACCGAAATCGAACTCCTGCATGTCGGCGAGGGTTGCGTAGCCAGTGTGGTTCATCACCACATCCCAAATCACGCGGATACCTTTACTGTGAGCGGTGTCGATAAAGGTTCTAAGTTCATCTTCTGTACCCATGTTGTCATCGAGCTTGGTCCAATCTTGGTGATAGTAACCATGGTAAGCGTAGTGCTTAAAGTCACCACGGTCACCACCGCCAACCCAACCATGGATTTGCTCTAAAGGAGATGTAATCCAAATAGCGTTAGCCCCAAGCGATTCGATGTAGTCGAGCTTTTCAGTTAAGCCCGCTAGGTCACCACCGTGGAAGGTACCGATTTCGTCTTGACCATCTTGGCTGCGTCCATAGCTGTTGTCATTGTCTGAGTTGCCGTTGTAAAAGCGATCGGTCATCACGAAGTAAACCGTGGCGTTGTCCCAACTGAACGTTGCTTTTTCTGCTGACTCAACCTCTTCAAGCAGCAATAACCCTTGACTTGAATTGGCAGGCTTCATGCTGATGGTGCCGTTAGTCACTGTCGCTTGTTGGCCTGAGAGTGCATCACGTAACAAGGTGCCATCTGCAAAGGTCTTGGTCACATCGACGGTGGTTGGTGAGTCGCTTGGTACCGGACATGTGAAGCTCTGAACCTTCTTCTGTTTCGGTTTTACCTTAACTGTCAGCTCATTAGATTGTGGATTGAGGGTAAATTGGTAGGTATTGGCCTTGAATACTTTGATATCTATTTGAGACTCTTTCGCGCAGTCGTCTACACGCAGAGGCTTATTAAATTTCACTCGGCTCTCTTCTGCCAAGGCGTAGCTTGTGCCACAGGTTTGCGCGGCGTCGCTGATGGAAAAGGTGTGTGTGCCTTTGCTGAGCTCGTGCTCGGCAATCAATGTACCTTGTCCTGTTGATTGAAAGGGCAGCGCCTGATCATCAATGGTCAACAGTAGTGGATTGTCGCTGGTTTGGCTGCATGCGCTGAGTGCAAGAATTGAGAGCGCGAGAGTGGTCTTCTTCATTGTATCCTTCCCCGAATAAGACTCTCGTTATATCAAAGGTTGGGATCTACATTCTGAGGACTAATACAATCGAGTTGTGGCTATTACCTCTACAAATAAATACCGGGTTCACAAAAACAAAAAGGGAAGCACGCGCTTCCCTTTGGGTATTTACCTTTCGTTGCTCAGAGCATCGCTTTGAACAGCTTTCTCACTCGTACTTATTTTTGCAGTAGAGAGATGTCAGCAATCTGTAGGAACAGGTTACGTAGGTTGTTCAATAGCGTTAGACGGTTCTTCTTAAGTGCTTCGTCATCAGCCATAACCATTACGTTATCGAAGAACGCATCAACAGGCTCACGTAGAGCTGCTAGCTTGCTTAGGGCTTCTTGATAGTTACCTGTAGCGAATGCTGGCTCTAGTGCTTCCGTCATTACGGCAACGTTTTCAGCCAGTGCTTTCTCAGAGTCTTCTTGAAGAAGGGCTAGATCGATGTCTGCCGCTAGCTCACCATCGAATTTCGCAAGGATGTTACCTACACGTTTGTTCGCTGCTGCTAGAGCTTCTGCCGCTTCTAGTTCACGGAAGTGAGATACGGCTTTAACACGCTGGTCAAAGTCAGTTGGCTTAGTTGGACGATTCGCCAGTACCGCTTGGATGATGTCGACGCTGAAGCCAGCATCTTGGTACCATGCGCGGAAACGACCTAGCATGAAGTCGATAACGTCAGCTTCTACGTTTTCGTTAGTTAGCTTATCACCTAGCAGCTCTTTCGCTTTTGCGATCAGATCAGTTAGGTCTAGGTTGTAGCCGTTTTCAACGATAATACGTAGCACACCCAGTGATGCACGACGCAGAGCGAATGGGTCAGAACCTTTTGGCGCTTGGCCAATACCGAAGATACCAACGATAGTGTCTAGCTTGTCTGCCATTGCTACTGCAGAAGAGATACCAGTGCTTGGTAGGTCATCGCCTGCGAAACGAGGCATGTACTGTTCGTAAAGTGCTAGCGCAACTTGCTCGTCTTCACCATCGTGAGTCGCGTAGTGCATGCCCATAACACCCTGAGTATCCGTGAATTCGAATACCATAGATGTCATTAGGTCACATTTCGCTAGTAGACCTGCGCGCTTAGATTTCTCAACGTCAGCATCGATCTGCTCAGCGATGTAGCCAGCAAGTTCTGTGATGCGGTCTGTTTTGTCCTTGATAGTACCAAGCTGCTTCTGGAAGATAGCTTGGTCTAGCTCAGGTAGACGGTCGATAAGAGGACGCTTACGGTCAGTGTTGAAGAAGAATTCAGCATCCGCAAGACGTGGACGTACAACTTTCTCGTTACCTTCGATAACGTGGCGAGGCTCTTTAGACTCGATGTTAGATACAAAGATAAAGTTAGGAAGTAGCTTCTTGTTTTCATCGTAAACAGGGAAGTACTTTTGGTCACCTTTCATGGTGTAAACCAAAGCTTCAGAAGGCACTTTTAGGAACTCTTCTTCAAACTTCGCTGTTAGTACTACTGGCCATTCAACCAGAGACGTTACTTCTTCAACAAGATCATCTTCTAGGTCAGCTTTACCGCCAACCGCTGCTGCCGCTTTTTGCGAGTCAGCTAGGATGATTGCTTTACGCGCTTCGTAATCTGCCATGACTTTACCGCGCTCTTCTAGGATCGCTGGGTATTGCTCTGCAGAATCGATAGTGAACTCTTGCTCACCCATGAAGCGGTGACCACGGATAGTGCGGTCAGATGCTACGCCTAGGATCTCACCTTCGATAAGGTCAGAACCCATTAGCATCGTTAGCGTTTTAACCGGGCGGATGAACTGAGTCGTCTTGTTACCCCAGCGCATTGGCTTAGCGATAGGCAGGTTACCTAGTGCTTTAGCCGCCAGCTCAACAACGATTTCAGACGTTGCTTGGCCTTTTACTTCTTGTTTGAAAAGAAGCCATTCGCCTTTGTCTGTTACTAGACGGTCAGCTTGTTCAACCGTGATACCGTTACCACGAGCCCAACCTTGAGCGGCTTTAGTTGCGTTGCCGTCAGCATCGAACGCGACAGAAACCGCTGGGCCACGTTTTTCAACAACTTTGTCTTCTTGGCCTTCTGCCAGTGCTGCTACTTTTAGAGCAAGACGACGAGGCGCTGCGTACCATTTCACGCCTTCGTGCGCTAGGTTTGCGCCTTTAAGCTCTGCTTCAAAGTTTGCCGCGAAAGCTTCTGCTAGAGTACGAAGCTGTGTTGGTGGTAGCTCTTCAGTACCCAGTTCAATTAGAAATTCTTTAGCCATGATTACTTCTCCTCGTCCTTCTTGCACATTGGGAAGCCAAGCGCTTCACGCGATGCGTAGTATGCTTCAGCAACAGACTTAGTCAGGTTGCGGATACGAAGGATGTAACGTTGGCGCTCTGTTACAGAGATAGCTTTACGCGCATCAAGGATGTTGAATGCGTGGCCAGCTTTTAGAATGCGCTCGTAAGCTGGAAGCGGAAGTGGCTTCTCAAGCTCAAGTAGCTCTTTACACTCTTTCTCACACTGATCAAAGAACGTGAATAGGAAATCGACGTCTGCGTGCTCGAAGTTGTAAGTTGATTGCTCAACCTCGTTCTGATGGAAGATGTCACCGTAAGTTACTTTGCTGCCGTCTGGTGCGATGTTCCACACTAGGTCGTAAACAGAGTCTACTTCTTGGATGTACATAGCTAGACGCTCGATACCGTAAGTGATCTCACCAGTAACAGGCTTACACTCAAGGCCACCAACTTGTTGGAAGTAAGTAAACTGAGTTACTTCCATGCCGTTTAGCCATACTTCCCAACCAAGACCCCATGCGCCTAGCGTTGGGTTTTCCCAGTTGTCTTCTACGAAACGAATGTCGTGTACTAGCGGGTCGATACCAAGAACTTCAAGTGAGCCTAGGTACAACTCCTGAATGTTGTCTGGAGATGGTTTTAGAGCTACTTGGAACTGATAGTAGTGCTGCAGACGGTTCGGGTTTTCACCGTAGCGACCATCGGTCGGACGACGTGAAGGTTGAACGTATGCCGTAGACATTGGCTCTGGGCCAAGTGCACGTAGACATGTCATTGGGTGAGAGGTGCCAGCACCTACTTCCATATCTAGAGGCTGAACAATAGTACAACCGTTTTGTGCCCAGTAATCCTGCAGCGCGAGGATCATTCCCTGGAAGGTTTTGATATCGAATTTTTGCATAGTCAGGTTCGCGCGATTCTTTTAAATGATTTGAAAAAATAACAATCAAGTATAGCGAGATATTTGCCCAGCGAGTAGCGTTAATCTTGTTTAATTAATAGCCTTAAATCCCTTTTAATGGATTTTTTACCCTTTAATCTTCTTTTTTCGACTTAACGGGAATTTTTAGTCACTTTTCAGCTTGTTTTAGAGGAGGGGGCTCGCTAGAATCACGCCGTCTTTGGGGAGTAGCTTACCTATTTATCAACACTGGGATAATAGGTTCGTCCGTCAACATAATTGATGCAAAATCATCATGGCGTTCGAGACGACAATCGACCATAACCACATATAAGTCGACATCGTTTAGCAAGACCTTAGACAAACATCGTGAACCGGGGTGGGGCGCGAGGTTTGTCTACGGTTAAAATAATAATCCCGCCCCAAATGAGCATGTCGTGAGCGTTTTAGCAATTTCTATTACAACTGTAGCCTTGGCCGAAATCGGTGATAAGACACAGTTACTCTCTCTTCTGTTAGCCAGCCGTTATCGCAAGCCGATACCGATTATTGCTGCAATCTTCTTTGCCACTATTGCCAATCATGCTCTTGCAGCGTGGCTCGGTGTGGTCGTCGCTGATTACTTATCGCCAGAAGTTTTAAAGTGGGTGCTGGTGATCAGTTTTATTGCAATGGCGGGCTGGATTTTGATTCCCGATAAGCTCGATGATGACGAACAGATCTCAAACCGTGGCCCTTTTGTCGCTAGCTTCATTGCGTTTTTTATCGCTGAAATTGGTGATAAGACCCAGATTGCGACTTCTATTCTAGGGGCGCAATACGCCGATGCTTTGGCGTGGGTGATTCTGGGTACAACCATAGGCATGTTGCTAGCTAATGTACCTGTAGTGATCATTGGTAAGCTGTCGGCAGACAAGATGCCACTCGATCTGATTCGTAAAATCACAGCCCTGTTGTTTGTTGGTTTAGCCATCGCAGCGGCAATTTATTGATGATTTATCGGTGATTGGCCCGTGGGTTAGCTGGTGGGCCTATTGCTATATCTATCAATCTATAATTATAAACGTGCCAGTTTTTTCGGTGCGTTGTGCATTCTGTGTTGTAGTTCAAACTCTAACAGAGAGTTGCTGTGAGTAGCGTCAACTGACATATCACTGTCACACTTGTCATGATATTTTAATGTTGTGAGTTGAGAACACGAGGGCATGATTATGTTGACGCGTTATATGGGAATCACTCCACAAAGCCAAAGCTATCTGTTTACTTTTGGCTTGGCATTAACTCTATTGGGGATGGTATTAACTGACATGTGGCTGCCGATGGTGGCAGGTGCAATGATCATGACTGGACTCGCCGTTGAGGCTTGGATTCGAGTCGCTCATATTATCCCGATGCGTAAAGAACTACGCTCAATTCAACACCAACTCGACAATCTGCAGCAACGCAGTCGAGATAACGAATAACAAAAAGCCGCTCACTGAGCGGCTTTTTTACATCTGAATCAAATCGTTCGATTAGGCTTCTAGGCCTTTCTTGATCAAGTATTGGTATGGCACAGACTCTGTGTGCTGTCCGACGAGCTGGTGATCCATAAATCGACAGAAACTTGGAATGTCGCGTGTGGTTGAGGGATCGTCTGCCGTTACCAGTAATACATCGCCATCCTGCATGTTTCGAATTGTCTTCCTGACCATCATTACCGGTTCTGGGCAGCGTAGCCCTTGTGCTTCTAAAGTGTGTGTGGCCAGTTCAGGATTGAATGTCATGATAGGTGTCTCTTTCTGTATAACGAGGGGAATAATACGTCTGCAGAAAAAATATGCAATAAGTGCTTGGCAAACAGAATTATTTACTATAAATTATTTAACAAGTTGGTAACAACTTAAACAAATGACAACTAGCTAAGGAGTGGCGATGTTGACAGCACTTGATAGATTAACCATATATTCGGTTCTCTGCTTTATCTCTTTTTGCGCGTTAGTGTTACGCACACCAGCAGAGACCTCGTTAATGCCAATCTTTGGCATAGCAGCAACAATTATTGGTATTTGGGTTGAAATGAGACGCTGGCGTGGCTTGCCAGAAGAGCAGGAACATTAAACCGCGAAATCTCTAAACCTAAGTACAAAACGTTTTTCCGATACGACACATTCCGACACTATCCCCAAATTTTCTTGGGCTTCCCCGCGTAATTGCGGGATTTTTTTTATCTAAAGCATGCTATAAACATGTTATACCAATCGTAGTAAATAACTGCTCGCCCTAGCTTGCTAAAATGCTCGATAACTGCGTTAGAATTTTTGATTGTAGAATAACTACTTATCGAAACTCTCTGTTGTAGAAAAGCTGTCTTGTTCTCAAGCCTTTTTTCTGCGCTATTTCTGAACATTTACTTACTGTGATTGGTATGAATCATCAAACGTAATTGTTAACAAGCTCATTGGGTAAGCGTGTGGAATTAGAAGACATCTATCGTCGAGACTTAAACCTGTTGGTTGCTCTCAAAGTACTGATTGAAGAGGGCAGTGTTAGCCAAGCGGCCTTGCGTTTGAATCTCAGCCAGTCTGCGACCAGTCGTGTGTTGGGACGACTTCGTGAACTTCTTAATGATCCGCTCTTTACCCGACAGGGGCAGCGTCTACTTCCGACGAAAAGAGCGCTCGAGATCAGCCAGCGTATTGATCAGCCTTTAGAATCATTTCGTCAGTTGTTAAGCCCGAGTGACTTTGACCCGTATTACTGCACTGAACGTTTCCTGATCGCGACCACAGATTACGCGATGCAAACCATACTGCCATATGCACTGCCTAAGATTTATGAGCAAGCTCCAAACATCTCTTTAGAGTTTGCGCCACTTCAGCATGAGCATCTGTTTAAACAGTTGAGCACAGAGCGTGTTGATATGGCGATATGCCGACCAACAGGACCGGTAGCCCCTTTGCACCAGCAAGTATTAGGGCCTGTCGGCGTATCATGCTTGCTTTCTAAGAATCACCCTTTGGCTGAGAGTGCTTTGAGCCTCAATGATTATGTATCACTGCCTCATGCAATGATTGCGATCAGTGATGGCGTAAAGGCCTTGCTCGACAATGCATTGGCAAACCAACCACCAAGAAAGATGGTGCTGCGTGCGTACCATCTTGAAGCAGCCTTAGCGATTGTCGATAAAATGCCTCTGGTGATCACTGTGCCTGCCGATCTCGCCTATTTGGTGGCAGAGCGCTATGACCTAGTCGTCAAGCCACTACCGTTCGAATTTATGCCGTTTGATTATTCATTGATTTGGCATTCACGTTGCGATTCGTCAGCTTCTCAACAGTGGTTGAGACGAGTCGTGAAAGAGGAGTGTGGTGAGTTGATTCAGAAGCGGATTGCTGATGTAGGGCTTGGTTAATAGATAGAGAAAAGGGCTGATTGATATCAGCCCTTTGTATTTGTTGCCTTGAGGTGGATAGCTTTTGGGGGGGGTAAAAACCTATGGCTTTTCTATACCTATAGCTTGATTACGACGCGACCTGTGATCTGGCCATTAGTAATGTCTTCAGCAGCTTGAATGGCATCATCCAGTGATACTTCTTTAGTTGCTTGTTGGTAGAACGACTCTGGAAGTAGTTCAGCCAGTTGCTCCCACGCTTTGATGCGTTTCTCACGTGGACACATTACTGAGTCAACACCTTGTAGACGCACATTACGTAGGATGAATGGCATTACCGTTGTTGGTAGGTCGAAACCACCTGCTAGGCCACACGCTGCTACTACACCGTTGTAATCGATCTGTGCCAGTACTTTCGCTAACACTTTGCTGCCTACCGTATCGATAGCGCCTGCCCAAAGCTGTTTTTCTAATGGTTTGGCTGGCTCTTCTAGCTCTGCACGCTCAACAATGCGCGATGCACCTAGAGATTTCAGTAGCTCACCGTTCTCAGATGCACGGCCGGTTACGGCTGCTACTTTGTAGCCCAGTTGGTTAAGTAGAGTGATAGACACACTGCCCACACCGCCACTTGAACCTGTTACTAGAATCTCGCCATCTTCTGGTTTAACGCCAGCATCAACGATAGCTTGTACACACAGCATTGCTGTGAAACCTGCAGTACCAATCGCCATCACTTTTTTAGCGTCTAGGCCTTTTGGCATTGGTACTAACCAGTCGCCATTTAGGCTTGCCTTTTCAGCCATACCACCCCAGTGGCCTTCACCCACACCCCAACCAGTCAGTACTACTTCGTCGCCTGCTTTGTAGCGAGGGTCATCTGATTGAGAAACCACACCAGAAAGGTCAATACCCGGCACCATAGGGAAGCTGCGAACAATGCGTCCTTTACCAGTAATCGCCAAACCATCTTTGTAGTTCAAAGATGAGTAGTTCACATCAATCTTTACGTTGCCTTCTGGAAGTTGTGACTCGTCAATTTGAGAAACGCTAGCAATGGTTTTTTTGTCTTCTTGGTTTAGTACAAGTGCTTTAAACATGATGCTCTCCACTGGAGGAATATTAGGAAACTGAAGTAACTGTAGTTGAATAATTGAGGAAAAAATAATGAAACGTCGACATTGAATCTATGCATCATGCGCATAGATCTATTTTTGTGAAGTCGATGAGTCAACACGTAAAAAAATGCAGCCTTAGAGACTAAGACTGCATTTCGACCGTTACCCTACTAACGATTATTTATTGGTCTCTTAACACAGATTTATTTGAGGCTAAGGGCGCTCAAACACGGTTGCGATACCTTGGCCTAAACCAATACACATAGTAGCTAAGCCGTATTTCACGTCTTTCGCTTCCATTAGGTTAATCAAGGTGGTTGAGATGCGCGAACCTGAACAACCCAGTGGGTGACCAAGTGCGATTGCACCACCATTGAGGTTTACTTTTTCATCGACCACATCCAGAAGGCCTAGGTCTTTCGCACATGGCAGAGACTGCGCTGCAAAGGCTTCATTAAGCTCAATGACGCCCATATCTTCAATTGATAGGCCAGCACGCTTAAGTGCTTTCTTAGTCGCTGGAACGGGTCCGTAACCCATGATGGATGGATCGCAACCAGCAATAGCCATTGATTTAACACGTGCACGAATCGTCAAACCAAGCTCATTGGCTTTCTCTTCACTCATGATCAGCATTGCAGATGCACCATCTGATAGCGCTGATGATGTACCAGCGGTTACGGTACCGTTAGCTGGGTCGAATACTGGGCGAAGCTGAGATAGGCCTTCAACGGTTGTCTCTGGGCGAATAACTTCGTCGTGATCCAGAGTGAACAGTGAACCGTCTGCCGCGTGACCTTCAGTTGGTAAGATCTCATTTTTAAAGCGACCTTCAACCGTTGCAGCGTGTGCACGCGCGTGAGATCGTGCAGCGAAAGCGTCTTGGTCTTCACGGCTAATGCCATGTAGCTTACCCAGCATCTCTGCCGTAAGGCCCATCATGCCTGCAGCTTTGGCTACGTTCTTTGACATACCTGGGTGGAAGTCCACACCATGCGTCATCGGAACATGACCCATATGCTCAACACCACCAATCAGACAGATATCCGCATCGCCAACCATGATTGAGCGTGTTGCATCATGCAGAGCTTGCATAGATGAACCACATAAGCGATTAACGGTTACGGCGCCAATTTCAATCGGTAAGCCAGCAAGTAGCGCAGCATTACGTGCCACGTTAAAGCCTTGCTCAAGTGTCTGTTGGACACAGCCCCAGTAGATATCTTCAATCTCGCTTGGGTTAACTTGTGGGTTACGCTCAAGAATGCCTTTCATCAGGTGTGCAGAGAGATCTTCTGCACGTGTATGACGGAAAGCGCCACCTTTGGAACGGCCCATTGGGGTGCGAAGGCAATCAACAACAACTACGTTCTTCATTTTGTAATTCCTTTTCCAAATGTGGGTTATAGAGAGCTAGCTTGTTGAGCGTCGTAAAAGCTTTCGCCTTTCTCTGCCATATCAAGCAACAGTTGAGGTACTTGGTACATTGCGCCAAGGTCTTGGTAGCCTTTCGCTTTCTCAACAAAGTTCGCGATGCCCACACTGTCTAGGTAGCGGAAAACGCCGCCTCTGAATGGAGGGAAGCCCAATCCGTAAACCAGAGCCATATCTGCTTCTTGTGGTGAAGCGATGATGCCTTCTTCTAGACATAACACGACTTCATTAATCATCGGGATCATGACACGCTGGATAATGGTCTCTTCATCAAAGTCCTGTGGTGCTTGGCATACGTCTGCCAAGATAGGAAGGATATCTTCAGAGAAGGCTTTCTTTGGACGACCGCGCTTGTCGACGCTGTAGCTGTAGAAGCCGCTGCCATTTTTTTGACCAAACTTGTTCGCTTCAAATAGCGCGTCGATCGCGTCACGGCCTTCTTTACCCATTCGCTCTGGGAAGCCTTGTGCCATAACATCTTGTGCGTGATGTGCAGTATCCAGACCAACCACATCCAGTAGGTAAGCAGGACCCATAGGCCAACCAAATTTACGTTCCATGATCTTATCGATCTTAGTGAAGTCAGCGCCGTCACGTAGCAACATGCTAAAGCCACCAAAGTATGGGAAAAGAACACGGTTAACAAAGAAGCCTGGGCAGTCGTTAACCACAATTGGTGATTTACCCATTTTCGCTGCATAAGCGACAACACGATTGATGGTTTCATCTGAGGTGTGTTCACCGCGGATGATCTCAACCAGCGGCATGCGGTGTACTGGGTTAAAGAAGTGCATACCACAGAAGTTTTCTGGGCGTTGCAGGGATTTTGCCAGTAGATTGATTGGAATCGTCGACGTGTTTGAAGTAATCACGGTATCAGGGCTAACCTGTTGTTCCACTTCGCTTAACACAGCGGCTTTAATTTTCGGGTTCTCTACGACCGCTTCAACAATCACATCTGATTGCTCAATACCTGCATAGTGAAGGCTAGGGGTAATAGAAGAGAGGATACCCGCCATCTTGAAACCATCGATGCGACCACGAGAAAGTCGTTTATTCAGAAGCTTAGATGCTTCGTTCATACCCAAATCTAGCGATGCTTGAGCAATATCTTTCATCATCACAGGTACGCCTTTCAGCGCAGATTGGTAGGCAATACCGCCACCCATGATGCCTGCACCTAGTACAGCAGCACGCTCGGTCGCTTTGTTCGCTGATTTGCCTGCTTTTTTCGCGATGCCTTTAATGTACTGGTCGTTAAGGAATAGGCCAACCAGCGCTTTCGCTTCTTCAGACTTCGCCAGTTTAATAAAGTGCTTACGCTCGATATCTAATGCAGCATCACGATCGCAGCGAGCGGCTTCCTCAATCGCGATAACAGATGTAATCGGTGCTGGGTAGTGAGGCCCTGCTTTTTGAGCGACTAGGCCTTTCGCCATGGTAAAGCTCATCATCGCTTCAAGCTTGCTTAGAGATAAAGCTGACGTTTTTTGTTTGCGGCGAGCAACCCAGTCAAGCTTTTCATTAGCAGCTAGAGATACGGTATTAATAGCGGATTCGAGTAGTTGGTCGGTTTCAACAATCGCGTCTAACAACCCAATTTTCAATGCTTCATCTGCTCGGCATGCTTTACCTTGCGTGATGATTTCCATTGCGCTGTCTGCACCAATCACACGTGGCAGACGTACACAACCACCAAAGCCAGGCATGATGCCTAATTTGGTTTCTGGCAAGCCGATGCTGGTGGTTTTATCTCCAATACGGAAATCGGTGGCGAGTACGCACTCACAACCGCCGCCAAGAGCATGGCCACGCATCATTGAAAGGGTAGGAACAGGTAGGTCTTCAAGCTTGCTAAAAATAGAGTTCGCAAAAACCAACCACTCATCAAGTTCAGCTTCTGGTTTGGCGAATAGACCTAAAAACTCAGTGATGTCTGCACCGACGATGAAGGCATCTTTGTTTGAAGTTAAGATCAGGCCGCGCAATCCAGCGTGGTCATTTAAAGCATCAAGTGCTTTGTCGAGTGATTCTAATGTAGCAAGGTCGAGCTTATTTACAGAGGCAGGAGCACAAAAACTGAGTTCGGCTATACCATCTTGTAATTCCTTTACCTGTAGGGTGTTAGCTTGGTAAATCATTGTCTATCTCCATGACATACAATCGACGATTGTTTGAGAGAATTTTGTTATCTTTCTGTAAGTGTAGAACACCTGGTAAGACCAGTTATCTTAGTTTGTACCCACCACTGGTTAATTTCAATACATTTTTTAAACAATTGTTTAACATTGTGCGTTAGCACAGATCCGCTAACCCTTATTATTCACCCGTGATACACTTTGCCGCCCTGATCGCTAAAGTAAATTATATGAATGAACAACCATATTTGATTCCGGCTGCTTCGGCTGTTTTTGAAGAAGAAATCAAGAAGAGTGTCTTCATTACTCACCTCGCACATACACCGAGTATCGAGGCGGCTAAGCTGTTTGTTGATCAGATAAAACAAAAGCATAACGCCGCAAGGCACAATTGCTGGGGATTTGTTGCTGGGCGACCAGAAGATTCGATGAAATGGGGTTTTAGTGATGACGGTGAGCCTTCTGGGACTGCAGGTAAGCCAATATTGGCTCAGCTTTCTGGTTCTGGTGTTGGTGAACTGACGGCAGTAGTGACTCGCTACTCTGGTGGGATCAAGCTCGGCACAGGTGGTTTAGTGAAGGCGTATGGCGGTGGCGTACAACAAGCGCTTAAGCTGCTTCAAACTATAGAGAAAAAAATAACCACAAAATTGCGCCTAGAGTTAGACTATGGGTTTATGCCAATCGCCCAATCAATCATGTCGCAGTATCAAGCGGTAGAAGTTCAGGCGGAGTATGGTGTTCAGGTCGAAATGGTTGTAGAGATTGAACTGCTTCAAGTCGAAGCCTTTACTCAAACCATGATCAACAAAAGCGGTGCCAAGGCACTGGTCACTCAAGTAAAAGATAACTAGGAAGTGTGAAGCCTTTCGCTTCGTTCATTAGCTCATGCAATTTCGCTCAATTATTCGAATCGTCGGATTATTATTAGCACTCTTTAGTGTCTCAATGCTTGCACCCGCGCTGGTGGCATTGATCTATCGAGATGGTGCTGGTGTTCCTTTTGTTACGACTTTCTTTGTTTTACTTTTTTGTGGTGCCACCTGTTGGTTTCCAAACCGTCGTCATAAGCATGAATTAAAGGCCAGAGATGGCTTTCTTATCGTTGTTCTTTTCTGGACCGTAATCGGTAGTGCCGGTGCACTCCCTTTCTTAATCGCAGATAACCCAAACGTTTCTGTTACCGATGCCTTCTTTGAATCCTTCTCGGCTTTAACCACAACAGGTGCCACTGTGATTGTGGGGCTTGATGATCTGCCTAAAGCGATTCTTTTTTATCGCCAGTTCCTACAGTGGTTCGGTGGTATGGGGATCATCGTACTCGCGGTAGCGATTTTACCGGTATTGGGCATCGGTGGTATGCAGCTATATAGAGCGGAAATCCCTGGTCCTGTTAAAGACAGTAAGATGACACCGAGGATTGCCGAAACAGCGAAAGCACTTTGGTATATCTACTTAAGTTTAACTATTGCTTGTGCGGTGGCGTTTTGGTTGGCGGGGATGAGTTTCTTCGATGCAATTAGCCATAGCTTCTCGACTATAGCCATCGGTGGCTTCTCGACGCACGATGCCAGCATGGGTTATTTCAACAGCCCAGCGATTAACATGATCACAGTAGTGTTCCTGCTTATTTCGGCATGTAACTACTCTCTCCACTTTGCCGCATTTGCATCTGGTGGTGTTCATCCGAAGTACTATTGGAAAGATCCTGAGTTCCGCGCCTTCATCTTTATTCAGGCAGTACTGTTCTTGGTTTGTTTCTTATTACTGCTCAATCACCACTCTTATGATTCGTACTATGATGCTTTCGACCAAGCCTTGTTCCAAACCGTGTCAATTTCTACGACCGCTGGTTTTACAACGACTGGTTTCTCTGAGTGGCCACTGTTCTTACCCGTACTGCTTTTATTCTCTTCTTTTATAGGCGGGTGTGCAGGTTCGACTGGTGGCGGTATGAAAGTTATCCGTATTCTACTGCTGACCCTGCAAGGCGCTCGTGAAATGAAGCGTTTGGTTCACCCACGTGCGGTTTACACCATCAAAGTTGGTGGTACGGCACTTCCTCAACGTGTTGTTGATGCGGTATGGGGATTCTTCTCTGCTTATGCTCTGGTGTTCGTAGTCTGTATGCTGGCTCTTATCGCAACAGGTATGGATGAACTGAGTGCATTCTCTGCTGTGGCGGCGACATTGAACAATCTAGGCCCTGGTCTAGGAGAAGTAGCAGTCCACTTCGGTGATGTTAATGACAAAGCAAAGTGGGTATTGATTGTCTCTATGCTGTTTGGACGCTTAGAGATCTTCACTCTATTAATTCTATTAACGCCTACGTTCTGGCGTAGCTAAGGAACCATTGTGGCAAAAGCACTATTTCTTTACTCAAGCCGAGAAGGGCAGACCAAGAAGATTCTTAACTATATAAAAGAAGAGATGGCGGAGTTTGATTGTGACATTCGCGATCTGCATACCGTCGGCGACGTAGATTTCGCTCAGTATGACAAAGTACTGATTGGTGCCTCTATTCGTTATGGTCATCTTAATAAAAAGCTGTATCAGTTTATTGAGCACAATCTTACTCAGCTTCAATCGAATAAAGTAGCGTTCTTCTGCGTGAACCTAACCGCTCGTAAAGAAGACCAAGGTAAAGATACGCCGGAAGGCAGTGCTTATATAAAGACATTCCTTAAGAAGTCACCATGGCAACCGTCTTTAATAGGTGTTTTCGCAGGTGCCCTCTATTACCCTAGATACAACTTCTTCGACAGAACCATGATTCGCTTTATTATGACGATGACTGGTGGTGAAACGGATACCAGTAAAGAAGTTGAGTACACCAACTGGCAAAAAGTCTCTTTATTCACTGAAAAACTCAAGAATCTATAAGAGAAAAGCCTACTTTTGAGGCGTTTTGTTTTCTTTTTAATCGAACAATTAAAAAAAGCAAAAAAACTTAAAAAAGGGCTTGCCAATGTGATCGCAATCTCTATAATGCCACCTCGCTGACACGGGATGGCTTCTTAGGAAACCAAAACGAATCAGCAAGCCAAATTAGCCAAGCTAAGCGCTTGAAAAAAGTTTTGAAAAAAGTGGTTGACACTAA
>NZ_JAKEUS010000015.1:0-66714 GCF_022397975.1 Vibrio sp. Isolate30
TAGCAAATAATGTAGTTAAGGAGATGATTGGTGAATCTCAATAACGTTGTATTAGTGGCTGGGCTACCTGGATTCGAACCAGGGAATGCCGGCATCAAAAGCCGGTGCCTTACCGCTTGGCGATAGCCCAACTGGATTGTTTTATGTGTCAATCACACACTCTTCGTTTCCGAAGAAGAATAATGGTGCGGAAGGAGAGACTTGAACTCTCACACCTTGCGGCGCCAGAACCTAAATCTGGTGCGTCTACCAATTCCGCCACTTCCGCATCAATTTTTTAGTTAGAGAGATGATTGGTGAATCTCAATAACGTTGTATTAGTGGCTGGGCTACCTGGATTCGAACCAGGGAATGCCGGCATCAAAAGCCGGTGCCTTACCGCTTGGCGATAGCCCAACTGGATTGTTTCATGTGTCAATCACACGCTCTTCGTTTCCGAAGAAGAATAATGGTGCGGAAGGAGAGACTTGAACTCTCACACCTTGCGGCGCCAGAACCTAAATCTGGTGCGTCTACCAATTCCGCCACTTCCGCAACAATTCTTTAGTGATACCGATAACTGGTAAAATCAGTATCACGTTGTATTTTCATTCTAATGAAAGAATGGTGGCTACTGCGGGATTTGAACCTGCGACCCCATCATTATGAGTGATGTGCTCTAACCAACTGAGCTAAGTAGCCATCTGAGAGCGAGACAATATAAACTAAACTCGCTTTCAATGCTATTACCTTTTTACAGATAATTGCACTAATTTGTGGCTGGGCTACCTGGATTCGAACCAGGGAATGCCGGCATCAAAAGCCGGTGCCTTACCGCTTGGCGATAGCCCAACAATTGATATCAAAAGATATCTCAAATATGGTGCGGAAGGAGAGACTTGAACTCTCACACCTTGCGGCGCCAGAACCTAAATCTGGTGCGTCTACCAATTCCGCCACTTCCGCATATTTCCTAAATACTCTAACTCATAGAGAGAAAAGTGTTTAGGAAATGGTGGCTACTGCGGGATTTGAACCTGCGACCCCATCATTATGAGTGATGTGCTCTAACCAACTGAGCTAAGTAGCCATTTCCAAGTTGTCATTCCCTTTTGAAGTGTTGTTGCTTCGTTGGGAACGGGGCGCATTATGCGTAGTTGAGTGAAACCCGTCAACTTTTTTTTTAAATAAATCACGAATAAATGCCTGTTCGATTTCTTTTTAGACAAAGAGGCGTATTTGTGATCAAAAAATGGGGTTGAAACCCGATATTTTGGTGCAGTTAATTTTGAGATGAATGGAAATCATTGAATAAAGAAAACAAAAAAGGCCAGTGAGAACACTGGCCTTTGGCAATAAGTTGCTAATAAAACTTATACGTTGAAGCGGAAGTGAACAACATCGCCATCTTTAACGATGTAGTCTTTACCTTCTAGACGCCATTTACCTGCGTCTTTTGCACCGCTCTCACCGTTAAACTCGATGAAGTGGTCGTAACCAACAACTTCTGCACGGATGAAGCCTTTTTCGAAGTCAGTATGGATCTTACCCGCAGCTTGTGGCGCTGTTGCACCAACAGGGATAGTCCAAGCGCGAACTTCTTTAACACCTGCAGTGAAGTAAGTTTGCAGAGTAAGTAGTTCGTAACCAGAACGGATAACGCGGTTTAGACCGGGTTCTTCGATACCCATGTCCGCTAGGAACTCTTCACGATCTTCGTCTTCAAGTTCAGATAGCTCTGATTCGATAGCCGCACAAACAGCAACAACAACGTTGTTCTCTTTTTCTGCGTATTCACGAACTGCATCTAGGTACGGGTTATCTTCGAAACCGTCTTCGTTTACGTTCGCAATGTACATTGTTGGCTTAAGTGTTAGGAAGTTTAGGTAGCCGATTGCTGCCGCTTCTTCTTTTGATAGCTCAACAGTACGTGCCATACCACCTTCAGTAAGAACTGGTAGTAGTTTTTCAAGAACAGTGATTTCGAACTTAGCGTCTTTGTCACCGCCTTTTGCTTTCTTAGCGTTACGTTGAATTGCACGCTCACAGCTGTCTAGGTCAGCCAGTGCAAGTTCAAGGTTGATCACTTCGATGTCGTCGATAGGTGATACTTTACCTGAAACGTGAACGATGTTTTCGTTTTCAAAACAGCGAACTACGTGACCAATTGCGTCAGTTTCACGGATGTTTGCTAGGAATTTGTTACCCAGACCTTCACCTTTAGATGCACCAGCTACTAGGCCTGCGATATCAACGAATTCCATCGTTGTTGGAAGGATCTTCTGCGGATTAACAATTTTCGCTAATGCATCTAGACGTAGATCAGGTACTGGAACGATACCTGTATTTGGTTCGATGGTACAAAACGGGAAGTTTGCTGCCTCGATACCTGCTTTAGTTAGTGCATTAAACAGAGTTGACTTACCAACGTTTGGTAGGCCAACGATGCCACATTTAAAACCCATGATATAAACCTTATTCTGCTTTGAACGTATGTAAGCGATTTTGTGCTTTTGATAGGCCATCTTTTAATAAGATGTCTAGGCTGCGTACTGATTCGTCAACAACGGCATCAATACACTCTTGCTCTTTTTGCGGAGCTTTGCCTAATACATAACCTGCAACTTTATCTTTGTGTCCCGGATGGCCAATGCCTAAACGAAGACGGTAGAATTCTTTATTGTTACCCTGCTTGCTGATGATGTCTTTGAGTCCATTGTGACCGCCATGGCCGCCACCCTTTTTGAACTTACCAATGCCAGGAGGAAGATCGAGCTCGTCGTGCGCAACCATGATCTCTTCTGGTTTGATTTGGTAGAACTTCGCCATTGCCGCAACGGCTTTACCGGACAAGTTCATGTAAGTTGTTGGGATCAACAAGCGAAGATCTTCACCGTGAACCATAATGCGTCCAGTTAAACCAAAGAACTTTGCTTCATTCTTTAGCGTAACATTGTGTACGCGTGCTAATTCTTCAACTACCCATGCACCCGCATTGTGGCGAGTCTTGGCGTATTCTGGACCTGGATTTGCCAGTCCAACGAGAAGTTTTATTTGTTGGCTCAAGGTATGGATCTCTCTCGGGATTTCAAAAAGCGCCGTATGATATCACAAATTATGAAAAAGGTGCGAGCAGTGGACAACTTGTCCTTTTTGCCGACCCTATTCATGACACTAACCATAGCGCAATATTGTTCAGGTATAAAAAAAGCACTTCGTTGGAAGTGCTTTTTAAACGCATTACTCTATGACTAGAGTAGTGAGTCTTAGTTAAACATCGCAGAGATTGACTCTTCGTTGCTGATACGACGAATCGCTTCAGCAAGCATGCGAGATAGGCTAAGAGTTGTTACTTTACCTGTTGCTGCCATCTCAGGAGATAGTGAGATAGAGTCAGTAACGATAACTTGGTCTAGAACAGAGTTCTTGATGTTGTCTGCAGCACCACCAGAGAATACAGCGTGAGTTGCGTAAGCGAATACACGCTTAGCACCGCGCTCTTTTAGCGCTTCAGCTGCTTTACATAGTGTGCCACCAGTGTCGATCATGTCATCAACGATCACACAGTCACGACCTTCAACATCACCGATTAGGTTCATTACTTCAGAAACGTTAGCACGTGGACGACGCTTATCAACGATAGCGATGTCTACGTCACCCAGCGCTTTAGCTGTTGCACGAGCACGTACAACGCCACCTAGGTCTGGAGAAACCACTACTGGGTTTTCTAGGCCACGGTTAGCCATGTCTTCTAGAAGAACTGGAGTACCGAAGATGTTATCAACTGGTACATCGAAGAAGCCTTGGATTTGCTCAGCGTGTAGGTCGATAGTTAGAACGCGGTCAACGCCAACGTTAGAAAGGAAATCTGCAACAACTTTTGCAGTAATTGGCACACGAGCAGAACGTACACGACGATCTTGACGGGCATAACCGAAGTAAGGGATTACAGCAGTAATACGGCCAGCAGAAGCACGGCGCATTGCGTCAATCATTACCACCAATTCCATTAGGTTGTCATTGGTTGGTGCACAAGTAGATTGAATTAGGAATACATCACTACCACGAACATTTTCGTTGATTTGTACAGCGACTTCGCCGTCAGAAAAACGGTCTACAGTAGCATCGCCAAGAGAGATGTATAGACGGTCAGCAATACGTTGGGCTAGTTCAGGTGTTGCGTTACCAGCAAATAGCTTCATATCAGGCACGGTGGAAACCTCAGGGTTGCGTCCAGTTTTAAATAGATTGTGGGTGGGCTGATTGGTGTTCAGCCAGCGCCTCTTTTAAAGGTGAAAGATTTCGACCTTTAGCAATAAATGCTGAGGCGGTGTCAGGCAGTTTTGCCAGTACAGATTCTGCTTCGTTTTTGCTCGAAAATTCAGCAAAAACGCAGGAACCGGTGCCGGTCAATCTCGACGGCGCATATTGTAGCAGCCATGAAAGTTGCTTATCAACCTCTGGGTACAGCATTCGTACAATTTTTTCGCAATCGTTTACGTATTCTTGCTCTAGAAGCGTTGCTAGCTCTCGCTTCGGCGTATTTCTGGTTAAATTTGGATGAGTAAATATGTCTACGGTTGCAATGCTCACTTGAGGCTTAACCACCAAATACCACTTCTCTTCTGGGTTAGCAGGGTGCAACTGCTCACCTACGCCCTCAGCAAAAGCAGAGAAGCCACGAACGAATACAGGAACGTCCGCACCTAACTTTAAGCCTATCTCAGCTAATTGGTCATCAGATAGGTTGAGCTGCCACAGGTAGTTCAATGCGACTAACACGGTTGCGGCATTCGATGATCCACCGCCAATACCGCCGCCCATAGGCAGAACTTTCTTTAGTTCAATGTCTGCACCAAAAGCGGTGTTGGAGTATTGCTGAAGCGCGGTCGCGGCTTTCCAGATCAGGTTATCTTCAGTAGCAACCCCTGGTATCTGGGGAGAAATAGTGATTTGGTTTGAGCGCTGATGTGCTGTGATACTCAGCTCATCGCCAAAATCGATAAACTGAAACAGGGTTTGCAATTCGTGGTAACCGTTATCACGACGACCGGTAATATAGAGAAAAAGGTTCAGCTTAGCCGGTGATGGCCAGTGAGTTTGTGTCGAAATCATTTATCGAGTGTCCATTTAGAGACCACAATGTTGATCTTATTTTCATCTTGTTTAAATGAGAGGCGCGTTGGAAGAGGCAGTACCTTTTCCACTGTATTGCTTTGGCCATCACTATTTTGGCTCAGTGTGACATCGCGGTAGCGGTCAAAGTTAAGTTGCCAAGCCTTGCCATCAATCTGCTTAGAAAGTGCTTCTACGGTATTGCTGGCGTTTAATAGATAGGTATCGGCTTCATCGGGATTACCAAGCAGCCATTGTGGTAGATGATCAACGGGGATCGTCAACCCTGTTAGCTGTTTAACCAATTTAGAGGCACTTCGATGGGTAAACACTTGGTCATCATAAGTGACAACTTTAGCGCCATACTCATTAACGGTGAGATTCAGTGCGGTTTGTCCAAGGAAAGTCGTCAGTCGTAATTGGCTGAAGTTTGGAGAGTGCTTCCATAAAAAGTTGAGGCTTTGGCGCTCTTCAGGAGAGATATATGCGAGCTTGCCAGTCGCTTGATAATATTGGATCTCTTGCAGTTGTTGTTGGTGTGCTTGCCACTCTACACTGGTTGGTTGTTCTGGTACTGAAACACAACCTGCTACCACCAGACAGAAAAAAATCAGAGAGGCAATTTTACGAAATTTATCCATGCTTGCTCACAACTTGTTCAATATTATCGAAAAAACGCTTCAACTATAGCATTGAATTCACGAACTCAGGAAAACAAATCCTGCTTGCCCTTTAAATAGAGCCATGCATCAAGTAAAATTCGGCATCCTGTTTTTAAACCCTGATCGAGAACTTCTGATACATGTCTTTGCTTGCCGTAGGTATCAATCACAATACAGCGTCGGTTGAATTGCGAGAAAAAGTAGCGTTTGGTCCAGATAAATTATCTGATGCACTAAGGCAACTTAACGCAAATGCACACGTGAATGGAAGTGTCATACTGTCCACTTGCAACCGAACAGAAGTGTATTGCGACGTTAAAAGTGCAGCTAAGAATAAGCTGATCGAATGGTTATCAGTTTTTCATGATGTTAGCCCAGAAGAGCTAAAACCCAGCCTTTATATTCATGAAGAGCAAGCGGCGATTAAACACCTTATGCGTGTGGCATGTGGCTTGGACTCCTTGGTATTGGGTGAGCCTCAAATTCTCGGACAGGTAAAACAAGCGTATTCTGATTCGCGTGAACAAAAAGCCGTTGATGCATCGATGGAGAAACTGTTCCAAAAGTCTTTCTCTGTTGCTAAGCGTGTTCGTACCGAAACCGAAATTGGCGGTAGTGCAGTTTCTGTCGCGTATGCAGCCTGTACATTGGCGAAACACATCTTCGAATCGATTGAAGATTCAACGGTGTTATTAGTGGGTGCTGGTGAAACCATTGAACTGGTTGCAAAACACCTATCAGCTAATGGCTGTACTAAAATGATCGTGGCTAACCGAACTCGTGAACGAGCTTTAGGGCTAGCAGAAGAGTTTGGGGCTGAGGTGATCAGCTTGAATGAGATCCCAGACCACCTTAATAAAGCGGATATCGTGATCAGTTCAACGGCGAGTCCTCTACCGATTATCGGTAAGGGTATGGTTGAGACCGCTCTGAAACAGAGAAAACATCAACCTATGCTGCTCGTTGATATCGCAGTACCACGTGATGTTGAAGCGGAAGTGGGCGATCTTAACGATGCTTACCTCTACACGGTCGATGACTTACAATCGATTGTTGATGGCAACATTGAACAGCGTAAAGTGGAAGCCATTCAAGCGGAAGCCATTGTAAGTGAAGAGAGTGCGGCATTCATGAGTTGGATGCGCTCTTTGCAAGCGGTTGATAGTATTCGCGAGTATCGAAAGTCGGCGAATGAAATCAGAGAAGAATTACTAAGCAAGAGTTTACAATCACTGGCTGCGGGCGGTGATCCTGAGAAAGTCTTGCTTGAGCTGAGTAATAAGCTCACCAATAAATTGATCCATGCTCCAACACGCGCACTACAAAGTGCAGCTGAGCAAGGAGAACCTGCGAAATTAACGGTCATTAGACAGAGTTTGGGCTTAGAAGACCCTCAATAAATTTAGACCTCCAAAAAGATAAGACGAATATGAAAGCCTCGATTCTAGTAAAGCTTGAAACACTTGTTGAACGCTACGAAGAAGTTCAACACCTGCTTGGTGATCCAGATGTGATCGGTGATCAAAACAAATTCCGTGCACTATCTAAAGAGTACTCTCAGTTAGAAGAAGTGACTAAGTGCTTCCAAGCGTACCAGCAAGCGCAAGATGATCTAGAAGCTGCTGAAGATATGGCGCAAGAAGACGACGAAGAGATGCGCGAAATGGCGCAGGAAGAGATTAAAGAAGCGAAAGAGGCGATTGAACGCCTGACTGATGAGCTTCAAATTCTACTTCTGCCAAAAGATCCAAACGATGAGCGTAACTGTTTCCTAGAGATCCGTGCTGGTGCAGGCGGTGACGAAGCGGGTATCTTCGCGGGTAACCTTTTCCGTATGTACTCTAAGTTTGCAGAGAAGAAAGGCTGGCGCGTTGAAGTAATGAGCAGCAATGACTCTGAGCAAGGCGGCTATAAAGAGATGATCGCAAAAGTAAGCGGCGAAGGCGTTTACGGCGTGATGAAGTTTGAGTCAGGCGGTCACCGTGTTCAACGTGTACCAGAAACTGAATCTCAAGGTCGTGTTCACACGTCTGCATGTACTGTTGCTGTTATGCCTGAAATCCCAGAAGCGGATCTTCCAGAAATTAAAGCGGCAGACCTGAAAATCGATACATTCCGTGCATCAGGCGCGGGTGGTCAGCACGTTAACACCACGGATTCTGCAATTCGTATTACTCACTTGCCAACCGGTACAGTAGTAGAGTGTCAAGACGAGCGTTCTCAGCACAAAAACAAAGCGAAAGCAATGGCAGTTCTTGCTGCGCGTATTGTACAAGCTGAAGAAGAGCGTCGTGCTGCTGAAGTGTCAGATACACGTCGTAACCTACTAGGCTCGGGTGACCGTAGTGACCGTATCCGTACTTACAACTACCCACAAGGCCGCGTATCTGATCACCGTATCAACCTAACACTTTACCGTCTGAATGAAGTGCTAGAAGGCGATCTACAAAGCTTAGTTGATCCAGTACTTCAAGAGCATCAAGCTGACCAACTTGCTGCGCTAGCTGAGAACAACTAAAACCTATGCAATCTGCCTATACGGTTGAAAGTGCATTAAAAGCAGCAATCGTACAGCTTCAGGAGGGCGAGAATACATCGCCCTCTATTGATGCCGCTGTGCTGCTTTGCCACACGCTTGATAAACCTCGCTCCTACCTTCTTACCTGGCCAGAAAAACATCTGACTCTCGAACAAGAACAGCATTTCAATGAACTGCTAACACGCAGGCTCACTGGAGAACCGGTCGCGTATATTGTCGGCGAGCGAGAGTTTTGGTCACTACCATTGAAAGTTTCTCCTTCAACTTTGATTCCTCGGCCTGACACTGAGCGTTTGGTTGAAGTCGCGTTGGATAAAACATTCGGTAAGACAGGTGAGATCCTAGATTTAGGTACGGGGACAGGAGCAATTGCCTTAGCTTTGGCTTCTGAAATGCCGAATCGTCGTGTAACGGGCATTGATCTACGACCTGAAGCACAGCAACTTGCCTCTGAGAATGCAGCACGCCTTAATATCACCAACACTACTTTTTTAAATGGCAGTTGGTTTGAGCCGTTGCCTGAACACAGTCGTTTTTCATTGATAGTGTCGAATCCACCTTATATCGAGAAAGATGATCCGCATCTCTCTCAAGGGGATGTGCGTTTCGAGCCTATTACAGCGCTGGTTGCCGAAGAGAAAGGGTTAGCTGACATCAAGCACATTGCTGATAAGGCTCGCCATTATCTAGAAGCTGATGGCTGGTTGGCGTTTGAGCATGGTTACGATCAAGGAGATGCGGTTCGCGAGATCATGCAGGCCTTGGGTTATTTAGACGTCATGACAGAAAAAGACTATGGCGGTAATGATAGAGTCACATTGGGGCGCTATCTACCTTAGTGTCGGTGTTTGATAAAACGCCAATTAGAGAAATTAAAGGGATATCATGTACGAAGGTTTAAAACATTTTCACCTATTGACGGTTGGGCTGAGTGCTCTGCTACTGTCGGTTCGCTATGCACTTATGATGGCAAACTCGCCAATGCTGAAGCATCCATTCCTGCAGCGCTTCCCGCACATTAACGACTCACTACTGCTTCTATCTGGTATTGGTCTGATCTTGATTACGGGTTTCATTCCATTTACTCCAGCAGCTCCGTGGCTAACAGAGAAACTGACTTGTGTTATGGCTTACATCGCATTGGGTTTCTTTGCGCTTAAGTTTGGTAAAAACAAGCTACTTAGAACATTTTCATTTTTCGGCGCGTTAGGTTGGTTGGCGATGGCAGGTAAGATTGCCATGACCAAGACACCAACATTTTTTGGCTAATAATCACCTTATTTCGGTAAGTTATCTTAGTATTTCGGTTAATTATCTATGTACGAATTTTTTGACGAAGACTTTGACCAGCTAGAGCTGGTGGAAGGTGCTTTGATCTTAAATAAAGCGGTAAACCCTGAGACTCAAGACAAGTGGGCAGAGCTAGAGCTGGCTCGACTGTTGGAAGATGCTGAGCAAGCATTGGTGCATGAGACGGACGAACAGCAAAAGTTTGAATCTTTCATCCGCTTATTCTTCTACGAGTGGGGTTTTGCTGGAGATAAAGATGCGTATTTCTCTTCAGATAATGCCTTTATTGATAAGGTGTTAGAGCGCAAAAAGGGCGTGCCAGTTAGCTTAGGTGCTATCTTTTTGTATCTAGGTCGTAAGTTAGGTTTCCCTGTTGATGGTGTCTCTTTCCCGACGCAGTTTCTACTCAAAGTGACTTGGTACGGGCAGACGCCAGTCTACATCAACCCATATAATGGTGAGTATGTTGGGCAACAAACCCTGCGTGCTTGGTTGATTGGCCATGATGGCCCGCTTGCTGAAGTGAAGAACGAACACCTTGAAGTGGCTGATCACCCAACGATTATCGGCAAGTGGTTAGCGTTGTTGAAAAGCGCATTGCTGCGAGAAGAGCGCTATACTCTTGCACTAAAGTGTACCGATTTAGCTCTGACTTTCGTACCCGATGATCCGTACGAGATTCGCGATCGTGGCTTTATTTATCAGCAACTTGATTGCCACCAAATCGCTGCGACCGACTATCAGTATTTTATTGACCAATGCCCAGATGACCCTGCGTCTGAGTTACTTAAATCTCAAGTGAATGCGATGAACGAAAAAGTCGTTGTGGTTCACTAATTAATAATTATCTAGAGAGAATATGATGGAACAGAAAACAGTTCACATTGGCGATATGCCAATTGCAAACGATAAGCCATTTACGCTATTTGCGGGTATGAATGTTCTTGAGTCTCGCGATCTGGCGATGCAGATCTGTGAACACTACGTTAAAGTGACTGAGAAGCTAGGTATCCCTTACGTATTTAAGGCGTCTTTTGATAAAGCAAACCGCAGCTCTGTACACTCGTACCGTGGTCCTGGTATGGAAGAGGGTCTTAAGATTTTCCAAGAGCTGAAAGACACGTTCGGCGTGAAAATTATCACTGATGTTCATACTGAAGCGCAAGCACAGCCAGTAGCAGACGTAGTCGATGTGATTCAGCTTCCTGCTTTCTTAGCTCGTCAAACTGACCTTGTTGAAGCGATGGCTAAGACCGGCGCTGTAATCAACGTGAAAAAACCTCAGTTCATGAGCCCAGGCCAAGTTGGCAACATCGTTGATAAGTTTGCTGAGTGTGGCAACGAAAACATCATCCTTTGTGAGCGTGGTTCGTGCATGGGTTATGACAACCTAGTTGTAGACATGCTTGGCTTTGGTGTAATGAAAAAAGCATCAAACGGCAGCCCAATCATTTTTGACGTAACTCACTCACTACAAATGCGTGACCCTTCAGGTGCGGCATCAGGTGGTCGTCGTGAGCAGACAGTAGAACTTGCAAAAGCGGGTCTTGCGACAGGTATTGCTGGTCTGTTTATTGAGGCGCACCCGAATCCAGATCAAGCACGCTGTGATGGCCCATCAGCACTTCCTTTGGATAAGCTAGAGCCGTTCTTGGCACAAATGAAAGCACTTGATGATTTGATTAAAGGCTTTGAACATATCGACATCAAATAGTCGTTATCGTTAAGTAATAAAGCTGGCATTAGGCCAGCTTTTTTTATGTCTGTTATTTGTATTTTTGCAGAGGCTAGAGCCACAGCTGAGCATTATTAGGCGTACTTATAGGTGTTACATTATAACAATAAGTAGTTGATAACCATTGTAAATTTGATTTTAAGTTACCTTAAATTGTTGATTGGTTAATCAATATCACAAATGGACCGAAAACGCATGAAAACGTTTGCTTGTGATCACTTATTGACTGAAATGCAACTTTGTTTGTTTGTTACACAGTCGATAGCTGATTAAGGTGATCTATCCTACATAAATATGAAATCACTCTGTTAGGTTTACCTTCTTAATTTAAACTACTTCAAGTTTTACTATCCTTTAACGACGTTTGCCAAACAAGCGTCCGTTTAATCTGGATGATTTTAAAGCAGTGGATTCCCCTAAAAGTTCAAAGGTATGACAATGAAGCAACGCCTTATTCTAAAGACAGCACTAAGTGCTGCGATCCTAGCAACTCTTGCCGGTTGTGCATCTCAACCAGCTCAAGAGTGGGAAAACGATAAAACTTACAAGCTAACTGTTCTGCACACCAACGACCATCACGGTCGCTTCTGGCAGAACAAATACGGTGAGTACGGCATGGCCGCTCGTAAGACTCTGATCGACGAGCTTCGTGAAGAGATTCGTGCAGAAGGTGGTAGCGTGCTGCTTCTATCTGGTGGTGACATCAACACTGGTGTTCCAGAGTCAGACCTACAAGATGCTGAACCAGATTTCAAAGGCATGAACAAGATCGGTTACGATGCAATGGCACTAGGTAACCACGAGTTTGATAACTCTCTAGACGTGCTAGCTAAGCAGATTGATTGGGCTAACTTCCCTATGCTATCTGCAAACATCTACGACAAAGCTACAGGTGAGCGCAAGTTCCAAGCTTACGAGATGTTTGAAAAACAAGGCATCAAGATTGCTGTTATCGGTCTAACAACAGAAGATACCGCTAAGATCGGTAACCCAGAGTTTATTGCTGGTATCGACTTCCGTGACCCTAAAGAAGAAGCGAAAGCACTTATCGCTGAACTGAAGGAAACAGAAAAGCCGGATCTTATCTTCGCAGTAACTCACATGGGTCACTATGAAAATGGTCAGCGCGGCGTTAACGCACCGGGTGACGTTGCACTTGCTCGCTACCTAAACGAAGGCGACCTAGACATGATCGTTGGTGGTCACTCTCAAGAGCCTGTATGTATGGAAGGCCCGAACGTGGCGAAGAAAAACTTCAAGCCAGGTGATGAGTGTAAGCCAGACGTACAAAACGGTACTTACATTGTTCAAGCTCACGAGTGGGGTAAATACGTAGGCCGTGCTGATTACGAATTCCGTAACGGCGAGCTAGAGATGGTAAGCTACGATCTAATCCCAGTTAACCTTAAGAAGAAGGTTAAGATCGACGGTAAGAAACAACGTGTTCTTATCCAAGATGAGATTGCTCAAGATCCAGAACTACTAGAGTTCCTACGTCCATTCCAAGAGCAGGGCCAAGCTCAGCTTGAAGTTAAGATTGCTGAAACAAATGGCAAGCTTGAAGGTGACCGTAACGTTGTTCGTTTCCAACAAACAAACCTTGGTCGCCTGATCGCAACCTCTCACATGGAGCGCGCTAAAGCTGACTTCGCTGTGATGAACTCTGGTGGTGTTCGTGATTCTATCGAAGCAGGTGAAGTAACGTACAAAGACGTACTAACGGTTCAACCATTTGCAAACATCCTAACTTACACTGACATGACAGGTGCTGAAGTACTGGATTACCTAAATGTTGTTGCAACGAAACCAATCGACTCTGGTGCTTACGCTCAATTCGCTGGTATCTCAATGACAGTAGAAAACGGCAAAGTGTCTAACGTATTCATTGGTGGTAAGCAGCTTCGTCTAGACGAAACGTACCGCTTCACTGTACCAAGCTTTAACGCGGCAGGCGGTGACGGTTACCCTAAACTAACGGGTCACCCAGGTTACGTAAACACTGGTTTTGTTGATGCTGAAGTACTAAAAGAGTACCTAGAAGCGAACAGCCCAGTAGACGTAAACGCATACGCACCATCTGGTGAAATGGTTTACAAATAATTAGGTAAATCGAGAGTTTAGATTGACTCTTAGAGCTTGATAATTTTAACTAAAGCGATGCTTCGGCATCGCTTTTTGTTTATCTGATATTTGGAAAAACCATGACACCGGCCATCAACCTAGCAAAGAAGAAAAAAGTCACTCACACCATCCACCAATATGACCACGATCCAAGCCACGACAGCTATGGGTTAGAGGCGGTGGAAGCGTTGGGGCAAGACCCGAAGAAAGTCTTTAAAACACTGCTTTTCTGTCTGAATGGTGTGGCGAAAGATCTCGCTGTTGCAGTGATCCCGGTGGACCAAAAGTTGAATCTGAAACTGGCAGCGAAAGCAGCAAAAGGCAAAAAAGCCGAGATGGCCAACCCGGATATTGCTCAGAAGACGACGGGGTATGTGGTTGGAGGTATTAGCCCTCTTGGTCAAAAAAAGGCGTTGCCGACCTTTATTCACTCTAGTGCTGAGCCGCAAGAAACCATCTGTGTCAGTGCGGGTAAACGAGGTTTGGAAATTGAGTTAGCCCCAAGCGACCTTGCAACACTGACTCGGGCTCAATTTGTCGATTTGTGCCTCTAGTCTGTTCACTATATTCTCTTCGAATACAAAAATGCCCACTAGTTAGTGGGCATTTTTATTAATTCAGTATATTAAAAGCTACTTCTTCAGGCTTAATGTACCGCCAACACGTTTTTTTGGTGCTCGGTTTGAGTCTTGAGTACGAGCTGCTGTCGGTTTGCCATGAGGGCGAGAAGGTGCTTTGCCACGGTTGTCATTGCGCTTTTGGTTATCTGGGCGCTGTTGGTTGCTTGAGTGTTCTTGGCGATTTGTACGTTGACGCTCACCACGTTGCTGGTCGTCACCATTCGATGGACGTTTGCCGCGCTTAGAGTTTGGCGCATGACGGAACTCATCGGCATTGTTGCCTTTGAAGGTACGTGGGCGGTTCTCTTTCTGGTTACGGCGAGCTCTAGATCCTTGGTTCTCTTCTCGGCTATCAAACAGTTTTGCATCGGTTGCTTTACGAATGCGTTGACCTTTAGCATTCAGCTTTGAGGCTTCTTCTGTGCTAACAGAACCTTCACACATTGCTAAGATTTCTGAGATCTCGTCATCACTTAGGTAACGCCATTTGCCATTTGGAATACCATCCAATGAGATGTTCATGATACGCACACGACGTAGCTTGAATACCTCATAACCTAATGCTTCACACATACGACGAATCTGGCGGTTCAAGCCTTGGGTTAAGGTGATACGAAAAGAGAATTTGGTCTCTTTTTCCACTTTACATGGCAGAGTAACAGTGTCTAGAATCGGCACGCCTGATGCCATTTTCTTCAAGAACTCGCCTGTGATTGGTTTATCAACGCGAACCACGTACTCTTTCTCGTGGTTGTTGCCTGCACGAAGGATCTTGTTGACGATATCGCCGTCGTTGGTCAGGAAAATCAAACCGTCTGAAGGTTTATCAAGGCGACCAATTGGGAAAATACGTTTATGGTGACCAACAAAGTCAACAATGTTCCCTGGAATATCGCGCTCGGTAGTACAAGTGATACCGGTTGGCTTATTTAGAGCGATATAGATAGGCTTCTCTTTCGAGCGAACAGGTTTGCCATCAATCTCTACGTCATCACCAGGGAGGACTTTTGTGCCCATTTCTGGTGTTTTACCATTAATGGTGACACGGCCAGCATCAATCAGCTTGTCAGCTTCACGACGAGAGCAGAAGCCAGTTTCACTGATGTATTTATTGAGACGTTTCGCTTGGGGTTCTTGTGACATGATTTTCTCTTAGCGTTTCACAACGGAATATAGGTAAACAAAAAGCAACTACCGAGTAGTTGCTTTCTGAGTATGTATCTTTAACTGCGCATAATTTTAGCATCTAGTGTGAGCTTGAGCACGAATTAAATTTCTTGTGCTAACTCATACGCTTCTGATGCCTTTCTCGGTTTTCGAGCTTTTTATCATCACTTTTTCTTAGCATCACATATACCGCGCCCGTACCGCCGTGGAACTGCTGCGCAGAATGGACACATTGAACATCGTTAATTTGTGATAGCCAGTTTGCGACGTAGCTTTTCATCATCGCTGGTGGGTTAGAGCGTTCGCCTTTACCATGGACAATAATCACAGTCCGAATATCCATACGTAGACACTGACGCAAGAAAGAGAGGATCTCGTTACGTGCATCTTTAAGCGTTTTTCGATGCAGATCTAACTTGGCTTGAATTGGGTATTTCCCTAAGCGCAGCTTTTTATAAACGCCATCTTGCACGCCGTCTTTTTTGTACTCCACAATATCTTCAGGTTTCAGCATCGGAGAGTAGTCTAAAGATAGGTAATCCTTTTCATCGTCAGAGAGCCACATTGCCGCTTCGCGCTTAGCAAGATGAGATTCGGTGACTCGGTGAACTTTTTGATGCTCCGCGGTATCTTGGTCAATACGCTTAACGTCGCCCATCATTTGTTGGAATAGATCTAGGTCGTCATCATGAGACATAGTGGTTATCTCAAGTTGGAGAGGAATAACGAAAGTATACCTAAGTTATGGGGTGGTTCAAAAACGAAAAAACCGGAGCAGACAATATTAGTCAGCTCCGGTGCAAAGCATCTTTAAGTCCCAACTTAAACAGGTTGGTGATTAAGGCTTGGCGACTCTAGTGAGGAGATTTGTCGGTCATAACCTTGTAAATGAAGAAGCCTCCATAAAACATCATGAGACCAAGAGCCCCGAAGATTACTATCATTGAAGATAGTCCCACTGCATTACCAAATAGGAGATCTAGCCAAAAGTCCATGTGTATACCTCAAAGTTATGTGACACGTATAATTCTATTAATTGAACCTATCGATTTACTGATCTGGATCAAACCTGTTGCATAAGTTAAATCTTTGTTGGTAAGTGTGTGTATTTGGTCACATTCTCATCGTGCTTGGTTGTCTTTTGTTCGAACGGTATAATATTGAAGGAAATAATGAAAAAAGCGCTTGCGGATAAACTCAGATTCCGTATTATACGCTCCATCGACAGGCAATGAGCCAGTTAGATATCTCGGTGAATAGCGCAGCTTGGTAGCGCATCTGGTTTGGGACCAGAGGGTCGGGGGTTCGAATCCCTCTTCACCGACCACATATAGAAAGCCTGCTCTATGAGCAGGCTTTCGTCGTTTGGGAATCTAGAAAATAGAATTAGAACCCAAGCGGGGTTCGCCTGATGTTCAAAATAGGCTCTTCACCGACCACATTAAAGAAAGCCGTAGCGCTCTCTATAACAGATAGGGGCTACGGCTTTTTTGCATTTGGGCTTTTTGTTTCGATTTGGTTTAGAACCCAAGGGTGGGGTCTGGAAGCCCAGCCGCGTCGAATTCCTCTTCACCGACCATATATAGAAAGCCTGCTCTATGAGCAGGCTTTCGTCGTTTTGGAATATAGAAAATAGAATTAGAACCCAAGCGGGGTTCGCCTGATGTTCAAAATAGGCTCTTCACCGACCACATTAAAGAAAGCCGTAGCCCTCTTTATAATAGATAGTGGCTACGGCTTTTTTGCATTTGGGCTTTTTGTATTTGAGATCTTATAGCTATAAGCGCTCCGTCATTCCCTAGAGCGACGAAGGAGCGAGTAGGGAATCTCCTTCCATCATATGAAGAAAAGGGCTGACCCAGCGAGCCACCCCTTGAAATATCTTTTCTTCAATCATGTCCGCTATTTCACATCGCAAGTGATCGCTTTAATCGGTGTTTCTGATGTTTCAAAGCAAACATAAGCATCTACTGGGTTATTCGGGCCAACACGAATATAACCTGCTTTAACCGCATCTTCGTCGAACGTGATGGAGTGGGAACTACTCGCCTGGTTATCAAAATAGGTCGCTTCAAAGCGGTTGCTCATCTGATCGGCAATACGGTTGCGGGTCGTTGAGGTAGTGAAGGTCACAGTAGCGCATCGCATTGGCGGCTTTTGAGTAATAAGAAACTGACCACTTTCTTTATCTATTAGACCACCACTGATGTCCGGTTGAATGTCGACTGGCTGAAACTGTTCAATGTGGCAAGTCTCTTTCGCTGATACGACCGAGGGTACAAAAATAAAAAGACTTAATGTGGTTTTTAAGAAAATGGATTTCATTGACGTTACGCCTTGTCTTGAACGAGCGCATTATAATAGCACCGCGATGGTGCTATTCATTGTGAGGATTGGGTCAATCAGGTAATGATTTTATAATGAAAAGGTCACCGTTAAGTGCATGGCTACGATAACCTTTATTCCACCTCACATTGTGCTTGTTGGCTGTTTGACAGTTGAACGACTTTAAAACCGCGCTTCTCCAACAGTTCAATAAGGTTCTGCTCGCCAATGAGGTGCATCGCGCCAACCACAACCATATAGGTTGCCTCTTGTTCTAACTTCCAACTATTACTACTGAGCTTGTTAGCCCAGTCGTGATTACGATCAGTAAGGAACGCGGCGGTTAACTCCGGCGACATTGCGGCCAACTCTGCAATGTGTTCTAGGTTTTTCTTGTCTCCAGCTTTCCAGCTATCGATTAAACAGCGGGTTGCTTTGCCTGATTCATCGAACTCCTCAATAGAACTCAGCAGAAGGTCTTTGCCTCCTTCTTTACCTTGAGAAATCAAATCAATCTGAAATTGTAACGACTCTAAGGTAATGAGCGGTTTATCAAATTCCTCTGCGAGACCTGCAATGTGTGCATCTACACCAAACTGCGGCAGATAACCTAACTGTTCGAACTGTTTCATCTGCACTGTCAGTGCCGTAGCCCAAGGTGGAGAGAGTAACATTTGCTGATGGGGCAAGTTGAGAGACTTAGTGATCTGTTTGAACTGAGCTTCTTGAATATCATTGAGTACTTCAGCGGTTGTTACTGTCGTTGAAGGGTACTTTAAGCCACCCGTCTGTTTGAGGTCTGCCTCTAAGATAAGCCCATCACTGCGCTTAAGCGCCTCATTGACTGGTTTAGGAAGGGGGTACATAGATTTATCGCCGGCATGAACAGAACCGAAGATAATGAACTCAAGTTGACCTTTTTTAGCCTGCCATAAAAGAGGCTCTGCTATTGCCGTTGAGAGCGTTGTACAGAAGAGAACAATAAAACTGAGTATTCGGCGCACATTGGCTCCTTAATTCGTTGTAGTAGCTCGTTAAAATCTATTTTGACGTTGGTTTTTAACGTAATTTTATTAGAGGTTAATCACGTTATAGCGAGAAAAAATCCGCGCATTGATTTGACTTAAAAAATACCACAGTGAAATACGGTGAGTAATCTATCAATTTCGCCCCATAATCTGTGAAGTGATTCCCAATATTTACGTCAAAATCAAAATGACGGATTGTTCGTTTTTGATAACTGTATGATTTTAAAGTTTTTATATTTTTTGTTTTCTGTTCGTGTTTGAAGTTGATCACTTTCTTGCTTTGATTTAATTCACGGCGAAAAATAACGTCATATAGTGAATTCATCTTTTGGAGGCGCTCTTATTTGCTTCCACTCAATTTTAACTTATGGGTGAATACGATGTTGAAGAGAAACTTACTATCAGTCGCAGTTTTGGCCGGTCTAACTGGGTGTGCTGTTACACATTCGACAGAGCAACAAGTCGTAAATACGTTGGCTGAGAATCTCGATGTTCAATATGAGGTGCTGACGAACCACGGTGCGAACGAAGGTCTAGCATGTCAGGACTTAGGCGCTGAATGGGCATCTTGTAACAAGGTAAACATGACGCTGGTTAACCAAGGCGAAGCCGTTGACTCTAAAGATTGGGCTATCTACTTCCACAGCATTCGTTTAATCCTAGATGTTGATAATGAGCAGTTCAAAATTACTCGTGTAACGGGTGACCTACATAAACTTGAGCCAACCGATAAATTCGATGGTTTTGCTGCTGGTGAAGAGATCTCGCTTCCTTTGATTGGGGAATACTGGCAGTTATTTGAGACCGACTTTATGCCGGGTGCTTTTGTTGCTGCGCCAAACGCAGAACCTAAGATGATCGCTTCTCTTAACACAGAAGACGTTGCTTCATTTGTAACAGGGTTAGAGGGTAACAACTTAAAACGTACTTCTGATGACAACAACGTTATGGCAACGGCAGTTACGCGCTTTGAAAAGAACTCGGATCTTGTTGCTCAAGATGTTTCAACAACGCTATTGCCTACACCGATGTCAGTGGAAGTTGGTGAAGGTAATGTTGATATCGCTGGTGGTATTGCTTTACCCAAAGAAGCGTTTGATGCTGAACAATTTGCTGCACTAGAAGCACGTGCGGATGTGGTAAACCTAGACGTGAGTGGCGGCCTTCCTGTAAGTGTTGCTGTTGTTCCTACTCAGTTTAAGGGTGATTTGGCGAGATCTGGTGCTTATGACTTAAGCATCTCGAAAGAGGGAATTACAATTGCAGCATTCGACAAAGCGGGTGCTTTCTACGCAGTTCAGTCTATTTTTGGCCTAATAGACAGCCAGAACGTTGAATCTTTACCACTACTTTCTATTCAAGATGCACCGCGTTTTGATTATCGTGGTGTGATGGTGGATGTAGCTCGTAACTTCCACTCTAAAGAAGCAATTCTTGCGACGCTAGACCAAATGGCGGCGTACAAGATGAACAAACTGCACCTTCACCTAACGGATGATGAAGGTTGGCGTTTGGAAATCCCGGGTCTGCCTGAGCTGACAGAAGTGGGTGCTAATCGTTGTTTTGATTTGGAAGAGAAAAGCTGTTTACTGCCTCAGCTTGGATCTGGTTCAACGTCAGATAACTTTGGCTCTGGCTACTTCAGCAAAGCAGATTACGTGGAAATCTTGAAATACTCGAAAGCACGCAACATTGAAGTGATTCCAGAAATCGATATGCCAGCGCACGCTCGTGCAGCGGTAGTATCAATGGAAGCGCGTTACGACCGTCTAATGGAAGAGGGTAAAGAAGCAGAAGCGAACGAATACCGCCTGATGGACCCTCAAGATACATCGAACGTCACCACAGTTCAGTTTTACGACAAGCAAAGCTTCATCAATCCATGTATGGAGTCTTCAACTCGCTTTGTTGATAAAGTGATTTCAGAAGTTGCAGCAATGCACCAAGAAGCAGGGACTCCAATAACCACATGGCACTTCGGTGGCGATGAAGCGAAGAACATCAAGCTTGGCGCGGGCCTGCAAGATATCAATGCTGAAGATAAAGTGGGTTGGAAGGGTAACATTGATTTGTCTAAACAAGACAAGCCATTTGCTCAGTCTCCACAGTGTCAGACTTTGATTGCTGACGGTACAGTGAGCGACTTTGGTCATCTGCCGAGCCATTTTGCAGAAGAGGTGTCGAAGATTGTTGCAGAGAAGGGCATTCCAAACTTCCAAGCCTGGCAAGATGGCTTGAAATACAGCGAGGGCGAGAAAGCCTTTGCGACTGAGAATACTCGCGTAAACTTCTGGGACGTTCTTTACTGGGGCGGCACGTCATCAGTGTACGAGTGGTCTAAGAAAGGTTATGACGTAATCGTGTCTAACCCAGACTATGTCTACATGGACATGCCATATGAAGTGGATGCCAAAGAGCGTGGTTACTACTGGGCAACTCGCGCAACCGACACACGTAAAATGTTTGGTTTTGCACCTGAGAACATGCCTCAAAACGCAGAAACATCGCTCGACCGAGATGGCAACGGCTTCACTGGTAAAGGTGAAATCGACGCGAAGCCATTCTACGGTTTGTCAGCACAGCTTTGGTCTGAGACAGTACGTAACGATGAGCAATATGAATACATGGTGTTCCCTCGTGTATTAGCAGCTGCAGAGCGTGCATGGCACCGAGCTGATTGGGAGAACGACTACAAAGTGGGTGTTGAGTATTCTCAGAACTCTAACTTGGTAGACAAAGCAGCACTAAATCAAGATTACAACCGTTTTGCGAACGTACTTGGTCAGCGTGAATTGGCTAAGTTAGAAAAAGCAGGCATTGATTACCGCTTACCGGTACCAGGTGCCAAAGTTGAGTCTGGAAAACTGGCGATGAACGTTCAGTTCCCAGGGGTTGAGCTGCAATACTCTACTGATGGTAAAACATGGTCAACATACGATGACAGCCAGCGACCAAGCGTTGAAGGTGAAATTTATATCCGCTCTATCTCTGAAAGCGGTGAGCGAGCTAGCCGAGTGACCACGGTAAAGTAAAAGCATAACGCAATTCAATGACAAAGCTCCCTTCTCATAGGGAGCTTTTTTGTTGTTGGATGATCCGGAAGCTTACCGTCGTATTGTAGAGTTCGATTATTCCTTAAACATTATGGTTTTACTCCGACTCATAACGATGGTGATGAAGATCTCATTATTTTCGATAAAAAATAAGTCCGTTATAAAAAAGTCTCAAAGCGGTGTGATTGAACGATTCAAAACCGAATTAAGATTTCGAATTTATGTGATCAAACACGGTTTTTATATTGTGCACACGGTTTTTATCTATTTTTACTTTTTGTAAGTGATTGATATTAAAGTTGAAAATAACTTATTGTTTTTTGACGGTGAGGGAGATCACTGAGATGACTCTTTTATTTTGAAACGCAAATTAATTCGAGCAACATAGATTTCATGCCAGGGAGGCAACCAATTACTCAAGCGGTGAAGGTGAATGATATACCGAAGATATACCGCTAAAAATCAAACTAAGGCAGTTTACTATGAAAAAAATTATCGCTCTAAGTGCTCTTTCTCTTGCTTTCGCTTCTAGCGCTTTCGCTGGTTCTTCTTACGTAACGGGTAACATTCAGCTACATGATGACGGTCGTATTCATGGGTCAAAAATGACTTCAACTCTAGAAGCTGGCCACACGTTTAATAACTCTCTAGGCGGTTTAACGGTTTATACAGAGTTTGATGGTATTCAACTTGGTGATCTTGAAGGCTTAACTGCTGAAGAGAGCGGTACTACAGCGACTACAGGTCAAGCTAACGCGTTCATTACTGTAGGTGGTGAGCAGTCATTCAACATCACTGACAAACTATGGGTAGCTGCGGGTTACCAACACCTTTACTCTGCAGGTGACAGCATTCAATACCGTCCACTTGTAAAAATCGGCTACAACTTCGATAACGGTATCTCGATTAGCAACCGTACACGTGCTCACATTGATGCGACTTCTAACGATGACAAAACAGACTACCGCATGGATAACCGCATCGGTTACACAGTGAACGAAGACCTATCAGTAAGCTACAACAACGTTTACATGATTGAGTCGGAAGCTATGGATCACGAGCTACGTGCAACTTGGACTCGTCAAGGTGTTCAGCCTTACTTTGAATTCCGTAGCCAAGCTAACGGTGTAGACTTCGCTAATGGCGATTCTAAAACGAACAATGCATTCGTATTCGGTGCTTCTTACGGCTTCTAATTGAATTGCAGCGGCAAGATTACTTTCTTGCCGCCTCTTCTACACAGCCGAACGTAGAGGAGAAACTCAGGCACCAACAGCCCGGTTGATGCCATAAAAATTTGCTTTACTGTCCAAAGCAAAGAGCCTAGTTTGCATATCAAGTCTTGGGTATGCAGTTACTAGGCTCTATTTTTCGTTCTAGGTGTTGAGAGCTTACGTTAGCTCAAGGACAGATTAGTTTCCTTTGTAGTGGCGGTATTCGAACACCTGACCTTTCTCATTGAAAGCGTAAACTGAGTATTCATCTTTCTCGTCACCATACTCCATGCCTGGAGAGCCCATTGGCATTCCTGGAACCGCAAGGCCGACCGCATTACGTGGTGGATTTTCTAAGAAAGCCTTAATGTCATCTGCAGGGATATGACCTTCAAATACATAGCCGTCGATTTCCGCTGTATGGCAAGACGCTAGCTCAGGTGTCACGCCAAGCTTTTGTTTAACTGCATTCATGTTGTCGTGGAGCTTTTCTGTCACCGTAAATCCAGCTTCTTGCATATGAACTGTCCAGTCTGTGCAGCAACCACAGTATGGAGACTTGTGGTTAAGTACATTGGCAGCTAATGCTTGACCTGAGACAATAGTAAGCGCAGTGATAGTCAGAACTTTACGAATCATGGTGTACCTCATGAAGATAATTTTATTGGTCTTTATTATCTGTAGTTTTAAATAGTCGCAAGCGGTTTGCATTACTTACAACGGTTATGGAAGAGAGAGCCATAGCTGCTCCCGCCACCACTGGGCTCAATAAGAACCCGAATACTGGGTAAAGCACTCCAGCGGCAATTGGAATACCTAAGGAGTTGTAAACAAATGCCCCAAATAGGTTTTGTTTCATATTTTTGACCGTGGCCTGAGATAATTCAATGGCATTGCTCACCGAAACGGGTGATGAATTCAGTAGCGTCATTTGTGCGCTTTCAATGGCGACATCACTGCCACTACCCATTGCGATACCGACATCGGCTTGAGCCAATGCGGGCGCATCATTAATACCATCGCCGACCATAGCAACCTGATTATAGCGCTGTTGCAGTTTCACTATGTGTTCCGCTTTTTGATCCGGTAATACGTCAGAGATGACGTCATCAATCCCTAACTGGGTACCAATCGCTTGAGCGACCGCTTGATTATCGCCGGTCAGCAACACAGTATGAACACCACGGCTTTGTAACAATTGAATCGCTTGCTTGCTGTCAGGTTTCAACGAATCAGAGACGCCGATAATGCCTTTAAGTTGATTATTTTGCGAGACAAAAATAGGCGTCCATGCCGCTTTGTTACACTCTTCAATTGCGCTGTCCGCGATATCGAGCTGTACCCCAAGGTTTTGCATGAAACTCAGAGAGCCTACATGTACTCGTTGGCTATCAATATTGGCTTGGATACCTTGGCCGCGGAGGTTCTCAAATTCAGAAGTTGGCTGGATATCAAGGTCTAAAGATTGCGCATGGAGACAGATGGCTTTCGCTAGTGGATGCTCAGAGGCAACCTCTAGGGAGTAGGCGAGAGTCATCAAGTCGGCTTCACTGATGTCGTAGCTAAATACTTGTTGTACTTGAGGCTTGCCTTCGGTCAAGGTGCCTGTTTTATCGAACACTACCGCGTCGACCTTACTGGCAGACTGCAGAACATCGGCATCTTTAATGAGAATGCCAAGCTCCGCAGCCTTTCCTACGCCTACGGTGACTGACAGAGGTGTCGCTAAACCCAGCGCACACGGGCAGGCGATGATCAGTACTGTAGTTGAAACAACCAGCATATAGCTTGCGCTTGGCTCAGGGCCGAAAATAAACCAAATACCGGCTGCAACAGCGGCAATAGCGACAACAACAGGCACGAATACGGCTGAGATCGAGTCTGCCAATTTGGCAATTGCTGGCTTGGTACTCTGTGCTTGTCGAACCATCTGAATAATACGAGCAAGCATGGTGCTTGAGCCAGTACCTGTCGTTTCTATTACAAGGGTTCCATCACCATTTATGGTGCCCGCCGATACCTTGTCTGCAACTTTCTTGATGTTCGGTAGAGGCTCGCCCGTAAGCATGGACTCATCGACATACGATTCACCAGAGATCACCACACCATCGATGGGCATTTTTTCTCCGGGCTTAACACGAATCTGCATACCGACTTCAATGGCTTCCACAGCAATAGGCTGCTCTTTGCCATCAACAATTACGGTTGCCTGTTGAGGTTGCAAGTTGATTAGTGCTTGCAATGATTGAGTCGTACGAGCTTTAGCTTTGGCCTCAATATAATGACCTAATGAGATTAGGCCTATGATCATTGCGCTGGCCTCAAAATAAACATGACGCGAAGCTTGAGGGAACCAATCCGGCGCGATCACAACCAGCATTGAATACAACCACGCGGCACCAGTGCCTAATGCGACCAAGGTATCCATCGTCGCACGCTTGTGGAGTAGTGATTGTAAGGCGTTAATGAAGAATTGACGACCTGAGGTTGCCAATAACACCAAACAGATGATACCCATCAAGCCCCAACCAAGTTGATCGCCGGTGCTTTCGATCATCATGCTGCCACCGAAGACACCCCACGCCATCATTGGCACACCGAGAGCCAGAGCGGAGATCGAGTTGATCAGAAATGATCGCTGCAGTTTGGCATGTTGACGTTGCTGCTGTTCTTGCTGAGTCTGAGCGTCTTCTACAAATTCCGCCTGGTAACCAGCATCTTTCACTGCTTGCAGAAGTGGTTGCTCTATCTGCTCGCGTACACTTGAACTAAAGACTAAAGCTGTTTGTTCAGCGAGGTTGACTTGGACGCGTGCTATGTCAGGTACCGACTTGAGCGCCTTTTCAACAGAAGAGACGCAGCTTGCACAGGTCATTCCCTGTAAAACTAAGTGATAAGAGTGCGATTGCTCAGTTGAAGTATGAGCAAGACTAGGCTCAGTGCTTACCGGTTTTGGTTTTTCAACGGGTGATTCTAATGGTGTTGATGATTGTGGTTCGCTGTCACTGACTTCCGCATCTTTCGAATATGGGCGCGCTTGATAGCCAGCGGCCTCTACGGACTCGATAACCTCACTTTCAGAAAGTAGCGTGGTTATCGTTAGTTCGGTTTTGGAAACCTCGAAAGCGCCAACTTGCGAGTTCTCTTTCAGAGCCGTGGTGAGTTTGTTGACGCATTTACCGCAGTTTAATCCAGACAGAGAGAAGTGCCATTGATGACCAATAGAGTATCCCAGCGTGCCGATTTGCTCAGAAATCTCGGCGTAACTTAAAGGTGTTTTCACATCGATATAAGTCGGAGAGAGTTCGTTGATGTTGGTATTTTCAACGTCACTGAGTAGGTTGCGCACTTTTTTCGCGCAGCCCATGCAGTTCAAGCCGCTCAATGGGGTCATGTAGTGGTTCATAGTGATACTCCAATTCTCATCTATGGCTAAACATAAACCTTCCCGTAAGGGCAAGGTCAACATTATTTCTTAAAATGTTACTGAGAAAGGCTAACTAATACGTCTAAGCGAGTAGCGATTGCTATAATGACTCAGCTTAGAGGTAAGGTTTCTATTAAGAACCGAGTATTTATCGCGCACTACTGATTGTAGAATTGGATGGGAGTGATAAAATAGCGCCCAAATTTTAGGACTGGTAAGTAGGGCACTGCCTACCAGACACTGAACTGATCACCTACACAATCAAGGTATTTAAATGACGGTTAAAACTCGTTTTGCTCCTAGCCCAACTGGCTATCTTCACGTTGGTGGTGCACGTACTGCACTTTACTCTTGGCTATTCGCTAAAAACCAAGGCGGTGAATTCGTTCTACGTATCGAAGACACAGACTTGGAGCGTAACTCTCAAGAAGCGGTTGATGCAATTCTAGAAGGCATGCAATGGATGGGTATGGAATGGGACGAAGGCCCTTACTACCAATCTAAGCGTTTTGATCGTTACAACGAGATGGTTGATAAGCTACTTGCTGAAGACAAAGCATACAAATGTTACGCGTCTAAAGAGCTGCTTGATGAAATTCGTGCAGAGCAAGAAGCAAACAAAGAGATGGCTCGCTATGATGCGAACCACCCTAAAATTGTTGCAGCTAATGAAGCAGCAAAAGAAGGCGATGCGTGCGTTATCCGTTTCCGTAACCCGAAAGAAGGCAGTGTAGTATTTGATGACCAAATCCGTGGTCGCATTGAAATTTCTAACAGCCAACTTGATGACCTAATCATTCGTCGTACAGACGGCGCTCCTACTTACAACTTCGTTGTAGTAGTGGATGACTGGGACATGGGTATCACACACGTTGTTCGTGGTGAAGACCACATCAACAACACTCCTCGTCAAATTAACATCTACGAAGCACTAGGCGCGCCAGTTCCAACTTTCGCTCACTGTGCAATGATCCTAGGTGATGACGGTGCGAAACTGTCTAAGCGTCACGGCGCTGTATCAGTAATGCAATACCGCGACGAAGGTTACTTACCTAACGCACTAAACAACTACCTAGTTCGTTTAGGTTGGTCTCACGGTGACCAAGAGATCTTCTCTCAAGAAGAGATGATTGAATTCTTCAGCCTGAACGCAATCAGCAAGTCTGCATCTGCATTCAACACTGAAAAGCTACTTTGGTTGAACAACCACTACATCAAAACTTCAGAGCCTGAGTACGTTGCAAAATACCTGCAATGGCACCTGGATGCACAGAAGATCGATACAACAAACGGCCCAGCAATCACTGAAGTGATCAAGCTAGTTGGTGAGCGTTGTAACACACTTATCGAACTTGCTGAGCAGTCTCGCTACTTCTACGAAGACTTCTCTGAATTTGAAGCTGGCGCAGCGAAGAAGCACCTACGTGGTGTTGCTAAAGGCCCACTAGAGCTTGCTCTTGCTAAAGTTGAAGCACTTGAAGAATTCACAACTGCAAACATCAAAGACGGTGTGATTGCAGCTGTATGTGAAGAGCTAGAGATCGGCATGGGTAAAATCGGCATGCCACTTCGCGTAGCAGTAACAGGTGGCGGTCAGTCTCCTTCTGTTGATGCAGTGATGGAGCTTGTTGGTAAAGAGCGCGTAATCGCTCGCATCAAGATGGCTCTTGAGTTCATCGCTGAGCGTGAAGCTAACGCTTAATTGAGCGATTGCTAGAATCAAAAAAGGGTCAGTAACTTGGTTACTGACCCTTTTTATTTGTTCGTATTTTTATCGTCTAGATTTTCTTAAAGATGATAGAGGTGTTAATGCCGCCAAAAGCAAAGTTGTTACTCATTAGGTAGTTAACGTTCAGTTCGCGGCCTTGGCCTGTGATGTAGTCAAGCTTACCGCACTGCTCATCAACATTTTCAAGGTTTAGGGTTGGGCTAAACCAACCGCTATGCATCATCTCAAGGCTGAGCCAAGCTTCAATCGCACCACATGCGCCTAGAGTATGACCAAAGTAACTCTTCAATGAACTGATTGGTACTTCACCAAAGATGTTTGCTGTCGCGTTACTCTCTGCAATATCGCCTTTTTCGGTTGCGGTTCCGTGTGCTGAAACATAACCAATTTTGTCTGCAGCTAGATCCGCATCTTTGAGGGCTTTTTCCATACAGATTTGCATGGTTTCCATTTGAGGCTGGGTCACATGGGCGGCATCGCAATTGCTCGCAAAACCGATGATTTCCGCGTAGATTTTAGCGCCACGTGCTACCGCATGCTCGTACTCTTCAAGGATCAGAGTACCTGCACCTTCACCAATCACAAGGCCATCGCGCTCACTGTCGTATGGGCTTGGTGATTTCTTTGGTGTGTCGTTTTTCAAACTGGTTGCAAAAAGGGTATCGAACACCGCAGATTCTGTTGGGCAAAGTTCTTCACCACCACCGGCAACCATTACTGTTTGGTAGCCGTGTTTGATCGCTTCATAAGCGTAACCGATAGCTTGGCTTCCTGATGTGCACGCGCTGCTGGTGGGAATAACGCGTCCACGAAGGCCAAAGAACAGGCCTACATTGACCGCGGCTGTGTGCGGCATCATTTGAACGTAAGTGGTTGCCGTAATCGCGCGCGTTGATTTCTCATTCAGCATAACACCAAAGGCACCAACCGCATCAGTACTGCCCGTTGAAGAGCCATAAGCGATGCCGGTTTCACCGTTGGTTAATACGTCATGGCCAATTAAGCCAGCTTGCTCCAATGCATTTTCTGTCGCAACCGTTGCTAGACGCGATACACGTCCCATGCCACGCACTTGCTTGCGTTTGTAGTGCTTTGGCAGTTGGAAGTCGTCGATAGGCGCGGCAAGTTTGGTGTTGAGGCCGTCATACTGCTCAAAGCTTGGCATGTACTGAGTGGCGTTTTCGCACGCCTTTAACTTAGGTTCAATCTCTTGCCAGTTGTTGCCAAAGGCGGTTACACCTGACATCCCCGTTACTACTACACGGCGGGTCATACTAAACCTCCATTTACTGAGATCACTTGGCGAGTAACGTAGCCTGCAATATCAGACATTAGGTAGCTCACTAAACCTGCGACTTCTTCCGGTTCGCCCATTCGACGTAATGGAACTTGTGGTAGCGCATGCTCTTTTACATGCTCGTCAACCATGCCTGTGTCAATTAAGCCTGGAGCCACACAGTTTACGGTGATCTTGCGTTTAGCCAGTTCTAAAGCAAGTGACTTGGTCGCGCCAATCACACCGGCTTTCGCTGCTGCGTAGTTGGTTTGACCGCGGTTACCCATGATGCCAGAGACTGAAGCCAGAGTAACAATACGACCGCCTTTGCGCTTTTGAACCATAGGCATCACACAAGGGTGGAGTACGTTATAGAAGCTATCAAGGTTGGTATGGATCACGCCATCCCACTCTTCTTCCGTCATGGCTGGGAAAGCCGTATCGCGAGTAATTCCGGCATTGTTTACCACGCCGTAGTAAGCGCCATGTTCAGCAATATCAGCTTCAAGTGTTTCTCGACACTGTTCACGGTTACTGATATCAAATTGGATCAAACGGCCTGAGCCTCCCTCTGATTCAATTTGCTCTAGCGTCTCTTGAGCGCCTTGCTTGTCACCCATGTAGTGAACAGCAATGTGGAAGCCATCTTTGGCAAGTTGAATAGCAATGGCCTTACCAATACCTTTGCTGGCACCGGTGACTAATACTTGGCGAGTCATGACTGGCTCCTCGTTTTCATTTCTTGTAATTTTTGTTCGGTTGGCACGTAGACATTAAGTTGGCATTGAGCGACCAACTCTCCTTGGTGCTCCACTTTTGCTGTGAACACCGCCATACCGCTATCTTCCATCAGTTGTTCTGCATAGATATCTAAGGTTTGACCCTTAGTAAAATGGTCGCAAAGCGATTTGTATCGACGCGAACCTAAAAGAAAACCGATGGGAGGTTGTTCGCCCTGATTCAATGCGTGGTATCCAGACCATGCGGCGACAGACTGCGCCATGAACTCAATGCCTACATACGCGGGCATGGTTTGAGATTCTGAATCGTAGAATAGATGATGTTCACCAATATCCACCTGACAATGGATAGCTTGTTCTTCAATCGTGATCGCTCTATCGATAAGAATCATAGGATCGTCGTGGGGAAGAAGTTGGTCTACCGAGGGAATATTAGTCATTTACTACACCAAAAATCAGGCTAATGTTGTTCCCACCAAAAGCAAACGAGTTGCTTAAGATGTTTTTTGATTTGAGCTTTTGGCAACAGTCTACCAAATCAATATCGATATCTTCAGCTTTATCCTGACATTTTTGTAAGGGAAGCGATAAATCGAAATTAAGGATATGCCATGCGATGGCTGCCTCTACCGCACTAGCTGCCCCGAGGGTATGACCCGTAAGCGGTTTGGTGGAACTCACTGGCACCTTGTTTGGAAAGACGCGAGAGATAGCTTTGCTTTCCATTGAATCATTGAGTGGCGTGGCTGTTCCATGCGCATTCACATAGCCAATTTGTTCTGGCTTTAGGTCGGCATCTGACAGCGCTTTCTGCATTGCTTGCTCTGCACCATTACCTTCTGGGTGCGGAGCTGAAATGTGGTGCGCGTCTGAGCTATCACCACAGCCTAACAGTGCGACAGATGACCGCTTATTTTTCTCTTTGCTCAGTAACATGAAGGCGGCGGCTTCACCAATATTGATGCCTTTACGTTGAGCGCTGAATGGTTGGCAATGTTCGGTAGATAGTGCTTCTAGGCCGTGAAATCCGTTCAGAGTGAGTTTACATAGGGTATCGACACCACCAACAAGCACTGCATCAACCATTCCTGAGTTGAGAAGGCGTTGAGCACTTAAGAATACACGGCCACTTGATGAGCAAGCGGTAGAAATTGCGTAGTTTGGGCCTTGCAGATCGTAATAGTGACTCACAAACTCACTGATGTTGCCGAGCTCTTGTTTGGCGTAGTGGAATGATGGTGGAAACTGTCCACTTTCAAGCTTTTCAGTAAAAGCGAATTCGCCATCTGAAATACCGGATGTACTCGTACCTATTACGACGGCAATACGTTCTTTGCCATATTTCGTTTTAGCTTGTTCGATCTCAAACTCGATTTGCGACAACGCAGACAAGGCAAGACGATTATTGCGCGAGTTGTAAGCTTCAAAAGGTGCACGAATGCATGGTAACTCACCTTCAACTCGTCCCACGATCGTTGGCTGCCCATCATTTAATACATCGAGCGCTTCAACCATGTTTGAGCCGACACCGCTTTGTAGGCGTTCATGAATCTCACTGTGTTGTGATCCCAGAGCGGAATGAAAACCACAGGCATGAATGTAAATCGTCATAGTGTTTAGTTCTTCGTTTCTGGAGTAGTTAGGTTTGAGCTCAGGGTTTGGATATTGATTCGATAATCCTGAGTGAGGTGTTCGAACACAATATCTCCTTCTACTTTCTGTTGATTGTCCGCCGATGAATAGTGTATTTCAATGATTGGTGTATTGCTCTCATCATAGACGACACGTTGATTGTCGGTTTCAACAATGTACCAATCTATATCACTCATCGAGCGTTGCCATGCTTCAATCGGCCACAGAGTGAGCATGAGATTGAACAGCACTTGTTCTGGCGCTGGCAGGGCATTATCCAGCCCAGTTAAGACCTGAGTCTCGATTGTATCATCTTGATACTGAAGAGATAAAATTCGGGTGCCCCACGAGGAAAACCCTGCGAGCACCACCTTGTTTTCATTCACTTGAAGTTGAACAGGAAGCTGTTGTTGTGTATCACTCCAACTCGCTGTAATGAGCTGGCTAGCGGTTAAGCTGTAGCCTAATGTCTCAGGGCTTGGAAGCGCGACTTGTGTTGTCTCGTCAATGGTAACCATAGCTTGACGTGTGTTCTGCGGGCCAAGAGAGCACGCACTCAAGGTAGCGACAAGTATCAAGGCTGCCCCGAGTTTCATCGAATATCGCCATGTTTTCAGATGGGGTAGAATCATTATTGTTTCCTTCTTTTCGCGAGATTACCTTCAGTCCCTATCGCCATCGGGGAAAGTAACCACGCCACAAAGATACCCGTGAGCACAGTGACACCAAAGCTATGAATAGCGTGAGTCTGGCTAAGCGATAACAACCCAAAAGAGAGCAGGGTTGTAATGCCAGAAAGAGATATCGCGAGAAGGGTACCGAGCGATTTTTTCTGTTCTGCAAAGAATAGGGTGTAATCGATACCGATGCCTAAGATTAGAATTAGACCCAGTAGATTGAAAAGATTAATACTTGAGCCAACTATGGCAGTGATGCCAAGTCCTGCGGCACCTGCAATGATAGATGGCAGCAGCATGATGATGGCTCTCTTCGGGCCGTAGCGCCAGCCTAAAACCAATCCAATACCGGCAAGTGCTACCAAAAGTAGCTCGAGAACTTTTACTCGATACTCTGAAAACAGTGAAGAGATCTCATCCGCTTTATTCAGGTATTTGGTGCCTAGAAGTTGAGTCTCTTTACTGTTTAACCACGCATCAAATCGTGCAGGGTCATGAATATCTTGAAGCAGTACAATCGCGGCTTGTTGACCGTTGATTGGCTCAAGCCACAACGCGCGCATCGGTTCTGAAACCGGTGAGCGTAAGAAGTCAGTCACAGAGATCTCACGATAGTCTGGGAGCTCTGGAAAGCTTGCCCAGCCTAATCCGTTTTGTAGGGATTGACTCTGGTTTCGGTATAGCTCGCTGACCAATTGATAATTGAGTTTCTGTTCGTTGGTTGTTGGCAGCAACTGATGGATGCTTCTATAGCCTGAAAGGGTGCCATTGTTGACCAGCAAATCTAGCTGAGCGCCGACGCGCTGCAGAGATTTAAGCAGTGCTTGATTGTTACCAGCAGTCACTAACAGCATAGATTGGCTGCTGCCGATCCCTGATACAGAAGTGATGACGTGTTCTTGCGCCTTTAAAGTATCTGGCATCGCTTGCAGCTGACGAATGTCATCATCGTATTGAATCTGAGTTAACGCGATGATGCTGAATACGGAAATGAATATCGGCAAGGCGTAACGCAGGGTAGGTTTGTTCCAAAGCTGGAGCCATGCGTTCAATAGCGAGGCGAGCGGCAGCGGTCGGTCTTTACTTGGTCGTTTGGCGAGCAGCGGATACCAGCAAACCACGGTTGCGTAGGCTGCAAATAGGCCAATAGACGAAAACATTGCTAATTGTTGTAGGCCAGGAAAGGGAGCGATGAGAAGCCCCAAATAGCCGATTAAACTGGTGACTAAACCGAGGCTGATCGCCATCAAAATATGCTTGAGGCCCTTTACACTTTGCCAGCGAGAACCTGCAACCAGTCGATCTGTGAGGTAGTGGAACGAGTAATCAATTGAGACACCAATTAAGCTGGCACCAAATACCAAACTGAATAGATGCACTTGGCCAAAAATCGCGACTGTGCTCGCCAGCGCAACCAATAGACCCGTACCAATAGAGATTAGCGATAGAGCGAGGGGAAGGGCACTGCGAAATGTCACCCAAATTAGAACAATGATTCCAGCTAAGGAGCCAAGACCAATAGTATTGATTTCAGATTTGGCACTCTTGGTTCCATAGTCGGCATAAAACACCACGCCGGTGTGCGCAATATCGACATCGAATTCTTCTCTAATATCGCTCTCTATCGCTTCAACCTGAGGAAGCTTCTCTTGAATTTTCAGGCTGTAAGGAGACCCCGCAAGAGTAGCGGTGATCAATACATGAGTTTTACCTGCAGACTGCGTTGTTAGGTAGTGCTCTTGAAGGGTGAAGTTACTGCTAGTCTTGCCAACTTCACTAATGTAATCGCGAAACAGTAAAAACGGATCAAGTGATAGTTCTGTTGCGGTTACGCCAGAGAATGGGTTGTACAGCGATTGAATGACATATTGAACTTGATTCTCTGGAGTATGTTCCAAGGTTTGTTTTTGCTGTTCAGTAAGGAGTTGAGCCCGATGTTGAAAGTAGAAATCACTCCACTGGCTTTGCATGTTGGCGCTAACTTTTCCCTGAACTTTGGAGAACAACGGAGAATCACTGGCAAACATTTCATGGTTTAGTTTGTTTTCAAAGCTTGTGGCAGCCGCAATAGCTTGCTTTGTCGATTCCGATGAAACGAGGAACAGTACCTGTTCGCTCATTGAATTGGAAAGTTGCTGGAATGCTTGCTCTGCCATCGGATCCTGTTGGTTCTCGGGCAGCAACTTCAGAATGTTGGTTTCAATCGGTGCTGCAGACGAAAAAGCGAATTGTTTGATTAACAATCCGCTAAAAAAAGTGACGAGGAGAAGCCAGGCTAGGGCAAATTTATAGTTGGAACTGCTGTGCTTCGTCATCCGTGAGTCTTTGTGGTTGGTGGTTGAAGTTGGAGAACTCGATCAGTGTACTATCGCCGCGGATCTCTTTGAGTTCGATTCGTTCAATATCGCGCTTTCCTTGCAATACAATGCGTTCAAAAACCGCATTCATTGGCGCGTGTTTAGGCGTTAGAGATAGAGTCCAATTTGAATCTACATCGCTTGGAGAGAAGTCCAATGAAAATTGCTCGGTCAGCTTCTGAGTATCCCCATGAAACACCGAAAGAAAAATATGGCTGAAGTAAAACGCCATTGGATTCTCTTTATCGGTGATCACTTGCGCAGGCTGGTCACCAAAGCGCTGGCTCAATTTGTTATCAGTCAGAACTAGATGTACTGGGAATGGTGTGGTTTGGTTCCACAACAGGCCGTTTGCTTTATCAAGCAGAAAGGTTCCCTGCGACAATAGTGGCTGATCAAACATCTCCATCGTACGCGTTTGAGTAAAGTCACCACGGATAATGGCTTGGTGACTTAGTGTTGTTTGTAGCTCAGCAAGTGTCTTTACTTCAGTAGCAGTAGCAGTAGCAGTAGCAGTAGCAGTAGCAGCTGAGTCAGCCCAAGCATTAGTCGTTGTGACTAATAGGCTCAAAAAGCAGCACAACAACACTCTGCTGCGTGTTACTAAAGAGGCAAGCAAACGAAAATTAAGCGGATTCATGGCAAGCTTTCTCATTGGGGGCGGTAAACGGTTGCTCTTCACTTAAGCAGCCATATTGATGCCAGTGCTCGACTTTGTCTGTGAAAGCACTTGGCGATGCAAAACACATCTCTTCCGTCTCAATCGCAACAGCTACCTGCATTGTGTGGGCACGAGTCATTCTTTGACCAGTCTTTGCATCGTGGATTTCATAGTCGACACGCAGGCGGTTCTCCCACTCAGTGAGACGTGCCGTCACTTTGATCTCATGATTGAATGGGATCGCTTTAACATACTTCACTCGAGTATCAATGATTGGCCACATGTAGCCTGAATCCTTCATCTCAATATAGTTGTACTTTAGCTTGTCCATCATGACGCGTCTTGCTTCTTCAAAAAAGCGAAAGTAGTTGCCATGATAGATAACGCCCATTGGATCGGCGTCTTGAAATGAGGTCACAATGGTAACCTCAGCGGCAAGTGGATGAAGGATGTCAGACATAGTTGGCTCTTTCGTCGATACAATTAGGTGGCTTAGTACAGTGTCCAGTGCTGCTGTTGAATACGCTGAATAAACAGACGCAGATCGCTTTCCAACGGTCGGTCTTCAACAACGAACTCAAATTCTTGCATCACTTGATCACGGATCTGTTTTAAGTTGTCACTCATGTGATGTTCGTCGAGTTCATTAGCGCGTTTACGCAGTTCTAGCGCTTGTGTCGCTGCCAGCAATGAAGCCGCAGCAACCTGCTCTGTTAGCTCTAGTACGCGCAGACAATCACGCGCAGCGATGGTGCCCATGCTGACTTTATCTTGGTTATGACACTCGGTTGAGCGTGAAAAAACGCTTGCTGGCATAGTGTGCTTGAGTGCTTCTGCTGTCCAAGCTGAGATTCCAATCTGTACTGCTTTAAAGCCGTGGTTGATTGGCTTACGCTCGCCTTGTGCTCCCGTCAGGTTAAATGGTAGGCCGTTGTTGAACTTATAGTCCATCAGCTGTGCCATTTGACGATCAAGCAGATCGGCAAGGTTTGCAATTGCAGTCTTCAATGTGTCCATAGCCATAGCGATGTGACCACCGTAGAAGTGACCACCATGCAGTACACGTTCATTATCACCATCAATGATTGGATTGTCGTTCGCGCTGTTTAGCTCGTTTTCAATCATTTGACGTAGCCACGGCAGTGAATCTTCAACCACACCAATTACGTGCGGTGCGCAGCGCAGTGAGTAGCGATCTTGCAGGCGGTCACTATTGCGTGGTGGACGATCCGCTTGCAGGTCATCACGTAACCAAGCCGCAACCTGTTGTTGGCCTGGGTGAGGCTTCACAGCAAACAGTGCTTCGTCGAAGTGGAAGTCATTGCCGTGCATACCTACAGACACCATGGCGGTGATCTTGGTCGACAGTTGAGACAGATATTCAGCACGCTTGTAAGCAATACAAGCCAGCGCTGTCATCACCGATGTCCCGTTCATCAGCGCCAAGCCTTCTTTTGGCTTCAATTTGATTGGTGTGATACCAAGCTCATTGTATACATCACTGGTCGGGCGCACTTCTCCCTTGTACAGCACATCACGTTCGCCAATTAAGGCTGCTGCTAGGTAAGAGAGCGGTGTTAGATCGCCACTTGCTCCGACAGAACCTTCTTGAGGTATACGTGGAGCAATATCGTTATTAATCAGAGTAACGATTTGGTTGAGCAGGTCATGGGTTACGCCAGATACGCCCTGGGACAGTGAACACAGGCGAGTCGCCAATACAGCACGCGCTTGATCATGAGTAAGGGTGTCACCAAGGCCACAGCCGTGAAAGCGCGTCAGATGCAGAGGTAGCTCATCGACTAAGTTCGGCGGGATAGCAACGGTACATGAATCACCATAGCCAGTCGTCACACCGTAAATCACCCCTTCCTCTTTTAGCAGGCGTTCAAGAAAAGCCACGCCTCGGTCAATCTTAGACGTGAACGCTGGGTCGGTGTTCATGTTTGCTGATGCACCTTGAGAGATCGCGACAACGTCTTCGATCGTTAGGCGTTCTGCACCAAATGTGATGCTATTTTGATTCTTTGTCGTCATGGTGCTGATTGCTCAATGTCCAAAAGTTAAAAAAGTTATACCACTGAAGAGGTGCCTTCAATGTGTAGTGCTGAAGTCGTTCGGCGTACTGCTGAACGACTTGTTGCAATGTCTGTTCGCGAGTCTTTCTTGGTAAGACTATCTTGTCGCTAAAATGTTCAAAGTAGACATTAAAGTGAGGTTTTTTACTGCTATCGTCTCTTAATCCAAAGAGCAGAAATACGGGGGCTTTAAGCACAGAAGCTAACATAAATGGCCCTTGAGGGAATGGTGCTTCTTGTCCTAGAAACTCAGCCCATACTGAGCGGCTCTCTTTGCTGGTGGAGGTGCGATCGCCAACAATCACGATCCACTCACCCTGTTCCAATTTTTGCTGCAGCAAGATTGCCGTATCAGGGCCCATCGAACTCACCTGAATAAGGTTCAAGTCTGAGTTTGGGTTGACTGCTTTCATTACCGAGTTAAAGCGTTCTGCGTGTTCAGTGAAGACCAATGCATTGATCTTAATGTGCGAATGTCTGCGGCCGAGTGCGCGACACAGCTCGATATTACCAAGGTGTGATCCAAGAATGACCACTCCCTGCTCATTGTCGACCATGCTCTCAAACTGGTCTTGTCCATGAATCGTTAGGTTATCAACGGAGAAATCGCCCTTCCACGCAGCAAGTTTGTCGAGCATGGTATGGCCGAATGAAAGCAGGTGGTGATAACTGTCGAGATTGTTTGGCAAATCGATGTTGTGTTGCTCAGCGTAGAGCTTCAATGTATGAAGATAGTGCTCAGACGCCTCGCGCGCGCGTTTTCCAGTAAGGTGATAGTAACGCATCACGCCTTTGAGGATGAGGTTAAATACACCGCGTCCGAGGAGTGTGTAGATCATTAACAGTAATTTGATCCCCAGTACGGTTCCGCGTTCTTGGGTGCGTGACCAGTGGGGTTGATTACTTGCGTCTGCTGGAGCTTGCGCCGACGTTGGTTTGCTGAAGTGGCGAGCAATCAGCTTTGGAGCACGTGGTAGCATGCCGAAAAAGAGGCGAGTATGCATCCAACTGATTTTTACGTTGTCCCATAAAGCATCAAAGTGCGAGATGCCACCCTCTGGATAGATGACGCGCGTGTCGATAAAATCAATGTCACAGCCTTCCCAGTAGAGACGAACAAGAACTTCGATATCGAAGTCCATGCGTGAGCCAACATCGTATTTGTCGAGCACCGCTTGGGTAATCGCAATGGGATAGGCGCGAAAGCCGCACATACTGTCTTTGATTGAGAAAGAGAGAGTCTCAATCCATACCCAAATGTGTGTGGCATAGCGGCCATAGAGGCGCGCCTTAGGCACACTGTCATCATAGACAGGCTGACCAGAAATAAGATGGGTTGGAGAAGCTTGCGATTTTTCCAGAAGCTTGGGTAGAGCCTCTAAATCGTGTTGACCATCAGCATCAATTTGAATGGCATGACTGAAACCAAGCTGCTGAGCACGTTCAATTCCTGCTTTTACTGCACCGCCTTTACCTTGGTTTTCCACTAGAGTAACCAAGGTCACATTATCTAGTTCGGCCAATGGTTGTAGGTGTTGTTTGGTTTCGTTGTTGCTTCCGTCATCCACTAAGATAACAGGCAGTGCATAGCTTTTGAGGGATTCTATAACCGCTGCCACTGTAGAGCCGTGGTTGTAGCAGGGGATTAAAAAACAGGCTTGGTAGCTTGAACTGTTTTCAATACTCGCTGCGTTATTCACCTTTTTCTCCCAGTTTCATTTTGCCAGAAGAGTGAGTGTAGTTACCGCCATCAGACGTGTAATTGAACGCCAATTTCTGTTTATCAGAGTCCCAACTTAATGCCAAGGTCACTGTGGCATCAGGCAAGATAGGCTCTTGGAATTTGATCACTTCCATTCCCTTGAACTGAGATGGAACGGCTAACTCTTGGACAGCATAAGCGAGCGCCCAATCAATCTGAGTGACGCCGGGCAGGATAGGAAAATCCTTAAAGTGTCCCTTAAAGTCGGTTAAATCGGCATCCACTTGAAGCGTTAGTGTCGACTTAGTTGCTTCAGTCTCAATCTGTAAAATGGTTGGCTTTCTTTTGTCCATAACACTGGCTTTACTTTATTGTTGTAACAATGTCGCTTAGGGCGAACTACTGCGCGTTTATAATCTGTTCTATTTGCGGAGTGAGGCGCTTTCCTTGGCTATTGAGTGGGATCTCTTCAACCACTCTAAAACGCCTTGGTACCGCAATCGGTTCAAGCCACTTTCTTAGCTCATTGCGTAATAGTAACCAAAACTTGCCTTTACCGACACTGCTTAGCATCTGTTTTCCCTCATCGGAAAGAACGATGACAGAAGCGAGAATCAAACGATTAGGTTCTTCAAATGGGATAACGGCACACTCTTTAATCCACGCTAGCTGCTCAAGACGCTTTTCGACTTCGACCAAAGAGATACGTTTCTCTTCAATCTTGATAATCCGATCGGTTCGGCCTTTAAGAATGAATTGGCTGTCAGACACCATTTCACATTCGTCTGCCGTCTGATACCACTGCTCTTTATCGATATACGGCGAAAGTAATTTGATGCAATTCTCTTGATTAAGTTGAGCCTTAATACAAGAGAAGAGCTGCCAAGGAGTTTGAGTATCAAGCTGCTGGCGGTAGGCAATTCCGCCTGTTTCTGTGCTGCCAAACACTTCAATCGGTAGTTCACCAAAAAGAGTACGAGCCTGCTGGGCAGCTTCTAGTGGTAGTGGACCGCCAGATGAGAAAACACCCACTAAAGGCTTTGCACTTTGTTCTTGCGAGAGGCGTTTTAAAAGAGCAGGGCTGCTGACCAATACCATTTGTGAGTCGGCGTGCGAAACGATTTGCTCTGGATACTCCAAATTGAAGCGCGAAAAAGGGACGGATGAACAGAGCGGCCACAAGATGCGAAACAGCAAACCATAGATATGTTGATGAGAGACTGTACTGTGGACATGGCTGCCTGTAAGCATGGACTGCCAGTTTTTACTCAATTCAGCAATCTCAATATCAAGCTGCTCTAACGTTTTATGAATCGCTTTCGGTGTACCACTTGAGCCAGAAGTGAATAGAACCAATCTTACCGTGCGAAGATCGATAGATTTACTGACCAGTTCGCTCACTTCAGCCTGAAAGAGTTGATTGGTTAAGAGCAGTACGTTGGTGTTACTCACCAACTCAATGCTCTCATCGACCAATAGCAGGTCATACTCACGGCTTAGTTCCGAAAGAGCCTCCGGCTGGTAATTCCCTGGCAAAACAATCTGTTTATTGGACAATGAGCAGGAAATAAATGCGACCGTAAAAAGGTAGCTGTCTTGAGTGCAGATAGCGGTACGTTGAGCTGGTGAGTCGGATAATAGGCAACAAAGCTTTGCTACATCACGTTGAAACTCTTGCCAGCTGATCTGCGACTTGTCATCAAAGCAGACAACGGAATCTAGAGGCCTGTTAGCTTGAAATAGCTGCGCGAGGGAAGTATAGCGGGAACTTTGGTTCATAATGTTAGCTTTGGCGTACACGTTGTCGGACGATCCACTCAATGGCAAATAAAAGACCAGCTAATAAATAACTGATTAAACCGTTGTAAAGAGTCCACAACTCAAGAGATTGGAAACAAGTATAGAGTGCAATGGCACCGTTAAGAGCGAAAAAGCCACACCATACTTTCGTAACGGTTCTTGTATAGTCGATGCCACTTTGCGGTAGCTCAGGCTCTTGCAATCGGGCAAGGCGCTCAATAATCGTTTGAGGTTGCGTGAGGCTCAGCGCGAACACAGTGAACATACACACATTAACGATAACAGGGTAGTAGGTGAGCCAACCGTGCTGTTTAAAGACCATGCCCAGCAGCAGCAATATCAGACCGGCTACGCCACTCACCCAAGCAAGGTGTTTAAGCTCTTTGATCTTCGCTTGACCACCGGTCATGATTCTTACCAGAAACACGGTGGCCAGCACTCCTCCTACAGCTTGAAGGCCAAATTTATTGAGCCCAAAATAGACCGCTATTGGATAAGAGAAGATGATCAGTGCCGACAGTAATGTCAGCAGAGGTCGCACTATGCGTCCTTTAATAGTTCAACGACAGATTCAACCACATCATTTACGGTGCGCACTGTTTTGAACTCTTCAGGTTTGATCTTTTTACCTGTCACGTTTTGTAGGTGGACAACGAGATCCACAGCGTCAATGCTATCAAGGTCAAGATCTTGATAAAGGTGTGCTTCTGGCGTGATTTCTTCTGCATCTAGCTCGAATAGCTCGATAAGCGCATCTTTAACCTGATTAAATACTTCTTGTTGGTTTGCTTGTGTCATAAGGAAATCTTTCTAGTTATTCGTTTGAGATGTGATGTAGTTTGCTAAATTAGCAACAGAAGCGAAGTGTTGACGTGTATTCGAATCATCAGCATCGATCACGATGTTGTACTTCTTCTTAATTGCTAGGCCAAGTTCGAGAGCATCAATCGAGTCCAGACCTAAACCATCACCAAACAATGGAGCTTCCGTTTCAATTTCATCAATGCTCATATCTTCAAGGTTTAGGGCATCAATGATCAGCTGTTTTAGTTCGTTATGTAATGTTTCCACTTTGGCCTACTTGTCATATGTTTACATGCGCGCAATGTGCGGCACTGCGAGTAAATGCAATCGCATAGAATGCCATTTACCCAAATCAAAAAGGGTGTTGAGAGGCTTATTTTTCTTGCTCTGGAAAAATGTTTTCCGCAAGGTGTCGATTTAAGCGCCTTGCTGCAGAAGTTAAATTATTTGAGCTCTCAATAAAGGGTGTCACTTCTATTTTACCTTTGACTGCGACATGAAAAAAGGGTTTAGTCGAAGGAACTTGGTACCACTTCTTCTCTTTGGTGAGAAATGAGGGGGTTACCGTGATATGAATGACGCGTAAATCGGTCTCAGTTCGTGTGGCAATTTGAGCCGCCCCTCGCTGTAAAGATGGCGTGATGCCAGGTGTGGTGCGTGTCCCCTCTGGAAACACCAATAACACATTGCCGCGAGCAAAACGCTCTTCACATCGCTCAAGAAGATCATCGGGCGCTTGGTTTGGAATATAGCCAGCCGCCTGGACAATGCGCTTCATAAACGGGTTTTCCCAAATCGCAGCCTTAACCAGACAGTCACATTGAGGGAGTTGAGAGGCGATAAGAACGTAATCAATTAGGCTTGGGTGGTTGGCCACAATGATGCAGTTACGGTCTTGCTGTAGGGTTTCTATGCCATCAATGCGGTAATCAATTGCGCCAGTAAACTTCATGATTCGACAAAACGCATTGAACGTGAAACGGATTAAACGTTGTGCTTTGAGCTCGCGTTCAATGGTATTGGAAGTCGTGAGGGCAAAAAGGGGTAGGACGATAAAGCTGAGAACTAAACCACCTAAGCCAAAAATAGAGAAACAAAGTCCTGTCGCGAATACGCGCCAATATTGATTGAATTTATTCACAGTGCTTAACCCAAGACCATGTTTGACGTTTCCCACAAATCTGCCAAGCTGAGTCGTTCAGTAGGTAGTGTTGAAGGAACTGCAAACCTTGTGGAAGGCGTGTCTCTTGTGTCTCGATAGCCGAAGTTTCTCTGGTGAGAGAATAGTCATTTCCTTGGCTTAACACGACCCCCAGTGCGTAGTCAGAGTAATCTTGAGTTTCGTACTCTTTATAGAGTTCCGGCAGGGGCTGGTCGAAATCAATAACCATGACTTTATGCTCTGGATATTGAGTCAGATAAAGATAGGCTTCAATTAATGCGCTGTGAAATGTATCGACGCCAGATGCGATTGAACTCAAAGGAATCGGTGCTTTAGCCGCAATCGTTGTCAGCCCGGCTGCGGTATTATGAACGGATTGGGAAAAGGCCATTGGAGAGGCATCTTCACCCTCTAGAATGGATTGGATCAGAGTCGCTGTTCGGTGCAGTTCACCGTGGCGACTGGCAAACACAAGAAAATGGATGTCGTTGTCTTCAAGTAACGTTAGTGCGGTTTGCACGGCAAGCTTACTTTGCAAGCTCATACGACGGCGCATCATCGGAGGAATCGCTTTGAATTGCGTCGTATCGTCTTCTGGCCATTGCGTCGTTGTACTCCATGCCTCCCAATCTGGCTGAGTCATAAGCCCTGGCGAATTCGCACACCATTTTTCAATATTAAACGACATTAAATGAGATTGATTTGACATAGAGTATTGATTTGAATTGGGTCTAATTAAATACTATGCGAGATAAAGACAAATATAGGTAAGGAAATACAATGAAATTATTCAAAATTGCAGCTTCGATGTTATTCGTTTTGGTTCTCGCAGGTTGTGGTCGCGTACAGCCAGTTATGAACGTTGAGGATACTCCAGTTGCACTTAATCTTCAAAGTAAACAGGTAAAATCAGCAATTTATGAATCAGCTGTTGATCGTGGCTGGCTGGTTTCTGAAGTTAAACCTGGCCTTATTCGTGCCGAGCTTTATGTTCGCTCTCACCATGCGGTGGTTGAAATTCCTTACAGCGACAAGTTCTATTCGATTCTTTACGTAGAGTCAGAGAACCTAAAATATGACGATGGTGAGATTCACCGTAACTACAATCGTTGGGTAAATAACCTGAACGTTGACATTAAAAGAAAGCTAGCGCAAATGGCTGCTGAATAGTTTTAGAAAGAATAAGTTAGGTTTTTTGTGTCCGATTATAATTTAGATCCATTTAATGCGTTGCAGGCGAAAACAGAGGCTCAGAAGCTCTCTTTTGCTCCGATTGTATTTCACACTGCACGTACATTGCGTGATTTAGGAATATTGAAAGCTCTCGATGAGGCTGGTGAACAGGGCTTAAACGCAAAAGATATCTCGGTGAAAACCGGTGTCTCTGAATACGGCGTTAAAGTTCTCCTTGATATGGCATTAAGTGCTCACATTGTACTGTGGGAAAAGCCAAATTATCGAATGGCCAATCTTGGCTTCTATTTACTGCATGATGGTATGACCGAAGCCAATATGGATTTTACAGCGGATGTTTGTTACGCCGCGATGATGCACCTAACCGAAGCGATTCAAAATGGCACGCCAGCTGGCCTGAAGGAGCTAGGTCAATGGGAGACGATCTATCAAGGCTTATCTCAGTTGCCTGAAAAAGCCAAAGAGAGTTGGTTTAAGTTTGATCACTTTTACTCTGATCGCTCCTTTCCTATCTTGTTGGAAAAAGTCTTTCAGAAGCAGCCTAAATCGCTGGTGGATATTGGTGGCAACACCGGTAAATGGGCTATGCAATGTTGTGGGTACAATTCCGATGTTGAAATCACGATTGTTGATTTGCCACAGCAGCTTGAGATGGCAATGGCCAATGCGAAAGAACAGGGCTTTGAAGAGCGTATTAAGCCTTATCCCGCCAATATGTTGGATAAACAGCAATCGCTGCCAACGGGCGCAGATGTATGGTGGATGAGTCAGTTCTTAGATTGTTTTTCTCCCATGGAGATCTTGAGCATACTCAAGCGCGTGCGTTCGCACATGTCTGAACACGCCACTGTGTATATTCTGGAGCTTTTTTGGGATGCGCAAAAATACGATGCAGCCTCATACAGTCTGAATGCGACATCGCTTTATTTCACCTGTTTAGCCAACGGAAATAGCCGATTTTATCGCAGTGAAGACTTTTTAGAAATTGTTGCGGAAGCTGGGTTTGAAGTGGTAACTCGAACGGATGATATCGGCTTAGGCCATACGCTCCTTGAACTTAAAGCAGCTTAGCGCTTAATTGGGTGATGACAGTCATGAGAAAAATAAAGACTCAAGTTGTGGTTATCGGTGCAGGGCCATCAGGCTCTATTGCCGCTGCTTTGCTACATAAAAAAGGGGTAGACGTTCGTGTGATTGAGAAGAGCGTTTTCCCTCGATTTTCGATTGGCGAAAGTTTGCTGCCAGCTTGTATGGAAGTGATTGAACAAGCTGGTATGACGGAAGCCGTGATATCCGCTCAGTTTCAATACAAAGATGGAGCCGCGTTTAGAAAGCGTGGGGTGTACACCGCTTTCGATTTTCAAGACAAGTTCTCTAAAGGCCCTGGAACCACCTTTCAAGTTCAGCGAGGTACTTTTGACAAAGTGCTTGCAGATGAAGCGCAAAAGCAAGGCGTGCCTATCGATTACCAGCACGAGCTAATCGATATTCGTTTTACGGACCAGTACGCAATTTTGGATATTCAACCGGAAGGGGATGAACCGTACCAGATTGAGGCTGATTATGTGTTGGACGGCAGTGGTTTTGGTCGTGTTCTGCCTAAAATGCTAAACCTTGAGGAGCCATCTTGTTTGCCTCCTCGCAAGGCGGTATTTACCCATATCCAAGATAACATTGAATCGGCGCAACATGGCTTAGAGTATGATAGGAATAAAATTCTTATTTCTGTCCATCCGACCAACCCAGACGTTTGGTATTGGTTGATCCCGTTTAGCAACGGCATCTCCTCATTTGGCGTGGTGGGCGAACCAAGTTTCTTTGAAAACTACCCTGAAGATAAGATTGCATTGCTCAAGCAGGTAGCCAGTGAAGAGCCAGGTTTGGAGAGTATTCTAAGCCAAGCAGAGTATTCGAATCCTGCAGGTGAAATTGGCGGTTACTCGGCTAACGTGAAACATTTAGCGACCGATAGGTACGCTCTGTTAGGTAATGCTGGTGAGTTCTTAGATCCAGTATTCTCTTCTGGCGTTACCATTGCGATGAAGTCTGCCGAGTATGCGGTAGATTGCGTTGCCAGACATGTGAATGGCGAAGCGGTGGATTGGGAAAAAGAATATGCACAGCCTTTAATGAAAGGGGTGGATACATTCCGCACTTATGTAGAGGGGTGGTATTCTGGCTCACTGCAAGATGTGATTTTCTATGAGAAACCAAATCCAAAAATTAAGCAGATGGTTTGTTCAATCTTAGCCGGTTACGCTTGGGATGAGTCGAATCCGTATGTGAAAGAGTCTCAGCGACGTCTATCGGCTCTGGCGGAGTTGTGCCAAGTGTCTTAGTGACTTTATATCCATCATTAAACAGCGACTTCGGTCGCTGTTTTTTTGTCGATCGAAAACGTCAAGGTGTGGAGAAGCCGAGTTGGCGATAAAAACTCATGATTACTTGAGGTCAATGCTGTTAAGGCGCCCCATAAATACCAGTAGATCAATCACATCTTTATGCGCCTCCAGCAGTGCGCGTTTGGTTTGGCTGTATGCAGCAAGCCTGCCATGCTTTCTGATGGAGCACACCTTAGTTCGATACTTGTACTCACCGTTTTCGGCAAACACTCGCCATTTAGCGATATAACACTCGTCGCGATGCTCAGGATCGCTCTGAGTCGGATTAGGCTTGAAGACGATTTTCGGCTCTAGACTGTGTGGCAACCTAGTCATGAGGTACGGGTCTTTGAGCACTTTGCCCCAGAATTTCCCCCAAAGTTGTTTACCGAGTTCATCGCGGAGCTTAATGGTTTTCTTGAGAGCCTTCTCTTCTCCAAGACGCACGAACCCAACCGACCGATGCAAAACAGTATCGTCAGGCGTGTGGATATGGATTTTGTATGCAGTTTTGCCTTTTGAAATGAAGCGGTAACCGGTGGCTCCAATCAGGTTATTCTCACTCATAGCTTACTAATTGATGGTTATGTTATTAGTAAGATTACGCCAAATATCAGAAAAACAGAAACCAAATGGCCGGAAAAAATAAAGCCCTGAATTTTTGTTCAGGGCTTTGTTATATATCTTAATGGGTTACATGATCTTTTGCATCACATCGCCAATTTGGATGCTGCCGGCTAAGTTTGGTTGTTCAATGGTTAATTCCGCTTCATTCTCGTAAACACGAGTCACGGTAAGGGTGATGTCGCTTTTTGACACTTTGTTGCGAGGCAAACCATTTTGGTCAATAAATGAGCCTGTGTGCCATAGCTGAAGTTTGTCACCCTGTTGAACGCCATGCAGTCGACCTAAGTCCATTGTCACAGTATTGCCAAACACGGCTGCCACTTCAGGTAGTGTGATTTTGCAAGACACTTCGGATTCTAAATCGAGCATGATATTGCGGCTTACTCGTAGCATCATACTGCCATAGGTAGATGCCCAAAAGCGTGCACTCTTGGTATCCACTTCACTGGTTTTTGGAAACGGCCATTTTGCCACTTCGCGGTAGCTACGATTGTAAACTTGATGGCCAGTTTTGCCGTCATAGACTTGCATCTCTAAAGCAAATTGGCGGTTAATGACATCATCTTTCAATAACTTAGATTCGATGGTCGCGGTCAAATCAGTAATCGTACCGCCAATGACGTATTGCGCGCCGTGATCTTGCGCGATCATTTTCAGCGTCTCAGGCTGACGTCGGTCAATCTCATAATCGGTTGTGCCAACCGAAACGAAGCTGCGTGACTCTTGCGAAAGTTGTCGGTTGATCACGTGGCTAAAGTCATCACCAATGTTGTAGACACGTCCCATTACGGCTTGTTGAGGTGAAGCAAGATCTACATTGCCGACCAAGAAGGTCTTTTTATACTGGCTCTCATGGCAACCATTTGCCGAAGGGTAAATATCAATACGAGCGGTAATCATAATGTTGCCGCTGCGCTTTCTCTCTTTATCGACGAGGATGTATCTCACTTCGTGGTTAGTGAATTGGTACTCTTTTTGTTCTGCCTGCAGGTAAGGCGTTAGGTTCGCGATACTGCCAATATCCCCCCCTGAAAACTGCATAGCCTTGTATAGGGCATCTTCAAGCGCATGAACTCTTGCCGCATCTTCAGACGCGACAATTGCTGCAGTACCGGTAACCTCAAACCAAGATGCATGAGCATTAAAGGTCATAGTGAGCAGTGAACCTATTGAAAATAGTGTGGAAAATATTTTTTTCATCTATTCGTTACCAGTTGGGTATAAATATTGCTTAACAAATTATCAGAAGCAAATTGCTGATTTGAGTGCCGCTTTTATTAATGTGAACAATTAATCAAAAGCAAGGACTGTTCCAACATTGTAATCCATTGAAGGAAAGAATGGTGAGAATCGGTTGCACAGTCTGGTACTAAAACATCTGGAGATAACACAATGAAAAAATGGCTTGTAGTAATCAGTGTAATGCTAATTACATCATGTGCTTATTCACCTATCTATAACGGTAAGTCTGAGTATGCAGGCAGTCAGTTTATGTTAATGGATAGCCCACGTCATACAATGGACTTCTTTGTTGAAAGTATGACCGAAGATCTGATTCTGTCTAACACCAGCGTATCGGCTCGTACACCCATTGCCGTAACGTCGTTTGTAGACTTGCAACATATGGATTCGACCAACTGGTTGGGTAATTCAGTATCTGAAGGCTTTATCCACCAGTTTCAGCGTCGTGGCTTCAAAGTCGTCGACTTTAAGACAACAGGCTCGATTCAAGTGACACAGCAGGGCGATTTTGCTCTGAGTCGAGATTGGAAAGATCTTGCTCAAGAGCAGGACGTACAATATGTTCTGACTGGCACTATGCTTAGACAAGAAGGTGGTGTGTTGGTAAACGCTCGTGTCGTAGGCATGCAAACGCGTATCGTTGTAGCAACAGCGCAAGGCTTCTTGCCAGCTGACCGTATTGGTCGTGACTTAGACACATTGAATAGTATCCGTACTCAAGATGGCGTGATCATTCGTTCAGACCCAACCATTAAGCAGCCGTACACGGTTATTCTTCGTCCATAGGAGCCTGTCATGAAGAAGGTGATATTTTTAATTGCAGCACTGCTACTTGTTGGCTGTCAGCCCTTGCAAACCATGCGACCTGACGATTTCTTGGTGGCGGTTGGCTACGCAAGTATTAGTGAGCAAAAAGGGCGTAATGACGAAGAGAAACGCATTCGAGCAATGCGTGCTTCAAAGATTGATGCTTACCGTGAACTGGCTGAACAAGTTTACGGTATGCGTGTGAGCGGTCGTGCAGAATTGGAAGATCAACGCCTAGGAACAGAGCTGACTTCAGGTGCTGTTGATGGTGTGATTCGCGGCGCAGAAGTGGTGCGCAGTTACCCAGTGGGTGACAGTTACGTGACCGAATTGCAGCTTGATATCAAGAAGATGGACAAACTGCGTGATTACGGTGAAGTTCAAGCCGTGCCAGAGAAGAGACAACAGACACTTTTCTAATGGTGTTTGACTGATAGTCACTCTGCTGCTGGCTTTCCAGATGGCAAGCGGCAGATAAAAACACTAATAGTGATGCAAAAAGCGGCAAGTATTGGATACTTGCCGCTTTTTTATGTTCGCGATTTACAACATTTGTGTTTTTACAGCATTTGTTCTTTTACAACAAGAGCGAGTAGTCGTGTGGAAGAATAGGGCTATGCTTTTACGTTGGTTCCTAACGTAGAGATGGTATGCGTTTGTCCACCGGCATTGTATGTCATGCCTATTTTTCCGTGGCTTTGCTGCATCATATTGCTGAGCTTGTTGAAGCTGAGGTGTGCACGGTTGAGTGCTTCACCGTTAACAAGATTTGCTTGTTGGCAGTCGTGAATAATAGAGCGAATTTTAGCAACCAGATCGATAAGCTCTGGCTTTTCGTTTAGCTCTGCCACATTGGTGTGAGCTGCTATTCTCTGATCGGTGCTTTTTAATTGTTCAACCAGAACAACTTTTTCTTTAGCGATACGTTCAATTTCACTCGATTTTCTACTGGTAATGGCACTCTTTTCCGAACTCAGCAGTTCAGAGAGAGCTTGGGCGCTTTGAAGTTGAAAATTAACTAAATCTGCGAGTGCCGCCATACAAAAACCTAATCGAGCTTATAGTCAGTTGAACGATAAACGAACTTATAGGCCTTTAAGCTCGTTTTCGAATTTGATCATGTTGTCAGCCAGTTTCTCTGGATCGACAGTGTATGAGCCGTTTGCGATAGCTTCTTTAATTGCTGCGACTTTAACTTGGTCAAAACTTGGTTGTGCGGCCATGTCTTGGTGCATTTGACCAATCGCCTTGCTTTGTTGGCTTAGTGATACCGCATCTTTACTTGCGGGCTTTGCCGATACTTCAGAGCTCGACGCTTGCGAACTGCTGGTATCAGTGCGCGCTGTAGAGCGGTTAGTTGTCGTTAGGGTTTGGCCTGAACGAATATTATCAATGCCTGCCATAGTTGAGCCTTTATCTACGAATATGGGAACCTGTACTGTCACTATCGACCGTTGGTTCAATTACTTTAGAGATTTTTAACTCGATTGTTGAAATCGCTAACAGAGTACCATTTTGGCAGGATAACATGTTAACAAAGAAGCAAATCTCTTATGTCGAATTATGTTGCTATCTATTAATTAAGAGTGCTGACAGCTCATTTTCTAAAAATGAACAGTCACTTCCGACATATCAGTAACGATTCCCTCAATTATACGCTGTGATTTATCATTTTTCACTCTTACTTGGTCACCAGTTGAACCGTCCGTTAAGGCAGTGCCTTTTGTGGTAATGGTCATGCCACCTTTAACAGCTTGTATGATAACCTTCTCATTACGACAAACGACGCAAATATCACCTCTCTCAATAACATCACCAGGGCGCAGGTTCTTTTTTACTTTGGCTCCGATGACTTGTTCAGGAAGGGTGTAACCTTGTCGGCGAAATTTGTTAAGTGAAATCATGGCGGTCGTGACATCATATTGACCGATTATCTCGCCTCGCGCGATGGTTCGTGTTGCAGTGACCAGAGGTGCAGATATAGAGAGTCGAACTGGGACGTATACACGCCATTCATCAGGAACGCATTGCACTAGCACGGTAATGCTACTGCGAGTATTAGTGGCGGTAGAGGCACTTGTTTCTAAGGGTATAGGGCAATCTGTTGCCTTGATCCTTGAGTCTACATTGGCAGATTGAACCAAGAGTTCACCACCCATTGGCTGCTCAACCGTGTCGAGAATATGTTGCTCAGCCGCGGTTTGAATCGCCTCAATTTGTTCTGATGTCGCACCTTGTGCAAAAAAACTAAACAATATTGATATAATGCCGATAAACTTAGCGACAATTTTAAAAAAAGCTCTACATGTTGTTATGGAAAATGGTTGCAGATTTGAGTTATGATACGTCATTCTGTTTCTCTGATGGTTCGTAGCCTGTAGTAGATTAACACTTTTTAATCAAAAAAGTTTGATATGGAGATGCGCTCATGACGGGTATTCTGGATTCAGTGAATCAGCGTACGCAACTCGTCGGTCAAAACCGATTAGAATTACTAACCTTTCGCCTAATGGGGCGTCAGCGCTATGGTATTAACGTATTTAAGGTTAAAGAAGTACTACAGTGTCCTAAGCTGACTTCTATGCCGAACTTAAACCCGCTGGTTAAGGGTGTTGCGCACATTCGTGGTCAAACCATCTCGGTTATCGACTTAAGCCTTGCTATTGGCGGTCGCCCAACAACAGACGTAGAAAAGTGTTTTGTTGTAATTTCTGAGTTTAACCGTACTATTCAAGGCTTCCTGGTGAGTTCTGTTGAGCGTATTATCAACATGCACTGGGAATCTATCTTGCCGCCACCTGATGGCGCGGGTAAAGCGAACTACCTGACGGCAGTGACAAACATCGATAATGAACTCGTTGAAATTCTCGATGTAGAAAAAATTCTTGCAGAGATCTCTCCTGTTGATGAAACAATGGACAGCAAAATCGCTGAAGAGATCGCTGAAGTTGAACAAGAGAAACCGTTAGTTCGACGCATTCTGATTGCAGATGACTCAACCGTTGCTCGTAAACAAGTTCAGCGCGCTATTGAATCAATCGGCTTCGAAGTTATTGCAGTTAAAGACGGCAAAGAAGCTTACGAGAAGCTGATTCAAATGTCGGCAGAAGGCAGTATTTACGACCAGATCTCTCTCGTTATCTCAGATATCGAGATGCCAGAGATGGATGGTTATACATTGACTGCAGAAATCCGCCGTCATGCAGAACTAAAAGACTTATATGTAATTTTACACTCATCTTTGAGTGGCGTATTTAACCAAGCTATGGTTGAGCGTGTGGGTGCTAACTCATTCATCGCTAAATTCAACCCAGATGAGCTTGGTTCAGCGGTTAAGTCCGCATTAACTAAATAGAAAAGAGACATTAATGACTGCTATAACAATTAGTGATCAAGAGTATCGTGATTTTAGCCGCTTTTTGGAATCTCAATGTGGCATTGTACTCGGTGATAGCAAGCAATATCTTGTACGCAGTCGCCTTAGTCCTTTAGTTGCAAAATTTAAACTGGCATCACTGTCGGATTTATTGAGAGATGTTGTAACGGGTAGAAACCGCGAGTTGCGCGTGGCGGCAGTAGATGCCATGACGACCAACGAGACACTTTGGTTCCGAGATACTTACCCGTTTGCCGTGCTAGCGGATAAACTTCTTCCGGAAATAGCGGCAAACAAGCGTCCAATTAAGATTTGGTCTGCGGCAAGCTCTTCTGGCCAAGAACCATACTCTATGGCAATGACTGTGCTTGAAACTCAAGCACGCAAGCCGGGTATGCTGCCAAATGTTTCGATCACAGCAACGGACATCTCTGCGAGTATGCTCGATATGTGTCGTGCTGGTGTGTATGACAATCTAGCGCTAGGTCGTGGCCTATCGCCTGAACGTCGCCGTACTTTCTTTGAAGATGCGGGTGATGGTCGTATGAAAGTAAAAGATAATGTAAAGCGTATGGTTAACTTCCGTCCGCAAAACCTGATGGACAGCTACGCGCTGTTAGGTAAATTCGACATTATCTTCTGCCGTAACGTACTGATTTACTTCTCGCCAGATATGAAGTCTAAAGTGTTGAACCAGATGGCTAACAGCCTTAACCCAGGTGGTTACTTACTGTTAGGTGCGTCTGAGTCTTTGACGGGGCTGACTGACCGTTTTGAGATGGTGCGCTGTAATCCAGGTATCATTTACAAACTCAAGCCATAACAACCGTTAAGACACTCCAGTTTTTCTTATCAAACCCAGCCATTGTGCTGGGTTTTCTTTTTTTGTCGCTCTCGGTATATCTTTAAATCAGAGTGACATTCCAATTTACTCTATTCTTGGCTTGTATATTGCAAGTTTAACAGCGAGTGACCGATAAAAAGCATTCATTGTTCTATTGGCTTTAAAAGTTGGTATACATATTGCTTTGGTTATTTCATAACAGTCAGTTCTTGAGTTGAGGTTTACATGGCTATTTCTTTTGACAACGCATTAGGCATTCACCAGCACACAGTTGGTGTACGTGAGCGCAACGCTGAGGTGCTTTCCACCAATATCGCGCAAGCAAACACGCCTGGCTATAAAGCAAAAGGGCTAGACTTTAAGAAATCACTGCAAGCGGCAAGTTCTGGGGCAAGCATTGGTCTTAGCCGCACGGACGGTCGGCATATTTCTGCCTCAACGACGGTGAATGGGGAAACAAAATATCGTATTCCTACTCAACCTGATACAGGAGATGGCAATACGGTGGATTTGGATTTGGAACGAAATCTGTTCATGCAAAACCAAATTAGGCATCAAGCCTCTCTAGACTTCTTAGGAAGTAAATTCAAGAACTTAACTAAAGCGATTAAAGGGGAATAATTAGATGAGCTTATTTAATGTATTCAATGTGACTGGTTCTGCGATGAGTGCTGAATCTGTTCGTCTAAACACGACCTCAAGTAACCTGGCTAACGCGGACAGTGTAAGTAGCTCAGCTGATGAGACTTACAAGGCGCGCCACGCTGTGTTCGGCGCTGAGTTAAGTAAGGCACGCAATAGCGGTCATACTGTGCCGGTGAAAGTATTAGGTATCGTAGAAAGCGATAAGCCGCTTAGCGCGGAATACAACCCTGATCACCCATTAGCAAACGACGAAGGCTACATCTACAAGCCAAACGTTAATGTTATGGAAGAGATGGCAAACATGATTTCAGCTTCACGTGCGTACCAAACAAACGTACAGGTTGCTGACTCAAGTAAACAAATGCTGCTGCGTACGCTGCAGATGGGTCAATAAGGATAAGGAGGTAGCATATGGCCGGAATCAATAATGTTGGTCAAAGCGGCTTGTCCTATGTTGATCAGCTTAAAAATCTTCAAGACAGCAAAAAGCCTGATGAAACAACAGGTAAGCAAGATCTTAAACAAGAAGACTTCTTATCGTTATTGACCAAGCAGCTTGCTCAGCAAGACCCTTTTAAGCCGGTCAGCAATGACCAGATGATTGCGCAAATGGCTTCATTTGCGACCGTAGATGGCATTGGCAAAATGAATACACAGTTTGAAAGCTTGAATTCATCAATGACATCTAACCAAGCACTTCAGGCTTCCTCTTTAGTTGGGCGTGATGTGTTGGTTCCTGGTGCGGCAGGTGTGAAACCCGGTGATGGCGGCATGGCGGCAATGGTAAAACTTCCTCAAGCGATGGATAACTTAATGATCCGTGTTGAGAACGAAGTGGGCCAATTGGTTCGTACCTTTGATGTCGGCTCTAAGCCTGCAGGTGACACACGTGTTGAATGGGACGGAAAAGACGAAGACGGCAACCCATTGCCTGCTGGTAAATACAACGTGAAAGCGGCTGGTTTACTGGATGGCGAGAGCGCAGAGTTCGAAGTATCAACGTATGCGAACGTGAACAGTGTGCTTCTTGGCAAAGGTGATGGCAACGTACTACTCAATCTGGCTGGTTTCACATCGCCAGTACGACTTGCTGAAGTACTAGAAGTTGGCAAAGCGTAGCTCTAGATAGAGTGAATATGCTAGCTAGATAGATTAGGAGAATATTGGAATGTCATATGTAGCTTTAAGCGGTCTATCCGCAGCTCAATTAGATCTGAACACAACAAGTAACAACATTGCGAACGCAAACACATTTGGCTTTAAAGAGTCGCGTGCTGAGTTTGGTGATGTTTACTCAAGCTCTCTATTTACGAACGGCAAAACCACTCCAGGTGGCGGTGCTCAAGCAAATAAAGTCGCTCAGCAGTTCCACGAAGGTTCAAGTATTTATACCAACAACCCAATGGATTTACGTGTAAGTGGCACAGGCTTTTTCGCTGTGGCAAAAGACCGTATGGTTCCTGAGATTAACGAACTAACACGAAATGGTGCATTTCACCTAAACAAAGACAACTACATGGTTACTTCTAACGATGAGTTTCTTCTAGGTTACGATGTTGATCCAAACTCGGGTGAAGTTCTTTCTTACGCGCCGAAGCCACTGTCTATTCCAGCTGAATTTGGTAAGCCAAAACAGACTGAAAACATTGAAGTAGGTGTAAACCTGCCTGCAAACGGTGACCTAAAAGATCCGGCTGCATTTAACTTCGATGATGCAGATACCTATAACCGTGCGACCTCTTCAACGGTCTACGACTCTATGGGTCAGTCTTATAAGCTAACCACTTACTACCTAAAAGACCAAACCCAGCCAAATACATGGCAGACTTACTACACTATGACTGATAGTGAAGGTGAGAAGCCATTGAACATTGCTGGTGGTGATGCGACTAACGCGACGGGTCATGTGGGTCACACTATGCGCTTTAACAACGACGGCACACTGGCGAGCCTAAACAATGGCCAACCAATTGTATCGGAAGCGTTAGGTGCGGGTGCGGTACCAATGAACCTAAATGGCGCGGACGTTACTCAAACGCTGAACTTTGGTCTAGACTCTTCGACGCAATTTGCGGCACCGTTTGAATTGACGAAATTCGATGAAGACGGCGCAACAACAGGCTTCCTAACCAAGGTTGACTTCGATGAGTACGGTAGTGTTCTAGGTACATACTCAAATGGTGAAAACGTAATGCTAGGTCGTGTAGGTCTAGTGCGTGTTCCTAATGAGCAAGGCCTAGATAAGAAGGGCGGCACTCAGTGGGATTCTACTAACTACTCAGGTGATAAAATCTGGGGTGAATCGAACAAAGGTTCATTTGGTGGCATCAACAATGGCTCACTTGAGCAGTCGAACATCGATATGACTCAAGAGCTAGTAGACCTGATTTCTGCTCAACGTAACTTCCAAGCGAACTCACGTTCTCTAGAAGTTCACAACCAACTACAGCAAAATATTCTTCAGATTCGTTAATACCTTCTTGGTTTGAATCATCTGCGAATACCCAATTCAATCCGTTTGAATTGGGTATTGTTGCTTGCCTATCTATTTGCCGCCTCAATTGCCGCGCGGTAAAGTTTGTTCTTGCCACCCCCTGGCAGAAAGGATCACTTTGATCTTTGTAATTCCTGTTTATCGAATTAACTCTCTGATTATAAATACTATTTCATAGTTGGCACAGTGATTGCTTTATTGGCTCTAGATAATGATTTTTTGGAGCAAAATTATGGATCGCGCACTGTTTTTAGCTATGAGCGGCGCAAAGCAAAATATGCAAGCTTTGCAGTTACGTGCCAACAACCTCGCAAACGTAAGTACAACTGGCTTTCGTGCTGATCTAGCACAAGCTCGTTCAATGCAAGCGTATGGTGAAGGTATGCCAACACGTGTATTCAGCATGACAGAACGCCCAGGCCATAACTTTGCACAAGGCAGCGTTGTAACGACCGGTCGTGATCTAGACGTAACCATTCAAGGTGATGGCTGGATTTCGGTTATGGACAATTCAGGTCGTGAGGGCTTAACCCGTAACGGTAACCTCAAGATAGATCAGAATGGCCTACTGACAAACGGAAGTGGTCACCTTGTTCTCGGTGAAAACGACGCTCCCATTACCCTACCAATCCCATTAAGCAAAGTTGAAATTGGTACAGACGGTACGATTTCGGTGATTCCTCAAGGCGCTCCAGCTGAAGAACTTGCCGTTGTTGATCGTATTAAAATGGTTCGCCCAGATAATCAAACCCTATTTAAAGATACGAATGGTCTTTTCCGTTCGAAAAACCCAGATCAGGCATACGAAGCTGATGCAGCCGTTACGCTGCTGACTGGTGCTATCGAAGGCAGTAACGTCAATGCCGTCGGTGAAATGACAAGCTTGATTGACCTACAGCGTCAATTTGAAATGCAAGTCAAAATGATGAGCACAGCAGAAGAGATGGACAAGTCGTCTGACTCACTGCTTCGTATGAGCTAATAGAATTTAAAGGAAATTACTATGCATCCAGCATTATGGGTAAGTAAAACTGGTTTAGACGCCCAACAAACCAACATCTCAACAATTTCGAACAACCTTGCTAACGCATCAACCGTTGGCTTTAAAAAGAGTCGTGCGGTATTTGAAGATCTGTTCTATCAGAACATCAACCAACCGGGTGGCCAATCGTCTCAGAACACAGAACTGCCAAGTGGTTTGATGTTGGGTGCGGGTTCTAAAGTGGTAGCAACGCAAAAAGTGCACACTCACGGTAACGCACAAACGACAACCAACAGCCTAGACATGATGATTGAAGGTGATGGTTTCTTCCAAGTTGAAATGCCAGATGGTGAGACAGGTTATAGCCGCAATGGTCAGTTTACATTGAATGGTGACGGCGCAATCGTAACTTCGGGTCAGGGTTACCCGCTACAACCTGAAATTGTTATTCCTGAAGATGCAATTTCAATTACTGTCGGTAACGATGGTGAAGTTTCAGTACGTATTCGTGGTGAGCAGAACAACGTCGTCGTTGGTCAGATTACGATCACTGATTTCGTAAACCCTGGTGGTCTTGAGCCAGTTGGTCAAAACCTTTACCTACCAACGGGCGCAAGTGGTGACCCGCAAGAGGGCGTACCGGGTTTTGATGGCCTAGGTAACATTCGCCAATCAATGTTGGAAACTTCTAACGTAAACGTAACCGAAGAGCTGGTAAACATGATTGAAGCTCAGCGTGTGTACGAAATGAACTCAAAAGTGATCTCATCAGTAGACAAGATGATGAGCTTTGTTAACCAACAACTTTAATCGTTAGATTAAGTAACGTGTAATTGTCCCTACTGCTGACTAAGAGAGTATCACCATGAAACGTATTTTTTGTTTAGCCCTGTTAGCTTCGATGACTGGCTGTACCATGTTAGATCCTATCGAAACGCCAGAACAAGAAAACGCAACAACCGTGGTTGATGCGGTAGAGGGTGATAAGTCGAGCGATGAGAGCTCTGGTATCGTGGACACGTTACGTGGTCGTACCGACCCAGTGGCGGGCGATCCTGCTTGGGCCCCAATTCACCCTAAGCAAAAACCGGAACACTACGCAGCCGCGACCGGTTCTCTATTTAACGTGAACCACATTGGCAGCATGTACGATGATTCTAAACCACGCGGTATTGGCGACATTATTACCGTGGCACTGGATGAGAACACGCGTGCGACTAAAAAAGCTAACGCAGATATGTCTAAGTCGAATGACTCTTCAATGGAGCCATTATCTGTAGGCGGGCAAGAGCTGACTATCGATAAATACAATTTCTCTTACGACTTAAGCAACACCAACACCTTTGCCGGTGATGCGTCGGCTAACCAAAGTAACAGCATCAGCGGTTACATTACCGTGGAAGTGATCGAGGTGCTGGCTAACGGTAACTTAGTAGTACGTGGTGAGAAATGGATGACGCTGAACACTGGCGATGAGTACATTCGTCTAAGTGGCACAATCCGTCCAGACGATATTGGCTTTGATAACACCATCGCTTCGAACCGTGTTTCTAATGCTCGAATTCAATATTCTGGTACCGGCGTACAACAAGATATGCAAGAGCCTGGATTCTTGGCACGATTTTTTAATGTAGCTCTATAGCGATAATCACAGTGCCGATTGTTTGACCATCAACAAACGGTGCTGGATTTAGAAGAAATTTAATTTAAATCAGAGCAATAGAGACAGGTTACTCCTATGAAAAAGCTAGCACTTGTACTTTTCGGCATGTTATTTCTTGCCACCACTGCTCATGCCGCTCGCATTAAAGACGTGGCAAAAGTTGCAGGTGTTCGTAGTAACCAATTGGTAGGCTATGGTTTGGTTACGGGTTTACCGGGTACTGGCGAGACAACACCCTTTACAGATCAAACGTTTAACGCGATGCTGCAAAACTTTGGCATCCAATTGCCACCCGGCACTAAGCCAAAAACAAAAAATGTAGCGGCAGTTATTGTTACTGCTGAGCTTCCAGCTTTCTCTAAGCAAGGTCAAACTGTTGACGTTACTGTCTCTTCTATCGGTTCAGCAAAAAGCCTACGTGGTGGTACGCTACTGCAAACCTTCCTGAAAGGTCTTGATGGGCAAGTGTATGCCGTCGCGCAAGGTAACCTAGTGGTGAGTGGTTTCAGCGCACAAGGTAACGATGGCTCTAAGATTGTAGGTAACAACCCGAACGTCGGTATCATTTCAAGCGGTGCAACAGTAGAACAAGAGATCCCGACACCATTTGGTCGCGGCGACTATATCACCTTTAACTTAATTGAATCTGATTTCACCACTGCACAGCGCATGGCAGATGCGGTAAACAACTTCCTTGGTCCACAGATGGCATCCGCTGTAGACGCGACTTCAGTTCGAGTTCGTGCACCACGTGAGATTAGCCAACGTGTTGCTTTCCTATCTGCGATTGAAAATGTCGAGTTCGACCCAGCAGAAGGCTCTGCAAAGATCATTGTTAACTCTCGTACTGGCACCATTGTTGTTGGTAAGCACGTACGCCTACGCTCTGCGGCTGTAACTCATGGTGGCATGACCGTAGCAATCAAAGAGAATCTAAATGTGAGTCAGCCAAATGGCTTCTCTGGCGGACAAACGGTTGTTGTTCCAGACTCAGACATCGAAATCACGGAAGGTGACGGCAAGATGTTTAAGTTTGAGCCTGGCCTGACTTTGGACGACCTTGTACGAGCGGTCAACGAAGTGGGTGCGGCACCTTCTGACTTAATGGCAATTCTTCAAGCACTGAAACAAGCGGGTGCGATTGAAGGCCAATTGATCATTATCTAAGGAGCGGGTCATGATTAAGAATAACAACGACATCGGCTTTATTCACGACATTGGCAGTCTAGACCGACTTCGTCAGCAAGCAGTGAATGGCGAAGAGGGCAGTGAGCAAGAAGCACTTAAAGCAGCAGCAAAACAGTTTGAGTCTATTTTTACTTCTATGCTGTTTAAGTCGATGCGTGATGCCAACTCAAGCTTCAAGTCAGACATGCTTAATAGTCAGAATGAACAGTTTTACCGTCAGATGCTTGATGATCAGATGTCGAGTGAACTGAGTGCATCGGGTTCGCTGGGCCTAGCGGACATGATCGTTGCGCAGCTTAGCGCAGGCCAAGGTTCTGACCAACAGGAATCAAAAGTACGCCAAGAAGGATTTGACCCAGCACTTGAGCGTCCCAAGTATTCTAAGAAAGTGGATAGAGCAGATCGCCAAGAGAGTGTGGCAAAAGTTGCGGCGCAACCAGTTTCGTTCGACTCTCCAGAATCCTTCGTCGCTTCAATGAGTCCATATGCCGAAAAAGCAGCGCGAGCATTGGGTGTTGACTCGTCACTTCTTCTTGCTCAAGCCGCTCTGGAAACAGGCTGGGGCTCTAAGATGGTGAAGAACTCTTTGGGTAACAGTAACAACCTATTCAACATCAAAGCTGACCGTAGTTGGAAAGGTGATAAGGTAGCGACTCAAACCTTAGAGTTCCACGGAAAAACTGCGGTGAAAGAACAAGCTTCATTCCGTTCTTACGCTAACTTTGAAGAGAGCTTTAATGACTACGTGAAATTCCTAAATGAGAACCCACGTTACCAAACCGCACTTCAGCATCAAGGCAGCTCAGAAAACTTTATTAAAGGCATTCATAGCGCAGGTTACGCAACGGACCCGAACTACGCTGATAAGGTATTAAGAGTCAAAGCTAAGATCGACCAGATGAACTAATCTAATTCGTTACAAAGAGCTCGCCAAATGGTGGGCTCTTATTCTATTCATCCATTCTTTTTCGCATCCATTTTCCTCTGTTGAATCCCTACTTATTAGTTTGGCACGCAAATTGCTTTTTAGACGTAAGGGTAATCAGTTTTTGCTGATTTTATTAGGTTTTTTGGGGGCATTATGGCGTCAGATCTGTTGAATGTAGGTACACAAAGTGTGCTTACTGCTCAAAGACAGTTAAACACCACAGGTCATAACATTTCTAACGCGAATACAGAGGGTTATAGCCGACAATCTGTGATTCAAGGTGTTAATGATCCGCGCCAATATGGTGGCCAAACCTACGGCATGGGCGTGCACGTGGAAAATGTTCGCCGCTCTTGGGATCAGTTTGCCGTTAATGAGCTGAATCTATCGACAACCAATGCCGCTAATAAGAATGACACCCAAAGCAACATCGATATGCTCTCGGGCATGTTGTCGTCTACCGCCTCTAAAAAAATTCCAGAGAATATGAACGAGTGGTTTGATTCGATCAAAACACTGTCTGATACGCCGAACGATATCGGTGCGCGTAAAGTAGTTCTGGAAAAAGCGGGGATCATTTCTCAAACACTTAATGAGTTCCATGAAACGATTCGCCAGCAATCGGATGTTGCCAACAAAAAATTAGACATGGGTATCGAGCGCGTTAACCAACTCGCGATCGAGATTCGTGATGTTCAACGCCTGATGATGCGTACTCCAGGTCCTCATAATGACCTGCGCGATCAACATGAAAAACTGATCAATGAGCTGTCTGGTTACACTAAAGTAACGGTGACACCACGCTCAAATGCGGAAGGTTTCAACGTCCACATTGGTAACGGCCATACTTTAGTTTCAGGTAGTGAGGCGAGCCAATTGAAATTGGTTGATGGCCTACCGGATGCTCACCAACGACGCCTTGCTATTGTTGAAGGCAAGGCCATTAAGCCGATCACTAGCGCGGATATCGACGGCAAGATTGGCTCAATGTTGGACATGCGTGATGAACATATTCCTGAGGTGATGGACGAATTAGGTCGCATGGCCACAGCGCTCTCTTATCATGTCAACGAACTACAAAGCCAAGGTTTAGATCTCAATGGCAATGTTGGCCGCAATTTATTTACCGATGTGAACTCGGAACTGGTTGCGAAATCTCGCGTAGTAACCAGTGGTCAATCTCAAGCTGACGTTGCTGTGTTCATTGATAATACCAACGCGCTTAAAGGCGGTGAGTACGGCTTAAAATACGACGGCAGTGACTATGTGGTCACTAAGCCGAGCGGCGAAACGGTGAAAGTCAGCACCGACTCTAGCGGCAATGCTTTCTACCTAGATGGCATGCGTGTCGAGATCCGTAATCCGCCGGAGCTTGGCGAAAAGGTACTTCTGCGACCAACGCGCAGCTTTGCCGCGCAGATGCAGATTGAAAGCAATGATCCCAAAGACATTGCTGCGCAGAGCTATGAAGCCTCGACCACTTTTGCGCAAGGTGATGCGGAATTTAAGATCCTTGCCGCAGGGCAACTTCGTGAATTTGAAGTGATTGTCTCACCGCGTGGTGAGCAATTTGCGGTGACGGATACCAAAGGCAACGTGTTAATGCAGCCTCAGCCGTATCCGCCTTCTGGTCCGGTAACCGTAATGGGGACGACTTTCGAACTGACACCAGGCGCGATCGCCAACGATAAATTTACCGCTAACCTTGTTCCATCTGAAGGTGACAACGGCAACCTGCGAAAAATGCAGGATATTCAGACCAATAAGTCGCTAGATGAAGGTGAATCGACGCTGCTTGACACTTATCATAACCTGAACACCAACACAGGTTTAAAGGCATCGACGGCTAACCGTCTTAGTGAAATCGCGACTTTAGAAAAACAGTCAGCGCAAGAACGTATCGCTTCTATTTCTGGGGTGAACCTCGATGAAGAAGCGGCAAACATGATGAAGTTTCAGCAAGCCTATATGGCATCGTCGCGCATTATGCAGGCGGCCAATGAAACCTTCGATACCATCTTAGCGCTAAGGTAGTAGGAGAAAGTCATGTTAACTCGTATCTCCAGTTTCCATAATTACCAGTCGGTTCAGAACGACCTGCGTCGTCAAGAGAACAAGGTTCATCATAACCAAGCGCAATTGGCGTCGGGTAAAAAATTGCAGTCGCCTAGTGATGATCCACTTGCGACCCACTACTTGCAGAATATTGGACAGCAGTCTGAACAGCTTAAGCAGTATGTAGATGCCATCACTTTGGTTAGAAACCGTTTGGAACACCACGAAGTGCTGATCTCAAACTCTGAAGGTTTTGCTGACGAAGCGAAGCGTACAGTAATGGAGATGATCAACGGTGCATTGTCTCCGGAAGATCGCTTGGCAAAACAACGTGAGCTGCAAGAGATTGCCAACAACTTTCTATACATGGCGAACTCGCAAGATGAATCTGGTAACTATACCTTTGCCGGAACTAAGCTGAAGAATCAGCCTTTCTTCCGTGACAATGAAGGTAACGTTATTTATGGCGGTGATGACTATCAACGCAAGATGCGCGTCGCCAGTAGTTTTGAAATGCCAATGAACGATCCGGGCAGCAAGCTGTTCATGGAGATCGACAACCCATTTGGTGATTACAAGCCTACTTATGAGCTGCAATCTGCATCTGAATTGCTTCTAGAGCGTGCAACAAACAGTGAGTTTCAGGATCCTGCAACCTACAAAGTCACCTTTGTTGATATGCAGAACGGCAAGTACGCCTATCAACTAGAGAAAGATGGCAGCGTTGTTGCGGCAAAAGATTTTGATCCAACCGAAGGGATTAAATACGAGGGCTTACACATTGAGCTACGCGGTCAGATCACCAAGGGTGATTCGATAATTCTTGAGCCAAGAGAAAGCTTTTCAATATTTGATACCTTTCGCGATGCTGCGGCATTAGCAGAGTCGTCAGTTTCTGACTCATCTGCAACAGCGCAGCTGCATCAAGCAACTGAAGAGTTTCACGCTGCTTTTATTCATTTAACTAAAGCTCGCACAGATGTTGGTGCGCGTTTAAATACATTGGATATTCAAGAGCAGCAACATGAGGACTTCAAGTTGTCACTGGCGAAAGCCAAAAGTAACTTTGAAGATTTGGACTATTCAAAGGCAATCATTGAGTTCAATGAGAACTCTCGTGCACTGCAGGCTTCTCAGCAAGCCTTTGGTAAAACGAAAGATTTGACCCTGTTTAATTACATCTAACGTTTGGTCGGATGAATTGAGCCCTGCTTTATGCCTTATGTGCAATGCCGTAAGTGCGAGAGGGTTCTAAAAATTGCCGCTTTCTTACTCGTTTTTAAATGTAAGCAATGTAAGCGGCAAAAAGCGGCAACACACAGGTTAGAGAGATTACATAGTTATTATCTATAGATTGAGTAGGCAATTGGCTTATTTTTAAGTGGTTGTTTTTGAATAAAATAATTTTATTTTTCGTCAATTTAAAAATTGGCACACAACTTGTATCTATGTAAGTCAGAAATGATTTATACAGGTCTTAAACCCTAACTTAGGGTTTAGCAAGTAATATACGGTCAGTGCTTATCCATATGAGAGTAAAGCTGGCCGCTTCGCAGAAAGCTTGCGAACTCATAAGGAGAGCAAAATGGCAGTTAATGTAAGTACTAACGTTTCCGCAATGACAGCGCAGCGTTATTTGAATAAAGCGTCTAATGACCTCGCAACTTCAATGGAGCGTTTGTCATCAGGCCACAAAATCAACAGCGCAAAAGATGATGCGGCAGGTCTGCAAATCTCTAACCGCTTAACAGCACAGTCGCGTGGCCTAGATGTGGCAATGCGAAATGCTAATGACGGTATCTCGATTGCTCAAACGGCTGAAGGTGCAATGAATGAGTCGACCAACGTACTACAGCGTATGCGTGACTTGGCAATTCAATCTTCAAACGGTACTAACACGGCTGCTGAACGTACGGCACTGAACGAAGAGTCGATGGCACTTCAAGACGAGCTGAACCGTATCGCTGAAACAACTTCATTCGGTGGTCGTCGACTACTGAACGGCTCGTTCGGCGAAGCTTCTTTCCAGATCGGTTCTAACTCTGGTGAAGCGATGATCATGGCGCTGACCAGTATCCGTGCTGACGATTTCCGTATGGGCGGTACAACGTTTGATTCAGAGAACGGCAAAGACAAAAACTGGGAAGTACCAGCAGACGCTCGTGACCTTAAGCTTGAGTTCGTGACCAAATCTGGTGAAGAAGTGAAGCTTGAGTTGATGACCAAATCAGGTGATGACATCGAAGAGCTAGCGACCTACATCAATGGTCAGTCTGACATGATCAACGCATCGGTAACCGATGATGGTCGTCTACAAGTGTTTGTCGCAGAACCGGATCTACAACAGGGTTCTATGTCTATCTCTGGTGGTCTTGCTTCTGAGCTAGGTCTTAAGAGTGAAGGTCGTCAAACGACGGTACAGGACATCGACCTAATGACGGTTGCTGGTTCTCAGAACGCAATCAGCATCATCGACTCAGCTTTGACTTACGTTGATTCACAGCGTTCAGATCTGGGTGCGAAGCAAAACCGTCTAAGCCACAGTATTAACAACTTGGCGAATGTACAAGAAAACGTAGATGCGTCTAACAGCCGTATCAAAGATACCGATTTTGCGAAAGAGACAACGCAAATGACGAAATCTCAAATTCTGCAACAAGCAGGTACTTCAATACTTGCTCAAGCGAAACAGTTGCCTAACTCTGCAATGTCACTATTGCAATAGTTATTGGTTGACCTTGCTGTTCGTGTCCAGACGTGGACCATACAGCAAGGAAAACTGGCAAGCATACTTACTATTGAGTGTTTAGCTCTCTCATCTCTCACCTGCTTCACATTTTTACGGTAAGGATGCAACGGTAAGTCAGAATGTGTTCATTTCTCGATGATCTCCACACAGGCTCTGGCCACCACCCAGCCCCAGTTCTCTCAAAGGAAAAGGGGCTTTTTCCTTTCTAGCGTTCCTGTTTTCTCAAATTTTTACTCATTTTCTTTCTGAAATTCACTGCGAAATCAGACTTTGTCAAAATTCGTTCTGTTTAAAAATTAATCGACCATTAAACATCTCTTTTCTTAAATTTGCCCCAAAATCACCTTTGAAGCGCTCAATAGTTGAGCTTTTATAATTTTCAAACGTGAGCCTTAGATCTTTGATGAACAAAAATATCTTTCTTATGTGTTTGTTTTAATTCGATTTATTAATTTAATTATTTTTTTTTGAAGTTTTTTCTAAAGCTCTAGAAATTCGCGCCGTTATTAAAAGTAACTTTGAGAGAACTACTTGGTTTTCCGAGACGTCGGAAACCGCAACACCGGAAAATCAATTGGAGAAATCACCATGGCAGTGAATGTAAATACCAACGTTTCAGCGATGACTGCGCAACGTTACCTAAACA
>NZ_JAKEUS010000016.1:0-57137 GCF_022397975.1 Vibrio sp. Isolate30
TCAATCTGAGCCATGATCAAACTCTTCAATTTAAGATTTTGTGACTCAATGAATACTGATTACATTCCCTATTCTTACGAATAGTGACTGTGAATTGACTGTGCCGATAATAAATTATCGATTGGTCACTCAGTTCATTGAAATCATTTGATACCGAAGTATCTGTTTGCCTTTGCTTAATAAAAGCGAAAACAAACTTAGTGATATTCATCAACGAGTGCCCACACAGATTGATAGGTTCTAATTTTTAAAGAGCTTCTAGCGTTTTGTGATTCATATCTCACTTGCTAGGGGTGCGTACTATACTCGCACCGTTTTGAGAGTCAAGCGTTATTTTCAAACTCTTTTTTCTCTACCGATTTCAGTGTGTGACTTCCGTCTCACTCCGTGTCGGTGAGGCGGCATTATAGAGAGATTCGAATGGAGCGCAAGGGCTTTTTTAAATAAAAATTTCGTTCGACTAAAAAGCCATCAAAAGCGCTTATTTTGAATAAAAACTAAACATTTGAGACGCATCACAGCAATACATTGGAAAAATACAAACCATGAACGTAAGATTCATGTGTCTATTTTGTTAATAGTAGATGCGTCTATTTCGTTTATTAATATGTAGTAATCCGATATGAATTCAAAAAAATCGATGTTGTTAATTGTCGCACTGGCTGTATTAGGCGGCATTGTGTTTTCACAGGTTGATATATCGCCTGCAATTACTTTCGTTCTCGGTGTCTTGGCTTCTGCTTTTATTCTTAACCTTTCAAGCTCAGACACAAAATCAGATTCAGAACCTAAAGCTTCAACTCAAACCCTATACGTAGGTAACCTTCCATATAAAGCCAATGAATCACACGTTCGCGAACTTTTCTCTGAACACGGTGAAGTTTTTGCCGTCAGACTAATGAAAGATAAGCGCACAGGTAAAAGAAGAGGATTTGGTTTTGTCGTGATGGCCAGCAACGATGTCAATAACGCCATTGCTAGCTTAAATGATAAAGATTATATGCAGCGTACATTGAAAGTACGTATTGCGAATGACCCTAAGCACCCTGAAGCGGACGGATCTGAACAGGCGTAAAACCCATTCCTTTTAATGTTCTATTAAGTGCACCTTCTTTTCTTAGGGGTGCACTACAATATACTTCTCTTTTTCCAGCTACTTTATCTTCACTTTCCACTTCTAATAAGCTTTGTACACGATTGGCGATCGCATTGCCTGAGTCCACCAGCATGACTTCTTTTCCCATGACGCTTTGGATCTCTTCTTTGATCAACGGGAAATGTGTACACCCTAATACAGCGACATCAACAAGGTTAATCATTGGACTGAGGATTTGAGCCAATTCCTCGAGATTAATCTGCTCTCCACGTAATTTCTCTTCAGCCATATCCACAAGCTTTGTCGACCCCAAGAGTTCAACGTGTTTATCACTAGAAAAGCTTTTAATTAGGTCGTGTGTATATTGACGGGTAATGGTTGCAGGCGTTGCAATCAGACCAACGGCTTTGTTTGCCAGAAGAGAGGCTGGTTTAATTGCCGGAACTACACCAACGATAGGAATGGTATGACTAGCACGTAAGGTGGGAAGAACAATGGTACTTGCGGTATTGCATGCAATCACAACGATATCGATAGCATGGCTTTCAACAAAACTAGTCACTATTCGCTGAACTCGCTCAATCAGAACCTGCTGATCTAGTTCGCCATAAGGGTACGCTTCGTTATCGAAGGCATAGATATAGTTATGATTAGGCAGTAGCTTGTTTATCTCTTTGTAGACAGATAAGCCCCCCACTCCCGAATCAAACACCAGTATGTTTTTTAGTTGCTCGCCTAACACTGCATCTACCTATAAGAAAGTTCGCAGCAATCATACCCCTTCACTTATTAATCGCCAACTTAGTCACGACTTATGTTAGCCAAGTAACGTTGATGAACAAAGCGCTCTCCTCTGTCTATATCAAGTAACGAGATCTTTATTTCTCCATTAAACGATGGCGCTTTAGTTACTAGAGTGTGGAACTCTCCATCCTCTCCGCAAGGATCGATATTATTTGGAAGATTCTCCACCAATGATTTTGTATAGGCGCGGCCACAATACTCTGCTGACAAAGCGTTGGTATCAATGGTCACTAAAAAGGTTTCGATACCTCGATCTATTATCTCATTGGCTAGCTTGTCACTATCTTCTCCAAGCAGTGGGAATACACACTCCCAACCAGCAGGTTCAATATAACTTCGACGATAATCAGCAATGCCATTACAGAACATGTCGCCAAATGCCACGGCATCAATGACTAGATTCGATTGCTTCAATGCATTAACAATAGTGTCCTGATAAATCTCGTTTGATGGGAACACTTCCGGCAGCTCAATCATGATGATAGGTAAACCGAGCAGTTCCGCCTGCATGGCGACTACTTCTTTTGGGGTTGCTTGAAAAGGGACTTCGTCGCCGACATAAGTTGTGTATAGACCAACCACTTCACAGTCATGACTTTCTACTAGTCGCTCGAGGGTTAACGTGGAGTCTTTACCAGAAGACCAACTGATGATGACTTTCTTTTTCATATTGGATATCTATCGATAAGAAAAAACCGCCCGAAGGCGGTTTAGGTAATTAGAATTGGTATGCCAAGTTAAGGTAATACGCTCTTTCAGCAGCAGGATAACCTAGAGCCGTTTCATACTCTTCATCGAATAAGTTATCTACACGAGCACTGATTGTTGTATTTTCATTTGCATAATAGCTAACGGCTGTATCAACCAATGAGTAAGACGGTAGAGTTACATCACTATAAGGCCATGTTCCATAATTAACATCAGGTCGTTTTCCAACATATTGATAGCTTATCGACCAATCAACAACATCAAAGGCTACAAGCGCATTCCACTTGTATAGCTCTTTGGCTCTACGTTGTAATTGCTTACCGTCATCACCCTCGGCATCTTTATAATCTGCACTTAATTGGTGTTGCACTATGCCTGTATCAAACTCAGCAGTAAGTTCCACTCCTTGAATATGAGTCTCACCATCAACGTTAATATACTTGTAAGTTGTTGGGTGATAGTCAATCAGGTTCGTTATCTTGTAATCATATCCTGTTAGCGTCCAATATACTTCTTTCACTACGCCATAAAAACCGAACTCAATCGCGTCAGATTCTTCAGGCTTAAGATCTTGAGTTCCGTATGAAGGGTCATACTGTTGATAAAGGTTCGGCGCTTTAAACGCTGTACCATAGGATGTTTTGATGCCAAATTCAGGAATGAACTGATAACCAGCACCTAGGTTATAGGTAGTCTCAGTTCCAAACTCTTCGTTATCATCAACCCTAGCGCTAGCTTCTAGAGTCGCTGACTCTACAGTCACTGATGACAAACCAAACAGAGCTAGGTTCGAACGATCGAAGGTTTTGTTTGCATTCTTATCAACGTAAGATTCATCACGCCAGTCTGCGCCACCAGCAAGAACTACATTTTTGTTTAGTCGATAGCTGTTAGTCCATTGAACATTAGTTTGTTCAAGTTCATCTTGGCTGCCTGAAGTTTTGCTTTTGCCATACTCGTAGTTCCATGAGTCTTGGCTTTGAACAGTAGCTTGTAGCTCTGAACGAAGCATAGAGCCTTGGTAAACACCACCAATAGATACTGATAAGTCGTCCTTTTCAGACTCCATGTAACTGCGCGTCCCACTATATGTATTGTCATACTGATAGATGTTTTCGTACGCGCGAACATTTCCAAAAACGCTAAACTGCTCATTCAAGTTGTGGGTATAACCGACTAAGCCATTTAATGTTTCGAAACCATGTCGGTCACCATCATTAACACCAGGAACAGGTTTAACGTTATAACCTTCGTCGCTTTCATGGCTGAGTGCTAGATTTAGCTGACCATTTTCAGACGTTGCGACACCTGATGCTAAGCTTAGTTCTTGGTAATCTAAGCTACCCAAGCCCGCACTCAATGTTGTTGACTCTTCAGTCGCACGAGCAATAGTAATGATATTAATTACACCACCGATTGCTTCCGAACCGTATAAAGATGCTCGAGCTCCTCGAACGTACTCGATACGTTGAACGTAACTTAAAGGAATTTGGTTGAAGTCAACTGCACCCTTTGCTGCTCTAGCAAATCGAACCCCATCAACCAAAACCAGTACCTGATCGGAGCTTGTACCACGAACGAATATAGAAGCTAGCTGACCTCTACCACCATTTTGCGTAATTTGAATCCCTGTCAGACGACGAAGTACATCAGGAATTGTTTTAGCTTGTGTTCTTTGAAAGTCTTGACGAGTTACCACTTCAACATCGGCTAGCGTTGAAGCTGCAGATTGCTCAAAACGGTTCGCCGTAACCACCATGGTTTCATCGGCAGAGGCTTCTTGGGCGTGTAAATTGGAGATAGGTGAAAGCAGCGACGCTACAGCTATCGCTAAAAGGGATTTGTTCATATTGTGATCCTAAATCGCGTAAATTCCTACCAAGCCAACAGCTGTGACTTAGCTGCTGGCAGGTATTCGGACTCAAGAGCTCAACCCAATGGTTACCTAATATTCGACTTCCCACACAATCCTATATGCAGTGTCTTAGTGAATACTCGTTCTCTTTTACCGCTGCGCGTCAGTTCTGGATTCACACCAGATTCCCTTTTCAGCCATCTATACATCTAAATGGCACCAGCTTGCGAAGGATAGTATTGCCCTATGGATAATTTGTCTAGTCTAAGATAGTTATAAGCTATAGTTTTCATGGCCAATTTACAGGTAATGGCTCTCAACACTGGACAAGAGGCTGTGATTGAATAAAATCTGCGCTCTTGATTTGAACGCACCACAGCAAAAGGCATAACAATGGCGACTTTAGATGTAAACCCGCAACGCTACCAAGAACAACTAACAGAAAAGACCGAGCGTCTGACTGAGATGTTCTCACAATACAATGTGCCTGAACTAGAAGTGTATGAATCACCAGAACAGCACTACCGTATGCGTGCAGAGTTCCGCGTATGGCATGAAGGTGATGACATGTACTACGTGATGTTCAATCAAGAAACCAAAGAAAAATACCGCGTTGATCAGTTCCCAGCGGCAAGCCGCCTTATTAACGATTTAATGCCACTACTAATGGAAGCAATGAAGGGTAACCCATCACTGCGCCATAAACTTTTTCAAGTAGACTTCCTTTCAACGTTAAGTGGTGAAGTACTGGTATCGCTTCTGTACCACCGTCAGCTTGATGAAGAGTGGATTGAAAATGCGAAAGCACTTAAGCAACAGCTTAATGACGAAGGTTTCAATCTCAACCTGATTGGCCGCGCACGTAAGATGAAGATTGTGCTAGACCAAGACTACGTAATTGAAAAGCTGAACGTGAATGGCGACAGCTACATTTACCAACAAGTAGAGAACAGCTTCACGCAGCCGAACGGCAAGATTGCAGAAAAAATGTTGGAATGGGCGGTAGACTGTACTCAGGAAAGCAAAGGTGATCTGCTTGAACTGTACTGTGGTAACGGTAACTTCTCATTGGCACTGGCTCAAAACTTTGAGCGAGTTCTAGCAACAGAACTGGCTAAGCCATCAGTAGATTCTGCGCAATACAATATTGCGGCAAACAACATCGACAACGTACAGATCATTCGTATGTCGGCGGAAGATTTTACTGAAGCAATGGAAGGTAAGCGCGAGTTCCGTCGTCTAAAACAAGCGAATGTCGACCTAAAGAGCTACAACTGCAACACGATCTTTGTTGATCCGCCGCGATCAGGTATGGATGTTGATACGTGTAAAATGGTACAAGGCTATGAACGCATCATGTACATCTCTTGTAACCCAGACACGCTTAAAGAGAACTTAGACATTCTAAGCGAAACTCACAACATCACGCGTTTTGCTCTGTTCGATCAGTTCCCATACACTCACCACATGGAAGCCGGTGTATTCTTAGAGCGTAAAGCTAAATAGAAACAACGAATACAAAAGAATCGGTTTTGACGATCGATTCTTTGAATCAAAAAAAACGAGCCACGCGGCTCGTTTTTTATTATCTATTCAACTTAACTTACGCTGATTTAGACATGAATCCTAGTTTCTTGCCTACCCATGCGAGTAGCAGCATTGCCACGATAATAGCAAAGAAGTTAGAGCCCGCTTCTGGGTGCTGTGCCTTCACAAACGCCGAGTGGCCAAATGCACCAACGAAGAAACACGCTAGGCCTACTAGTGGAATATCTTCAGATACTGGGTTTGCTAGGTACTCTTGGTATAGAGCTTGAACAGCCAGTACTAGTGCAATAAGAGGGAAAATAGAGAAACCAACTTCGCTCATCGTTACCCAAGATAACAATGCGTCACCACAAACACCCGCAACAAGAGCCAGTACTAGTGTTTTTCTTTCTGAACCGCGGTTCACAGTATTCTTTTCATTCGACATTATTCAATCCCGCCTTTTAGTCGGTTACGTTCACGTTCTTTGCGATACCAATAAGCCCCTTTGGCTATCATTCGCAATTGCATAATCAACCGCTCTGCAAGTTCATCTCGCTCACGGCTATTTAAATCCAAAGCTTCTGCGCCGGAACTAAATACCAAGGTGACTGATGCTTCTGCTTGGGTAAAAGCCTCTTCACGAGTCATCCCCGTACCTATTAGATATTCCGTCATTTCCGCAACAAAGTGCTGCATTTCTCTTGCGACGGCTGTTCGAAACTCAAATGAGGTTCCCGAACGTTCGCGCAATAACAGTCTGAATACGTTTGGGCTGCTTTCGATGAACTCCATAAAGGTTTCAACCGAGGTGCGGATAACACTGCCTTCTTTTACGATACGTTGCCTTGCCTGACGCATCAATTGACGCAACAACAAGCCGCCCTCATCGACCATGGTCAAACCGAGTTCATCCATATCTTTGAAGTGACGATAAAAAGAAGTTGGAGCAATGCCGGCTTCGCGAGCGACCTCTCTTAAGCTCAGGTTTGAAAAACTACGATCAGCGCTCAGCTGACTAAACGCAGCATCAATTAAGCTTCGACGAGTTTTTTCTTTTTGCTGTGCGCGAATTCCCATTGGTTTCATACTTTATTAAATTCTTCTTTTACAGCCTAAACAGGCATGCCTAATACTCAGATAAATATAACGCGAATCGCTCTAATTTATAAGGCATTCTCGCTATATATGACATCAGACACACCTCTTTGTTCACGTACCGAAGTAAATACGTTCGAGAACAAAATTTCAATCTCGGAGCTGTAATTTGGAGACATACAACATACCAAATATGACTTTTTCTGTAACACTGCGTGATCAGCTCGACTCTCTGATGTCCTTTTGATGTACCAAATAACGGAATCAGTTAAAATCTCGCTAAAGCAATGTTAAACAAATATAACAAGGAAGATTTCTATGTCGCATTCGAACCACTTTGATGTGATCGTGATTGGTAGTGGCCCTGGCGGTGAAGGGGCAGCGATGGGATTAACCAAAGCCGGGTTGAATGTTGCCATCATTGAGAAAGAGAGCAGTGTTGGTGGCGGGTGTACACACTGGGGTACTATCCCATCAAAGGCACTACGACATGCAGTAAGCCGTATTATCGAATTTAATAACAACCCACTCTTTTGCCAAAACAATAAAAGCCTCCACGCCACCTTCTCAGACATTCTTGGTCACGCCAAATCCGTTATCGACAAACAGACACGACTTCGCCAAGGTTTCTATGACCGCAACCAATGCACGTTAGTCTTTGGTACTGCACGCTTTATCGATAGCAACACGGTTTCTGTTATGCAAAGCGACGGTACGGAAGAGCTCTACTCTGCCGATAAATTTGTTATTGCGACCGGCTCAAGACCTTATCAACCGGACAATGTCGACTTCTTACATGAACGTATCTACGACAGCGACTCAATCTTGTCACTAAAACACGATCCGCAACACATCATCATATACGGTGCTGGGGTTATTGGGTGTGAGTACGCTTCTATCTTCCGTGGATTGGGTGTGAAGACAGATCTTATCAACACGCGAGACCGCCTACTCTCTTTCCTTGATAACGAGACATCTGATGCTCTGTCATATCACTTCTGGAATAGCGGTGTGGTGATTCGCAATGATGAAACATTTGATCGAATTGAAGGCACAGACGATGGCGTCATTATTCATCTGGAATCAGGCAAAAAAATGCGTGCCGACTGTTTGCTTTACGCCAATGGCCGAACGGGTAACACCGACAAACTCAACCTCGGTGCCGTTGGTTTAGAAGCCGATTCACGTGGTCAAGTTTCTGTAAACGCAAACTATCAAACCAATGTGAGTCACGTATACGCGGTGGGTGATGTGATTGGTTACCCTAGCTTAGCAAGTGCAGCGTATGACCAAGGTCGATTTGTGGCACAAGCGATTGTAAAAGGTGAAGCAGAAAGCCATCTGATCGAAGATATTCCAACAGGTATCTACACAATTCCAGAGATCAGTTCGGTTGGTAAAACAGAACAAGAGCTAACCGCAGCAAAAGTACCTTACGAGGTCGGACGCTCTTCATTCAAACACCTAGCCCGTGCACAAATTGCAGGTAAAGACATCGGTAGCTTGAAGATTCTATTCCATCGTGAAACCAAAGAGATCTTAGGCATCCACGTCTTTGGTGAGCGTGCCGCAGAAATCATTCACATCGGCCAAGCAATTATGGAACAGAAAGGCGAAGCGAATACCATCGAGTATTTCGTGAACACGACGTTCAACTATCCGACTATGGCGGAAGCTTATCGTGTTGCCGCCCTAAATGGTTTAAACCGTTTATTCTAAGTTTGTGTACAGCTTAGCAAGCATTTGACCACCCATAGGCCAAATACTAAAGCAGCAAGCCTTCACGCTTGCTGCTTTATTAAAATTCAATCACTTAGCTACAAAATGCAGTAATTAGATCATGATGTTCTAAATGCTTATCGAACTGTACACTAAGCTAAGAACTCATTACGTTTCCACTGCTTAACGAACAACACCGCTAGCCCTACCCCACGCATACCCATGAAACAAATCATTGCAAACCAGAGTGCATGGTTCTCTAAGGATGAAGCTAAAAAGAAGATAAGGAAGAAAGTGCAGGTCGCAACAAACATGCTATTGCGCATCTCTTTCCCCTTGGTCGCCCCGATAAAAATGCCATCCAATAAGAAGCACCACATCGACACCAGCGGCATTGCCACTAACCAAGGCAAGTAAATCACCGCCTGCGCTTTTACCTCAGGTATGGTTGTGATCATATTTATCATGTTGCTGCCTAGCGTCATGAACACTAAGGTCAAACCAAGACAAATGATTAAGCTCCAGAAAAAAGTACCAATCAGCGACTGATTCAGCTCTTGCTTATCTTTAGCACCGATGGCTTTACCTACCATAGCCTCCATCGCATAAGCGAAACCATCCATGCCGTAAGAGATGATCATCAAGAAGCTCATTAACACCGCATTGGCAGCAACCACGTCATCACCAAAGCTGGCACCTTGGAAGGTCATAAAGGTAAACGTAGCCTGTAGGCACAGAGAGCGTAAAAAGATATCGCGATTGAGTTTTACAAAGCGAGATAGCCCTTGAGTAGTTTGTTTTGCCAAAGACAAAATGCTAGGCAGCTGTTTCTTTGACCAAACGCGAGCCACGCATGTCAAACCAAACAGTAGACCCATATAGTCTGCAAGCACCGAAGCATAAGCTGCTCCTTCGACTTGCCAACCTAGTCCAATTACGAACACCACATCAAAAACAATATTCGTGACGTTGGTGATGATCACCATCCACATCGGCGCTTTGGCATTTTGCGTTCCCAGCAGCCATCCAAGAATCACAAAGTTACTCAGTGCTGCGGGAGCGCTCCAAGCACGAATCGAAAAATACTGTTCACCATAAAACTTCACCTGGTCACTGGCACTACTCAAAGAGAACACCACATCGGCGATCATGCCATGCAGCAGCAAGAACAGTGCAGCAAAGCCTAAGCTCATCGTAATACCCTGCACGAACACTAAACCCAGTTGCTGACTATCACTGGCACCGTATGATTGCGCCGCCAAACCTGTGGTCGACATTCGAAGAAAGCCAAGGAGCCAGAAGGTCACGCTGATCATGGTGCCACCAAGCGCAACGCCTCCCAGATACCAAGCATGCTCTAGGTGACCAATAACAGCTGCATCAACCAAGCCAAGCAGAGGAACGGTAATGTTGGAGAGAACCATAGGTATCGCGAGCATTAATACTCGCTGGTGAACCGATAAATTCGTTAAAGTTTGAACAATTGATTGGGGAAGAAATAGCTTCACGATCACCTCTTTGATTTGAGGTGATAGTTTAACCTAGGGGATAGAGATTCACTACGTGATGACGAGAGCCGAATAAAGAACTAGAAGTAGCAGGAAATAGATCTACCACTTCATCACGATAAGCTGTGGGGTCAGTCGTTTCTTAAATTGCGTTAACTTACTCACCATTCTTTGCCAAAGCTTCCAGCGGTTACATTGCTGATCCAATGGAGAGAAAGCTTTGATCCATTGAGTCCACGGGAGCCAATTTAATACGCTATCCATTGGGGAAGCCAAACCATGAGCGTATTCGCCTGAACCCAGTTTTTGTCCAAGCTTGCTTGAACTCTTGTCGCCAGCCAATACTAAACAAGCGTGAGCATGAGTAAATTGACGACTCAATACTTGAATAAAATGCGCCGTGGTTTGTTCATCACAATCAAGCAATGCGTGCTCACAAACAATCATCACGGGAGCTTGTTCTGGGATGTTCAGCTCATCAAGCCACGTCAGATCATTGACCGAACCACACTCTAAGCGATAGCGTTCATTCTTGTGGAATAGACGCTGGCGCCATACCAAGTTTTCAGTGACATCCAATTCAACCCAATGACAGCGACCGTTATCTAAACGGTAGAAGCGTGTATCAAGCCCTGCCCCGACGTTAATTATCCAAGCGTCAGGGTTATGCGATAAATATTGTTGGATTTGATTATCACAAAGCTGAGTGAGCGTCGCGTATAGAAGCTGTTGCTGATCGAGTTCACCGGTTAAACATTCAGGAGCAAGACGACAACGGGTGCACGCTTGTGCAGCGATTGGATCATACACAAGGCCGTCATCAGCTAAACTTTCTCGACTGCGAAACCAAAGCGGTTGAATAAGATTACTGGGAACATGAAATTCAGAATGAGACATGTCTTGCTGCGCCATCGGTCGACGAGCAGCGCTGCGCTTGGAGGAAAGCGGTGTTAACTGAGGTTTGTTTTGATTAGACATGTTCATCTTCCTTGTAACTCAACAAGGAAGATGATAATGAATATCAATTACAATGGCAAGTTATTGAGAATAAATATCAATAACTCATTGTGTGATATTACATCCAATCAGTGTTGCGAATGATACCAACCGCCAAGCCTTCAATGGCTAAGTGTTGGGTTTCAAGATCCACTTGGATTGGAGAAAACTCTTCATTTTCAGCATGTAGCAGCACCGTTGAGCCTTTGCGCTCTAGACGTTTAACTGTTACATCATCATCGACACGAGCTACAACAACCTGACCATCGCGTACATCTTGCGTCTTGTGCACAGCCAGTAGATCGCCATCCATAATACCGATGTCTTTCATACTTTCGCCATTAACGCGCAGTAGGAAGTCTGCTTGTGGCTTGAACATACCAGGGTCAACTTGGTAATGCGTTTCTACATGCTCTTGTGCAAGGATAGGCTCACCCGCTGCCACTTGACCGATCAAAGGCAAACCTTCTTCGTCATTGGCTGCGTCATCAAGCAAGATGCGAATACCACGAGACGCACCCGGAATGATCTCAATAGCTTCTTTTCGAGCTAGAGCTTTTAAATGTTCCTCTGCCGCATTAGCAGAGCGAAAGCCTAGTTCACGCGCGATTTCAGCACGTGTCGGTGGCATACCGGACTCTTCGATCTTGTTTTTAATCAGGTCGAAGACTTGTTGTTGGCGGGGCGTTAACGGCTTCATGAGTCACCTGTCTTTTTATACAGTTGACTGTGAGTATATCCAGTAACTGAACAAAAGCAAAGCAATTGGTTGTTTTTAGTTCATTTTTAAACAACCAGCTACTTTTTATGGCTTTGTAAACAGTCAGCTAAGCCATTGTTTTAATCAAAGCCTTTAAAAACTGGTGACAATTAAACCTATACTCAATCAGTCGATGAATGATTTTCCGCAAACTTAACGCCATTATGACTAATTCCATTAAAAGGTTAGACCAGTTTCTGGTATTCTTGCATCGATTAAATTTACGCCTAGGCCTATCCCTATTTTAAACCGAGTGAGCTTCACTAACTGAAAATAGAGATACGCTTGAGCATGACAAAAAACTACTGAGGCAGTGAACCTATATGTCTTCTGGACAATCTTTTTCACGTTCAATAATGAAGCTTCCTTTATCCGTATTGGTAAAAGGCACATCGATTCCTTCAAACCCAATTGAAGATTTGAACATTGATTTAGGCAAACCAATTGTATATGCGTTACCTTTCCGCTCGAGTGTCGACCTCCTAACGCTACAAAAACATGCACTAGAGCTTGGTCTTCCTGATCCACTGAGCCCACTTGAGATTAATGGTAAATCACTGCAACGCTACGTGTTTATCGCGTCACGCAAAACCCTAGTTCAAGATGACGACCACGTACCAAGCTCATCGATCGCAGTATTCACGGAGCTGCTTCAGCTTCACGAGTCTGACTCAGAGCTAGACGTTCAGGTTATCCCAGCCACAGTATTGTGGGGGCGCAAACCGGGTAAAGAAAATACCCAAAAACCTTATCTACAAGCGATGAACGGCCTAGAGAAATCGAAAGCGGTTCTATTAGCAGGTCGCGACTGTTTAGTCCGTTTCAGCCCAGTAGTATCACTACGCTACATGGCAAACTCACACGGTACTGATAGCACGATTGCACACAAGCTCGCACGCGTAGCACGTATCCACTTCTCGCGCCAAAAATTGGCAGCGTCGGGCCCGAACCTTCCAAGTCGCCAAGCGCTGTTCGATCGCTTACTAAAATCAGAAGCGATCAAGAAAGCGATTGAAGATGAAGCGAAGTCAAAGAACATCTCAATTGAGAAAGCCAGTGAAGAAGCGCAAGACATCATGGATGAGATTGCGGCTAACTTCTCTTACTCACTAATTAAGCGTGGTGAGAAAATACTAGGCTGGCTATGGAACAAACTGTACCAAGGCCTGCACATCAACAATGCGTCTACGGTTCGTAAACTGGCACAAGATGGTCACGAGATCGTCTATGTACCATGTCACCGTAGCCACATGGATTACCTACTGCTCTCTTATGTGCTTTACCATGAAGGCATGGTTCCGCCACACATCGCAGCCGGTATTAACCTTAACTTCTTCCCAGCGGGACCAATCTTCCGTCACGGCGGTGCTTTCTTCATTCGTCGTAGCTTTAAAGGCAACAAACTGTACTCTACGATTTTCCGTGAGTATCTAGCCGAGCTATTCGCGAAAGGTTATTCCGTTGAGTACTTCAGTGAAGGTGGTCGCTCTCGTACTGGTCGTCTACTGCAGGCGAAAACTGGCATGCTGGCGATGACTATTCAGGCAATGTTGCGTGGTATGAATCGTCCCGTAACGTTAGTGCCTGTTTACATTGGCTACGAGCACGTAATGGAAGTGGCAACTTACGCCAAAGAGCTACGTGGTAAGCGCAAAGAGAAAGAGAATGCTGGCTTAGTGCTTCGTACGATTCGCAAGCTACGCAACTTTGGTAAAGGCTACGTTAACTTCGGTGAGCCAATTCAGCTAAACCAATACCTGAATGAGCATTCTCCAGAATGGACTAAAGACATCGATCCGATTGGCACTAGCAAGCCACAATGGATGACTCCAGTTGTGAACGACCTGGCGACTAAGATGATGACTCACATTAATGATGCAGCGGCAACCAACGCGCTGACTCTGTGTGCGACAGCTCTACTAGCTTCACGTCAACGCGCACTATCTCGTGACTCACTGGTATCACAGATCGATTGTTACTTATCGATACTGAAGAATGTGCCTTACTCTGAGACATTCACGGTACCAAAAGACAGCGCAGAAGATTTAGTGAAACACGCTGAGTCTTTGAATAAGTTCCTCATTGAATCAGACACGATGGGCGACATTATTTCGCTCGACCGTCACCAGTCGATCCTGATGACTTACTACCGTAACAACATCATTCACCTATTCGCACTGCCATCACTGGTTGCGCAGATGCTGATTCGTCAACGCGAGCTGTCGATTACAGATATTCAAAAGAACGTGGCGATTATCTACCCGTTCCTTAAGAAAGAGCTATTCCTTAGCTACCCAAAGGATACGTTAGAGGAAGTGGTCGCTAACATCATCTCTGAACTGGAACGCCAGGGTATGATCATGGTGAAAGACAACGAAGTCACGATCAACCAATCGAATAGCCAACCTCTGATGCTATTAGGTCGCACAATCTCTGAAACGCTACAGCGCTACTCTATCGCATTGAACCTTCTGGTAGAGAACCCAGATCTAGACAAATCCGAGCTTGAGCAGAAGAGCCAAGATATCGCTCAGCGTCTAGGTCGTCTGCACGGTATTAACGCTCCGGAGTTTTTCGATAAGGGTGTATTCGCATCTATGTTCGCGACGCTAAAACAGCAAGCGTACCTAGATAGCGATGGTAACTGCGACTTAGAGAAGACCACTGTTTTCGCTAAGCTGCTTTACTCAATGCTTTACCCAGAAGTACGCTTGACGATTCAAGAGAGCATCCATCAAGCGGAATAACAACGCGAGATACAGTAAAGGCACCCAATGGGTGCCTTTTTTATATTTATCTGTTTTTTTTTCTAGTTTTTTACCAGAATGCGATAAGCAAGCCTGCGGTTACTGCCATTCCAACATAGTTGTTATTTAAGAAGGCTTGGAAGCAGAGGTCTCGGTCACGATGACGAATGAGATGCTGCTGATAGACAAACAACCCGCCAACAACAAGTAGGCTCCAGTAAAAGCTCCCGCCCAACTGATAGTGCATACCCAGTGCAATCAACATCACCAAGGTAATTAACTGCAGAACACCAATCACTAGCTTATCTTGGCGCCCGAACAGAATCGCAGTCGACTTAATACCAATCTTAAGGTCATCATCTCGATCAACCATCGCATACTGAGTGTCATAAGCGATGGTCCACAGAGCGTTAATCGCAAATACAAACCATACTACGCCCGGTAGCTCATTGGTTTGCGCTGCCCACGCCATTGGGATAGCCCAACTAAAGGCTAAGCCTAGGAATAACTGAGGCAAGTGAGTGAAGCGCTTCATAAAAGGATAAATAAACGCTAACCCAACACCAATAAACGACAACTGGATCGTCAGTGTGTTCATGGTTAAGACCAGTAGAAACGAGACTATAGCCAGAACCAAGAACAGAGCGATCGCCTCTTTACTGGTGACGATGCCCGAAGGTAAAGGTCGCTGCTTAGTCCGCTTAACATGGCCATCAACCTTACGATCGGCGAAATCATTAATCACACACCCTGCCGAGCGCATCAACACGACACCCAACACAAACACCACCAATACCGACAGATCTGGCAAGCCATTCGCGGCAATCACTAAAGCCCACAAGGTTGGCCAAAGCAACAATAAGGTTCCAATTGGGCGATCCATTCGCGTTAACTGCCAATACGCCTTCGCTTTTGTGGCGAGCATTTACACACTCTCCTTAGAGTAAATGGGTGAAGTTGGTAAAAAAAGTTCCGCCACTAACATTGGCTTATGGTTCATCCATAAACGTGAGCGGCGAGCAAGCAGACGCTCTTCGCCTATCATAACCCAACCGACTTGCAGTGCATCACGCTTAACGTTTTCTGCGCTAAACACCGTCAACCCGAGTGGTACATTGCCCTGTTGAGATAGATCTGAGTGTTGGTCATCCAAAGTAAGGCGTGGAATTAACGTGCGGCCAAGTACCCAAGGCTCGCCGTCTCCCTTCAGAATAACCTTACGAAGTAAGCAATCTGATGATGAAAGCAAGGTCTCTTCGTCGTGTTGTAGTGTTGAGCGTTCCACGACTTGATTATGAAGTAACTCGACCGATAAGTGCTCGCAGCACTCACCTAAACGACGAGATAACGAGCCTTGCTCCATTAACCACCCTTTGATGGTTTGATTCGGAAAATCAAATTTTTCTGTATTTTGCCAATCTACATTCATTAACGAATTAAGATACAGCGATATTGGCTGATTCATACTGGTATTCAATAGGTGACTTTACACGTACAATAAAGCATCAACTTCCGAGCTGTTTTAACCGCAAGCTGTGTTATAAACGTATTTAGATTTAGACCGCTCATTGTAACAAGACAAACGCGTTTCGAATATCGCGATTAAACTAAAGAAAAGTCACAAATATGCACAAACGTTATGTAGCCCAAATATTTCTAGCAATCACCCTACTTTTTTCTTTGCCTTCATTGGCGGAGGAGGAATCTGCACCCAAGCTGGCGTACTTCACGCTAGAACCGGATCTCACTACTAACTTTTATACTAAAGGTAAGAAGCTGGGTTACATTCAAGTGCGCATCGACATTATGGTTGCGAACTCAACCGACCTTCCAGCGATTGAACTGCATCAGCCTCTTATTCGTGATGCAGTGATCGAGCTACTTGGTAAGCAGAATGAAGAGACGATTAAATCGCTATCTGGCCGAGAAGACTTACGCAAAACCTTAGTGGATCGACTCAATGAAATCCTATTGCCTGAAACAGGCAAGACCATTATTGCTGACCTATTGTTTACCAAGTACTTGTACCAATAGAGCAATGACAAAATCGAGATCAAAAAAGCGGCTCCATCGAGCCGCTTTTTCGTATTTAGAAGGAAACCGATTGAGGTATCGTTAAGCGATATGTTTTGCTTTCATCGAGTCTACCCAGCCGATTCCCACGCCAGCAATCAAACCTGCGAGGTGCGCTGTATTGGCAATGGCCATAAATGGCTGCATATACCCCAGAACTAACCAAATCAGCATGAAGCCGACGATCTGGCGAGGTATGGTTAACCCCATTTGCGGAGCTTTGGTGCTCACGACCCACAGGTAACCAACTAACGCGTAAACCACCCCTGATAGACCGCCAAAGTTAGCCCCCTCAACCCAATACTGCCCAGCGCCAGATAACGCGGATGAAATAGCGAAGATCTGCAACAACTTAAGGCCACCGAGTTTCTTTTCGATATCGCCACCTAACTGCCACCACCACAGTATATTGAACGCAATATGCATAACGGAAAAGTGAAGCACGGCATGGCTTAGCCAACGCCACAACTGCCACTGCTGTCCATCCAAAGCAGGAAAATGCAGCATTTGAAAGATTTGCTGATTAAAACCAAGCTGCTGAAGAATAAAAATCACCACACACAGCAGCATAATACTGAGTGTTACTGGGCCAGCTTTAGACTTAAGCATGCTTAAAAAACTCGGAGTATGGTAATGAAACTGGTTTTTACGCGTTTCTGCCACATCCCAAGAGGCCGCTTGATAACGTTTATGGGTAGGTTCAGACAAAAAACGGTTGAGCTCCGCTTCTGTCTCAACTTGATGTTGGGCATCAATCAACCATAGTGCGACGCGCCCTTCTCCCTCTGGAGACATCTGAATTGAGATATGGCGCGACGCCATATAATCAATGAAAGCCTGCGCAACACGCGCATTATTCAATACCATCAATCTTACCATTGGAGTTTCCTGCTTAAATTTTTCTTGGGAAGCAAGCTAGCCTGTCACTACAGGGAGCTGGGCACGATGCCAAGCTTCAAAGCCTCCATCCACACTATATACGTCTTCGAAACCTTGGTTGACTAGGTACTGTGCGGCACCTTGGCTGCTAATACCGTGATAACACATCACAAGGATCGGTTGTTCAAATTCTACCTCATCCATAAACGCGACCATGGTGTCATTCGTCAAATGATACGCGGTTTCTGGGTGTGCAACGGCAAATGATTGTGGATCGCGGATATCTACTAGGCGTGCATCGCCCTGCTTAATGAGTGTTTGAGCACCTTGCACATCAATATGTTTAAACTGGTCCATGACTTTCTCTTGTACTAATTTACTTTGGTGCCATTGTAACCTATCCCAAGGCTAACATTTACACCGACTTAATAAGGTTATCCACCAGCGATCACTTTTACACCATATGTGGATAAATCTGTGAATTGCGTGAATAAAGTGTTTTTTGAAAAATGGATCCACAAGATGTAGTAATGATCCTGATCTATCTGTGGGTTAACTTGAAACTATCCCCACCAACAAAACCGCTTGAAAGCCTTACTACACCCTGCTTTTTGACAACTGACGAAGAAACTCCTCACAGAGTTATCCACAATCCACACTTAGTCATTTCGATCGCAACAACACTAAAATGCGATCCAAATAAAAAGGCCGAGATCTCTCGATCTCGGCCTTTTCATAAAAATTATGTGTGCGCTTAGAAGTCGCCGACAGCTTGCTTTAACTTCTTCATTGCGTTCTTTTCTAGCTGACGAACACGTTCTGCTGAGATGTTGTAGGTTTCAGCAAGATCTTGCAATGTTGCCTTGTCGTCATCTAACCAACGCGAACGAACAATGTGTTGGCTACGGTCATCTAGGCTTGCTAGTGCATGACCAAGACGATTATTGGTATGCGTTTCCCAGTTTGCAGCCTCAACCGTTTCTGCAACGTCTGACGCTTTATCTTCTAGGTAGTAAACTGGAGCTGTGTAAGCAGAACCACCGTCGTCATCGTCCATAGGGGCTTCAAACGTCGCGTCTTGTGCCGCTAAGCGAGATTCCATTTCTCGAACTTCTGAAGGTTCAACGCCCAGCTCACGAGCAACTGTTTCAACTTCACCGTTGTTAAACCAACCTAAACGCTTTTTAGATTTACGTAGGTTGAAAAACAACTTACGCTGTGCCTTCGTTGTCGCAATCTTAACGATACGCCAGTTACGAAGTACGTACTCATGGATTTCAGCTTTGATCCAGTGAACAGCGAAAGATACCAGTCTTACCCCAACTTCAGGGTTAAAGCGTTTTACTGCTTTCATTAGACCAATATTACCTTCCTGAACAAGGTCAGCCATAGGCAGGCCGTAACCAGAGTAACCTCTCGCTACATGAACCACGAATCGTAGATGTGAAAGGATCAAGCCTTTCGCCGCTTCGATCTCACCTTTGTAATGTAATCGCTCTGCAAGTCCACGTTCCTCTTCAGCAGTTAGCATTGGGTAGCTGTTTGCTGAGCGGATATAGCTGTCTAGGCTATCTTGTGTAACTAAAGCCATTTGATACGCTTGGTTTGCCATTCGGTTCCTCATCAATCTCTGATCTGGAGTAGTCTTTCTATTAGAACCCGCTAATCTTGAACCTAAAATGAACAGGATTCAAGAAGGGGGAAGTAATTATGCATAATCAATTCGTCTATACAAGGCGAAAACTGACTAACATGTGTCTATTTCTCGTCTAAATATGACTCAATTCACCTAAACTGGTTCAATTTCTTTTAGGTGTCTTTGGGCAGAAAGTTTTGCTGCCACGCTACCAAGCAAGGTTCCAACGATTAAAAGCAGTAGTGATTCATCCCAGCTTAAGCCAATTAAGCGGAAATGACTGTCGTACAATTGCGCCAAGTCATCTACTGCACTGTTAAGTAATACCGTAATCAGGGCAGTCATGATCCACGCACTGACAGAGCCCAACACACCAAACCACATACCTGTGTAGAGATAAGGGCGCAGGATGAAGCTATCAGTCGCACCGATTAACTTCATGGTTTGGATCTCTTCTTTATGAGCAAGCACGTTAAAGCGCAGAGTATTACCAATAATTAAAAATACCGCCCCAAGCATAAGGAAGGTTAATGTCACTACGATGACAGTCGCCAGCGCTTTGATAGCATCAAGCCTTGCTAACCAATCTTCGTCAAGGCGAACGTCTGTTACAGAAGGCTGCTCTTTGACTTGCTGTGCGAGTGCTTTAATTTCCGTGTCAGTTTCAACACTCGGTGTAATGATCAGTACACCGGGTAGTGAGTAATCATCAAGAATGGTCAGTGCGTCATTAAAACCTGAGTACTGGCTGAGGTCTGCAAGGCCTTGTTGTGGCGAGATGTACTCTACTAAATCAACTTGTGGCCAGCTTTCAATCTCATCCTTCATCACCATCACTCTAGGCTCTGGGATGCCCTCTTCTATATAAGCACTCACCTGAGAAGGGCTAGCAACATCTTGCGCAGCTTCACCCACGTTTTTACCAAGTAGGTATAAACACGCAGGCATCGCCAGTGCCATAGAAATTACAGCTAACGTCAGTAAGTTACCCAGAGGACGCTGCCACAAGTCTGACAGAGAAGACTTCGCCTGTTTCCAGTGAACCACCAAAAAACCATCGCTTGCCGCACGATTGTTGGCGCGCTTTGGTTTCGCCTTTTTAAGACGCTTATTAACGGCCATAGTCTTCTACCTCACTTAAGAAGCCTTGGTTTAACTCGAAATGACGATATTGTGGGCGAGTATTTACTAACCCCACATCATGCGTAGCTAAAAGGATAGTCACGCCTGCTCGATTAAATTCTTCGAACAGTCTTAAAACTCTATTCGATAATTCTGGGTCAAGGTTACCCGTCGGCTCATCGGCCAATAGTAGGGTTGGTCGGTTGACCACAGCGCGTGCAATACCGACACGTTGCTGTTCACCACCCGATAATTGGCTTGGTAGGCAGCGCGCTTTATCGAGCAGACCCGTTTTATCCAATGCAGCACCAACGCGTCGCTTGATCTCATTTTCAGAGATCGACTCGATACGCATCGGCAGTGCCACATTGTCATAAATAGAGCGGTCCATTAACAAACGGTGATCTTGAAAGACGATACCAATGTTACGACGCAAAAAAGGAATGTCTTTACTCGGAATTCGAGTAATGTCGTGATCGTTGAACCAAACGCGCCCGTCGGTCGGGCGCTCAATCGCACAGATCAATTTCAGCAGTGTGCTTTTACCCGCACCTGAATGCCCACCCAAAAAAGCCATTTCACCTCGCTTAAGATGAAAGTCCACTTTTTGTAATGCTTGGCGTCCACCTCGGTAGGCCTTGCTCACTTGCTGAAATTTGATCACCGAAAATTCCTCTTACGATCACTCTTATCAAATTTAAAAAGGTAGCAGGTTAAACACAAACCAAATTGCTACCCAGATTACTCTTCGCGACTAAACAACGCTTCAATAAAGTCTTTTGACTCGAATGGACGTAGATCGTCAATGCCTTCACCAACGCCAATAAAGCGAATTGGAATCTGGAATTGATCAGCGATAGAGAAAATCACACCGCCTTTGGCAGTACCATCTAATTTAGTCAGAGTAATACCTGTAACCGGCGCGACTTCACTGAATAGTTTCGCTTGGCTGATCGCATTCTGACCGGTACCTGCATCTAACGTTAGCATGATTTCATGAGGCGCAGAGTCATCAATCTTCTTCATTACACGAACAATCTTACGCAGCTCTTCCATCAAGTTGCTCTTGTTCTGTAGACGACCTGCGGTATCAGCGATAACCACATCCACACCACGAGCCTTAGCAGCTTCGATAGCATCATAGATAACAGAGGCACTGTCTGCGCCAGTATGCTGAGCAATTACAGGTACGTCGTTGCGCTTACCCCATACTTGAAGCTGTTCAACCGCAGCAGCACGGAAGGTATCACCCGCCGCTAGCATCACCTTCTTGCCTTCATTCTGGAACTGCTTCGCAAGCTTACCGATAGTCGTTGTTTTACCGACACCATTCACGCCTACCATTAAAATAACGTAAGGCGTTTTGGTTGTATCAACCACCAATGGCTGTTCTACCTGACTTAGGATATCTGCCATCTCTTCTTTTAAGAGACCATACAGCGCTTCACCATCTTTCAGGTCATTACGAGATGCTTTTTCTGTTAGGTTATCAATGATTTTGACTGTGGTGTTCATGCCCACGTCAGCAATCAACAGTTGTTCTTCAAGCTCTTCAAATAGATCTTCATCGATTTGCTTACCTTTGAACAAACCGAAGAAGCCTGCGCCAATGTTGGCTTTGGTGCGGCTTAGGCTGCGCTTTAAGCGCGCAAAGAAGCTCTCGGTTGGTTTCTCTTGAACTTCTTCAACTTGTGGCTCTTCCGCAACCACTTCAGGCTCTGCTTCTGCTTCTGCTTCTGCTTCTGCTTCTGCTTCTGCTTGTTCAGGTTGAAGTTCAGCACTTGGCTGTTCAAGCTCTTCTTGTAACTCCGCCTCTTGTGCAGATTCTTCCTTTTCTACCGGTTGCTCAACCTCAGCTTGAGGCTGCTCTTCCGTTTGCTGCTCTACTTTAGAGTCAGTCTGCGTTTGTGGGCTCTGTTCTTCTTCACCAAAGCCAAGCCACGATAATAATCCGCGCTTCTTTTTTTCCGCCATCAGAGGAGTTTCCTAGATCTACTAATTAACTGTATTGACTTAATGCACGTCGACTCTTTGCTATTGTTCTACAATACAAACTTGTAGACACGAATAGTAAAGAAAAATGACAAAGCAGTGATATGCTTGCTGTTTGCTTGATACACTTTGTCATTGCAAAATTTATTTAATACTCGAACCAAATTAAATTGGGCTCGATATAGTATCACTTTATTAGCGGTCAAAAAATCTATGGTAAGACGTCGCCAGCAAAACACATCACAAAAAAAGCCATCTGGAGGCTTTGTTAGAATCATTAGTGGCTCATGGAGAGGCAGAAAGCTCCCAGTTCACGACTTAGAGGGATTACGCCCAACCATTGACCGAGTAAAAGAGACACTCTTTAACTGGGTGGCTCAAGATATCCCAAATGCGACATGTCTGGATGTTTTTGCAGGCTCTGGCGGGCTCGGTTTTGAAGCAGCGTCTCGCCAAGCTAAGATGGTGACGCTTTTAGAGATGAACCAAAAGGCAGCTAAACAGCTATCGGACAACGCTAAAGAGCTGAAAGCCGATAACATTAAGGTAGAGAACATCGATGCTATCTCTTATCTAAGTAAGCCAGGCACACCTTATGATGTGGTTTTCTTGGATCCTCCTTTCCGTAAGGGCTTGCTTGCTGAAACTGTAAACCTACTAGAATCTAATGGTTGGTTGGCTGAAGATGCCGTGGTGTATGTCGAGACCGAAAAAGAACTTAAGCTAGAAGGCATGCCGGAGAACTGGGAACTCTATCGTGATAAAACCACAGGGCAGTCAAGCTACCGACTTTTCCACAGAACCATTGCAGAATAGGATTTAAATAATGAATGTACTGATTCCCGTTGCCAAAGCGGCTATTGCTTTCGTTTGGTTTGTTCTCATCGTTAACATTTTCCATCCATTCCCAGGAAATGCAGCGATTGCCCTATATATCATGACAGCATTCTTGTTCTTTATGCATGGCCTACAAATGCTGATTTTCATTGGTGCGTTTGGCGATAAGATTTCAATGACGCGCTGGGAGAAATGGTCAATTTTGATCTTTGGTATCTTTGCTCTGCTCGATATCCGACGCAAATACATGATGTAAAAAAAAGCCGCTCAATTTTGAATTGAGCGGCTTTTTTAATGTAGCTGAACCAACTAAAGCTAAGAGACGATGTAAGCCTTGATACCATCAAGGAACATCTGGGTCGATATCATAATAAGCAATAGACCCATCAATCGCTCCACCGCTTTCAGGCCACGTTCCCCGAGGATACGCAAGAAGAAGCCATTAAACATCAGAATAAAGAAGGTTGCGCCCCAAGCCAGTAATACCGCCGCAGACAGCTCCAACATATTGTCTGGGTGTTGGGTCGACAGCAGAATCAAAGCTGCAATCACCGATGGCCCCGCAATCATAGGGATCGCCATAGGTACAATAAAAGGTTCTTCACCCGCCGCTAACCCAGTAATACTCCCGGCACTTGGGAAAATCATCTTAATCGCGATAATAAACAGGATGATACCGCCCGAAATACTCAAGGTTTCTGGCTGAACGTGCAAAAAGTTGAGAATGCTCTGACCGGCAAACAAGAACAGTAATAGGATAATCAGCGCGAACATAAGCTCACGAATCAAAACAGTTCGGCGTCGCTTTGGATCGATGTGTTTAAGTATGGAGAGCACAATCGGCAAGTTGCCTAACGGATCCATAATAAGAAACAGCATGGTGGCTGCAGATAGGATTTCCATGAATAAGTCCTGAAAAGCGAAGGTGCGCGGAGTATAGCAGCCTCAATCCGGCTTTTCGAACCTAGTAGGAAGGATTATGTGTTAAATCTATGATTTAAAGGGAAGCAGGAATCCGCCTCCCAAAACAACCGAATTAGTGGCTACATACTCGTGCCATATTGGTTCTCAGCTTATCGCCCTCTAGCACCACCTTCTCCATCTTCACAAAGAAAGTCAGCAATGCGTCCAAGTCCAAACCACTGAGCTTGCAAGTATGAAAGCGTGCTTCTGAACCGTACTCTTGCGCCAATTTTTCAGCCAACTCTTCACGAGTCATCGCTTGTTCATTTAATAGGTTAAGTACATTGTGAGCATGAATTTCAGTCGTCATTCCAAGGTTCCTCTGTCTGTCATATCTCGCCAAGCATAACGAATTGCTTTAAGCGCACTTTGATATAACGCAGCCTCAGTTCAGTTTTCGACTAAAGGGTTAGTGATGCCACGATTAAAGAGTGAGCCAGGAAGTAGCTACCCGTCACCCAAACATAAGCACCTTTGATAGGGCTTCGATAAAAATTCAATGCGTAGGCCAGAGCAGACAGCAATAAGACACAACAACCAATGAATCCTACCCCATGGGATATATGAGGCTCGAGTAACCATACCTCACCCGACGCCCATGCGAGCTGAATAAGGACGATACCCATAATCACAACCGGGAACACCAGTTTATCAAGGCGAGGTAACAATAAGAAAAAAGCCACTACGCATGCGGCAAGCAATAGGGCAAACAGCCACCAAACGACCTGACCAGAAAGTTGTAGCCAGAACGCTTTGCTATAACAAAGTTGTGCGACCAGAAAGCAGATAAAGTGCAGCGGTTTTCTCTTGGATAGAGTATGTAGAATGTCCGCCAAAGCAGACACAACCAAGCCACCGACGATCCAATAACTGTAAACGGTAAGCTCAGGTTGGCTTAAAGCAATAATTGCCAAGAGTACAAAAGTGAACACTTTGTACATTAAGGTTTGAGTAACATGCCCATGCTTAGCTCCTGCTATCGCTCCGATACCAGATAACGAAACCGCTAACCAACTCCACATAACATCTACCCTATTACCTCAAATCGTCGCCAGTCTAGGCACCTCAATAGTGATGTAAAGCGCTAGCCACTCAAAATTGGATCTTGCTTACGCTTCCACTAAAAATGTGATCGTTGCTTAAAATGAACCAAAATATCCAGCATGAGTATCCCACGCTAATTATGCAGGGCTTATATCGCTCAATACCTATCAAAGTAAACTTTAGACTCTATCTATCAGATCTAACCCCATTTTCTATAAGAACCCACCTCTTTAAAGGCACCTGAAACACCCTATATCTATAATTAAACACCCAAAAACATAAAATATAAATTAATTAAAAACAAAAACTTAACTAGAAAATAAGCCACTTTACATGTTTAAAAAACGTCAGGGTTTCATTTCTTATAAAAAGCTAGAAACAGTGCCAAATTATGAAGCCCCACTGCACGGTAAGTAACCAACCTCACAATAAGAGCTCCCAATAAAAGCCAAATTATCTTAATAATGCACATTGCAAAACCACAGAGCACACCAACAAGCATTAATACACTTTAACAAGTTTTAACAACTATGATTACATTAATTAAATCCTTAAAAACAACAACTTAAACAGCAAACGAGCAAACAAAAACCATAAAGAACAAAATTAAAACAACACAAAAACAAACATAAACTCGACCAATAACACCAATAATAAGGAAGTTTTCTTATGTTTTTAGGGATTTCAAAACTAATTCTTGATCTAAAGCCGAAAGTAGTGCTATTCTTAATCACATAGCGATAGTTAACCAGATTTAGGAGTAGTGTTATGATTTCATCTTCGCAGAAACAAGGACTTGTAATGATCGCAGTAGTTGTTGGCCTTATGACACTACCGATGATGTACTAATCAAGTACCAAAAAAGAGAAAAGGGACGCCGAGGCGTCCCTTTTCTTTTATCTAAATCTGGCTACTTTGAGAATAGATGTAACGTCAGTACATCCCAGTTGGCATAATAGAATCCAGCCGCAGCCAGAGTCATTACCATCATCAAGAGAATAGCAACACGCCAAATAAAGCGCCCACTTCTTGGGGTCAACTCTTTCTCACAATCATTACACATCATGATGAACTGATGCTGATCTTCTAATTTCGCATCATGCTCGTTGACCACCTTGTTTCGGCAAGTGGCAATGTAGCGTAGCTTTACCACCATATCGTGTGGCAATCTCTCTTCACAACTCGTGACTAGTTCATGCAGCCCTTCTCCCTCAGCGTGATACTGAAGCCGCAATAACTTCTCTATATTACGAGTCCTTGTGACTACTTTTTCAATGTCCGTCATATTGACCCTCCCACTCCACACTTTAATTTTAGTCGAGCTTTACCCTATTCTTATACAATTTGATCACGATTTACGTGAGAAAGAGACAATAAATAACAACGTCTTATCCACAAATGACAATGAAATGTGATATCAGCCGAAAAACAACTCGCTCAACTTACATCAATTCACGAATAGCGGCTTTAAACACATATCCCATCCAATCGACCGACTAGAATAGCCCTCAGGACTATATGGAGGTTGTATGCCTAATTCACTTTTTCTTGCGATTATTGTACTTGTCGCCCTAGCAGGCTGGGTTTTTGTTAGCTTTTACCGAAAGCATATGCAAGGAGAAAACGCGCCAGAGAAAAAGGTAGATGTCACGGTACTCGACAAACAATCCATTGACCTTCCTGATGCGCAACCTGGTCAAGAAGACCAAGAGTATTGGATCTACGTTCAACGTGGGCTGGTTGGCCCCAAACGTGAGTTCCAAGTAGGGATCCATTACTTCCATGCTCTAAATCCTGGGGACAAAGGTACATTGACTTATCAGGGTGATAAATTTTTGCACTTTGCCCTCAAGCGCTAATTCCTTTTTTGCTTTTAGATTCTTAAGTTATGGCAACAACCAGCGTGTTTTCGCTGATTTTGCCATCAACCAACTCATCCACAGTGCGCCTGCACCACTGATCACGACCCACAATGGTATCACCCAAGCTGGATGGCCTTGATACCAACCAAACTCTTTCATTGGCCATAAGAAGATAGGGTGCAACAGATAGATACCTAAGCTGTGCTTACTGATGAAGCCCACCACTTTATTCGACTTATCCGATAGCCCTTCCCCAAAGTAGCGACACAGCATAAACACCATACTTGCAGCCAAGACTGTATTTAGCGTTTTGTAAGACAGCCAGCGCCCTACTGTGTATTTCTCTGCCGCGAGACTCGCATCAACGACCATATAAACCGTGGTAAACAGTGCCAAAGCACCCAATATCGTCGTCCCTATGACCACAGGTGTGGTTAGAGGTAGCTTCTTATACAAGATATAGCCCAGAGGTAAATAACCTGTATATAGCCACAATTCATGACTCCATGGTCCATCTACCTTAAACAAGAACAGTAACGTGGTGAACAACCAGACCGCAGTGAAACTGTAGATGAACGCATCACCATACTTACGCAGTCCAATCTGCATAAACGGAATCACAAAATAGAGCGGTATGAAGTAGTAGAAGAACCCTAAGTGGTAGTAGGTATAGTGGTGATAGCTGTTACTCAGCACATCCCAACTGACCGAGGCATCATAGCCTGACGCAGACCAACCAGAGAGATAGGTATAGAACAGAGACCATACAAGAAATGGAATCAGAACCTTACCTAAACGTCGTTTTAAATAGTATTTGGCATCAAACGGGCGTTGATCACTGAGCATCAATGCGCCGGTAATCAAAATGAACACAGGAACTGCCCATCGGCTAAACCCATTCACCGTAATCGCTGTCAGCCACTCATTGAATGGAATCATATTGAGCTCATTGCGATAGGGTGCCAGCACATGAATTGCGATCACGGCCACTGCCGCTACACATCGTGCTAAATCAAAGAAGAGAATTCGCTGCTTCATCTAAATGCCTGATTAATATTCAATCATTCTACTATAGCAACAAAAAAGCTGACTGGTATGGTAACCAAGTCAGCTTATTGTTAAAGCAAGCTATGCTCACGAACAAAACACACTATTTTCGATTATGCGGTCTCTGTTTGTGGCACTTTCGGTAACTTTAGAGAGATAAGCGTTGTGAACGCTAAGAAAGTAAACGACACCCACAAACAGGCCGACAATCCACCCATTTGGAATACCAAGCCTGACAGAATTGTGCCAATCAAACGGCCCATCGCGTTCGCCATGTAGTAGAAACCAACATCAAGCGATACACCATCGCCTTTTGCGTAGCTTACAATCAGGTATGAGTGCAGTGATGAGTTGACCGCGAAAATAGCACCAAACACCATTAAACCCGCGATAATCACTAACTCAGGCTGCCAACCGATTTGCACCGCATAGGCAATACCCGCCGTCACTATCGCCAGTACACCAGCCCACAGTAGTGCAGCGTGTCCATCAGGTACCTTACCTTGCGCTTTACCGGTAATCTTAGGTGCTATGCCCTGAACAAAGCCGTAAGCAATCGTCCAAGCCGCTAAGAAGCCACCTACCCAAGAGTGATCCCAACCAAATACACTACCAAGATAAATTGGCAGAGCAATCACGAACCACACGTCACGAGCACCAAACAAGAACATGCGTGCCGCAGACAGGATGTTGATCGATTCAGACTTAGAGAAAATCTGTTTGAACTTAGGCTTGGTTTTCGCCTTGCCCATGTCTGCCTCTAAACTCACTAAGCTGCCAACGAAGACGAGAGTCAGCACAACCGCCATCGCCAACACCGCATATTGGAACCCAATGGTTGAGAGCAGCAAACCGCCAATAAAGAAGCCTGCACCTTTCAGCGCATTCTTAGAACCAGTAAGAATCGCAATCCACTTATACAATGCGCCTTGCTGTTCATCCGGCACTAAGGTCTTAATTGAACTCTTAGCGCTCATCTTATTGAGATCTTTGGCGATACCCGACAAGGCCTGCGCCGCCATCACCCAAGGTATGGTTAACATGGCCGATGGTAGTGCGAGCATACCCAAGGCGACAACTTGCATCCCAAGGCCAATGTTCATGGTTTTATTAAGACCGAGACGAGCGCCCAACCAACCACCAATAAGATTGGTCACTACGCCAAAGAATTCATAGAAAAGAAACAGCGAAGCGATTTCTAATGAACTGTAGCCAAGGTCATAGAAATACAGAACCACCAGCATGCGAAGTGCACCATCAGTAATGGTGAAGTTCCAGTAATTGAAGGTCACCAACATATATTGGCGAACGCTCTTACTTAGATTTGAAAACATAACGCTCTCTCTACAATCTAAACAAAAAGAGCTTTTGGATCACGATATGCTAAACACTCAAGATACCAAAAGCTCCTTGTCTAACATCGATGGTTGTTAGCTATTCGCTACACCATTAATGTACTCAACCTGGATAGGTTTTGTGAAAGCACCTGGGCGCAATGCTTGAACTTCTTGAACAATCTTATCAAGGTCCCAGCCTTTCTCTAGCAGTAGGTGCGCCGCAAACAAACCTGTGCGACCTGAGCCACCCATGCAATGCAGAGCAACTTTCGCACCGCTATCAACGATTTTGTGTAACTCTGGACTCGCCGCTTGCCACTTCGCAGCGAAGTCAGCTTCCGGTGCGCAGTCGTCTTCAATTTCAATTTGGAACCACTGCATGCCTAGAGCACGAGTTTTCTCGCCAAGTGCGGCAACGTCTTTGCTTGCAAGCTCTGCATCGTCCAGTGCCGTTACAATGGCCTCAACGCCTTGCTCTTTCAGTTGAGCAAGAGATGAGTCAAGATCAGCCTCTTTCGTACCTGGGCACGGAGTTAGGATAAGTGCACCTTTCTCAAGGTCTAGTTGCCAAGTCGGGTGGATATGAGCAGGATGTGTCATTTTTATTCCTCAAATACTTACTTTGCTAGACCAACGTTGCGTACCAGCTCAGCAGTACGTGTCGCGTAACCCATTTCGTTGTCGTACCAAGCGTAGATCTTCACCATGCGCTTACCAACTAACATAGTTGATAGTGCATCTACGATGGTAGAGCGTTGGTCGCCTTTGTAGTCGATAGACACCAGTGGACGCTCCTCAAAGCCTAGAATGCCTTGTAGTTCGTTCTCAGATGCTTCTTTTAGCAGAGCGTTTACTTCTTCTGCTGTTGTGTCTTGTTTCACTTCGAAGATGATGTCAGTCAGAGATGCGTTCGCTAGCGGTACTCGCACTGCGTGGCCATTGATGCGGTTTTCTAGTTCAGGGAAAATCTCAACAATCGCCTTAGCAGAGCCCGTGGTTGTTGGGATTAGGCTCATACCACAAGCACGTGCACGACGTAGGTCTTTGTGCGGCGCGTCTAAAATCGTTTGTGTATTGGTAAGATCGTGAATCGTGGTGAATGACGCGTTTTCGATACCCAGCTTCTCGTTGATCACTTTCACTACAGGTGCAATACAGTTTGTTGTACAAGACGCTGCCGTCACGATCTTGTGTACTGCTGGATCGAAGATATCATCGTTGATACCAACCACGATGTTCGCTACGCCTTCTTCTTTCACTGGTGCAGAAACCACAACGCGCTTCACGCCTTGCTCTAGGTATTTATTTAGGAACTTACCAGCACGGTGGACACCTGTTGCTTCAATCACAACATCACAACCAGACCAATCAATCGCATCGATATCACGCTCTTGAGTCGTCTTGATACGCTGACCATTAATGATCATCTCATCGCCTTCAGTGGTTACTTCATGGTGAAAGCGACCCTGAACCGAATCGAACTCTAGAAGATGGGCAAGCGTTGCTGTATCGCCCGCTACATCATTAATTTGCACAAACTCTAGCTCTTCCCAATCGAATGCTGCGCGAAGTGCTAGACGGCCGATACGACCAAAACCGTTAATACCTACTTTAACTGTCATCGTGTTTTCTCTCAGTCAGTGGTGAATCTAAAAATATTCCATTAAACACAACATTGAGGGCGAGAAGTCATGGATTCTAGACGCTCAATGTCTTGCTGATATTCAGTTTTCAAACAGTCGGATGCGATGAGGTCATCAATTAACTTTAGCATCCAACCTGGTAAATCTTTGGACAGGCGATAGAACACCCACTGCCCTTGACGAACATCCGTGAGGATCCCATTTGAGCGCAATTGCGCTAAGTGACGAGACACCTTCGGCTGACTCTCTTGTAGCGCTTCAGTTAGCTCACCAACAGATAAACACTCTTGGCGCACAATCAGCATTAAGCAGCGTACGCGCGTTTCATCGGACAATAATTTAAAAAACTGGTGAGGAAGCATACTTGTATTCTCATATATGGATATGCGTATATATTAGTTATAAAAAAACGCACGTCAAGGCGTGCGTTTCCACTGTCATAAAAGTTTAATACTTGTACCGTTAGGTTTGACTAGTCACACTGTGGCTCCAACGCTGCGCCTCGGTAAGCTCAGCTTTAACTTGGTCGACACTCAACCCTAACCTATTACAGTACTCTTCTATCTGGCGCCAATCAGCATGTTCAAAGCTCTCTTCCAAAGCCAAAAGCTGACCATACGGCCCCTCTCGACGCAACAGCGCTAACTTAATGATCTCGCATAGTGGCAGTTGTTCAACTAAGTGCTCCAGCGACAGATCGAGTAACGCATCCAACAACGAGAATAGCCCAATCATAAAGGCTTGCTCAGTATGCCCTTCAAAGGGTTGGTAACGAGACATCCGCTGACAGAACTGGGCACGTTGCAAAGATAAGCTGTATAACTCTTTTGGCTTCTTATCAGAGACATAAGAGGCAACCGCCAGTGAGACAAACATCTTGAGGTTATCTTGCCCCAAATACACCAATGCCTGACGAAATGAAGAGATACTGACCTCTAAGCGCGGCGACATGGTGTTCACAAATCGGAGTAGCTTGTAAGAAAGTGCCACGTCTTTTGCCACAATACTTTCCACACGCTGAAAGTCGACGTTAGGTTTACAGACTTCTTGAAACAACTCCATCGCAATCACATGCTCAGGGCTGATGTATTTCGTTTTAACCATTTCTGGCTTACTGAAGAAGTACCCTTGAAAAAATTTAAAACCCGCCTTCTTTGCTTGTTGAAACTCCTCTTCCGTTTCAACACGTTCCGCCAAAAAGCTGTATTTCTTGCCTTGATGCTTTTGCACCAATTCACACGCCGCATCTAAACCCATCTGCATAATGTCGAGCTTTACAATGTGCGTATACCTCAGAAACGCTTCCCACTCTGGTGTCGATGTAAAGTCGTCCAATGCGATCATATAACCCTGTTGGTAGAGATCTTTAACCGCCTCCAATAGCTCGGGTGTCGGTGGACAGGTCTCCAAAATCTCAATAACCACTTTGTCTTTGGGCAGGCTTTGAGGAAGACGACGCAGTAGGCTTTGATATGGAAAGTTAATGAAACAGCGAGATGAAGGGATCGATGGGTTGAGACCCACCGATAAGAAATTTTCAACAATCAAACGATACGTAGCTCGATTCGACTCAACATGCGCAGGGTAGGCATTATTTTCCCCATCACGAAACAGCAACTCATAACCAAGGGTGTGCTTTTTTCGATTAAAGATAGGTTGTCGAGCGACGTATGTAGCGGTCATCTATTTTCTAACTCTATGATTGGTTAAGCCTTGGCAGCAGCAAGCAATGCACCGCATCCCATGAACATACCACCAAAAATTTTATTTATCTTACCCATTACGCGATCTGAGCGAATAAAACGTCCCATTTGTGATGCCAATGAGGTGTAACCCAACATAACAACGCTATCAATGAATACCGTAGTCACACCAAGTACCAAAAGCTGCGGAGCTTGAGGCTGTGAAGGGTCTATAAATTGCGGGAACAATGCAACCAAAAATACAATAGATTTCGGATTTGTAAGATTAATTAAGACCGCATTGCGCAAAAGTGCCCAACTTGACTGCGATACACCCTCTTCGGTAGCCACCATGCTCGACGTGTCACGCCACTTTTGAATACCAAGCCAGATAAGATAGACCACACCAACCCATTTAATTAATGTGAACGCGAACGCCGATTTGGCCACCAGCGCGCCAATCCCAGCTCCCACCAATAAAATATGAAATGCCAAACCAATTTGCAGGCCTGCAATAGAAGCCAATGATTTACGAGTACCATAGCTTAGACCATTGCTGATCGAATTCACGGTACCTGAGCCCGGCGCTAAACTAAACAGAATTGCGGTCACGACATAAGCGAGCCAAACATGAGTATCCATTGCATTTCCTTAGCAGTACTTTAATCTAACAACATCAATAGCGATAAAAGCTCTCATCAGTATTCTTTCAGGTAACTTCTCATGGCAAACAGCGCTGCCGCACCTTCTTATTTCACTCAAGAGCCTCAATTTGAGGAAGCGATTAAACACCCGATCTCAGCCTTTTGGCAACAAAGAAATGAAGGTTATGTCACCTCATCGAGCAAGAAAAAACTCTATTGGTCGAGCTTTACTTCACCACAGCATAGCAAAGCAATTGTGATCTCGAATGGGCGCATAGAGTGCTGCGAAAAATACCAAGAGCTTTTTTACGATCTCTACCATCAAGGTTATGACATTTACTCTTTTGATCATCAAGGTCAAGGGCGTTCACAACGCAGTGTGCAAGACTCTGACATTGGTCATATTCATGAGTTTGATGATTACATCCGTGATATGCGTGAGATTCTCCAACACTTCCCACTCGATAAGTACCAGCAACGCTACTTACTCGCTCATTCGATGGGCAGTACCATCGCGACTCGCTACTTACAAACAACTCCAGACCACCGCTTTGAAAAGGTCGCCTTATGTGCGCCTATGTTTGGCGTCAATACGGATTGGTACCTTAAACCTATCGCCATGTTCGTTGCACAACTGCTAACGGGGCTGTACGCCAAGCCAACTTATGCGCCGGGACATAAAGCGTATTACGCTAAACCTTTTGAAAACAACCTGCTCAGTCAGAGCAAAGTTCGCTACCAGTGGTTCAGAAAGCTCTATGACGACAATCCAGCGATTCAAGTTGGCGGACCAAGCACGCGTTGGGTATGGCAAGGCTTAATGGCGGCGAAACAAGCCATTCAGCAAACTCGCCAAATTAAAATTCCCCTTTTGTTGATTCAAGCAGGTAATGAGCAGATCGTTTGCAACCAAGCTCAACAGAACTTCATCAATAAACTGCGCAAAACAAACGCCGACAGCAAGATGGTCACCATTAATGACGCAAGACATGAAGTGCTGTTTGAAATTGACCAATATCGAAATCAAACTCTGGATTCGATTATTGCGTTTTTTCGTTAGAGGGGTTCGCTAAAGAGGAAGACAAGTAATAGAGCTTTGCCCTCTTTTGTTGTACTGATTTCACGTACAATTTGTCTTACAACATTGGACACCAACCTCTGCTTGGTGTCTCTATTAATCAAGTACGCTGTATCGAGGGTTAAATGACGATTCCTGCACTGAAAGATTCCATCAATATTGTTGCCTCTGATCTTGATGGCACACTGCTTGCCCCTAACCACAAGTTGAGTGATTTTACCAAGCAGACGTTGAAGAAATTACACCAGCAAGGCTTCACCTTTATCTTTGCCACTGGTCGACACCATGTTGACGTTGCGGGTATTCGTCAGCAAGTTGGTATCCCAGCGTATATGATCACCTCTAACGGTGCTCGCGTGCATGACCAAAACGATCAATTGATGTACAGCCAGAACGTACCTCAAGAGCTTGTTCAACCAATACTCGACATCGTTCGTCAAGATACGAATATTTTCATCCATATGTACCAAAACGAAGATTGGTTGCTGGATCGTGAAGATGAGATGCTAGCCAAGTTCCATAGCGAGTCTGGCTTTAGCTACAAACGCTTTGAGGCTGAACAGGCACCCACTGATGGTATCGCGAAGGTATTCTTTACTCACCCTGAACATGATCATGAATACCTAGTGACGTTCGAGCAGAAGTTGCGAGACACCTTTGGCGATAAGCTGAACATATCCTTCTCTACCCCTTGGTGTTTGGAAATCATGGCTGCAGAGGTATCAAAAGGCCACGCGCTCGAAGCCGTTGCAAAATCACTAGACCTCACTCTAGATAACTGCATTGCCTTTGGTGATGGTATGAACGATGCCGAAATGTTAGCGATGGCAGGTAAAGGCCTAGTGATGGGCACATCACATGAGAAAGTGATGCAAGCATTGCCAAACAACGAAGTAATCGGTAGCAACGCGGATGATGCCGTAGCTCACTACCTTGAAGATCATCTGTTGTAACTATCTCTCCCCTAAACACTAAAAAGGCAGCCAATCGCTGCCTTTTTTGAACCTTCACGTTCTCATAAGCTCTAATGCTATCGAGAACCCAGTACCTCTTTGCTTAAAATAGCCTGCCACTCTTGCTCCGTCACTGGCATGATGGATAAGCGATTGCCTCGCTTTACTAACGGCATATTTTCAAGCTCAGGCATCGCTTTCAGCGTCGCTAAAGGAATCAAACGTTCTGTGGTTCGAACATACTCGACATCGACCATCACCCAGCGAGGATTGTCTGGTGACGATTTAGCATCGTAGTAATCACTCTCTGGATCAAACTGAAAATGATCCGGATAGGCTTCTCGTGTCACTTTAGCGATACCGGCAACACCGACTTTTTTGCAAGACGAATGGTAAATCATCACTAGGTCACCCAATTTGACCTGATCACGCATCATATTACGAGCTTGATAGTTACGAACGCCCTCCCAGCAAGAGGTGTTTTGCACACGCAGGGTATGAATAGAGAAGGTGTCGGGTTCTGTTTTAAATAACCAATATGCCATAATAAATCCAATTAACGGTTGCTCCGAGGAAGATATAACATGAAGGTACTTAAAAACCCAGCCGTGTGGCTGACGGCCATCGCTCTGACGGGTTGTAGTCAAACCCAACTATCCCCTTCAGAATCAGAGAAGTCGCCCACTGCCAGCTTAGATGCGCCGAGTACCATTCAGCCACAAACCTTTATTATGCGTGGTCAAGTGATTGTCGGCCATGAGAGCCGCACTTTTACTCCTTGTGGTAGCCAAGAGCAATACTGGCTAGATTTATCACCAGAGCTGGCACTGGAGGCTCAAGGACTCTCTAATACCCCCTACCAACCAATGTATGGCGAGCTTATTGGCCACCTGACCGTACCTAGCCAAACTGGATACAACGCCGACTTCACAGCACGCTTTGTTGTCGACCAAGTAAACATTCTGACGGCAGAAAACCCAAACCGCTGCAACCAACCGCTTAAACCAACACGTGTCTTTGGTAATGAACCTTCCTGGTCGGCGCAATTCGATAAGAGCAACATTACCTACTCACAAATGGGTGAGACACCACAAGCTTTTGAGATTCAGTCAAGCCGTATGAGCAGCGAACAGCGTCAGTATCAGTTAAGTAGCGACCAAGGTGATGGCGAACTGAACCTCACTAAGAGCCGTTGTAACGATACCATGAGTGATAGCTTGTACGGCTGGAATGCCGAGCTCACCCTCAATGATAAGACCCACAAAGGTTGCGCTACGCTCTCTAATCAAGACCCAACCCTAGAATGGGCAGATCGCTACTTTGCTAGCTCAACACAAAATGCCGGCTTCTCAGTGACTCTTGAATTGAATGATGACCATAGCGCAATCACCACTTACTCATACAGCAACGGTGATGATCCTATTATTGAGCAAGGGTTTTGGCAGCAACTCAATACCAACCAAGTTCAAGTGGTCATGACGCGCCACCAGCAACAATATCTTATCTCAGAGCGTATTTTTACTCGTGAAGGCAACCAGTTGAGGGCGAAAAAAGAGCGTGTGGGCAATGTTGTGTATCCAATAGCCGATGGTGGTCTGGTTCTCTTTAAAACCAAAGAGCAACAAGATCTGACCACAGTGACGGAATCATCCGCCGATCTTACACCTCAGAAAATCGATGGTAGGGATCAACTTGATCCCAAGGTCGACCGTGCGATCCGTGATTATTTTAAGATCCACAAGACCTCAACTGACGATACCCAATATCGTTGGCTGACCTATGACCTCAATGGTGATGGCCAAGAGGAACTACTGGCTCAGCTTAATTGGTGTGGTTCTGGAGGATGCACTCTGCTTATCTTTGAAAACCATCAACAACAGTGGCGCTTCAACAGTCGTATCACCTTAGTACAGGGAGCGATTCATTTAGGTGCCGAACAACATAACGGTTGGCAAGATCTCGTCTTTAATGTCAGTGGTGGCGGTGCTACACCAGCACAACATGTGTTGCAGTATTCAGGTGTCAGTTATCCACTCAACCCAAGCGTCGCGCCTACAACCACCAGCGACAAAGTGAGCCAAGTCATTCTGTTTACCGACGAAACATCTCCGATGCAAAAAGGAGTTAAACTCTAATATGGAAAAGGCTGTCGCTTGCCAACGATGTGGCTTCACTCATCAATGTATTTGCTCGTTGATCCCCACTCTTGAAAGCTCTGTAAACATTGCACTGCTTACTCACGAGAACGAACTCCACCGTGATACCAACACTGGAAAACTACTGCAACAAACACTGCCCAACTGTCACAGCTATGTTTGGCAGCGTAAGTCTGCACCCACAGACTTAATGGCGATGATCAATGATGATGCGATACAAGCTTTGCTCTTATTTCCAAGTGAGCAGAGTGTTGAAGTCAGTGAGGTCACTAAAGATTATCCAGTAGAAAGCCACAAATTATTGTTTATTGTGCTCGATGCGACATGGCAAGAAGCGAAGAAGATGATGAACAAAAGCCCATGGTTAAAAGACATTCCACAGGTACACCTCACTCCTAATTTGGATTCAGCCTATACCTTGAGGCGCAATCAAGACTCAGGGCACTTATGTACTTGTGAGGTTGGTAGCCTACTACTGAGTCAATTGGGTGAAACGGAGCAAGCTCAACAGCTCAACCAGTACTTCCATCACTACTTGAAAGTCTTCCAAGCCGATAAAAGTGGCCATGCGTTAAGGTAAAAAACCAAAGAGCGAGACTTAGCTCGCTCTTTACGTTTCACGTGAAACAGTAGTCACTCAGAAATCAGAACAGGCGCTTAGGCTCTCCGACGAAATAGCCTTGTAGGTAATCGACGCCCATGTCCTCAGCGATCCTGCACACCTCTTGATTATGAACAAATTCGGCCACAGTTTTAGCATTCAGTATCTGACACAGGCTGACCAGCTGTTGCGCTATCTTACGCTGCTTCATATCCTGATCAATATTGCGAATCAAACTACCATCGAGCTTAATTATCTGCGGCTCCAGCTTAAGGATCTCATCTATGTTGGAATATCCAGAACCAAAATCATCGACAATGATGTTCACACCCAGCTCTCTGAAGTGATTACAGATTTCGATTAAGCGACCGTAATCCTTGATTTGTTCCGTCTCTAGCACCTCTAAGCCGATACGCTGTGGATGACTGATGCTTTTAATTGCCTGCTCAAGGTGGAGTACCGTTTTCTCGTTGGTGAAATCTTGTGGTGCCAGGTTAATACTGAATGAGTCGGTTCGGGTGCTCATAAAATCAAAGGTACGCGAGATCATTTGGCGACTTAATCGAGTGTAAAGATGAGTGCCTTCAATAATCGGTAAGAAACGCCCCGGAGTGATTAGCTCTCCTTCTTCCTCGATGCGAACTAAACACTCATAACTCTCCACTTGATGAGAATGAGTCGACACTATGGGTTGAGCACAAGCGACCACATTCTTGTTCATGACCGCTCGGCTAACACAAGACAACCAACGCAGCTGCTCTTGGCGCTGTTTTTCTAGCTGAACCAAGGTCTTTGCGTTAACGAGATGTTTGTTTTGACTGACCGCACTACGACGAGCATCAATCGACTTCAGCAATAAATCATCAATCGATGTGGTCGGAAAATCACGACGACTCGCAATCCCCGCGCCAATTGATACCGACAAGTAATCAATATCAGGGAGCCCCATCGGCTCAAAGTTGACATGCTCAGTCTCATCGGCAAATTCAGAGAAGCGCTGTTGTATGTATTCATCACTGGACAAGCTATCAAAGACCACCGCCCACTCACCGATACCCACGCTGTAGAGCTGACACTCTTGTTCGAAAAAACGAGTCAACGAACTTTGGAAGTGCTCACTCAAGTCGTTAAGAAGCTTGTCTCCTACACGGTAGCCATACTTCTCATTAATTTGGCTAAATGTGGTGACCTTGAGCGTGAGCAAGTGGCTAGCTCCACCCATTCGAGCCAATCTTTCGCGCAGAACACTCCGGTTAGGTAAACCCGTTCGACGATCAACACGATAACTGGCGGTTAGAGCCGTTGCCTGTTGTTGGATCTTGTTGACCATGCTGTTGTTCATGTCATCAACGTCCATCAAGGCATTGCGAATCAGTGAAAACAGAGGGGATATATTACTCGCAGGCTGACTGCTTAACTGACGACAGTTTGAATGTTTGCCCTCACTAAGAGCCATATAGGTTAAGCTATGGTGCAATAGACGTTGTTGCCCTTGCTCGTGGAACAACTCCCCCATACAGTAAACACCATAGGTGTCGGTCAGCTTCTGGAAGATCTCGACCTCTTGGTTCCCTTCAATAAAGTCCAAGCGAGAAGTGCAATTATAGACAAAGAAGCACTCTGGAGAGTGTAAGGCAACTTGCTCAACCCCTAACCTGACTTGTTCCAGTGTTAGCGAAGGATGGTCATAACAGAAACGCACCTCCTCCCCAACGTGAAACTCTCCGCTGAACTCAATCTCACCATTATTCGCCATTTTAACTGGCAAATGAATATTCTGTTTTTTCGGGTCACCAACCATCAACGGGAAGTTGTGTAGCTGTTCAAAGGGGACTTCGAGACCATCAGCAAGGTAGCGGTTATAAAGCTCTCGAATCGGCACCTCGTCCAACTCAATAAGACGAGTGCCTTGCGCCGCGGTAACACGAAAGGTTTTGCCAATTGGATTCCACTCGGTGAAGTAGCCTCGATTCACAGCGAGCTTTTCACTGTGTAGTGCAACCATGACATAGGCTTCTTGATAACAGCACCCGTTGCACATCACCCAGCGCCCAGATGGAGTGATGGTCGATGCGCCACCACAGATTGGAATATTCAGAGGTGAGCGTTCAAACGCATAAAAGAGATCAGTTTTATCCAGCGTTAGGCAATCAGCAAAACAGATCGCCGTTTGGGTTCCCTCATGGCAATCGAGCTGACGTAACATATCGTCGCTATCTCGAGCCAAATCATCACTATATGGAACCACGGCTGAGCTAAAGGTAGTCGAAGAGAAACGGCTAAAGACCGCCAGTAACCCTTGGTGTCTAAGCTCGCCCTTATCAATGAAGTGTTCAGCACTGCAGCCAATAGAAGTAGAGTTAGGAAAACGCGCATGAATAATCTGACACGCAGCTTCGACTCTCTCTTGCTCAAAAGAAGAGAAAACCTGAACCAAAAGCGTATCGCTCGTTGCGAAACTTACAGTCTCTAGCTCAACTGCAAGCTGCTCTATATCATGTATAAAGAGAGAAAATGACTGCATAACCACATTAATCGCTGCATTAATGATTTGTTATTGTGCTGATTATCGATAAGCCTTGCACGTATTACTTACAATCATCCTGTAAGATCTGTGAGCTCAGTTAGGGATGATTCCTTAATAAATCATAGAATATGCAGCGAATTTCTCGAGACCTGTATGCACATCACATTGTGTTTTAGACACCTTTAAGCGAAACGTTTTTAGTTAGAACAAACGCTTAGGTTCGCCAAAGTAATAACCTTGCAGATAATCAATTCCCATATCTTCCGCTAACTCGCACACTTGTTGATTGTGAACGAACTCAGCGACAGTTTTCGCATTAAATACCTGACACAACTTCACCAACTGAGCAGCAATACTGCGCTGTTTTGGGTCTCTATCGATGTTACGGATGAGACTACCGTCTAGCTTGATGATCTGAGGTTCTAATTTGATGATCTCATCAATGTTGGAATACCCAGAGCCAAAATCATCAACGATAATGCGAGCGCCTAAGGCTCTAAAGTGATCACACACTTCAATCATTCGTCCGTAGTCTTTAATCTGCTCAGACTCCAACACTTCTAAGCCTAGTCTAGTCGGATCGTTCATCCCTTGAATCGCCGTTTCCAGTATCATCAAGGTTTTATCGCTCAATAGATCTTGTGGTGACAAGTTTATGGAGAACGCACCTTGCTTATCTGCCAAATGACCAATCGTGTTTTTAATCATATGACGACTGAGGCGCGTGTACAGGTGAGTATCAGCGATGATAGGCAGGAACTTGCCCGGAGGTACGATATTTCCATCGTCCATAATACGAACCAGACACTCTTGGCTCACTTCTTCATGACTTCCAGCTGCAACGATAGGTTGTGAGTACGTAATGATATTTTGACTCAAGATGGCGCGGCTTACACAAGACAACCATCCGAGCTGATCTTTACGGTCTTCCTCACTTACCTGAATGTCTTTCGCGTTAGTAATATGGGTGTTGTTACGCACCCCATAGCGCCGAGCTTCGATGGCCTTTAATAGAATTTCTTCACCCGAATCTTCTGTAAAGTCACAGCGGCTCGCAAAGCCGCCACACAACGAAACAGAGAGATAATCTACATCCGCTAAACCATAGGGTTCAAAATTGATGTGTTCAATGTCATCAGCAAATTGGGCAAAACGGTATTTAATCAGCTCGCTCTGAACCAGAGCATCAAAGATGATGGCCCACTCACCCACGCCGATACTAAACAGTTGTACGCGCTCAAGAGAATCTTTATCCGCATTATTTTGTAATTGCTCTACGAAATGAGTGGATAGATCTCTGAGCAGTTGGTCTCCAACCTGGTAGCCATACTTTTCATTTACTTGATGGAAGTTCGTCAGCTTTAAGGTGAGCAGATGCTCCGAACTCTTCATGCTATTGAGCTGCTCTTTGAGCACGATACGATTTGGTAAACCGGTGCGCGAATCCACGCGATAACTTTCCGTGAGACGGCGCGCTTGTTGATGAAGTTTCTTCTCCATCTGGCTGTTCATATGGTCAAGGTCGGCAACCGCATTTCTGACCAGATTAAGCAGCGGTGACACCATAGAGTCGATATGATCATCCGTTCGACTGTATTCAATCAACTCGTGGGATTCACGCATCGCCACATAGGTAAGGCTATGGTGCAAAATCTCTTGTTGTGTGTCCGTTCGATACAGTTCACCCATGCAGTAGGCTCCGCATGCATCAACAACGCCTTCAAACGGCTTAAGCTCTGTACGACTATCAATGAACTCTAATCGTGACACACAGTTGTAGATCATCACTGATTCGGGTTGATGCATCGCCAGAACTTCCGCACCGTGACGAACCTTCTCCGCGGTCAGTGATGGATGGTTATAGCAGAATTGAGCCTCTTCACCGACTTGCCAAACACTATCAAACTCGATACTGCCATCATCATTGATTCGCAGCGGCGTCGAAATACCCTTCTTTCTGCCGGATTCACGATACAGAGGGAAACTCATCAGCTGACTAAAGGGAATATCTTTACCGTCAGCTAAGTAGTGTTTAAATACATCAATCGCAGGCTTATCGTTGAGACTATACAGACGATGCCCTTCAGCACGAGTGACTCTAAGCTTCATGCCGATAGGGTTCCACTCAGAGTAAGCCCCCGACCATACCTTTAAATTAGGGTTATGCAGTGCAACGGCAACACAAGCATGTTGATATACCTGACCGTTATACATTACCCAACGGCCGTACGCATTCTCATGACACAAACCACCAGCGACAGGCACCGAATAAGGCAACGTGTCAAAGCCTGTATAAATCGGGTAATCACAGCCCTCTAGTTGGTCGCAAATACTGATCACGGTTTGGCTGTGCTCGGTTAAGTTGAGTGCGTTAACCAGCGCTAATCCATCCAGCCCAGTTTTGCCACTAAATGGTACAACGGTAGAACTTAGCGTCGTCTCTTCAAACTCACTGATCATCAGCAAACTGCCGCTGCTTACCTGACGATTATTGTGAATCATATGCTGAACGCTCTGACCGATTAAGGTCGCGCCTTTGAGGTACGTCAGTGTGATATCGGCTAAGCGACTCGCCGATTGGCCAGAAAGCGTAGAGTGTAACTGAATAAGGTACTGTTTATCGGCATGCCACACTTTTTGTTGTAGATAGGTTTCTAAGGATTCCTCAGAGTTGACGAGAAAAGTGTAGGTATGCATGCCAAGCCTTGTTGTAATCATATAAGTAGACGACAACAGCTTTAATGATGGATATGAATACGATGAAAGCCGTTGTCGATTAGAGAAGCTATCACTGCTTCTTAAACGAAACTCAATGTAACAAGACCCTATAATAAATGCGACATAAGCTTAAAGTCGCGATTAAATTAGTCGCATAAGATCTCTTAATTGTGAAATTTCGATATCAGGCAACACACGCACTTTCGATGCCTGCTGAATATTTACGTTTTTATCATTAAACCAACACGCCTGATAGTCATTGACCTTAGCACCATAAACATCGCTGATAAGGTGATCACCAACGTGTAAAATATGGTGAGCCGGAATATCGAGATGCTGCTGTGCTTGAGTAAACATATCAGGATAAGGCTTCGCTCTGCCATCGGGTCCCGCTTTCAATATCAATTGAAAATAGTCCCCCAAACCGATTTTGTGCGGATCGACATTACCGTTAGTGATCGCTATTAGAGGAAGCTTTTCACAGAGAGCCTGCATCACGCGATGCGTCTCTTGAGGGACATCGATTTGGTTTCTGAGCCACAATGCATGCTCAATGCCCGCCTTAGCTGCAGCAGTCGCTTCGGCTTCTGTATAGCCGAGCTGCATCAGCCCTTGTTTGATCTGCGTTTCACGCCACAAAGTCACATCATGCTTCAACTCAGGATTTGCCTGCGCGACTTGAACCTTTACTTGGTGCCACTCATCCAGAGACAAAGATGACGCCACTGGGTGCTCGCTGAACAACCACTTCGCCATCTCCTTTTCCACTTTCATGATCACAGGCCAGTTATCATAAAGCGTGTCATCTAGGTCAAACGTCATCGCCTTAATCGGGTTCAATCCACGGTAGAGTTGCATCAGTGCCTCTTATTCTTTGCTTCTTTTACGAGCTCTTGGGTGCGCTTGATCGTACGCTTGTGCCAAGTGTTGGAAATCTAAATGGGTATAGATCTGGGTTGTTGAAATGTTCTCATGCCCAAGCAGCTCTTGAACTGCCCTCAAATTCTGGCTTGACTCCAATACATGGGTCGCAAATGAGTGACGCAGTTTATGTGGGCTGATATGACTGGCCACCGCCTGTTTCTTACCCCACTCTTCCATGCGCTTTTGCACACTTCTATGGGAGATACGCGTACCCAATTTAGATACAAACAACGCAGGCTCTCCGGGGGCAGCTAACTCACCACGCACCTTAAGCCATTTCTCAACGCATTCTTTGGCTTGTCCAGAAAAAGGCGCCTTACGCTCTTTATCACCCTTACCAATCACTCGAATCTCGCCCTGACGAGCCTGAATATCTTTCAGGTTGATGCCCACCAGTTCAGCCAGACGCAAGCCTGCACCGTACATGACTTCCATCATTGCTCGATCACGAATCGATAAGGGATCACTTTCATCAACCTCAAGCAGCTGACCTACTTCATCCACATCAAGGTTCTTTGGCAACGGACGCTGCTTACGCGGTGCCGATACCCCCTTCGCAGGGTTTGCTGAAATCTCGCCTCGTAGCACTAAGAAATCAAAGAAGCTGCGCAGTGAAGAAAGACGCGTCGCCAAACTACTCGCCTTAATCCCTTCACGCATGCCTTTACTGGCTAACTGGCGCACCCACGCAGCATCGACTTGCTGCCAGTCTTTAAGACCTAGGGTGACCAGTTGAGCGGCCATAGTTTCTAGTTGCTGTTTGTAATTGCGCTGAGTATGCAGACTCAGCCCTTTCTCGCTTCTTAAGTACTCATAGAAACGAGAAAGTGGTTTTTGGAGGCTATTAGGAAGAGGTGTGTTGGGCTCTAGGCTCATTATCAATCTGCCAAGGTAAGGTCTCTGCCATATGAGCAACAACAAGTGCTAAATGACGCAAGAAAAGGGTATCCATGTAGGGCTGAAAGTGACCACCATCTTCACTAGAGAAGGCCAACAACCCAATCGGAGACTGTTTGGCCAACGGCAGCACTACATACGATCCTAGCTCAGGAGCAGGTTGTTCGCCAAATAGGTCTTGGCGATCGCTCTTTCTCAAGCGACCAAGGTATGCATCTTTACCATTGAGATGATTCAACGAGAATTTAGCATAGCCCTCATCACTAAGCTGATAAAAACCACCTTGAGACAGAATGCGAACATACGCCTTCAGACCAAGCTCAGTCGCTTTCTGCTCTACCGCTTTAATCACCTGCATGAAATCACGACATTTCAGCACTTGGTCCTGCAGCGCCATAAACTCATAGAAGGTTTTATCGTTATTGGCCGCCAGTGACATTAAGCTGGTGATCTCTTCTTCAAGCTCTTCAATGCGTTGACGCTGACGCTTCAATTGCACTTCGACTAAAGAGACAGCACCCTGCTCTACATTATTAATCGCAAGGCGATCCACCAGCTCTCTCCTATCTTGGAAGAAGTCTGGGTTATCACGCAAATATTCAGCAACCACTTCTGCCGTTAGCGCATCGGCTTCTACGTAAGACAAAACCTATCCTTATTTATTATTAATGGTGATCAGCAAGAGAGTTGACCATCAAAGACGTGTGTAGCAGGGCCTGTCATAAACAGCGGTTTACCTGGACCTTGCCAACTGATCTGTAGATCGCCGCCTGGCAGGCGCACTTTTACATTATTAGATAGCAAGCCCTGAGTAATACCCACAGCAACAGCGCCACAAGCACCGCTTCCGCACGCTTGGGTCTCACCTGCACCACGTTCGTAAACACGTAGGCGAACTTCGTCACGAGTGACTACCTGCATAAAACCGGCATTCACACGCTCAGGGAAACGCTCGTGTGACTCAAGCAGCGGACCAATGGTATCAACATCTGCGGTATCCACATCATCAACTACTGTCACTACATGAGGGTTACCCATGCTTACCGCGCCACAGAAAAGCGTGTGCTCATCGGTACGCAGAATGTAGGTTTTCTCTGACTGTTTAGCTTTGAAAGGGATCTTACTTGGCTCGAACTCAGGCACGCCCATATTAACCGTGATCTGATCGTTCTCCTCAATCTTAAGAACCATCTTGCCTTTCTTGGTGCTCACATTGATGCTGTATTTGTTGGTCAGCCCTTTCATTCGCACGAAGCGAGCAAAGCAACGAGCACCGTTACCACACTGTTCGACTTCGCTACCATCGGCATTAAAAATACGATAGTGGAAGTCCGTTTCTGGGTCGTACGGAGCCTCAACCACCAGCAGTTGGTCGAAACCAACGCCGGTATGACGATCCGCCAAACGGCGGATCAGGTCTGGAGAGAAGAAGATGTTTTGAGTAATGCAGTCCACGACCATGAAATCATTGCCCAAACCATGCATTTTTGAAAAGTGGAAGTGCATAACGCTTAAACTTACTCCGGAAGAATGTTTTCAAGTTCCCACAAGCTCGTTAGCTCTTCACGCTGACGAACAAGATGAGTTTTATCGCCATCAACCATCACTTCTGCTGCTCGAGAGCGAGTGTTGTAGTTTGATGACATCACGAAGCCATAAGCACCTGCAGAACGCACCGCTAGGAGATCGCCCTCTTCAAGAACAAGCGCGCGATCTTTACCTAAGAAGTCACCGGTTTCACAGATAGGACCCACTAAATCATAAGTCACTGCTTCACCTTCACGTGGAACAACAGGGACAATGTCTTGCCATGCTTGGTATAGCGCTGGACGCATCAAGTCATTCATCGCAGCATCGATGATGGCAAAGTTCTTATGTTCAGTCGGTTTTAGGAATTCGACTTTTGTTAATAATACACCAGCGTTAGCAGCAATCGCTCTTCCAGGTTCGAAAATCAGCTCTAGATCAGCATGATTATCTAGTCGAGCTAGTAACGCTTTTGCATAGTCGGATGGTTGCGGCGGTAATTCATCACGGTAAACCACCCCTAAACCACCACCCACATCGAGATGTTTGATGTTAATACCATCAGCGCGTAGTTGGTCAATCAGAGCCAACAAGCGATCAGTCGCATCGATGAACGGTTCAATGTCAGTTAGTTGGGAACCGATATGACAGTCGATACCGTGGATATCGAGGTTCTCAAGCTGCTGAGCAAACGCATACACGGCAGGTGCACGGTCAAAGGCGATACCAAATTTGTTATCACGCAGACCCGTAGAGATATAAGGGTGAGTATTTGCATCAACGTCTGGGTTAATACGCAGAGAAATTGGCGCCTTCACACCAAGCTCGCCAGCAACTTTATTTAGGCGCTCTAACTCAGGCTCTGATTCCACGTTAAAACATTTAATCTTCAACTCAAGCGCACGTTTCATCTCTGCCGCTGTTTTGCCGACACCAGAGAACACAACCTTAGATGGATCACCACCCGCTGCAATAACACGCTCCAGTTCACCACCAGATACGATATCGAAGCCAGAGCCCAATCTTGCCAGTGTATTTAGTACACCTAGGTTAGAGTTCGCTTTTACGGCATAGCAAACCAAGTGAGGATGCTCACCCACAGAAGAGTCGAACGCGTTCCAGTGACGTTCTAGAGTGGCGCGAGAGTATACGTACAGTGGCGTGCCGTATTGCTCTGCCAGTTGTGAAAGTGCGACGTTTTCAGCCCAAAGCTGGCCATCATCCTGATAGTTGAAGTAATCCAAAATTCTTATCCCTTATCCGTTACGATTGCTACTACATTGTTGATTCACTTATTGCGATTGTTCATTTTGCTGCGCATCATCAGGTAAGTAGAGCGGACCAGTTTGACCACAGCCCGAAAGACCAATAACAGACAACATAAACAGAGCGGTAATTAACTTTTTCATTTTGCATATCGTGATTATTAACTCAATGCCCCCTATAATCGCACCACACTCAAGAAAAGCAATAGGATAGAAAGGATGAACGATACTGAATTTCATCAGCTAGTCGATATACAGATGCAAAACATCGAAGAAGCGATCGATGAATCAGAGGCTGACATCGATTACGAAGTGACTGGCAACGTGATGACGCTGGAGTTTGAAGACCGCAGCCAAATCATCATTAACCGCCAAGAGCCAATGAAAGAGATCTGGCTAGCGTCTAAGTCAGGTGGCTTTCACTTCAAGTTGATTGAAGACAAATGGACATGCTCAAAGACAGGCATGGAGCTATTTGAGATGGTTAAAGCTGAGTGTGAGAAACACGCCGGTGAAGAGATCGACTGGGTTTAATCTATCCATGGATACCCCAAAGCGACCAATGTAAAAAAGGAGCGACTCAGTCACTCCTTTTTTGTTGCTAAACGTTAGCGATCTTAGAATTACGCGAAGAGAGCGTGGCATCGTTACGATAAGGCACCACGTAAGATTGCCCATCATCAGGGTGAACAATCTGATAATACTGAGGAAGATTGAAGTTAATCAGCTTCGACGCCACCTTGGAATCATCTTTCACAGAGGTGTAGAAAGAGTTCACACTCGCAATCATCTCGTCTTTCTGGCCACTGTATTGGTGGTAAACCTCAACCTGATTCGACTCATCCAATACGTAGATGTTGAAACCCTTATCGGTATCCTCAAAGAAGAACTGAATCAACCCCTCACTGGCAAAGCCATCGACCACTTCTGGTAGTTGGTACTCTTGCTCTTTATCCAACATCAACAGTGGTGAGCCCTTCAGCTTATTGGTTGAGATGCTGCGATAGAAGTCGACGGAGTTTTCTAGCATCTGCACCGATACGCCACGACGCTCAAAGAACAGACCAAACATCTTGTTAGCCAGACGAATCGCTTTGAATCGACGACGCTTCTCTTGCTCAATCGGCTTCAAACGCAGATCAATACACTCAGCAAGCAGTTGGTAAACCATATTGCGAATCACACCGCGCAGGTTTTTGCTGTAACAGAACACGTCTACCGACTCTGGCGGTAGCGCATCTTGGTGCATTTTACCCAATACGGTTTTTAAAGCGTCGAGCATTGCCGTCTCACCTTGGAAATGCAGTGTTCGCACTTCATGCCAAGAGTTACGGTAAACCAAGTCGACACTGCCCACTAAGCTCTGACCTTCTTCGCCAAAACTAAAAATGTCCGCACTCTTCAAATCAACTTTTAAAGAGCGAGCACTCAACTCTGAGGTTGGGTCGTTCTCAAAGTTGATGAACATTGCCAATTGGCTAATCTCACACGGGCTCGCCAGCGCTTGCATACTCGGACGGCGCTTGCGCAATGAGAAGGTGTTACGCAGATCGCTCACCATCTGATAGAACTTATCGATATCAATGTGTGCGTCACGAACCACAGAGTGAAGGCGTGTGGACTCAGTGATCAGTCCATTAAAGAACGACCACGCAACCAACTTACTCAAGTACTCATGGTGCTCAAGCGACGGTTGACCAAGAATTCGGTGAGCAATCAAAGGCTGCTTATACAGATACCAACCAGCCTTATTAGTTTGACCCTGTCTTACCTCGATAAAGCTCAGATCAGGCTCATGCAGGTCCGGTGAGATTTGAGGATTAAGAAGTGTCACCTTGCCCGGTAGCACCTCAAACGCTGCATACAGCTTACGAGCAAGAATACTGATGTCTTGAGGGCTGATTGCAGAGGTGATGTCATTACGACGCGCAAACTGAATCAGGTTACGGTAGCTGAGCATCAAAGCATCTAATAGAGCATGGTGAACGACTTTAACTTGTTCAACCTTCCAGTTACGGCGGTTATCCAACTCAACGATGGTCTCATGATCCCAATTCCAAGATTGAGTCATCTCGGTTAATGCTTCTCGACGCCAAGCAACAGAGCCAACTCCAGCCTCACGCGATAACTTCTCATGAGTTTTGAGATAGAAACAACGGCGAACAAGATCAAGACGCGTATCATCGTTGATACGCTCAAGATAGCGAGTCACTTTCTCAAGCATCAAGTAGTAACTGTCCATCCCGTACAGGTCAGGTTCATCGGCAAAGAAACGACGCTTGGTGTCAATACTCAGAAGTTGAGTATGTGGGTACTCCCACGAGTAAGCCTCTAACAGGATCGCTTTTAAAACTGATTTGTATGGAGAGTCGATACTTTTGTATAGCTGCCAAAGGTTCGATCCGAAGTACTCTTCCGCTGGAATTCGGTTTAATTTGCCGAAATCAATCCACTGAGAGCAATCGATATAACCCTTGTTACACAGATCGTGCACATACTCGTCATAACACTCTTCCATTTCTGGAGGAATGATCTGCCAAAGCAGACGCTGACCAGCCAAACGCACCGCCGAGCGATAAAACTCGTCCAACAGCAATAGATGCTGCGAAGAGCCACAGTTATCACCCGTCATCTCTTCTGAATGGTTCGAGCGGAAACGCTGTTCATCCATCAAGAAGAAGTTAGCCTCAACCCCAAGCGTTTGAGCCCAATCAGTGATAAGCAGACACTTATTAGTCAAACTATCACGAGCACCACCATCCATATCAGGTGATACGCAGACCCAAATATCAAGATCGCTTGAAGTACTTTGACCAATAGAGGAAGTACTGCCCATGGTGTAGAGACCGAGGATCTCTGGAGAATCCGTTTCGGCAAGCTTACCGCCTAACGTCAGCTCAGTATCTTCGACAAATTGCTTTTGGAATTCATTAGGCGTGAAACTACGAATTCCAAAAGGAACTTGTTGGTCATAGAAACCAGGCATCATAGGGTGGTTGTAGTGAAGCAGTGCAGGGATAAGATGGAATACGCGCTGACTTTGCAAATCCATCAACGCCAACGCACGATCAATGCGCTGTTGATTTAGATTATCCAACCGTTGAATCAAAGTCTGAGTGTATGCCTGCAAGGTAAGTCCTTGGTTGAGATTAAATGCACTTCTGTTTAGTTACTGAACGAAAGCAACAACAAAACGTGATCAATTTAACACTTTTACTGTTAATGGTAAAGCAAAGCTAGCGATGCTGCCACCTTTGTTCCGCTAGGAAAAACGTTAAATCCACGGCATGGTAGTGTCCTCTTTATTGACTATTTCTAATAATAGCCCATGTTTCAAATGAGATACCAATCACACTATTTTGGTGAAGTAATGAAATTCCTTTATCTATCAAAGCTCGCAATGATCTAACAGTAAGAATTTTCTGCCCAGAGTGTTAGGATTAGGCTATTACAGACTCATATCGGAATCACCATGACACAATCAACTCCAATCCGTATCGCTACTCGAAAAAGCCCACTTGCTCTTTGGCAAGCCTACTTTGTAAGGGATGCCCTTCAAGCTGCGCACCCTGGTTTAGAGGTTGAGTTGGTGACCATGGTTACTAAAGGCGACATCATTCTCGATACGCCGCTTGCTAAAGTGGGCGGTAAAGGTCTCTTCGTTAAAGAGCTTGAGGTGGCGATGCTAGAAGGTCGTGCTGACCTCGCGGTCCACTCAATGAAAGATGTTCCTGTCGATTTCCCTGAAGGCTTAGGTCTAGTTACGATTTGTGAGCGTGAAGACCCGCGTGACGCTTTTGTATCCAACACCTACAACAACATTGATGAGTTACCTCAAGGTGCTGTTGTTGGTACATGCAGTCTGCGTCGCCAATGCCAGCTAATGGAGTACCGTCCAGACCTTGTAATCAAAGAGCTGCGTGGCAACGTAGGTACTCGCTTAGGTAAACTCGATGATGGTCAATACGACGCAATCATCCTTGCTGCTGCAGGCCTAAAGCGTCTAGAGCTAGAGGAGCGTATCCGCAGCTTCATTGAGCCAGAACAATCTCTTCCAGCCGTTGGCCAAGGTGCCGTTGGCATCGAGTGTCGTTTGGATGACGAAAGACTAATCAAACTACTAGAGCCGTTAAATCACCAAGATACCGCTGATCGTGTCCTGTGTGAGCGCGCAATGAACCTTACACTAGAAGGTGGTTGTCAGGTGCCAATCGGTAGCTACTCGCTACTCGACGGTGATGACATTTGGCTACGCGCTTTAGTCGGTGAACCAGACGGCTCGAAAATGGTACGCGGTGAGATCAAAGGCCCACGTAAAGACGCGGAAGCACTAGGCGTTAAGCTTGCTAACCAGCTCCTTGATGATGGCGCTCGTGAAATCCTCACAAAACTTTACGCTGACCAAGACTAACCATGACAGTGTTGGTAACTCGCCCAGGTCTTGAAGGGCAAGCGCTTTGCCAACAGCTAGTGGATGATGGAGTCTCTGCACTCCATCACCCACTGATTCGCATCGTTGACAACACTCCGCCCCAACCTCTTTCTGATCTGTTACAAAGCAGCGATATCATCATTGCTGTCAGTCAACACGCCGTTACCTCGGCTCAACGAATTCTTGCCCAAAGTAACCAAAGTTGGCCCAGTTCCACTCTATATCTTGGCGTTGGTCAAAAAACCGCGCACATTTTAAGCAAAGCTTGTAAACAAAAAGTAAACTACCCACAAGTGAGTGATAGTGAGCACCTTCTCAGGCTGCCAGAGCTAAGAAATGTGCGAGATAAGGCGATCTTAATACTGCGTGGAAATGGTGGTCGCGAGCTAATACGCGAATCTCTTGTCAATCAGGGAGCACAAGTCTCCTATTGTGAGACCTACCGTAGAGAATATATTCCGATAAACCACCACAATACTTACCCTCTGTGGGTTGAACAAAAGATTTCAAAAATTGTCATCACCAGTCAGGAGCAATTGGAATACTTAACCTCCAATACACCTGACGAGTATTCGACTTGGCTTTTCACAAGACATCTATTTGTCCCAAGCCAACGCATTGCAGAACGAGCCCAACAACTGGGGTATTCAACAGTTACGAATACGACAAGTGCGACAAACCCAATATTACTGGCTGCTCTCCAGCCTTAGCTAGAAACAGGAAATAAGCATGACAAGCAAAAAAAATAACGAGCATATTGAACCTGAAAAAAGTCCAGAAACTCAACCGGTAGTTCAAGACGAGGCTACCTCTGAAAGTCCAGAAGAGACAAAAGCAGAAGCCCCTAAACCTGAAGAGCAACCAACCAAGCCTCAAACAACGTCGGAAGAAAATGAGCTAATCGCTAAAGCTGAAAAGCAAGGCAAACGCGGCGTTAAGTTTGGTGCAATTGCGATTGCTATCTCTATTATCTTCAGTGGTGGTATCGCTTTCCAAATGCAGCAAAAGAATGCTGAATATTCAGCGCAAATTGCAGCTCTTCAATCTAAGTTGGAAAACACCCAATCGGCAGTCAACAAAGACCTACAAGCCGTTAAACAAGAGACAATCCAAGAAGCGTCTCAGGCTGTTCAAAAAACACAGGTTGTCCAAGCTCAACAAGAGAAGAGCATCCAAAGCCTACAGCTTGCTGTTGCTGACGTTAAAGGCCGCAGACCGAATGATTGGTTACTTGCTGAAGCGGATTATCTAGTGAAACTGGCTGGCCGCAAACTGTTCTTGGAACATGATGCCGTTAGCGCAACTAAGTTAATGGAAAGCGCTGACCAACGCATTGCTGCGCTGAACGATCCAAGCCTAGTGTCACTACGCCAATCAATGGCTAACGACATTACTAAGCTTCGCACGATCCCACTGATTGATCGTGACGGTTTGGTACTACGCCTAACCAGTCTACAGCAACAAGTTGATACTCTGCCTTTGGCGAACGCGATCTTGCCTGAAGCTCCAGAACAGAAAAAAGAAGTGGTTTCTGGAGACATCAACGACTGGCAAACCAACCTGATGACTTCACTAAAAGATTTCTCAGGCAACTTCATCACTTTCCGTAGCCGTGATGGCGACGTAGTACCTCTACTTTCTCCAGAGCAACATTTTTACCTAAGAGAAAACATCAAGGGTAAGCTTGAGACGGCAATCCGTGCTGTTTATAAAGAGCAAGGTGATATCTATACAGCGGCTCTAGAAACAGCAAACGAGTGGTCAACAGCATACCTAAACCAGGACAACAACGCTGTCATCGAGTTTGAAAAAGCCATCAAACAGCTGAGCGAACAAAACATCACGGTGAAGTACCCTGTGAAGCTTGAATCTCAAAGCTCTCTTTCAGATGTCATTCGTGAGCGCCTACGTCGTGAAGTGACCACGATGACGAGCAAGGAGGAGAAATAATGATTCGTTGGATTTTTCTTTTCTTAGTCCTTGGTGCTGGTCTATTTGTCGGTACGCAATTCTCAGGGCAACAAGGCTACGTTCTGATCTCTATTGCTAATAAAACAATAGAAATGAGCGTAACCACATTGGTTATTTTTGTTATCGCGCTATTGGCCGCACTCTTTGGCCTTGAGTACCTGTTTAAGAAGGTGGTATACGCGAGTTCAACTACGTGGAACTGGTTCAGCGTTCGCAAACAAAAACGCTCACGTCGTTACACTAATGAAGGCATCGTTAAACTGCTTGAAGGTGACTGGAAAGGCGCAGAGAAAAAAGTAACGCGCTGGGCAAACCACCATGACATGCCGCTACTGTGCTACCTAGTTGCATCACAGGCAGCACATGAGCAAGGCAATAAAGATGAGCGAGATAAGTACATCGAGCTAGCTAGCCAACAAGATAATTCTCAACTTGCCGTTGAGCTAACGAAAGCTAAGCAGCAGATCAGCGAGAGAAACTTCGAAGCCGCTTTCGATACTCTGTCGACGTTAAAAGGCACTTATCCGAGCAATACAGCTGTCTTAGGCTTGTTGAAGACAACCTACGTTGAGCTTAAGCTGTGGCAACCTCTGATTGAACTGACGCCGAAATTGGTTAAAGCCAAGATCATTACTGCAGAAGAACAAATCGCATTAGAGCAGAAGGCACAATGTGGTCTACTGCATGATGTAGCGAAACAGCAAGGCAGTGAAGGGCTGATCAGCCACTGGAATAAGCTATCTCGTAAACAAAAACAGAGCACACACCTTGTCTCTTGTTTTGTTAAACAGTTAATTGCTCGTAAGGCCGACTCAGAGGCATTTACTGTCATCAAAGAGAACATTGCTAAGAGCGAGTCAAACGAGCTTTATACGCTGCTTCCAGAGCTTAACCTGGCCGATCACCACCCAGTTGTAGTTATGCTAGAGAAAGCTGTGAAGAAAGACGATAACAATGCAGAGGCTCACAGTGCGCTAGCTCAGTTCTATCTGAGAGAGCAAAAGTGGACAGAGGCACAAGCGCATTTCGAAAAAGCACTAGAGCTTCGTTCTAACGTTTCAGATTATGGTTACTTGTCGGATGCGCTAGAGAAACAAAACCTAACCAAAGCGGCACATGAGGTTTCACGTAAGGCCTTAGGTTTAGTGAAATCGGCATAAAAACTGAAATCAACACCACAAAGCCGATGCTGATATGCATCGGCTTTTTTGTACATCTTATTCACACAACATTCATACCAACCATCGCACTCTTACTTTATTCCCAAATAACATCATGAGTGAGAGTCATCATGCCAAAGTTCGCCATCCTGCTACTTACTAGCTTTATTGGTTTCAATATATACGCAGCTAACCTAAATATAGAAGCTGGTGAGGCTTCCTATAAGAGCTTCTGCGTCTCCTGCCATGGCGATCTGGGTCATGGTGATGGTATTGCGGGAAAAGCGTTACCGGAGCTGCCCTCGAACATTTATGATGGATTGAACTCTTGGTTTGAATACGAAGCAGAACTCATCGACACCGTATTAAATGGTAACAGGTATGCTAGCTTGGAACTCCGTCTTAAATGGGAAGGATGTAAAAGATATCTTTGCCTGTCTCGAAAAGATAAATAGCAAATAACCCTTGGTATAGTACCTAGCCATTGCTGGGTGTTTTACTTCTTACCCGACTAATCTGTCTTTAAAATTTGCCCTATATATCGCAGGAATTTAGATTCCCTACTCCTTCCTTCGTCAGCCTAGGGAATGACGAGGACTTGGCCATAACTAGAAACGCAATAACGCGATATCGAGCATTAAAAGGGACTCATAGCTTAGAAACCACGAAGACTTATCGCACGTCCAACCATCTTCTATTCCTCTTATTTCTGACGAAGTTCCTTAATAAATAGCGTGTCTTAGTATCTAATTCCTTAGCGACTGAGGTTTGTTAGTCGAAGACACAAATAACGATCCCTATAAACGACTAGAGCCTAGTCGTAAAACTAGACTTTCTGATAAGTGGCGGATGGCGGGAACGCTTAGTCGGGGTTGCGGACTACGGGCAAACCTTTTGCGGGACTCTTTCGATCGAAGGGCGAATACTATCGTTCAAACGTAAAAAAGCCCAAGCAGTTATGCTTGGGCTTAGTACAAGTGGCGGAATGGTTGGGGTCGCAGGCGACCGGGATTCATTAGTTGAAGACCAAAATACCTATCCCCAGAAACGACGAAAGCCTAGTCGTAAGACTAGGCTTTCTGATAAGTGGCGGAGTGGACGGGACTCGAACCCGCGACCCCCGGCGTGACAGGCCGGTATTCTAACCAACTGAACTACCACTCCGCAGTGGCGTACTTGCTTTTAGCAAGTGTCCATAATTTAAAGCCTGGCGATGTCCTACTCTCACATGGGGAAGCCCCACACTACCATCGGCGCTATTGCGTTTCACTTCTGAGTTCGGCATGGAATCAGGTGGGTCCACAACGCTATGGTCGCCAAGCAAATTCTTAAAATCTGGAAAGCTGTTT
>NZ_JAKEUS010000017.1:0-39067 GCF_022397975.1 Vibrio sp. Isolate30
CAGCTTTCCAGATTTTAAGAATTTGCTTGGCGACCATAGCGTTGTGGACCCACCTGATTCCATGCCGAACTCAGAAGTGAAACGCAATAGCGCCGATGGTAGTGTGGGGCTTCCCCATGTGAGAGTAGGACATCGCCAGGCTTTAATTTATGGACATTTGCTAAAAGCAAGTAAGCCACTGCGGAGTGGTAGTTCAGTTGGTTAGAATACCGGCCTGTCACGCCGGGGGTCGCGGGTTCGAGTCCCGTCCACTCCGCCACTTATTCGAGAGCCTCGCCTAGTGCGAGGTTTTTTCGAATCTACAGTATTGAAATTTTAGGGGTGTAGCTCCAATTGGCAGAGCAGCGGATTCCAAATCCGCGTGTTGGGAGTTCGAATCTCTCCACCCCTGCCATATATGAAGCCTCAGCAGAAATGCTGGGGCTTTTTTACGTCTATTGCTTCTGCAAAGCAGTGTTGGCATTCAAAGGCTCGTGTCTTTCAATGTGAGCCTTTACGTTATACTGCTGCAGTGTCTGTCCCGTCGCTAATTTCACAGAAATAAGCACATACGTATTTAGAACCGACTTACCAACGTTGCCGATCTTTGGAACCTTAATCCTGAACTGTCAGACTTAGCCGACAACTACCATCTTCCAGTACACAACTAAACCCTTCCACTGTTTAATCAATCTAATCATAGGTTTAATACTTGATTGCATTTATTGGGTGAATGTATTTTGTGCAATAAAAGTGTGATCGACATATTAACTTTATTGCAATGTAATTAAGTTAAGTCTCAATAATGATACATTTGTTCAAATTTATAAAATAGAGCTTAAAAATGAATGTGTTAAGTAGCTTTAAGGGAAGAGTGGTTACCGTTGTCATTCTCTTAATTACAATGTCATTAACGGTATCTAGTTACCTATCCTATCAACAACTTTCAGCGTCAATTGAAGAACGGATTAATGAATATTCGATGCTGAAGATTGAGACCACGAGCGACACTATTACCACTTGGTTAGATACCATTAAATCGGGCTTAGTATCGAATGCACCTGACTTCGTTTCTGTTGATAATGACCAGCAAATTTTATTGATGATCAGACAGATCGCGAATACTTCTCCAGCTTCTGATATTTTGGTTGGTTATGAAGATGGGCGTTCTTACGGGAACAATAGTGGCAAACGCGACCTGTCACAGTATGACCCAAGAACACGAGATTGGTATAAACAGGCAGTTGCTAAGCGCAGCACTATCGTGACAGATATTTACAGTGATGCGTTGACGAAGAGTTTAATGGTCAGCATTGCAGAACCGTTTTATGCACAAGGTCAACTACAAGGTGTATTGCTTGCAGATATCGAGCTTACTCTGCTTGATGAACTGGTAAGAAAAGCGCCTTTCCCTGGGGCTATGATGGGCCTATATGACCAGACCAGTCTAACGATTGCCTCTAATGGAGAAGTTGATGTTCCAGGTGAGACAAAACTCTATGACTTTGCTGATCTCAAGCCACTGACTGATTCTCTGCTGTCTATTCCATCTGGTATGCAAGACTATAGCCTGGGAGGAGTCGACAAAGTGGCTTTCTTCCAAACAATCCGAATTGATGATGGAGTGACTTGGCATTTACTTGTAGGCGTCGACAAATCTATCGCCTATGCAGAGATGGATGAAGCATTAGAAGCCGCCCTCTATTCTGCCATTATTCTACTTACGATCTCTTGTGCGATTTTCCTAGTGATTCTCAACTACGCATACCGACCAATCCTAGCGTTGAAGAGTACGATATTAGATTTATCACAAGGACATGGTGACCTGACACGTCGATTAGAGGTTCATTCTCAGGATGACCTTGGTCAGATAGCACAGGCAGTAAATACGTTTATTAGTAACCTACAGGCAATGATGCTTGAAGTGACCAGTGCTTCAAACCAGATATCGCAAAACATCCATTTACTCGAAGAGCAAACTCATAATAATGAAGCCGTACTGACCTCTCATGCAATGGAGACTACACAGGTAGTCACTGCTATGACAGAGATGAGTTCAACGGCTGATAGTGTCGCTGAGAGCGCTTCTAAGACAGCTGAATTTACTAAGATGACTAATGATGAGGCTAGTCAGTCCAAAGAGGTTGTTGCAAGCGCTGTTCGTAGCGTAGCTGAATTAGTTGATGAGGTTGAAGCTATGGCTCATAGCATTCAATCGATGAACGAAGACTCGCAAAAGATTGGCTCTGTTCTAACGGTTATTGGTGAGATTGCAGACCAAACTAACTTACTCGCACTCAATGCAGCGATTGAAGCAGCGCGAGCAGGAGAGCAAGGGCGTGGCTTTGCGGTGGTTGCTGATGAAGTTCGTGCGCTTGCTGCGAGAACTCAACAAAGTACTTCAGAGATCAACAGCATGTTGGCGAACTTAAATGAGGGAACTAAGACCGTTGTTAAAGCCATGGATGACACCAAAGTACGCTGTGAAGAAACAGCACACACCACAGAAAATGTTAATCAGAGCTTAGACGTAATGGTTAACTCGATTGTGCGAATTAATGATCTTGGCCTTGAGATAGCTACGGCAGCGAGCCAACAAAGTGCAGTAACTGATGAGGTTAGTCGTAACATGACAACGATTCAGGGGATGGTGAATGAACTTACAGATAATGGTGCTCAAGCTACAGCAGGCACAGTTCAATTGACCAATAGCAACAAGCAGCTGCTCGCGATTGTTGGTCGCTTTAAGCTTCAATAGCTTATAACTCGATTGTTGCTTGTAAAGGAGACGGAGACGTCTCCTTTTTATTTGCACCATTCAAAGAAAAAGCGATCTGCTCAAGGCTACCTAAGACTAAAAATTAGATCCGTAATGAGAATTGTTATTAATAATCTGTTACATTTTACGCAGGTTAATTTAAGAGTAGAACAGTATGGATATTTCTCGTCGTCAGTTTATTAAGTCTTCTATTGCTATATCAGCACTGTCCATTTTACCCGCTTGTAGTGTTACTCAATCTGTCGATGAAAAAGGACGATACGTATACGACCTAACGGCTGAGCCGGCCACAGCCGAGTTAGTACCAGGATACACGACTAAAGTACTTGGTTTTGATGGGCAAATACCTGCACCTACCATTCGCTGTCGTCAAGGTGAGAAGGTTGTCATCCGTTTTACTAATAAGCTCGCAGAGCCAACCACAATCCACTGGCATGGCTTAAGAATCCCAATCGAAATGGATGGCGTGCCGTTCCTAAGTCAGCCTCCTATCATGCCTGGAGAGACCTTTGTTTATGAGTTTACTCCACCAGATGCGGGTACTTTCTGGTATCACCCACATATGAATAGCGTTAAGCAGTTAGGAATGGGGTTAGTAGGGCTGATCATTGTTGAAGAGTCTCAGCCCGTTGCTTTTGATGAAGAGTTACCGCTGATGCTTAAACATTGGCATCTTGATAAGCAAGGGCAGTGGAAGGATCTGATGATTCCACGAATGAGTGCTCGTATGGGTACTCCTGGCGAGTGGAGCAGCGTAAATGGTGTTCATGAACCGAACTACCAGATCAAGCAATATGCGACAACACGCCTTCGAATCGCTAATGTCGACAATACGATTACCTATCCTATTGCGGTCGAGGGTGTGGAGGCTTGGGTTATTGCTATCGATGGCAACCCTGTCAAAACCCCTTATCGACTAACACAACATAAGATTGGCCCGGGCATGCGAGTCGATATTGGATTTGTTGCTCCGACTAAGGGCACCACTATAAATGTCTTACAGATGAAAGGACGCTTTCCATTCTCATTATGTTCATTAGAAGTCGTGGACTCAAACTTGCCATCTGAGCAGACATTACCTGCTTTACCACTCAACCCGGTTCCTAATCTAGATCTCGAGAATGCCACCGAAATCGATTTTCTATTTGAGTGGGAGGGAGCGATCAGTCCGACAGGAAAAGATGGCAAGTCGATGCCAAAATTCTGGCTGACGAACAAGCGCGCATGGGAAGGGATGAGTAAGGATAATATTCCTGAACCGCTTGCGACGTTAGAGTTAGGAAAGACATACATTTTCGATCTCAAGAACGTGACTCAGTATCACCACCCGATCCATATCCATGGTCATACATTCACTGTACTTGAGCTGGATGGAAAGAAAGTTGAAGAGCCATTCCATACCGATACGGTTCTGCTTGGTAAGAATGGCAGTGCGAAAGCAGCGTTTGTTGCTGATAATCCTGGCCGTTGGATGTACCACTGTCATGTGATTGAACACATGAAGACGGGCTTGATGGGTTATATCGAAGTAAAGTGACACCTGTAACTTTTTAATCTTGAAATTTATCCAAGTAATTTATTCACTAATTATCTCGAAAAAAAATCGAGTAAGGCTAGAATATCCTTAAGTCTTATGTGGGGGAATTATGGGTCAGTTTTCAATTTTGGGGTTTATTGCCATCGGCGGTGCATTTGGTGCGTGCTCTCGTTATCTAATTTCTGAGTTATGTGTTGTGTTATTGGGTCGTGGTTTTCCATATGGCACCCTGACGGTGAATGTCGTCGGTTCGTTTATTATGGGTCTACTGATCGCAGCATTCGAAAATGAGATGCTCGCAACTGAACCGTGGCGTCAGATCATTGGGTTAGGCTTTTTAGGTGCATTAACAACGTTTTCCACTTTCTCTATGGATAACGTGTTATTGATGCAGCAGGGTGCTTTTTTCAAGATGGGACTCAACGTGCTACTTAATGTGGTATTGAGCATTTCGGCAGCCTGGATTGGTTTTCAGTTGCTAATTAAGAGTTAGTTCTCTAGATTCGTATCAAAATCACACAGGTCGGCTTGGTTTAACCAAGCCGATTTTATATACTGAATTCACTTGTCGGAGTGCCATAAGGCTGAGACCGTTCATTCGGGATCCGTTGAACCTGATCAGGTTAATACCTGCGAAGGGAACAAGAGAAGATATCCTTGCTGGAATTCTCTCTAGCAGACCTATCATTAAGCTAAGCATTAGGCCGTTTTTACCCGCCCTGGGTATACCTATGTTCAGCTCCTCTTGTCGCATCTTTCCGCCAAGCATTTTTATCCGAATTTATTATCTAGAATAACGAAGCAAGGAAAAATGCTATGTCGAATCGCAAGCAAGCGAGACTGGAAGCAAAACAGTTTATAGAAACTCTCTCGGTACAACCGTATCCAAATTCAACCAAGGTTTATGTTGAAGGCTCTCGAGCCGATATTCGTGTCCCAATGCGTGAGATATATCTTGCGGACAGCTTGATCGGTGGTACCAAAGAAGCGCCAATCTTTGAGCCAAATGAGCCTATTCGCGTTTATGACACATCGGGTGTTTACACTGACCCACAACATGAAATCGATCTTTATCACGGCTTACCGAAGCTGCGAGAGGGTTGGATTGAGGAACGTTCAGATACCGAACTACTCGATGACGTGAGTTCGGTTTACACCAAAGAACGCCTTGAAGATGAAACCTTAGATGAGCTTCGTTACGGTAATCTACCACGTATTCGACGTGCTAAAGATGGTCAATGTGTTACTCAGATGCACTATGCGCGTAAGGGGATTATTACGCCTGAGATGGAATACATTGCGCTGCGTGAAAATATGGGTAGAGCCCAGTATCGCGACGAAGTGCTCACACAGCAGCACCCAGGCCAGAGTTTTGGGGCTAACCTGCCTAAAGACATTACACCAGAATTTGTTCGCAAAGAGGTCGCTGAGGGGCGCGCGATTATCCCTTCCAATATTAACCACCCGGAATCGGAACCAATGATTATTGGCCGAAATTTCCTTGTAAAGGTTAACGCAAATATCGGTAACTCTTCCGTGTCATCTTCTATTGAAGAGGAAGTTGAAAAGTTGGTATGGGCAACTCGCTGGGGCGGCGACACAGTAATGGATCTATCTACTGGGCGTAATATCCATGAGACACGCGAATGGATCTTGCGCAATAGCCCAGTGCCGATCGGTACGGTTCCTATGTATCAAGCACTAGAGAAGGTTAATGGCGTTGCTGAGAACCTAAACTGGGAAGTGATGCGAGACACCTTGATTGAGCAAGCTGAGCAGGGCGTTGACTACTTTACGATCCATGCAGGCTTATTACTTCGTTATGTGCCGATGACGGCGAAGCGTGTGACGGGTATCGTTTCGCGAGGCGGTTCAATCATCGCTAAGTGGTGTTTGGCTCATCACCAAGAAAGCTTCCTATATACGAACTTCAGAGAGATCTGTGAGATCTGTGCTAAGTACGATGTCGCTCTATCATTAGGTGATGGTTTACGTCCAGGTTCTGTCGCTGACGCTAATGATGAAGCTCAGTTTGCCGAACTTCGCACACTGGGTGAGTTGACTAAGATTGCTTGGGAATATGATGTTCAGGTAATTATTGAAGGTCCTGGTCACGTGCCTATGCATATGATCAGAGAGAATATGGACGAGCAGCTTGAACATTGTCATGAAGCGCCGTTTTATACGCTAGGCCCACTCACAACAGATATTGCACCCGGCTATGACCATATTACCTCGGGAATAGGTGCTGCGATGATCGGTTGGTACGGCTGTGCGATGCTCTGTTACGTAACACCAAAAGAGCACCTTGGTTTGCCTAACAAAGAAGACGTTAAAACCGGCCTGATTACCTACAAGCTTGCTGCGCATGCAGGCGATTTAGCGAAAGGTCACCCTGGTGCGCAAGTACGTGATAACGCTCTATCAAAAGCGCGTTTTGAGTTCCGTTGGGAAGACCAATTTAACCTTTCTCTTGATCCTGAAACGGCCCGAGCTTTCCATGATGAAACCTTGCCACAAGAGTCAGGTAAGGTTGCTCACTTCTGCTCTATGTGTGGACCTAAATTCTGTTCAATGAAGATATCGCAAGAGGTGCGCGAATACGCCAAAGACACAGAGCAGGTTGCTGCTGACCAAGCGATATCGATTAAAATGCTTGATGATCCACTAGAAGGGATGCGTCAAAAATCGCAAGAGTTCCGTGAAACGGGATCTGAGCTCTATCATCCGGCTGCTACCGCAGAGGTGGCTGATTAATGAATAAAATCCTTATTCCGTCATCATTGATTGAGCTAACTGGCTTGGTTCAACAATGTTTGTTGTTGGCGAAAGAGCAGGGTTTTATTATCGAAAATGTTGAGTTGGGTGTGAGCCCAACTCAATCGATACAGCTCATTCACGACCAACATATCACAAGCCTATCGACCGATATTCTCTCTAGTATTGATTGTTCTCAAGATTCGGATTACATACTCCACTATCGTTCAGAATTGAGCGTTGGAGAGTGTCGCCATCAAGAGTCAAACGACATCTACATTGGTATTCCAGACCAACCGTTGAACGAGGTTCCAAACTCCATTCAATTAGATATCTGGCGTCACCCTATAAATAATGAAGCCAGAGCGCTTTCTGTTGCTCCACACCTAGCCAAGCATTTGTATCCAGAATTGCATTTGGCTTGGTTCGTGACTCTGTCGATACTCGATTTTCCGATCGAGGATGTATTAACTCTAGCGCGAGCGATGATGTCGCCAACAGGGAATGTTTCACGTGAAACATCGGCTTTTGATATCCGCACAATGTCGTCAAATCATGTTTTGAAGATATGGGCATTCGAGTCTAGTGCTTTTCCTACTCCTGTTCTTGAGGATGACCGTTTAGGCATACAAGTTGGCTGGTCTGCTAACGGTGAGAGCGTCGGCTTTCCAACATTAGCCAAGCCTAGTCTCGGGCTCTATCCGGTTGTCGATGATGTATCGTGGATTGAACGTCTATTGCCGATGGGTATTAAAACCATTCAGCTTCGGATTAAAAAACCACAACAAGCAGACCTCGAGCAACAAGTAGAGAAAGCGATCGAATTGGGGCGTCAATACGATGCGCAAGTCTTTATTAATGATTACTGGCAACTTGCCATCAAGCATGGTGCTTATGGTGTTCACCTTGGCCAAGAAGACATCGAAGAGTCAAACCTTGCGCAGTTAAGTAAAGCAGGGGTACATCTTGGTTTGTCGACGCACGGTTATTACGAGTTGCTGAGAATCGTACAGATTCATCCAAGCTATATTGCCTTAGGGCATATCTTCCCAACGACTACCAAAGAGATGCCATCTAAGCCACAAGGTTTAGTTCGCTTAGCTCTGTATCAGAAGCTTATCGATACCATTCCATATGGCATAGCTAAAAGCGGCACCAACCAACAATTAGGCTTTCCAACCGTTGCAATCGGCGGCATTGATCAAAGTAATGCTGACCAGGTTTGGCAGTGTGGTGTATCGAGCCTCGCGGTTGTTCGAGCGATTACTTTATCCAGTGACCCACAGTTGGTGATTGATTTCTTTGCCAACTTGATGGGGGCGAGCCAGGACGTGCTTGTTAGAAAAAATCGGAATGAGCAGAGGGCAGTCTGTGCTGAATGATAAAGAGTTCCTACGTTATCAACGTCAGGTTTCATTACCTGAAGTGGGTGAGAATGGGCAAGTTCAGCTTGGCCAATCTCATGTTTTGGTGATTGGTTGTGGAGGCTTAGGCAGTGCTGCTTGTTTGTATTTAGCATCAGCAGGCATCGGCAAGCTTGTGGTTGTGGATGATGATGCCGTTGAGAGCAGTAACCTACAAAGACAAGTCATATACCGAGAACGAGACCTAGGCACGCCTAAAACCAGTGCGACAGCAAAGCAGTTAGCACAGCTCAATCCTATGGTGCAGGTACGTACCATCAATAAGCGTTTAGACTCCGGTCAGCTTTCACTTGAGGTTATGTTGGCTGATGTGGTTTTGGATTGCAGCGACAACATGACGACAAGACAGTTGATAAACCAAACCTGCTTCGAGCAAAACACCCCGCTTGTATCGGCTGCCGCTATTGGCTGGCAGGGTCAGTTTGCCGTATTTGAAAACCAAGCGTCACAACAGTCAGCTGCTTGTTATCGATGCTTGTATCCATTTGATGAATTAAAACAGACACAAAAATGCAGCGAGTCAGGTGTTGTCGGTCCCGTTGTCGGGACAATGGGAAATTACCAAGCCTTGGCTGCCATTCAAAAGCTGGCGACGGGTAAGTTCTACGTTAAGGCAGGAGAGCTGCACCTCTTTGATGGTTTAAAGATGAAGTGGCAGACGTTAGCGATTACAAAAGAGAACAGCTGTCAGGTTTGCAGTTAGGACTGGGTTATACGCAATATAGAGAATTAAGAGCAATGACATTATTAGAACAAGTAAGCAAACTGGGCGTAGCTGAACGTGATGAAATGATAAAAATCGTCATCAACGAACAGCCGCAACAAATTGCAAATCAAAGCAATCTGCAGCAAATCATCCATCAATTTGAGTTACCTGAAATGGGCTGTGTTTTTGCTATCAATAATACAGTGATACCTCGCAGTGAATGGGGCAGCACGTTACTTAGTGAGGGGGATAGCATCTCCCTATTTCAAGCAATAGCAGGGGGATAATGAGATGCTAAATATCGGAGATAAACAATTTGAATCAAGGCTATTTACAGGTACTGGGAAGTTCGCCAATAGCCAGTTAATGGCTGAAGCGATACAAGCCTCTGGCTCTCAACTCGCGACTATGGCTCTCAAACGTGTAGATGTAAACGACCAGCAAGACGACATCTTACGACCTTTAGTTGAGGCGGGTGTAAGTTTGCTGCCAAATACTTCAGGGGCGAAGAATGCGAAAGATGCTGTGTTTGCTGCGCAGTTAGCTCGTGAGGCATTGGGTACTAATTGGTTAAAACTAGAGATTCACCCAGACCCAAAATACCTGATGCCTGATCCTATTGAAACACTGGCAGCTGCTGAACAATTGGTACGTGAAGGCTTTATTGTTCTGCCTTATTGTCACGCCGACCCAGTATTGTGCAAGAGACTCGAAGAAGTTGGTTGTGCTGCAGTGATGCCGCTTGGTGCTCCAATTGGGTCTAACAAAGGGATTGTATCTCATGACTTCTTAGAGATTATTATCAACCAAGCAAACGTACCAGTCGTGGTTGATGCTGGGATCGGCGCACCTTCTCATGCTGCCCGTGCTATGGAGATGGGAGCCGATGCAGTACTAGTCAATACGGCAATCGCTGCATCGAGCAATCCGGTTGCGATGGCGAGAGCATTCAAACTGGCTGTTGAATCTGGTCGAATGGCTTATGAGGCTGGTTTAGCTGGCAAGGTGTCGCATGCTGTGGCTTCAAGCCCGCTCACTTCTTTCTTAGATGAGCTTTAAAGAATTGACGAGGACTAACCATGAGTTTTGTGGATCAGTTTAATGAGCTCAATTGGGATGACATTTCGATGTCGATCTATGCCAAAACAGCGAGTGATGTTGAACGTGCGTTGAACAAACCCAAGCGCGACTTGGAAGATTTTAAGGCTCTCATTTCTCCTGCTGCAGAGCCTTATCTTGAGCAGATGGCACAGCTGTCGTATTCACTGACACGTAAGCGTTTTGGCAATACGATGTCTTTGTACATACCACTTTATCTGTCAAACCTATGTGCCAATGCGTGTACCTATTGCGGCTTTTCGATGGAGAACCGAATTAAGCGCAAAACACTTGACCGTAATGAGATCACTGCTGAAATCAATGCTATTAAGGCGATGAAGTTTGATAGCGTGTTATTGGTGACCGGTGAGCATGAAACCAAAGTCGGGATGAAATACTTCCGTGAAATGGTTCCGATGATTAAGGATCAGTTTAACTACCTTGCGATGGAAGTGCAGCCTCTCGACCAAGAGCAATATGCAGAGCTTAAAACGCTAGGTCTCGATGCTGTAATGGTTTACCAAGAAACCTATCATCCATCTACCTATGGTGAACACCACCTGCGTGGTAATAAAACAGACTTTGAGTATCGCCTAGATACACCTGATCGTTTGGCCAAAGCAGGCATCGACAAAATTGGTATCGGAGCTTTGATAGGGTTGGAGGAGTGGCGCACAGACTGCTTTTTTGTTGCTGCGCATTTGGATTACCTTGAGCGAACGTATTGGCAAACGCGTTACTCGATCTCATTTCCACGTTTACGCCCATGTGAAGGAGCTTTACAACCTAAGTCAGTGATGACGGATAAGCAGCTAGTGCAGTTGATTTGTGCTTATCGCTTGCTGAACCCTGAGGTTGAACTATCGTTATCGACACGAGAATCGCCGGCGTTTAGGGATAACGTGTTACCTCTTGGTATCACTTCAATGTCTGCCGCATCGAAAACTCAACCTGGGGGCTACGCGATGGACGATGTTGAGCTGGAACAGTTTGAGATCAGTGATGAACGCAGTGCGGCATCGGTAGAGGATATGATCCGTGCGAAGGGTTTTGACCCTGTGTGGCGAGATTGGCACTCAGCTTATTCTGGTTAATCAATACAGATAGTGTTTCACGTGAAACATAAGCCAGAACACATAAAATTTGCTAGGTTACCCAAAACAAAAGGCTCTCCGATGGAGAGCCTTTTTATATACTTAGCAACGGTGATGTTAGCAGCTTATGAGTGTGCTACCGGTAGAGTCGCAGCACGTAGCCACTCTTTCACATCACCTTCGACTAGTGGACCGATGTCATCCCACACTTTCTGATGGTAGTCGTTTAGCCATGCTAGTTCCGGACGCGTTAGCATATCGACATTGATGTTGCGCTTGTCGATTGGGCAACGTGTTAGTGATTCAAATGACAGAACAGGGAAGTCACCTTGAGTTGGTGTTTCAACCACAAGCTCTAGGTTCTCGATACGGATACCAAAGGCATCCGCTCGGTAGTAACCAGGCTCATTAGATAGCACCATACCTTCGGTTAGCGGTACATCAATTTGCTTCTTAGAAATGCTCGCTGGGCCTTCATGAACACTTAGGAAATGACCTACGCCGTGACCTGTGCCGTGATCGTAGTCGTAGCCTTCAGCCCAAAGGTGCTGACGAGCTAGGGTATCGATCTGATAACCACGAGTGCCTTTCGGGAAACGAGCACGAGCAACACCAATATGACCCTTCAGTGCCAAGGTGAACTGCTTGATCATCTCTTGTGATGGTTGCCCGATCGCAATGGTACGAGTGATATCGGTTGTGCCATCTAGGTACTGACCGCCTGAATCGACAAGATAAAGGCTATTAAGCTCAAGCTTACCTGGCTCTGGTTGATTCTCATGGTTGTAGTGACACATTGCTGCGTTACCACCGGCTGCAGAAATAGTATCAAAGCTAAGATCCATGAGTGTTGGATCTTGCTGACGGAAAGCTTCTAACTTATCAGATAGTGTCGCTTCATCGTGTAGGTTACCTGCTGCAACTTCAGCATCTAACCAACATAAGAACTGAGTCATCGCTACACCATCGCGAACATGACACGCCTTCATACCTGCGATTTCGATAGCATTTTTCGCCGCTTTTGGCATAAGACACGGGTCTGCTTTGCTGACTACGTTCGCGCCTGAATTTTGCAGCACTAGCTTAAACCATGCGTTGCTGGTTGCAGGATCCACAAGTACGTTTTTACCAGTAAGCACTTCTAAACGAGATTGAAGTGCTTCTGGGTGATGAACAGTAACACCAGCACCAACGTGTGCATCAAACTCAGCAGGGATGCGTGCCGGGTCTAAAAAGAACTCAACACTAGAGTTTGAATGCAGAATTGCGTGAGAGAGCAGAACAGGTAAACGTGATACATCTAAACCACGTACATTGAGCAGCCAACAAACAGAGTCTAGAGCAGTGATAACTGCGCTATCAGCGCCTGCCTTTTTAACAAGCTCAGCGATCTCTTGACGTTTACTTTCGCTTGATTGACCAACAGCGTCTGTTGGCATTAGGCGCACGTCGGAAACAACAGGTGCAGGGCGGTCGCTCCACAATTCATCGATAGGGTTGCTTTCTAAGATCTTAAGTTCAATGTCACCCGTTAGTTTTGCGTGTGCAACGTCTAGCCATGCGGAATTATGCATACGAGGGTCGATAGCAACAGATGCACCCTGAGCAAGGTGATCGTTGATCCAATCAAGAGCTGGCTCTTCAATCAGGTGACGATATTCGAAAAGCTCCGCTGGCACCTGTTTGGTCACTTGGACTGTGTAGCGGCCATCGACAAACATTGCTGCTTTGTCTTTAGTGATCACAGCAGCTCCAGCTGAACCCGTGAAGCCTGTTAACCAATGTAGACGCTCATTGTGAGCCGGTACGTATTCGCCCAAGTACTCGTCTTCGTGTGGGACAAGTAGGGCATCAATATTGTGTTGTGCTAGCCATTCGCGAATTGCATTCACGCGGCTTTGAGTATCGTTATGCATCTGTGTTTATTCCTTCAAATTACCGCTCCTTGATGCTCAGGTGTGGGCGCTGTGTCCATCTGCTTAAAGCTAGATATGGGTCAACTGAACAAGGACGATATTTCAATTGAGCTGGAATACAACTGGCCATAGATGAGCCAAAAAGGACTATCGACAGTTAAGCTACTCATTTTATCGCAAGAGAGCAAACGGCGTACGTCATTTTTATCTAAGGTGTAGGGTTTTTTCTTTGATGATATCTCGCAACCATGTCAGTGCTGGGTCATTCTCTCTGTCTCTATGCCAGAACAGAGTGTATGCCATCGGTGGGAATTCCAGCGGCAAAGGTACAACAACGAGATCCATCTGTTTTGCAACAAGATAAGTAAAATGACTTGGCGCAGTGAACACAAAATCGGTGTAGGTACATAAGCTCGCAGCACTATTGAAATCAGGCACCGAAATGGCGATATCACGCTGTCTACCTATGTCAGCAAGCTTATAGTCGAGTAACCAGCGGTCGTTGCCATCGCATCTCACTTGAACATGTCGCTGTGACAGGTATGTCTCTAAATCCCAGTTGCGCTCGAGGGCTGGGTGATTGCGTCTTAACACACACATTTGTGCGTCTCGATAAATCTCTTGTTCGCAGATATCGTCAGGGGGCAACATGGTAAGGCGTGCATCATTGATATCGATGTCTTTGCCGGTTAAACCGATATCGATCTCACCAAGTTGCAGCTTTTTAAAGGTTTGCTCCGACCACGCGTGAGTATTGATATTGACGTGCGGTGCTTGCTGGAAAATCGCAGGCAGAAAGTGCGGTAGGATAAGTGGATAAACACTCTCAACGGCAGCAATGTGGAAGCTGTGGTCACTATTGTAAGGCGTGAATGTTTCCGGCTGTGTCAGCACTTCGAGCTGGTTAATTAAATTTTCTAACCTTGGTTTGAGGAATACGGCTTTAGGCGTTGGTCGCAAACCATGAGCACTCCGTGTAAACAGGGGGTCATCAAATTGCTCCCTAAGTTTTGCTAACGACTTACTCACTGCAGACTGGCTCAAGCAGAGTCTATGGGCAGTACGTGTGACGCTGAGCTCTTCAAGGAGAACCTGCAAGCAGACCAACAAATTGAGGTCGATTCGAGATAATTTTTCGAGATTCATGAGATTTTCCATATGGGAATAATGGTAATGAGTATAAGCCATTTTTGTTCATATCTTTAGTTGGTTATGATTCGCAACATCATTTATCAACTAGGAAAATCGCGTGTCTGTGCATTCATCCCCGAGTAAGTTGCAAGTAGCATTATTGGCAATGCTTGTTCTATTTAGCCCATTAGCTATCGATATCTACTTACCAGCTTTGCCTCAAATCTCTGAGACGTTCCACGTGGAACATGCATTAGCGCAAGACACCATCACCTGGTTTCTATTCGCGATGGGTGTCGGCCAACTATTTGCTGGCCCTCTAGCGGACAAATTAGGTCGCCGAACTGTTGCCCTTGGCGGTATCAGCATCTATGCAGTGAGCGCTTGCTTGGCGTGGGCCGCTCAATCGATTGATATGATGTTGATGGCTCGACTGCTTCAAGGATTAGGAGCGTGTGCAACATCCGTTGCTGCGTTTGCAACAGTTCGCGATCTATTTGGTCCCGAAAAAAGTGGCAAGATGATCAGCTACCTCAATGGTGCGATCTGCTTCATCCCAGCGCTGGCACCTATTTTAGGTAGTTGGCTAACTCAAGAGTTTGGTTGGCGCTCGAACTTCAGCTTCATGGCTGGATTTGCTGTGATTGTTGGCGCAATCTTGTTCTTCCAAATGAAAGAGACCAACCCTGCGACAGAGAAGGTTGCGGTATTTAAGTTCGAGCGTTACTGGTCGGTACTCAAAACGCCATCGTTTATCTTCCACGCATCGCTGTGTTTGATGGCAATGGCAGTAATATTAGCTTATGTAACCTCGGCTCCAGTGGTACTGATGGAAAACCTCGGCTTGAGCATGAATGAGTTTACCTTCTGGTTTGGTATTAACGCGGCTTTCAATATCGTTGCTGCATTCACGGCACCTAAGTTCATGGATCGCTTTGGTACTTACAAGACATTAGTCGTTGGTATTCTACTGCTGGGTTTAGCGGGTGCACTTATGTTGGTGCTGGTGAACCAAGCAACAGCACTAGCGTTCATGTTCCCAATCTTCTTATCTTCCGTTGGTTTTGCATGGATTCTGGGTGCATCTGCTGGTAAAGCGCTAGAGCCATTTGGTGACCGAGCGGGTACAGCTGCTGCACTACTAGGTCTGTTCCAAATGAGTGGCTCAGGTTTGTTGGTTGGTACTATGCAGCGCCTACAACTGGAGCCGCAAGTGATGATCGCATTGCAGATGTTCCTGATTGTTCCAGCACTATTTGTGCTGTTTGGTAAGGCTGGAAAATCCTGGCATGGCGTTCTTAAGCAGGCATAAGTCAACTGGGTGACAAATTATACAGATGGACAGTTTTTCCGTCGTTAAAACATGGTATATTTGTCGTTCATTAATATGTGAACATCACAACGGATAATACTGTAATGTCATTAACAACCTACGAAATGGCACGCGTCTTAGAACAAATGGAAGACGCTCCTGAAAAGGTCATGTTTGGAAAATTGCTGAACGAGCTTGGTAACCAAAGTGGCGAGCGCATTCGCAGTGCTGCAAAGCAGGTTCCAATTAACACACTACGCGATATTGTTTTTCAATTTCAAAGCGTGATTGAAGACCGTAAAGGTGAGCAAGTTCAATTGTTAGCAAAAGAGATGGTAGAGCAAGGCATTTCTGCAGAAGATCTACAGGCATTTCTAAACAAGTAATGGTGTGATGTTACTTGGTAAATAAAAACCACTCGAATGAGTGGTTTTTTTGATCTTGAGAAGCAGTGGTTAGCCTCGGAATTGTCGTTTTAGGATATGGTCAAGTGAGAAAGGGCCAGCTCCCCACACAATCACAATCAGTATCATTAATCCCCAAAGTTGGTGATCGTAGAAACCTTGTTCCCAAAGCACTGGGTAAGAGACAACGGCTATCACGTTGAAGGCGAACAAGACCACAGCCATAGGTCGACTCAACAAACCTAATGCAATAAACACTGGCAGAATCAATTCAGCGGCTGTGCCCATATAAGCCGCCATTTCCCATGGAATAAGCGGAACTTGATATTCAAGTTCGAATAGAAAGAGTGTGCTGTCCCAAGTCGCTATCTTGGTCAGTCCTGAGTTGAAGAATACCCAAGCAACCCATAAACGACAAAGCAGCAGTAGCGCTGGAACAAACAGGGCCTGGAACTTATCAACGAGGCTATCGTACTGAGCCATCATGTTGGTCACGGTATTGTTATCCATTTTATTTCTCCTATTCGCCGCTAATAGAAAATCCAGATATGATATTGAGCGCCAAGACATCATTAAGATGGGCTAGCAGCGTTGGGTCGATATCAGCGAGCATTTGTTGGGCTTGGAAGGCTTGCAGAAGTTGAAAGACTTCTGGCGTCACGATATGAGGCTCCAAGGTATGGTTATTTATTTTCTGTAAGGCACCAAACTCAGCTTGGGCAATATTAAGTCCGTCGAGTTGGTTATTGATGATGGCTTGTTCTAAAGTCAGCACCTGATAATCAAAGTTGAGCAAGACAAGGTCTGGAAGCAAGTGAAAGACCAACTCACCATGTTGACACTCTGGAATCGAAGAGAGTGCAGCCAATGGATATTGTTCTGTTGTCACTGGCTTTGGCTCGGCACGCATTAGTGCATCTTTGTGCCACTCGTATTGAATCATGCTCGCTAAATAGGGAGCGGCTTCTACCACAGCAGGAAAGTGTTCAATGGCCTTATCAAAACCTTCTCCGTACTCTGTAATATCTCCAGACTGAGGCGGTGTAGTCAGTACATGATGACGCGCCAATTGGGCGAAGCACTCTTCACCGACTAGAGCTTGAGCAAGTGGGTAAGTCGCGGCAAGTACATCACTAACGCCAATCACAAAGTTATTGCGATAGATTTGTAACCTCTGACTATCGGAGAAGTGATCGCTAACGACCTGACAGAGTGAATCATCACCCTGATAACGGAGCGCATCACCAAATGCTTGTTGTATTTCTGCTAAAGAACTCATGATGCTTGGCCTCGCAATACCTCTGCATTTTGATGTTGATGCAGTAGATGGCTGGCTTTTTCAGCTTCGTTAAGTAACACCTCAGGTTCTGGGATGTCTAAGTCCCATTCGATCAGTGTATGCCGCGTGCCGTGTGTCATAAGCCACTGCGTATAGAGCTGCCACACTTCATCACAAACTGGCTTACTGTGGGTGTCTATCCAGATCTCACCATCTTCTAGTTGCTTTTTAGTAAAACCAGCAAGGTGGATCTCGTCGACTGCATCGGCCGGGATTCCCTCGAGGTAGTCATCACAACTGAATTGATGATTGAATGAAGAGACAAAAATATTATTGAAGTCCAACAATAATCGGCACTCAGTCCGTTTTTGAACTTCTGCAAGGAATTGCCATTCTGGAATAGTCGAGTGTTTGAATGCGAGGTAACTCGACGGGTTTTCAATCAATAGTGGTCTTTGCAGGGTATCCTGAACTTCCAGTACATTGTGACAAAATACCTCGAGCGCCTCTTCGGTATAAGGCATTGGCAACAGGTCATTGAAATGGTGCCCGCCAGTTTGACTCCAACTTAGATGGTCTGATACCAAAAACGGCTGAATGTCGCTAATGAGGCGTTTGAGCTGGAACAAGTGCTCTTGACTGATACGCTCCACAGAACCCAGTGATAAACCTACACCGTGACAGCTAATCTCATGGTCTTGTCGAATTGCTCTAAGTTGTTCCGTTGCTTTTGCGTGTGGGGAGAAGTAATTCTCACTGTGGATCTCTAACCAGTCGACCTTATTAGAGTTGTGGCTAAAATAATCTAAGTGAGGTGTTCTTAAACCCACGCCTGCCAGCGGGTGTAGAGGATGAGCCACAATTATTCTCCTTCGATGGGTGGAACAATCCAGGTGAGCTGATAGGCATGCTCACCTGGTTTACTGCGGATATTATGAAGATTGAGTGCTACCGCCAGTAAGCTTGCCACAAAGGCCTTTAGGTACGACAACGAATGCATCACTTTGGTTATCTTCTTTTGCTGTACCAGCACATGAGCTTGTTTTAGTTGCACAGTCGTTTTGACCAGCTTTAGACACGCCATAACACTTTTCTTTTGCTGCCGCTTCTGCAGGAGCCGAAGTTAGAACAGTACCACCAAACGCTAGTACACTTGTGATTGCAGCAGTTACAGCAAGATTAGAATTTTTCATAGTCATTCCCTCTAGACTTAATTGTTATTTACATTGAGCAGGTTAAGGTTTTGTTAACTTGCTTAGTAAAAAGGATAGGAAGAACTAAGAAATAATTTCAAAAGAACTGAAGATTTATAGAAATAAATGATATATCAAGTTGTAAGGTTATGATTATTAATAACTTATTTTTGGATATTTTTTCTTCTTATTCTCCTAAACTGCGCTCTGTGTTTAGGTTATAATCAACTTTTATGTATAAATACCCAGTAGTGAGCAAACCCAAATGATTGATCCTTCGCTTTTACTCGATGGCCTCAACGACAAGCAGCGTGAGGCAGTGGCTGCACCCTTAGAAAACTTGCTGATCTTAGCGGGAGCAGGCAGTGGTAAAACGCGAGTGCTGGTTCACCGTATCGCATGGCTACAAACCGTAGAGCAGGCTTCGCCGTTCTCTATCATGTCTGTAACCTTTACCAACAAAGCGGCTGCTGAAATGCGTGGTCGTATTGATGAGCTGATGATGGGCAGTTCTTCAGGTATGTGGAACGGCACCTTTCACGGTATTTGTCACCGTGTTTTACGCGCTCACTACTTAGATGCGAAATTGCCAGAAGATTTCCAGATCATTGATTCTGATGATCAAATTCGTCTATTGCGTCGCTTGATTAAAGCACAAAACCTAGATGAGAAGCAGTGGCCAGCGAAACAGGCGTCTTGGTGGATCAATGGCAAAAAAGATGAAGGGTTACGTCCAAGCCACATCGATACCTACAATGACCCAGTTACTAAGACCTGGCTTAAGATCTACGCCGCCTATCAAGAGGCGTGTGATCGCGCGGGCTTGGTCGACTTTGCAGAAATCTTGCTGCGTTGCCATGAACTCCTGCGCGATAAAAAGCACATTCGCGAGCACTACCAAGCGCGCTTTAAGCATATCTTGGTCGACGAATTCCAAGATACCAATAACATTCAATACGCATGGCTACGTATGATGGCTGGCCCTGATTGTCGAGTGATGATCGTAGGCGATGATGACCAATCAATCTATGGCTGGCGTGGCGCTAAAATTGAGAATATCCAAAAGTTCTTAGATGAGTTCCCGGGTGCATCCACCATTCGTTTGGAGCAGAACTACCGTTCAACCAAGACCATTCTGCAAGCATCAAACGAACTGATCTCAAATAACACTGAGCGTATGGGCAAAGAGCTGTGGACGGATGGTAATGACGGTGAGCCTATCTCGGTTTATTCGGCTTACAACGAGCTCGACGAAGCGCGCTTTACGGTGAGCAAAATCAAAGAGTGGCAAGACAAGGGCGGCGCTCTGAATGATACGGCAATGCTTTATCGTAACAATGCCCAGTCTCGTGTACTCGAAGAAGCTTTGATTCAAGGTGGATTGCCTTACCGTATCTACGGTGGCATGCGATTCTTCGAACGTCAGGAGATCAAAGATGCGTTGAGCTATCTGCGATTGATGTCTAACCGCAATGATGATGCCGCTTTTGAACGTGTGGTGAATACGCCAACCCGTGGTATGGGTGACAAGACCCTAGAGACAATCCGCTTTGCAGCACGCGATCGTGGTGCCACGATGTGGCAGGCAAGTATTGCGCTTCTTGAGGAACAGGTGTTAGCGGGCAGAGCTGCGGGTGCATTGAGTCGATTTATCGAGCTTATCAACGCACTCGAAGATGATACCCATGAGATGAGCCTGCATGAACAGACCGACCATGTTATTAAGTCGTCTGGCTTGTTTGCTATGTATGAGCAAGAAAAAGGCGAGAAGTCGAAGGCACGTATTGAAAACTTGGAAGAGCTAGTGACGGCGACTCGTCAATTCGAGAAGCCGGAAGAAGCCGAAGAGATGAGCCTGTTAACCGCATTCTTGACTCACGCCGCGCTAGAAGCGGGTGAAGGTCAGGCGGATGAGTTTGATGATGCTGTTCAATTGATGACTCTGCACAGTGCTAAAGGTCTCGAGTTCCCAATGGTGTTTATGGTTGGTGTCGAAGAGGGAATGTTCCCGAGCCAGATGTCTGCCGAAGATGCGATGCGCTTGGAAGAGGAGCGCCGTCTCTGTTACGTAGGTATGACGCGTGCGATGGAGAAGCTCTACATCACCTACGCAGAAATGCGTCGCCTATATGGCCAAGATAAGTATCACAAGCCATCACGATTTATTCGTGAGCTGCCAGAAACCTGTCTCGACGAAGTACGAATGAAAGCACAGGTCAGTCGTCCGGCAAGCAGCGGTCGCTTTGGACAAACTGCTGTTAAAGAGAACTTTAATGAAACCGGCTTCAGTTTAGGCTCACGCGTTAAGCACCCTAAGTTTGGTGAAGGTACCATTATCAACTTTGAGGGCAGTGGTCCACAGAGCCGAGTTCAGGTGGCCTTCAATGGGGAGGGCATCAAATGGTTGGTGACTGCTTACGCTCGTTTAGAGAAGCTAGGTTAAGCGCTAGAAAGCTAGAGTGATTTGAAAGACTTAATGAAAAGCTGCCTTAGGGCGGCTTTTTTGTTGGGTGATACTTAATACCAATCGTAGTAAATAATTGCTCATTCTAGCTTGTTAAAATGCTCGATAACTGCGTTAGAATTTTTGATTGTAGAATAACTACTTATCGAAAAATTCTGCCTTGTTCTCAAGCCTTTTTTCTGCACTATTTTTGATCACTTACTTACTGTGATTGGTATAAGTTGAATACCCAGAAAGGTTATAAGCAGCAGATAAAGAAAAACCCCGAGAGCTTGCGCTCATCGGGGTCTATAGTCTTACTCGCAGCAATCCGGCTACTAAGTGTGCTCCATGCATCTAATCCATGATAGTGTGCTGTTATCCTTCAGCGTATTCCTTTCGTCGCCTTCCTAGCGGTGTCCTTGATCTTATCCTGATCTGCCAACAATCCTCGTTAGCGCGCGTCACTTGTTCCTTGAGCGGTGTCCCTTACATCATCCTGATGTTCAGTCCTTTCCTCGTCCAGAGGTGTCCATTGTCTTTCCTTAGTAGCAACCATCCTAGTTACTATTGCGTCCATTCAATGTCCAATTTCGCTATCCGTGCCGATTATTCATCCTGAGTAATCGAATCTTCATCCTGAAGATAACCAAGTCCTTGGTGTTTTCCTGTTCCGTGTCAGCATCCTTCCGACACCATTCATATTACCGATCCCCAATTTATCAGCAATGGCCGAAACTCAAATTTCTCACAGTAATATTGGTGTCAAAATAGACGTATTGTTTTATTTCAATGATTTAGGGTGTCTTGTTGCTAGTTTTCTTAGTTAAATATCGATATATACTCACTGCTTTGTAAGAGATCTCTCACAAGGCAGTGAGTAAAAAGGCACGACAATCGACTATTTACCTATCGCTGCACCTTCGCGACGAGGGTCTGCAGCGCCCTCTAAGCCATCTTTAGTGATGCGAATGGCATGTAAACCCGAGTTAAGATCGCGAATATTGACCTCAAATCCCATCTTTTCTAGCTCAGGTTTGAAGTTTTCGGCTGAGGTGCCTTTTTCTAGGTCCAAGGTACCAAATCGATTTAGGAAGTGTGGTTGGTTGATCGCTTGCTGAATATCCATATCCCATTGCGTATGAGCGATGATTGCCTGTGCGACATAACCAATGATGCGACTACCACCCGGAGATCCAATCGCCATGTAAGGTTTGTCGTCTTGCATGATGATGGTTGGCGCCATAGAAGAGCGTGGACGTTTGCCCGGTTCTAGGCGGTTAGCAATAGGCTTACCATCGTTATGAGTTTTGAATGAGAAATCGGTGAGTTCATTATTAAGCAGGAAGCCTCTCACCATCAAGCGCGAGCCAAACGCATTCTCAATCGTGGTGGTCATGGACACGACATTGCCATCACCATCGACAATATTGAAGTGGCTGGTGGAAGGGAGCTCAATCGAGATATCTTGGCTTCTTTGCATCGCGTGATCCCAAGGTGGGGTGCCTGATGGAGCGCTTTCCAATGCCTTTCCTGCAGTAATAAGCTGCGCTCGCTCTTTAAGGTAGTCAGTATTTACTAACCCTTGTGTTGGCATTGGTACGTAATCTTGGTCTGCCATGTACATACCACGGTCTGCAAAGGCTAGACGAGAAGCGTCTGCTAACACCTGCCAAGATTTTGCATCGCTTGGCCCCCAGGATTTGAGATCAAACTGCTCGGTCATCGCTAAGATTTGACCGACAGTGAGTGCGCCCGAGCTTGGTGGTCCCATGCCACAGATATCGTAGCTTTCGTAAGCGGAACATACAGGCTGACGTTGCTTGATTGAGTAAGCATCGAAGTCTTTTTGCGCCAAGACACCGGGGTTGCCCTTAGCGGTTTGTACGGTGTTGATGATATCAGTGGAGATCTCACCCTGATAAAAGGCTATAGCACCGTCTTTAGCAATCGCCTCCAGTGTTGCTGCGTACTCAGGGTTTTTAAGAAGAGTCCCTGCGGCTTTTGGGCTGCCGTCAGTATTAAAGAAGTAGGCTTTAGTGGTGGCAAAGCGACTAAGGCGCTGTTGATCATTGGCAATCAATGTTGCCAATCGCGGGCTGATGGTAAAGCCATCTTTAGCGAGTTGAGCTACGGGTTTTATCAGAGATGCCCACTCTAACTTTCCGTATTTCTGATGAGTATCCCATAGCAATTGAACGGTACCTGGAGTACCAACTGAACGCCCACCAACTACGGCATCGTAGAACTTAAGTGGCTTTCCGTTTTCGTCTTGGAACAGGCGAGGTGTCGCGTCAAGTGGTGCTGTCTCGCGTCCATCGTAGGTCTTTAGCTGTTTGGCTTCATTATCGAAATAGACAAGGAAGGCACCGCCGCCAATACCAGATGATTGTGGTTCAACCAAGCCAAGCATTAGCTGCACCGCAACCATGGCGTCAATGGCATTACCGCCACGTGCAAGTACGTCAGCGCCTGCCTGCGTTGCTAATGGGTTGGCTGCTGTGACCATCCAATCACTGGCTTTGACGAGTTGCTTAGCTTCTAAACCACTACTTTGTTCTGGAGCGACGGAATCGGCAGCTTGATTTGCCCAACTGACATGAGAGGCAAAAAGTAGGGTAGAAGTGGCAAGGGTTGTTAGTTTTGTTTTCCACTGCATGATCTTCTCCTTTTCATATGCAGAGTTAGATTGGCAGTGGAAGGAACATTTAGCCAGTACGTTGTTAACGAATTGTAATCTTGATTCTAATTTAGGCGATCAATGATGAAGCCGATTGCCATAAGATACTTAAACCTATCATGCTAAACAGCGCGCCACACAAGCCATCGATATAAACGGTCGCTTCATGCAGTTTTTTCTGAAGTGTTTTGGTTGAAAGCATCCAAGCCAGTAGTGAGAACCAAAATAGCGAGAGACCAAACAGGATAAGTAGCGCAAAGCCTTTGCCCGACAGAGACATATCTGCAGGGACTAAGCTCGACATCAAGCTGATAAAGAACACTAACGCCTTTGGATTGAGGATGTTGGTTGCAAAGCCTTTAGAGAAAGCCTCACGTTTGTTGCTCAGAATAAGATCTTTAGCGTTGAGTGCTTGATTGTCGTCATCATGGCTTTGAATCGTTGCCCACGTTGCTTTAAGAGCACCATAGCCCAAGTAAAGTAAGTAGCTACCACCGGCTAACTGGATTATCGCAAATAGGGTTGGTTGCTGGTGGACCAGGTAGCTAATGCCCGTCAAACTCAGTAATGAGTGAAGTAAGATCCCACACGACAAACCTAGCGCGATGTACAAGCCTGTCTGCCTACCGTGACGAGTGGCGTTTTGGACCACGAGCGCAAAGTCAGGGCCGGGGCTCATTAAGGCGATAAAATGGATAGAGGCTAGGGTGATAAGGATGGTGATTTCGTTCATTGTCTAATCTCGATAACGCTTAGCTAGATTCTAACTGGTGTTGGTATATGGGGTAGCTTACCTAGATCTCACACAGAGCAATTGTAAATAATCAACACTCAGTTGATTTGTGAGGGCGGGACGCCAAAGGTTGTCTTGAACGCCTTTGAGAAATGCGCTTGATCGTAGAACCCAACCTGATGCGCTACTTCCGTACCACACACGCCTGATTTAATGAGTCTCATGCTCTGCTCCATACGCAAGCGACTTAGCCAAGCGTAAGGTGTAATGCCCATTTTGTTCTTAAAGTGGCGCTGGAACTGAGTGGTTGATAGGTCACAAAGTTCAGAGAGCTGTTCTAAACGTACTGGCTGGTCAAGGTTTGCCATTAAATACTCTTTCAGTGTTTCGATAGATTGATTACCTAGTTGAGTCTCGGTTTTGGATCCAAACTTAGCGTAACGATCCACAATCGTCGAAAATCCTTCAAAAGGAAGGCAGTCTTGGGCGAGTTGGCTGATATTTTGACTGATGAGCAAGCCATGTAGGTTGCGCAGTTGTGAAAAAGCGGCATGATCAGACAGGATCAGCTCCGAAAAGCTCATTGTGTGACCGTTTTGCTCGGGATCCGCAAGATCTTGAAACCATTGAGGAGATACAGAAAATACGCTTACCTGGTAGCCTGAATCCAGTTTTGAGTGGCCATCATGCAGCTCATCCGGAGGCATAATTACGACCTGACCTGCGCCAACATGGTGGCTAGTGCCTTTGTAGACGAATTTTTGCTGCCCTTGGGTAATCAAACCAATGTGAAAGTCCAAATGATAGTGGCGCTGAAAAGCAAACTCTTGGTATTGAGCTTGGATCAGGCTGATATCTTCAGTGGGCGTTGAGTAGTAGTGGACTTTATCCATGGTATAAAAAAGCTTGGTTAAATTATCATCAATCTAACCAAGCTTATCTCTGTCTTTCTAAATTGTCTTGTAAAAAACGATCACATTACTGCTGAGTGCGTTTGCTTTTTTTGTTGTTGCGCAGTCCGTCAAAGCTGAAGATTACCAGTGCGCCCCAAATAAAAGCAAAGGTAACGGCTTTATCTGTCGTAAAGGCTTCGCCATAAATGAGAACCGCTAATAAGAACATTAGGCTTGGGCCAATGTATTGGAAGAACCCTAATGTCGACAGCTTGAGTCGCGTTGCCGCACCAGTAAAGCACAGCAGAGGTAGGGTGGTAACGATACCCGCCGCGATCAGCAGAAGGTTGAGTGACATTGGGTTCGCCGCCAAGTCCGATGTGGCGCTATCTGCGATAAACAGCAGGTAGATGGCAGCAGCAGGTAACATGACTAAGGTTTCAATAAATAGGCCTGTCTGCGCTTCAAGGCTGACCTTCTTTCTTAACAAGCCATAGAAACCAAATGAGAACGCGAGGGCAATCGCCACCACCGGGATGGAACCGAACGCGACAACCTGAATCAGCACACCAATTGCGGCTAAGCCAACCGCAAACCACTGCAGTTTTCTGAGACGCTCGCCTAGAAAGATCATACCAAGTACCACATTAATTAACGGGTTGATGTAATACCCTAGACTGGCATCGAGCATGTGGTTGGCGTTGACCGCCCAGATAAAGATTAGCCAGTTAACACCAACCAACAGAGAGGTGGCAACCAAGTAAGTCATTTTAGGCTTGGAAGTCAGTGTGTCGCGAACATTTCGCCAGCTGCGGCCAAGGTGTAGTAGGAAAGCGAGTAAGAAAAAGGACCAAACTACACGGTGACTCAGGATCTCTAACGGAGAAACCTCACTTAACGACTTGAAATAGATGGGCGCAATACCCCACATCGTATACGCCCCAACCGCAAGCAAAATACCTTGGCGTGTACGCTGTTGTTGTTCTGGTGTCATGAATTATCTCTGGCACAGAGTGCTTATGAATAAGATTTATAAAGAGAGTTGGTCAGTATAGGAGCGTTAGACCGTTTCACCTAATAATTTGCGGTTTTATTCACCACCATTCCCCTCTACAATGTGTCGCCTCGCTTTACTGCTGAGCGAGCTTATTTAACCCCGCGATTAGGATACCCAATGACCGCTACTTTGATTGCAGAACAAACCACCAATACCACCATCAGCGCTCAAAGCGTGCTTGAGGAGGTGTTCGGCTATCAAGAGTTCAGAGATGGTCAGCAAGAGGTGATCGATATGGCTGTGTCCGGGCAAGATAGCCTAGTGATTATGCCAACTGGCGGTGGTAAGTCGCTTTGTTATCAAATTCCGGCGTTAGTGCGTGAGGGGCTCACATTAGTTATCTCGCCACTGATTTCGCTCATGAAAGACCAAGTCGATCAGCTTAAGGCCAATGGTGTGGCGGCGGAGTGCATCAACTCCTCAATGCCACGTGAAGAGCTGATTTCAGTCTTCAATCGTATGAACTCAGGCCAATTAAAGATGGTCTACGTTTCACCTGAGCGTGTATTGATGCGTGATTTCATTGAGCGCCTACAAGGGTTACCGCTGTCGATGATCGCAGTGGATGAAGCGCACTGTATCTCACAGTGGGGTCATGACTTCCGTCCAGAGTACGCATCACTTGGTCAGCTTAAACAGTATTTTCCTCATGTCCCTTATATGGCGTTGACGGCAACCGCTGATGATGCGACACGTAAAGACATTATTCAGCGCCTGCAGCTGGTGGATCCTCACACCTACTTAGGCAGCTTTGATCGTCCTAATATCCGCTATAACTTGGTTGAGAAGCACAAGCCAGTCTCTCAGGTAGTACGCTACCTTGAAACCCAGCGCGGCAACTGTGGCATCATCTATTGTGGTAGCCGAAAGAAAGTGGAGATGGTCACTGAGAAGCTGTGTAACAACGGCATTCGTGCTGCGGGTTATCATGCCGGTATGGATACGGACGAACGCGCTTATGTTCAAGAAGCGTTTCAGCGCGATGATATTCAGATCGTTGTCGCGACTGTGGCGTTTGGTATGGGTATCAACAAGCCCAACGTGCGTTTTGTGGTGCACTTTGATATCCCAAGAAACATCGAGTCTTACTACCAAGAGACAGGTCGAGCAGGGCGTGATGGTCTACCTGCTGAAGCGATGATGTTGTATGACCCAGCCGATATGGGCTGGCTGCGTCGAATGCTCGATGAGAAAGATGATGGTCCACAAAAGCAGGTAGAGACCCACAAACTTAATGCGATGAGTGCCTTTGCTGAGGCACAAACCTGTCGTCGTCAGGTACTGCTTAACTACTTTGGTGAATATCGTGAAAAGCCATGCGGCAACTGCGATATCTGCCTTGACCCACCAAAACACTTTGATGCTACAGAAGAGGCGCAAAAAGCGCTGTCATGTGTGTATCGAGTCAACCAATCCTTTGGTATGGGTTATGTAGTAGAAGTGATGCGCGGTATGCAGAATATCCGCGTTCGTGACAATGGGCATGACAAGCTTTCTACCTACGGTATTGGCCGTGACCATAGCCATGATTACTGGATCAGTATCTTCCGTCAGTTAATTCATAAAGGGTTGTTGTTTCAAAACATCACCCGTAACTCGACGTTGCAGCTGACTGAAGAAGCGCGCCCATTGCTGCGTGGTGAAATGACGCTTGAGCTAGCCGTGCCTCGTTTGGATACCGCGGCGCGCAGCGCGAAGTCGGACAAGCTCAGTAGCAAGAACTACGATAAGAAGCTGTTTGCCAAGTTACGTAAGCTGCGTAAGTCGATTGCCGACGAAGATGGTTTACCGCCTTACGTTGTTTTCAGTGATGCGACCCTAATAGACATGGCGGAAATTCTGCCAACGTCCTATGGTGAGATGCTGGCAGTGAATGGGGTAGGTCAGCGCAAACTCGATAAGTATGCTGATCCGTTCTTAGACTTGATTCAAGAGCACATCACCACCCACGGTTAATTATAAATAGAGAAGTAAAATGGAATTTGGACTAAGAGAGTACCTAGCTGAAGAAGGTCGACTGCTGATTACCACGCCAAGCTTTGACTTTGATACCTTTCCGGAGCTAGGAGAGAAGCTTATCGCACTGCTTTCTGCTAGCGTGGTTGAAAAGCAGTGGGATGCGGATATGCACTCTTGGCTGGTGGATTTTGAAGGGTGTCAGCTATTCCTTAAGTCTGAACACTATAGTGAGTCAGTGTGGTTTGAATCTCTGAGCCCTGAGGCGAGTCGTGAAGAGTTCGACTATCTCGCGTCTCTGTTTAAGCGCGGCTTCTAGTTTAACTCCCGCAGAATCGCTATTGAAATAAAGAAATGTTAGGGGTAAACGTTTGCGTTTATTCCTCTCATTGCAGTCAAAATTGATTAATGTATAATCGCCCGCCGCTCAATAGAGCAAAATAAAACAGATTTTTTATTCACATTATTGGTAAGAGCCTTGTTCATGATAAATGAATAAGTCACTCGATTTGGGTTCCCTCACCCCCAAACCAAACTAAAAAGGTACCGCATGAGTAACTTTACGCCTGCGCAACAGCGCAAAGCTCTAGCCCTGCTAGTTCTATTCCACCTGATCATTATTGCATCTAGTAACTACCTTGTTCAGCTGCCTTTCACCATCTTCGGTATGCATACCACATGGGGCGCGTTCACTTTCCCGTTTATTTTCCTAGCGACCGACCTGACAGTACGTATTTTTGGTGCTCAGTTGGCGCGTAAGATCATCTTCTTAGTGATGTTGCCTGCTTTAGCCGTCTCGTATTTCTTATCGGTTGTCTTTTTTGAAGGCCAATTCCAAGGCTTTGCACAGCTTGGTGAGTTTAACTTGTTTGTCGCGCGTATCGCGGCGGCGAGCTTTATGGCATACCTGTTAGGTCAGATTCTTGATGTTCACGTGTTCAACCGTCTGCGCCAATTGAAGCAGTGGTGGATTGCACCAACATGCTCAACGTTGTTTGGTAATGCGATTGATACTATCGCTTTCTTTGCGATTGCTTTCTACCAAAGCCCAGATCCATTCATGGCAGAACACTGGACTGAGATCGCGCTGGTGGATTATGGCTTCAAGTTGGTTATCAGTCTTGGCTTGTTCGTACCAATGTACGGTGTGTTACTTAACTATATTGTGAAAAAGCTGACAGCAGTAAACCCTGACTTTAAAGCGACGGGTGTCAGCGCATAACGCACTATCAGTAAGAATAGAAAAGGTCCCAAACAATCACTTGTTTGGGACCTTTTTATTTTCTGTAAGCGAAACTTTGGGCCTAGCTTGCGATGATGTGTAAAGGCCAGCCGATATCCGTTTGGCGGTTGGCTTCAATCTCTAGCTCAGCAGCTGTCAGAGGGTTACTCTCAAGCCATTGCTTATCGATAGTTACTGTTAAGTTGTCGCCATCGGCAGAAAGCGTCACTTGTGGCTCAAGGTCTGGGTTACGACGATGAGTCACCAGGATGGCAAGTCTTAACAAGCGCAGTACACGTTTGGCGCTTGTGCCTGAAATGGCATGTTGCTCTGGAAATGATGTTAGCTGTTCGCGGTAACGACGGCTTAGCTCACCAAGAAAGTGCTTCTGCGCGCGTGTAAAACCTGGCAAATCGAGGTGCTGAAGTAAGTAAGCACTATGCTCACCACCCTTTTTAAAGTCGATAGTGAGACCAATCTCGTGCAACTTGGCGGCGGTTTGCAGCATAACAAGAGCTTGTGGCTCTGAAATCCACTCACTACTGCCAACTTGTTGATAGAGAGATTCAGCTAACTGAGAGACTTGCTCAGCGTACTGAGTATCCATTTGGTAGCGAGATTGAACGCTACAAATTGTGCGCGCACGAATATCATCTTGGCGCAGCTCATCTACCATCTCGTATGCTAACCCTTCGCGCAGTGCGCCACCGGCTAGAGTCATTGAGTCGATCTCAAGTAGCTCGAAAATTGCAATCAGAATAGACAGGCCACTTGGGAATACCAAAGCGCGCTCTAGGGTTAGGCCTTCGATCTCTAACTCTTCTAAACGTTCGGCGATCATCGCTTGCTTTTGCAAACGCTTAAGTTTGGCATGGGTGATAACCTCATCCATACCTTGCGCTAGCATGATCTCTTGCAAAGCTTGTACTGTGCCGCTCGCGCCCACACACACATCCCAACCTAGTTTGGTGTAGCTCTCTAGGATTGGCTCTAATGTTGCTTTTGCAGCGTCAATTGCGTGCTCAAAGTTGCTTGCCGTTAGTTGACGATCTTTAAAGTGGCGCTCTAGCCAAGTCACACAGCCCATTTTCAGGCTGGTTAGTGCTTTGGCTGAGAAGCCTTCACCGATGATCATCTCGGTGCTTGCGCCACCAATGTCGACCACCAAACGACGGCCGCTGCCACCAGAAGTGTGCGCTACGCCTTTATAGATAGTCGCAGCTTCTTCCTCACCAGAGATTACATTAATGTCGTGACCAAGAATCTGATTCGCTTTCTCTAAGAAAATATCCACATTGGTTGCGGTACGCAGGGTAGCTGTACCCACAATGCGGATGTTTTCAGTAGGAATATCTTGAAGTCGCTCAGCAAAGAGACTCAAACAATCCCAACCTCGCTGCATAGCCTCTAAGCTAAGAGCATTATTTTCATCTAAGCCGGCAGCTAAACGAACTTTGCGCTTAATCTTGGCCATGGTTTGGACGCTGCCATCGATATGACGCACAACGAGCATATGAAAACTGTTCGACCCGAGGTCGATAGCAGCGTATAGCGGGGGTGACACTGTTTGAGTCATAGGCGTTTAAGCTTCCTTGTTATGACGCGGCTGGCGTGGACGACGGTTTTGGTTCGGCTTACGGTTGCCGTTACGAGAACCACCGTTGTTTGAGCGACGCTGTTGAGGGTTACGCGTGCGCAGGCGCAATGGCGCTGGCAGATCTTCAATAAGTGCCGAAGCATCGTAGTCAGATACTGGGATTGCGTGCTCAATGTACTCTTCGATTGTTGGAAGGTTGATTGCGTAATCTTCACAAGCAAAGCTGATCGAGTGACCACTTGCACCAGCGCGGCCTGTACGACCAATTCGGTGAACGTAATCTTCACAATCGTCCGGTAGATCGAAGTTGAATACGTGGGTTACTTGAGGAATGTGTAGGCCACGTGCCGCAACGTCGGTTGCAACCAGTAGGTCAACTTCACCTTTAGTGAATTGCTCCAGGATTTTCTCACGCTTCTTCTGCGGAACATCACCAGTTAGTAGGCCAACGCGGTGTCCGTCAGCAGCAAGATGCCCCCAAACTGATTCACATTTGTGCTTAGTGTTAGCAAAGATGATAGCGCGCTCAGGCCATTCTTCTTCAATTAGAGTTTGTAGCAGAGCCATCTTGTGTTCGTTTGATGGATAGAACAACTCTTCTTGGATGCGGTGACCGGTTTTACGCTCAGGTTCAACCACAACATGCTCAGGGTTGTGCATGTGCTCAAACGCCAATTCTTGTACGCGGTAAGACAGCGTCGCAGAGAACAGCATGTTCAGGCGATCTTTTGGCTCAGGCATACGACGGAACAAGAAACGAATGTCTTTAATGAAACCAAGGTCGAACATACGATCCGCTTCATCAAGTACAACGGCTTGAATGTGGTTAAGGTTAAATACCTTCTGCTTGTAGAAGTCGATGATTCGGCCTGTAGTGCCGATCAGAACGTCTACGCCATCTTCTAGCTTCGCTAATTGTTTATCGTAGCTCTCGCCACCGTATGCAAGTGCTGCTTTGATACCTGTACTCGCGATAAGAGGTTCAGCATCGTTAAAGATCTGAATCGCTAACTCACGCGTCGGCGCCATAATAATCGCACGTGGCTGATTTGGTTTGCGACCTTCGTGTTCAGGCGTATTTAGCAGGTGGTTAAAGGTAGCAGTAAGAAACGCGAGCGTTTTACCAGTGCCCGTTTGGGCCTGGCCTGCGATGTCTTGGCCGGTGAGCAGTACCGGCAGCGCCAAGGCTTGAATCGGGGTACAATATTCGAACCCTTTTTTCTCCAATCCTTCAATGACTTGGGCGTTTAAATCCAAATCGGCGAACTTTTGCTCTGTGATATGCGTCTTTTTCATAGCTATAGAATATCAGCTTAAGCTTGCAATACGAAAGTAAATACATTCCAATAGGGCATCTATTTACTGGTTATCATCCAACCAGTTCTAAAAAACACATTGGAGTGGAAGATGAGTGATAAGATTTTGCAGCTTACTGATGAAGGTTTTGATAACGATGTAATCAACGCTGCAGGCCCGGTTCTTGTTGATTTTTGGGCAGAATGGTGTGGTCCATGTAAAATGATTGCGCCGATTCTTGATGAAATCGCTGACGAGTACGAAGGCAAACTCACTATCGGTAAACTGAATATCGACCAAAATGCGGGTACACCACCTAAGTTTGGTATCCGTGGTATTCCAACGCTACTTCTTTTCAAAGATGGTGGCGTAGCAGCAACTAAAGTTGGTGCTCTGTCTAAAACTCAACTTAAAGAGTTCCTAGACGCGAACCTATAATAGGCAAGCAATAAAAAGAAACCGTGCAGTTAACAAATGCACGGTTTTGTTTTTTCTAAGCTATAGACTAGGCTTAGTTTTAGTGATAATTTATCGCACGTTAATTGAACAAATTTCTCTTCTTGGTCGATCCTGTGACCGAATCCCTCTTAACTAGAAAACAGATCTTATTTTGACTAAACAAGCATCCACCACAATGAATCTTACAGAACTGAAGAACAGACCTGTGTCTGAACTTGTTAAACTTGGCGAAAGCTTAGGCCTAGAAAACCTAGCTCGTCTAAGAAAGCAGGACATTATCTTCTCCATCCTTAAAGCACATGCAAAAAGTGGTGAAGACATCTTCGGTGACGGTGTTCTAGAAATTCTGCAAGACGGTTTTGGTTTCCTACGTAGCGCAGACAGCTCATACCTAGCTGGCCCTGACGACATTTACGTATCGCCAAGTCAGATTCGTCGTTTCAACCTACGCACTGGTGACTCAATTGCCGGAAAGATTCGCCCACCTAAAGATGGCGAACGTTACTTTGCTCTACTTAAAGTAAACACGGTAAACCACGATAAGCCAGACAACGCTCGTAACAAGATCCTATTTGAAAACCTTACCCCTCTACACGCTAACGAGCGTATGGTTATGGAGCGTGGTAATGGTTCAACTGAAGACATCACAGCACGTGTACTAGACCTTGCATCACCAATCGGTAAAGGTCAGCGTGGTCTGATTGTTGCTCCGCCTAAAGCGGGTAAGACAATGTTGCTTCAGAACATCGCACAAAGCATTGCGCACAACCACCCAGAGTGTGAGCTGATGGTACTTCTTATCGATGAGCGTCCAGAAGAAGTAACCGAGATGCAACGCCTAGTTAAGGGTGAAGTAGTGGCATCGACATTCGATGAGCCAGCATCTCGCCACGTACAGGTTGCAGAAATGGTTATCGAGAAAGCAAAACGTCTGGTTGAACATAAGAAAGACGTCGTTATCCTGCTTGACTCTATTACTCGTCTAGCTCGTGCATACAACACTGTAGTACCTTCATCAGGTAAAGTACTGACTGGTGGTGTGGATGCGAACGCACTACACCGTCCTAAGCGTTTCTTCGGTGCAGCACGTAACGTAGAAGAGGGTGGTAGCTTAACTATCCTAGCAACAGCACTGGTTGATACTGGTTCTAAGATGGATGAAGTTATCTACGAAGAGTTCAAGGGTACGGGTAACATGGAAATCCACTTGAACCGTAAGATCGCTGAGAAGCGTGTCTTCCCTGCAATCGACTTCAACCGTTCAGGTACTCGTCGTGAAGAGCTACTGACTAAGAACGATGAACTGCAGAAGATGTGGATCCTACGTAAGATTGTTCATCCAATGGGTGAGATCGATGCAATGGAATTCCTAATCGATAAGCTTGCAATGACGAAGACTAACGATGAATTCTTTGACGCAATGCGTCGTCAATAAGTTAGATACCGTTATCTAGAACGACTATAAAGCGCTGCCACTGAGTAGCGCTTTTTATTTGCATTTTTGGCTAGTAGCTTGCAGAATAACCAAAAGTGTTACAAGGAAGTTAAAATGCAACATGGACTGTTGTCGTCAATACTCCTGTCTACTTCACTGTTATTCACTCCTGTCAGCGCATCGTTCGCGACAGAGATGTCTCCTCAAACAGTCGAAACATGGCTGGAGAATGACCAAGTAAAACAAAAGACCTCAGAGTTTCTAGAGTTAGTGATGCGTGATGAAGTAGATTCGTTACGTTTTGCTCTTGAGCGTCTTACTTTTCCCCAGCAAGAAGTGGCTCGTTATCAACTGCTCAAAAAGTTAGAGCAGCAAGATATTGTTCTCACTCCCAAGATGTCGATTTTTGTTGAGCAGCAACTGGCTATTACACCCACTTATCAAGTGTTAGAGCGTGGAGATGGCTACGAGTTTACGGTGCCTGCATTTAATTACCCATCTATCGCCAATCGCCTGATCAAGCAGTTCCGTGAAAACCAGAACACCTTAGTATTTGTACTGAATGCAGAAAAGAAAGAGCTTGATTTAAAATCGTGGCTATCAGGGCCAGAGCATCAGGTCCAAACGCGAGAGGCTCTGCTGGTTCGAGAGCTTGATAGTTTGTCTCCAGAAGCGGTCGATTACCTTGTTAAGCAACTAACCGAATCACCAATTGTGAGTTGGTTGCCATCGACGGAAGTGGTTGTACGTTTGGCACAAGTCAGCGAAGACCCTGAGGTTTACCAAATACTGTGGAAGATGAAAGCGGATTATCATAGCCAAGCTGAGCTAGTGCGCTTGGCCGAGAGTAAAGAACCCTTCGCATTAGAGCAGGTAATGGCAGCAACAAAGAACCCGCGCCTTAAAGAAGAGGCAATTACTTTACTGACAAGAGTTAATCCACTGTCGGATGATGTAAAAGCGTTTTTGGTCTCTCGTATGGCGATTGCAGATGACGCTTCGTTGGTCGCTCGTGAGTTAGCTAAACAAGGTCACACCGGTTGGCTACAAGACTTAGTTAACGACAATCCGCAAGTGAAGAGTTCTGTAATCCAGAAAGTGCTACCGTAACTGGGTTTCACCTCGCAATAACCTTACTAAAAAGGGGGATTTCAGGATGCCCCTTTTTGATATACTGCTTGCAGATTAATCAGCATTAGAAGCCCTATGAGTTATAAGGATTTACGCGACTTTATTGATCACCTAGAAGGGATTGGTCAGCTAAAGCGCATTTCTCACCCTGTCGACCCCGATTATGAAATGACAGAGATCAGCGACCGTACACTGCGTGCTGGTGGTCCTGCATTGCTATTCGAAAACCCAATTGGCTATAACATGCCTGTATTGACCAATTTATTTGGTACGCCGCAGCGTGTAGCTATTGGCATGGGGCGTCAGGACGTTAAAGAGTTACGCGAAGTAGGTAAGTTATTGGCTTATCTCAAAGAGCCAGAGCCGCCAAAAGGCTTTAAAGATGCGATAGAAAAAATACCGGTCTTTAAGCAAGTCTTGAACATGCCAGCTAAGCGCCTTCGTAAAGCGCCGTGCCAAGAGGTTGTTTGGCAGGGGGACGAGGTTGATCTTGATAAAGTCCCAGTAATGAGCTGCTGGGCAGATGATGTTGCGCCTCTATTAACTTGGGGTTTGACGGTTACTCGTGGGCCAAACAAAAAACGCCAAAACTTAGGTATCTACCGTCAGCAAAAGATAGGCAAGAATAAGATCATCATGCGATGGTTAGCACATCGTGGTGGAGCACTCGATCTTCGAGACTGGATGGAGACCAATCCAGGTAAGCCATTCCCAGTGTCGGTTGCGTTTGGCGCAGATCCAGCAACGATTCTAGGTGCCGTAACACCAGTGCCTGATACGCTTTCCGAATATGCGTTTGCAGGTCTGCTGCGTGGTAGTAAAACGGAAGTGGTTAAGTCGGTTAGTAATAATCTAGAAGTTCCTGCCAGCGCAGAGATTGTGATGGAAGGCTATATCGACCCGAACGAGTTTGCTGATGAAGGTCCATATGGTGATCACACGGGTTACTACAATGAGAAAGAGAAACACCATGTGTTTACTATTACTCATATCACCATGCGTAAAGACCCGATTTATCACAGTACCTACACAGGCCGCCCGCCAGATGAGCCTGCAGTATTAGGTGTTGCGCTGAACGAAGTGTTCGTCCCAATTCTGCAAAAGCAGTTCCCTGAAATTGAAGATTTCTATCTACCGCCTGAAGGCTGTTCGTACCGAATGGCAGTAGTGACCATGAAGAAACAGTACCCAGGTCATGCGAAGCGTGTGATGATGGGAGTGTGGTCTTTCTTGCGTCAGTTTATGTACACCAAATTTGTCTTGGTATGCGATGAGAGCGTCAATGCACGTGATTGGTCTGAAGTCACGGCAGCGATGGCCGAGCACATGAGCCCTAAGCGTGATACGTTGATGATAGAAAGTACGCCAATTGATTCTCTCGACTTTGCATCTCCAGTGGTTGGGCTGGGATCTAAGATGGGACTGGATATCACCAAGAAGTGGGATGCTGAACTTGAACTGTCTCCTGAAGCTCTAGTCGCCAGTGAAGATAAGCCTGTATGTGAGCAAGCGCTACAAAAGATCAAACAAACTCATCCAGAAATCATCGATATTCATTTGCAGAACGACAATAGCAGTATGGTCGTGGTTTCGATTGAGAAAGCAAAGGCGCATCATGCAAAAGAGGCGATGGAAACGATCTGGCAGCAGTTTGCAGATAACAAATTTGTGATTGTGTGTGATGGCGACGTTAATGTTCGTGATTGGAACGATATTATTTGGGCGATCACTACGCGAATGGATCCAGCGCGCGACACGATTTTTGAATCACAGCCATCTACTCTGTCTCGTATGGGGTTGGATGCGACCAATAAGATTCAAGGACAGGAGTGTCGACGTGAATGGGGAACACCAATCACAAAAGATCCAAAGATTGTTGAAAAAGTTGATAGTATCTGGGAACAACTAGGAATCTTATGAGCTACCAAGTAGTCTTGTATCCAGAGAACATCACCTTCGATATAGAAAAAGGGCAAACGGTGTTGGATGCTGCGCTCAACAGCAACATTAACTTCCCCAACCGTTGCCAAGTCGGTGCTTGTGCAATGTGCATGTGCAAAAAACTAGAAGGGCAAGTCAGTTACCACCTTGAGCCAATGCTTACAGAGAAAGAGCAGCAACAAGGGTGGATCTTCGCTTGCCAAGCAATAGCAGAAAGTAATTTAGTCCTGACCTTTGCTGATTAAAGGTCTGTGAGAGGAATAGCATGACAATTAAATGTAAAGTGAAGTCTATCGAGCCATTGGCGTGTAATACATACCAGATTCTACTTCACCCTGAAACACCAGTAGCGTTCAAAGCGGGCCAATACCTAATGGTAGAAATGGGTGAGAAAGATAAGCGCCCATTCTCAATTGCGAGCAGTCCTTGCCGTCACGAAGGTGAGCTAGAGCTGCATATCGGTGCTGCAGAACATAACGCTTACGCACTTGAAGTCGTAGAAGCTATGCAGAAAGCACTAGCGGAAGATGGCGATATCGCTATCGATGCGCCTCACGGTGACGCTTGGGTAAAAGAAGAGAGTGATCGTCCACTATTACTTGTGGCTGGTGGTACTGGTTTCAGTTATGTACGTTCTATTCTTGATCACTGCATCGCTCAGAATAGCCAAAAAGAGATTCATCTATACTGGGGTGCTAAAGATGAGCGCCAGCTGTACGCAAAAGCAGAGCTAACGGAGATTGCAGAAAAGCACAGCAATGTTCATTTTGTGCCAGTAGTAGAAGACGCACCAGCAGCGTGGAGCGGTCAAACAGGTAATGTTCTAGAAGCAATCAATCATAACTTTGAGTCTCTAGCTGATTACGACATCTATATTGCAGGTCGTTTTGAAATGGCGGGAGCTGCAAGAGAGCAGTTTACTGAGAAAAAAGATGCGAAACGCGAGCATATGTATGCTGATGCCTACGCATTTATCTAACTAAAAGCGTATTAATTCGTTCAAAAAGAGAGCAGAAATGCTCTCTTTTTTTGGTTTTGATGAACTATTAGGCAGTTAACCCCTATTTATTCAATTTTTATGAAAAAGTAGTTGCCAAGTTCTTAGGTATCTCTATAATGCCGCCTCACTGACACGGCAGGCGCCACAAGGCTTCAGCGGTAATCAGTAAGACGAAAATTCGAAAGAAATTAATTTTCAAAAAGTGTTTGACACTGAATGTTAATTCGCTAGAATGGCCGTCCACTTTGAGAGGTAAGCCTCAAAAAGTAAAGCTCTTTAAAAATTAGAACCTATCAATCTGTGTGGGCACTCGTTGATGAATATCACCAAGTTTGTTTTCGCTTTTATAAGCAAAGGCAAATAGATACTTCGGTATCAAAATGATTTCAATGAACTGAGTGACCAATTCGAATTGGTACAGCCTTGAGCTGTTTGATTTCACTTTTTAAAGTGAAAGCCAATAAGAGCACAGTCAATTCACAGTCACTATTCGTAAGAATAGGGAATGTAATCAGTATTCATTGAGTCACAAAATCTTAAATTGAAGAGTTTGATCATGGCTCAGATTGAACGCTGGCGGCAGGCCTAACACATGCAAGTCGAGCGGAAACGAGT
>NZ_JAKEUS010000018.1:0-38363 GCF_022397975.1 Vibrio sp. Isolate30
CGCTCGACGCCGTTATCGTTCCCCGAAGGTTCAGATAACTCGTTTCCGCTCGACTTGCATGTGTTAGGCCTGCCGCCAGCGTTCAATCTGAGCCATGATCAAACTCTTCAATTTAAGATTTTGTCGACTCAATGAATACTGATTACATTCTCTTCGCTTAATAAAAAGCTAAGTAATGTTGAATTGACTGTGCCGAATCTTACGATTCGAATTGGTCACTCAGTTCATTGAAATCATTTTGATACCGAAGTATGTGTTTGCCTTTGCTTATAAAAGCGAAAACAAACTTGGTGATATTCATCAACGAGTGCCCACACAGATTGATAGGTTTAAATTGTTAAAGAGCTTTTCTTCGTTGTGATTTACATCACTTCGGAAGAGGCGGCCATTCTAGCGACTTAATTCTCAGTGTCAAACACTTTTTGAAAATTAATTTCTACTTTCTAAAAGTAGAAGCGAAATATCGCTTTAAGCTAGTTGCCGAACTAACATTCTTCGCTGAAGCCTTATGGCGCCTGCCGTGTCAGTGAGGCGGCATTATAGAGATGTTCCTCACATTGGCAAGCTTTAATTCAAGAAAATTGCAAAAATAACACTTAAGTGCAGAAATAAGATTCAAAGCCATATTTATGCAAGTTTAACCCCAACCGAACTACAAGCTACCCACAGAGTTATCCACAATTGATGTTTTTTATATTCTACAAACACAAAAAAAGCTGCTTAAAAGCAGCTTTTTCAATACAAGTTGGATTAAATACCGGAACCGTATTGCTCACCATCGTCTTCATGAAGACCACATTCGCGTTTTAAACCATTAAACCGCGTTTCTTCTTCGGTCATACCCGGTTCCCACTTTTTCGTAGTGTGGGTATCACCAATAGATAAGTAACCTTCTTCTCGAAGTGGGTGATAACTCAAACCATGCTCTTCTAGGTAATAGTGAACATCTTTATTACTCCAGTCGATGACAGGCAAGAACTTAAACACACCGTTTTGGATAGAGAGAATAGGAAGGTTTGCACGGGACTTAGATTGCTCTCTTCTTAAACCCGAGAACCAAACTCCTGCATCAAGCTCATCCAGTGCTCGCCTCATTGGCTCAACTTTATTCAGCTTGTTGTACTTTTCTATCCCTTCTAAGCCTTGTTCCCATAACTTACCGTATTGCGCTTCTTGCCAGTTCGGGCTCTGTTTCGCTCGGAAGACCTGAAGGTTTAATGTCAGTTGCTGACTCAACTCATCAATAAAGCGATACGTTTCAGGAAAAAGGTAGCCAGTATCCGTCAAGATCACTGGGATGTCTGGTTTCGCTTGGGTCACAAGATGAAGCATTAACGCCGCTTGAATACCAAAACTAGATGAGACAACGTGATTGCCTTCTAGATTCTCTAGTGCCCACTTAACTCTTTGTTGAGCGGTTAGCGTCTCTAACTCAGCATTGATTTCTGAAAGACGGAGGATTTGCTCCGTCTTGGTTAATGCAAGCAGATCTGCCAACTTCAATTTAGAAGTCACAGAATTATGCATGTAAATCCCTCTTAGAAATGATCACTTCTTCAATGATGCCAGCGCGAATAGTGAAATCACCGAATCCTTCACCCTCTTCTCTTTCATTTGCCCAACGAGCCACCAGCTCATCGATTTCTTGAAGGATTTGTGCAGAGGTGATGTTCTCTTTATACATTTTAGGAATCCGTGTACCCGCTCGGTTACCACCTAAATGCATGTTGTAACGCCCTGGAGCCTTACCGACGAGGCCAAGTTCCGCTAGCATCGCTCGACCACAACCATTTGGACAGCCTGTGATTCGCAAAATGATGTTGTCGTCTTCCGGCAGGTTGTGCTTCTTAAGGATATCTTCCACATCAGTCACGAACTCAGGAAGGAAGCGTTCTGCTTCTGCCATCGCCAATGGACAAGTTGGGAATGCTACACATGCCATTGAATTTTTACGCTGCTCAGTTACCGCATCATCCATCAGACCATATTCACGAGCGAGCTTCTCGATCTTGGCTTTTTGGCTCTTAGGTACCCCCGCCACAATCAAGTTTTGGTTTGCTGTCATGCGGAAGTCGCCTTTATGAATCTTAGCGATTTCTGCAACACCTGTTTTCAGAGGCTTACCCGGGAAATCTAGTAGACGACCGTTCTCGATGAATAGTGCTAAATGGAATTTACCATCGATACCTTCAGACCAACCAATGCGATCGCCACGACCAGTAAACTCATAAGGGCGGCTATCAGAGAACTTCACACCAGCGCGTCTCTCTACTTCTGCCTTAAAGACATCAATACCAACACGATCTAGTGTGTACTTAGTCTTTGCATTCTTACGGTTTGAACGGTTACCCCAGTCACGCTGCGTAGTTACAACAGCGGCTGCCACATCCAACGTGTTTTCTAATGGGACAAAACCAAAGTCATCCGCTTTACGTGCATAAGTAGACGTATCACCGTGAGTCATTGCTAGACCACCACCAACAAGCACATTAAAACCTACCAACTTGCCTTCTTCAGCGATCGCTACGAAGTTAAGATCGTTAGCGTGAACATCCACATCATTCTGTGGTGGGATCACTACCGTTGTTTTGAATTTACGAGGTAGATAGTTGCTACCTAGAATCGGCTCTTCATCTGTCGTTTCTAACTTTTCACCATCTAGCCAGATCTCAGCGTAAGCACGCGTTTTTGGTAGAAGGTGCTCACTGATCTTCTTAGCCCATTCATAAGCCTCTTGGTGAAGCTCTGATTCAACTGGGTTAGTCGTACATAGCACGTTACGGTTTACGTCACCCGCTGTTGCAATTGAATCAATACCGATGCTGTTCAGCGTTTGGTGCATCAGTTTAATATTCGGCTTTAACACACCGTGAAACTGGAACGTTTGACGCGTTGTAAGTCGAATAGAACCATACGATGTGCTCTCATCCGCGAATTTATCAATTGCTAGCCACTGCTTAGGTGTAATGATGCCGCCTGGCATACGCGCACGAAGCATCACATTATGTAGCGGTTCTAGTTTTTGCTTTGCACGCTCGTTACGGATATCACGGTCATCTTGTTGATACATACCGTGGAAACGAATCAGCTGGAAGTTGTCTGCCGTGAAACCACCTGTGATGCGATCTTGTAGATCGGCTTCAATGGTGCCACGCAGATGATTACTTTCACGTTTTAAGCGTTCGTTGTCTGCTAATGGGCCAAGCACTTGGCCTAATACTTCTTGCTCTATTACTTGCTTGCTCATTAGTACACATCCCTTTGGTAACGTTTCGCTTTACGTAGATCGTTAATAAATTCTTCAGCTTTCTCGCGGCTAAGCTTGCCTTGCTCTTGTGCAATCGTGATTAGGGCTTCATTGACATCTTTCGCCATGCGCGTTGCATCGCCACATACGTAGAGGTAAGCGCCCTCTTGTAGCCATTGCCATACTTGCTCAGCTTGTTCGATAAGACGATCTTGAACATAAACCTTTTCTTGCTGATCACGGCTAAATGCCACATCAAGTTTGGTCAACGCGCCAGACTTCAAGTATTTCTGCCACTCGACTTGATATAAGAAGTCTTGAGTGAAAGTGCGGTCGCCAAAGAACAACCAGCTATTACCTTCTGCACCATTGTTGTCACGTTCTTGAATGAAGCTACGGAATGGGGCGATACCTGTGCCTGGGCCAATCATAATGATCGGTGTTGCATCATCTTGAGGAAGTTTGAAGTTATTGTTGTTCTCTACGAACACTTTCACTTCACCACCCTCTTCTAAGCGCTGAGCTAAGAAGCTTGATGCGCCACCCTGACGAGACTCATCACCTTTTTGGTATTCCACTAAACCTACTGTTAGGTGAACTTCTTCATCGACCTCAGATTGACTTGATGCAATTGAGTAAAGACGCGGCGTGAGCTTACGTAGCAGACCTACCAATTCCTCAGCAGACAGTTTTGTTTTCTTCTCTGCTAGAACGTCAACGACTTGGGTATTGCCTGCGTATTCACGAAGCTTGTCTTTGTCTTCCACCAGCTTAGCTAGTTTCTTACTGCCCGATAACTCTGCAAACTTAGTCACGAGTTGTGGGTTAGATGCCGTGATCTCATACTTACTTACTAGAGCACTATGGATAGAAAGGCTCTCACCATCGACATCAACACTCTCTACGCCAGAAAGACCTACTTTCGCTAGAATTTGATTTGCTAGCTCTGAGCTGTTTTCAAACCACACACCTAACGCATCACCCGGCTGGTAGGTAATGCCTGATTCGTCGAGATCGATTTCGATATGACGAACGTCTTTACCTGAATCACGACCTGTGATCTTTTGACTGGTTAACAGTGTTGCTGTGTATGGGTTCTGTTTGGTGTAAAGGCTATGACCAGCCGCTTGTTGGCCAACAGGAAGTTGAACCACCTCAGCTTCAGTACCTGAAGAGAGTGCTTCTTTCACTTTCTCAAGTGCTGATGCGCGCCACTCTTCTGCTGGTGCTTCGTAGTCCACATCTAGGTCAACACGATCAATAAATGGCGTCGCGCCAAGTTTAGATAGGAAGCTATCGAAATCTTTACCAGTTTGGCAGAAGAACTCATAACTTGAGTCACCAAGACCGATGACACCATATTGTAGGTTCGGTAGCTTAGGTGCCTTCTTCGACTGAAGGAATTCATGCAGTTCAATCGCGTTATCAGGCGCTTCGCCCTCGCCGTTGGTAGAAGCAACGAAGATAACGTGGGTTTCTTTCGCTAAGTTCTTACCTTTGTAGTCACTCGCGTCGAACAGCTCAACCGCAATGCCTTGTGCTTTTGCTTCAGACTCTAGCGCTTCCGCGACACCCTTTGCGTTACCCGTTTGAGAAGCAAAGATGATGCTTAGCTTACCTGCAGGTTTAGCCGCAACCACAGCTGCTGCTTGAGCAATAGGTGCTGCTGCCGCTGAAGGTTGGTTTTGGCTTACACCCCATAGATAACCACTTACCCAAGCAAGCTGTTGCGGTGAAAGTTCTGAAACACTCTGTTGAAGATGACCTAATTGTTGATCATTTAATGGTGCAGCTAAGCCCGGTAGTTCGTTGCTACCTGCTTGTGCGTTATTCTGTGAAGACTCTTTCTTATTTAAAGACATGGTCACGACATCCCTAATCATTGCGTGACGATAGATTAACCACTCCTTTTAATAACAAGAAAGAATAGAAAAGTATGTTTTATAACTTTTTGGAAGTAAAAAGCCGTAATTGGCTCATCCACTATTGCTGATTTTCGATACGTACTTGTTGAAATCCCACTGCCATTGCTGATTTTGAGGCAAGGTCGAGGTCGGCGTAATGGCACTCTTCACCGTGTACATCCGTCAACAACACAAAGCCACCGCTCATGTGTCGAAATTCCACAACCCAAGCCCCTTCTTGGATTGAGGGCTCTATGATTGCTTCCACCAGCTGGTTTTCTCGATAGAGTGTGCGTAATTCATTGAGTGTCATATCCCATCCTTTGCTGTGACTCTGCAATACTGTGTCTTTTAATAATAGACGTCGATTACGCCAATGCATAAGAATCCCCAAAAGTGATTGGAGTACTAACTCATTCCAGATTGGTATATCCAAAATAAAAAACGCCACTGAGAGTCAATGGCGTTTTCGTATCATTTAATTCGACTTGTCGTCTGTGGTCTCAATATTAGAAGCGAACTTCTGCGCCCGCAAACCAGCCATCAACCATAACGAAGCTCTTACCTAGATCAGAGGTAAAGAACTCATCTGAGTCTAGGTCGATAACACGGTAACCACCACGCAGAGCAACTTGTGTCTCGGCAACTGGGATTCGGTATTGAACACCCGCCATTAGGTCAGTGCTCTTGATACCGCTGCTGTCACCAAACTCCATTGTTCCGATGATATCGAAGTTGGTATCAGGAACATTAATTTCAGCGTTACCGTAGAAGCTCCACGTCAGCTCATCGAATTCCGTTTGAGCGCCACCCGCTTTAGGCTCGATGTAGTTTGAATTTGAGTATTGAGTGAAGGTCACACCCGCATCAAAATTCATTAGCTTGTGCTCTAGCAGCGTGTAGTAAAAGGTGTAATCGTACTTATCAAACGCCAGTGTATCTGCATCAACTGATGTGTAACGAATGCTCGCGTTCGGCAGCATTGGGAATTTGTGCTCAAATGCAAAGTACAAAGAAGGTGATTGTGAATCATCTTGTCTTACTTCATTAAGCTTTGTACTTCCCCACCACATATCGGCACCGACTTTCGCCGTGTAGAAAGGTTCTTCTTGAGCAGACGTTGTCGAACTTAAAGATAACATTCCCACTAAAGCAATTAATGGCATTTTATTCATTTGAGAGAGCTCCCGTTCCATTGCGTTGTACTAATTCTAAGTACATTCATAGACTAATGAGTAAAATTCTACCACACATATGCACAACGGATGCGATAAACATCCGTTGCGATCAAATTTGACGTTGCCATGACTTTCAAGCAATAACTCATTAATAACGGCGAGGATTAGAGCTGTTCACTACGTTCTTAAAGAACCAAATACCAATCGCGATGACAATCAACCAAGGTAATATTTTTAATACTGCTCCAACCATACCCAGTACGACCATCACAACGAGTGCAAGCCCGGTTGCTGCTAATACCGTCATAAAGGTAATACCTGTCACCAATAACGTCGCAACGAAGATAAGAACAAAGATTAATTCAAACATAATGGTCTCCTATGATGACCTGTTTCTCTTAATCTTAGTTATTGCAGCTTCCATACCAACACGAAATAAAAATAAAACCCTTAAAAATCAAGCAAATAAAAAGCCATGCATTTTCACGCATGGCTTTAGACTTCTTTTAAATGGCAAAAATAACCAATAGTGGTAAATTTCGCCTAGGTGATAAACCTATATATTACACATTCAATTCTTTAGGAATTTTCGCCAGTGCCGTTTGCATCACTTCGATACCTGCACCTTTCTTATGTGCGTTCTCACTGATGTAACGACGCCACTGCCTTGCACCTGGCATACTTTGGAACAAACCAAGCATATGACGAGAGATATGACCTAGGCTCGCACCTTTCATCAGTTCTTGCTCAATGTACGGGTACATCTCTTCAACAACCTGTGAGCGTTTCTTGATTGGTGTGTCTAAACCGAAGATCTGTTGATCCACTTCAGCCAGAATGTATGGGCTATGGTAAGCCTCACGACCGATCATTACGCCATCTAAGTGCTGAAGATGTTCTTTGGTCTGTTCTAGGGTGGTAATGCCGCCATTCACCGCAATCACCAAGTCTGAGAAATCTTTCTTCACTTGGTAAGCACGTGTGTAGTCTAGCGGTGGGATCTCACGGTTCTCTTTCGGGCTCAAGCCACTCAGCCAAGCTTTACGAGCATGAATGGTAAATTGCTCACAGCCGCCTTTCTCTGAAACCGTTGAGATAAACTTAGTTAGGAACTCGTATGAATCCTGCTCATCGATACCGATACGCGTTTTTACTGTGATAGGGATATCGGTCACTTCTTTCATCGCCGACACACAATCGGCCACCAGCTCTGGCTCAGCCATTAGACAAGCACCAAAACGACCGTTTTGAACACGATCAGATGGGCAACCTACGTTAAGATTCACTTCATCGTAACCACGCTCAGCAGCCAACTTCGCACATTCCGCTAAATCTACTGGGTTTGAGCCACCTAATTGTAGCGCGACTGGGTGTTCTTGCTCGCTGTACTCTAGGAAGTCACCTTTACCATGCAGTATTGCGCCTGTCGTTACCATTTCCGTATACAGAAGCGTCTGCTGAGACAGCAGGCGGTGGAAGTAGCGACAGTGACGATCAGTCCAATCGAGCATTGGAGCAACAGAAAGTCTACATGAATGTGTCATGGTAAATACCCTAATAACGAGTCAAACATACTTATTGGCGCGGCCAACAAAAGTGAAGTCGGCTATTGTAAAGGCTATGCCTTGTTTGTGCTATATGATCTTTACCTCACATTTTTATATTTCAACCCATTCACAGAGCCTCTATTTTGACGTCAATAATCAGTTATATCTTGAGTCATACGGTCATTTTGAGTTACCTTGTCTTATTCAAAGTCATAGGTCACAATACGCTCTGTACCTGACTTTTATTAAAATTGAGGGCACCTACCTAATTTTACTATCAAAATAGTGAATGGTTAGCGTCGTCCGCTGTATGGTGAAAAATTTGGACCAAACATTAATAGAGCAAGTTGAAGGGATATGCGCATCTCGAGGCGTTCGATTAACACCTCAAAGAAAGCGAGTGTTTGAGCTCATCCTGGCGAATAAAAAAGCCTCTAGTGCTTATGAACTACTAGAACAGCTTAAGCAGAGTGAACCTCAAGCCAAACCACCTACTGTATATCGCGCTTTAGACTTTTTGTTGGAACAAGGTTTTATTCACCGAGTTGAGTCAACAAACAGCTTTATTTGTTGCTGCTCTTGTAATGCACACAAACATTTCTCGCAGCTGCTAATCTGTGATAAGTGTGGCAGCGTAATCGAATTGCAAGATGATGCCCTGATATCTCAACTCGCTAACAATGCAGAAAAGCACGGCTTTCGATTGACCAATCACGTCATCGAATCTCATGGTACATGCCAAGCCTGCTCGACTGAGCTGAAAGATTAAGATTATAGAAGAACATTATGCGCGCTGAATTTGTAAACCCGTTTTTAGCCTCTCTCATGAATGTGCTAAAAACGATGGCTTCTCTAGAATTGAAGCCACAGAAACCTAGAGTTAAAAAAGATGAAATCGCTCGTGGTGATGTCTCTGGTTTAATTGGTATGGTTGGTCCACAATCTCGTGGTTCAATGTCGATCACCTTTGATGAAGGCCTAGCGCTAGAAATCATGCAGAACATGCTGGGTGAGCGTCCAAACGGTCTGAACGAAGAAGTGACCGACATGGTTGGTGAGATCACCAACATGGTAACGGGCGGTGCAAAGCGTATCCTTGCGGAAAGTGGCTTCGACTTTGATATGGCGACACCGATTGTTGTTTCAGGTAAAGGACATACTATTCGTCACAAGTGTGAAGGTGCGATCATCATCATGCCGTTCTCATCTCAATGGGGTAACGCCTTCATCGAGATCTGCTTCGAATAACAGCATCGAACTATCGCCTTGAAAAAAGCGAATTGAAAGAAAGGTTGGCACTGTGCCAGCCTTTTTTATTGCCTGCTGTTTTATCTAAACGCATAGTGGACGCCAGAAAAACAAAACGCCAGCTCAAAGGCTGGCGTTTGTTTTTTCGGATTCAACTCTATTAAGCTTTAAGCGCTTTAAATGCGTTGATTAGACCGTTAGTTGAACTATCGTGAGATGTCACTTCTGCTTCGTCAGCAAGCTCAGGTAGGATTTGGTTAGCTAGTTGCTTACCAAGCTCTACACCCCATTGGTCAAAGCTGAAGATGTTCCAGATTACGCCTTGTACGAAGATCTTGTGCTCGTACATCGCGATTAGGTTACCCAGAGTGCGAGGCGTGATTTGCTTAACTAGGATAGAGTTTGTTGGGCGATTACCTTCAAACACTTTAAATGGTACTAGTTCTGCTACTTCTTCTGCAGTTTTACCTGCTGCTAGGAATTCAGCTTCTACTGTCTCTTTTGTCTTACCGAATGCTAGTGCTTCAGTTTGAGCAAAGAAGTTAGACATTAGCTTCTGGTGGTGATCAGATGCTGGGTTGTGGCTGATTGCTGGAGCAATGAAATCAGAAGGGATCAGCTTAGTACCTTGGTGAATAAGCTGGTAGAAAGCGTGCTGGCCATTTGTACCCGGCTCACCCCAGATGATTGGACCCGTTTGGTATTCCACTGGGTTACCGTCACGGTCAACAAACTTACCGTTAGACTCCATGTTGCCTTGCTGGAAGTAAGCAGCAAAACGGTGCATGTATTGGTCGTAAGGTAGGATTGCTTCAGACTCAGCGCCGTGGAAGTTGTTGTACCAAATACCGATTAGCGCAAGGATAACTGGGATGTTGCTTTCAAACTCAGTTGAAGCGAAGTGGTTATCCATGTCGTGAGCACCTTCAAGAAGCTCAACGAAGTTGTCGAAACCGACAGACAGAGAAATCGATAGACCGATTGCAGACCATAGAGAGTAACGACCGCCAACCCAGTCCCAGAATTCGAACATGTTGTCTGTATCGATACCAAACTCAGCTACCGCAGTTGCGTTAGTAGATAGCGCTGCGAAGTGCTTAGCTACGTGTGCTTCATCACCCGCTTCTGCTAGGAACCAGTCACGTGCAGAGTGTGCATTGGTCATTGTTTCTTGAGTTGTAAACGTCTTAGAAGCCACTAGGAATAGTGTTGTTTCTGGGTTTACTTTCTTCAGTGTTTCAACGATGTGCGTACCATCAACGTTAGACACGAAGTGCATGTTTAGGCGTGTTTTGTATGGTGTTAGGGCTTCAGTCACCATGTATGGACCGAGGTCCGAACCACCGATACCAATGTTTACAACATCAGTGATCTCTTTACCTGTGTAACCTTTCCACTCACCTGATACGATGCGGTGTGTGAAGAGTTCCATTTTTGCTAGAACAGCATTTACAGCAGGCATTACATCTTTACCATCAACCATCACTGGCTTGTCGCTGCGGTTACGCAGAGCAGTGTGAAGAACTGAACGGCCTTCAGTTTGGTTGATTGCGTCACCTTTGAACATTGCTTCGATTGCAGATTTAACTTCTGTCTCGTTAGCAAGTGCGAATAGGTGCTGCATCGTTTCTGCATCGATAAGGTTCTTAGAGTAATCGACTAAGATGTCTGAACCGAAGCGAGTAGAGAACGCGTCAAAACGCTTTGCATCTTGAGCGAATAGCTCTTTTAGCTCCATATCTTGAGCAGATTCAAAGTGTGCAGTTAGAGATTTCCACGCTTGTGTTTGCGTAGGGTTGATATTTTTCAACATGGTAACTATCCCGATGTTACTTTAGGTTTTATTCTCAATATCACTAATGTGATAAGAGAACCCCCGATTAGGCAAAAGCTCTATGATTCGGTGACGACAAAGGTTTCATCATCACTGAAAGATTCTTTGTAATTTTTTTTCACGGCGTATTATGCCGTATATAACCATCAGCGCCTTGAGATAAATCACGGTTCGTTTTTGTGAACCACTAACTGGCGCTGATTTCGGTTCTACACTGTAGAAGTGTGAACTAAACCCTGTAAATTCAAGTTCAAAAGATAGCGTTAAACCGCTTTTTTGCCAAATACATTATAGAGGATGCTATATGTGGTTTCAGAAGACTATTCACCTCAATGCACGAAAGCGTGGATTTCATCTCATTACTGATGAAATTGAACAACACATCAACGACATTAATTGTCCAACTGTTGGTTTATTACACTTATTTATCCAACATACCTCTGCAAGCTTAACCCTCAACGAGAATGCAGACCCGACCGTGCGTGCGGATATGGAGTCGCATTTCAATCGCTATGTACCAGAAAGGGCGCCCTATTACCGCCACACGTATGAAGGTGACGACGACATGCCTGCACACATTAAAGCATCACTTCTGGGCAACAGTGTGACAATCCCCATTACCAATGGTCGATTAGCTTTAGGAACATGGCAGGGCATTTACTTAGGTGAACATCGTGATTTCGGTGGTAGCCGCACTGTGATCCTGACCATCCAAGGTGAATAAAAAAGAAAAACCTTAATTTAATCAATAAAAAAGAGTGGTGTGTTTCCACGACCACTCTTATCAACAGCGCTTTCGGCCTACGATAGGCCAAATGCTTTTTTAACTCCATTGAGCGAGAAAATTGGCTTTAGAAGGGTTGGTTTACCATAACCCTAAAGGTACCTTCATCACCGCCACGGGCTAATTCTGCTCGTACCACGATACCTTCGACCTGAAAGCGCACTGCACCACCCAGACTCCATTTCATATCTGAGTGCAGTGTTTTTACATCGTACTCATCCGCCACTCGCCCTACTTCGGCAAAAGCAACCCACTGCCACCAAGGGAGATCGTAATAGTTAATCAGAGGAATATCTTCCAGCGGCTGCCAGTCAGGTAGCACTCGGTATTCTGCAGAATAATGAACCGCAGAGCGTCCATGGAATCTACCTCCGGTATAACCTCGTAGTCGGTACAGACCACCGAGGCGCGCTTGCTCTGTTTCTGGTGGACGAGCACACTCTTGTCCCGAACAGTTATTCCACGTCGGTGTATCTGCGGTATAGAAGTCAAACGCGAGAACTTGTTGATCAAACCAATCACCAAGTGGTCCTAATGCGTAATATTGGCTGTTTTGGAACGTCCATTTAAACCAAGGATCGCCTTCAGACCAATCATCAGAACCCGTCGTCAGCTTAAGTAAAGAGTGAGAGCCTTTGGTTGGGTTGCGAGTACTGTCGCGGTTATCCCAGTCAAAGCTTAAGTTGAATCCAGTCGCCTCTTCGGTTTCATTGAGATCTTTGAGTTCACGAGAGGTATAAAATGGCGTAAAGATAATAGAGCTCACACCAGACTCTAGCGGAGAGGCAAAGCTGACGTCTTTAATTGGCTGGAACGCACCCAACAAACCATGTTCAGCGACATTTCCCCAAGGTAATAGGTATTTAAACTCCGCTTGATAGTTCTGCTCATAGCCATCAGTGATGGTTTTATCCAGGTCAGAAGAGTCGTTACTGCCTTGATCGCCAAGATAGTATGGGTTGTCATTAAAGCGAGCTTGATACATCTGAGTGCTAAACAGCAGGTTCTGCGACAACGCATAGTTAAAAGCTGACAGAAAGACGACATAGCTGTCTTTGTCTGAGTAGAGCGCGGTACCAAACAGCGCGGCTTGCGGCTGTCCGACTCCCTTTGCAACACCAGCAACTCCAAAGGTATTACCCATGGTTTCGGTGCTGAAGTAGAAGGGAACAAACGCAGAGTCTTTGGGTTCTTTCTCTGATTTTTCGGAAGCTTGAGCGGGATTAAAAACCAGCGAGGCCGCCAGCGTCATAGCACTGGCAAACCACCATTTTTTACCGCTCACGATTTCACGTACTCCATCGCGACACGTGAAGTGAGTTTAGTGACCAATTCATAGGCAATAGTACCGATGTGAGACGCCACCTCTTCCGAAGGCAACGCTTTACCCCATAAGGTCGCTTCATCACCCACTTGGTCGGTAGCATCAGGGCCAAGATCAACGGTGAGCATGTCCATCGAGACACGACCTGCAATCGGCACCTTACGACCATTGATGAAGACTGGAGTACCATTAGGTGCGGTTCGTGGATAGCCATCACCGTAGCCAATCGCAATCACGCCCATTTTAGTATCGCGGTCGCTGGTCCAGTTTCCACCATACCCTACGCTTTCACCGGCCTTAAGGTCGCGCACAGCAATCAGGTGAGAGGTTAAGGTCATCACAGGCTGAAAACCTAACTCTTGCGCAGTCTGATCGACAAATGGAGAGACACCGTAAGAGATGATCCCCGGACGAACCCAGTCGAGGTGACTGTTCGTCCACGCGAGTACTCCCGCAGAGGCCGCCAATGAACGCTCGCCTTCACACCCTTCAGTCAATGATAGGAAGAGCTGAGTTTGTTCTGTTGTCGTGGTTTTATCCAGCTCGTCAGCACAGCCGAAATGGCTCATATAACGCAAAGGTTTCGCCACATTGGCACACTGATGTAAGCGCTCCACAAAGTTTTGATACTGCTCAGGGCGTACGCCCAAACGATGCATTCCGCTGTCGACTTTAAGCCACACGACTACAGGCGCTTCTAGCTTAGTATTTTCTAACGCATTGAGCTGCTCTTCACAATGCACCACCGTTTGGATGTTATTCGTAACCAAGATAGGCAAATCCCCCGAAGAGTAGAAGCCTTCAAGTAGCAAAATCGGTTTTACAATTCCACCCGCTCTCAGTTGCAGTGCTTCTTCAATTCGAGCAACACCGAAAGCATCCGAACTTTTTGAGTGCTTAGCAATGTGCAGCAAGCCATGTCCATAACCATTGGCTTTCACTACCGACATTACTTTGCTCTTCGGAGCCTTCGATTTGATGAGATTTAAGTTGTGCTCTAGCGCGCCTAAGTCAATGCTTGCGGTCGCGGCTTTCATGTACGTCATTGAGGGTTACTCATCATCAAATGCAGGGCCTGCATAGTTATCAAATCGAGAGTGCTGACCTTGGAAGGTCAAACGAACCGAACCGATAGGGCCGTTACGCTGCTTACCGATAATAATCTCTGCAATGCCTTTCAGTGAGCTGTCTGGGTTATAAACTTCATCACGATAGATAAACATGATTAAGTCGGCATCTTGCTCAATCGAGCCCGATTCACGCAAGTCTGAGTTAACCGGACGTTTATCAGCACGTTGCTCTAGGGAACGGTTAAGCTGAGACAGCGCGACTACAGGCACATTTAGCTCTTTCGCGAGTGCTTTTAGAGAGCGAGAGATCTCGGCAATCTCCAAGGTACGGTTATCAGAAAGAGACGGTACACGCATCAATTGAAGGTAGTCGATCATGATCATTGAGAGACCATCGTGCTCACGAGCAATACGACGCGCACGTGAACGCACTTCGGTTGGTGTTAGACCAGAACTGTCATCGATATACATGTTCTTCTTATCCATGAGGATTCCCATGGTAGAAGAGATACGAGCCCAATCTTCGTCATCCAGCTGACCCGTACGAATCTTGGTTTGGTCAACACGAGATAGGGATGCCAACATACGCATCATCAGCTGTTCGCCCGGCATCTCTAACGAGAAGATAAGAACGGGTTTGTCTTGCTTCATCGCCGCGTTTTCACACAAGTTCATCGCGAAGGTAGTTTTACCCATCGATGGACGTGCTGCGACAATGATTAAGTCTGAGCCTTGTAGACCAGCGGTTTTCTTATTGAGGTCGTTAAAGCCAGTATCAACACCTGTCACACCATCTTGCGGTGTTTTGTATAGGATCTCGATACGCTCTAGCGTCTTCTCTAGAATGCTGTCTACGTTTTGTGGGCCTTCGTTCTCACTTGCGCGGCCTTCCGCAATCGCGAATACCTTACTTTCGGCAAGATCGAGTAGGTCTTCCGATGTACGGCCTTGTGGATCGTAACCAGAATCGGCGATCTCATTCGCCACACCGATAAGGCTACGTACTAGAGCACGCTGCGCCACAATATCAGCATAAGCATTGATGTTCGCCGCGCTTGGGGTGTTTTTAGCAAGGTCTGCAAGGTAAGCGAAACCGCCAACCTCTTCAAGCTGCTCACGTAGCTCCAAATGCTCAGAGAGTGTAATAAGATCCAGAGGTGCACTTTCTTCTAGAATGTCTTTCACCGCTTCAAAAATCAGACGGTGCGGACGACTATAGAAGTCCTTCGCCACGACCTTTTCAGCCACTGTATCCCAGCGTTGGTTGTCCAGTAACAGGCCGCCAATCACGGATTGTTCAGCTTCTAATGAATGGGGCGGGACTTTAATCGCGTCCACCTGATCGTTGGCTGATTTCTGATTTCTGGTATCCACTATCACTACACTCAAATAACTATTAATGATCGCTCATTATACCCAAGAACATTCATTTGTAATGCTATCCGGCGGGTTTGTTTTAGTCTTAAGCAAGAATTTACCTATTGCTGACTCAAATCACCAAGGGTAGCATTACGATCCTCCACCCATTCACTGTACAAATGAGGTATGCGTGTCCAAATTAATTGCTCTTAGCCTTGGTCTACTGAGCACTCCATTAGCTCTAGCTAATGACACAGAATCCTCTGTTGATAAGCTTCTTGACTCAATAGAAGTGGCTGAGCCTTTAGAGCCAGTCGAAGAGTTACAAGTAGAAGCAGCAACAGATGTTGTGGATATGGATATCGCGCCGAGTGACACAGACACCGAACCGACAGATCCGCTCTCGACCGAGGTTGAGTTTGGCTACCAATCGCATACAGGTAACTCTGATTCGCGCTCGCTCAACGCACGACTTAGCGCTGAGTACACAGAAGGGCGTCACCGTAGCACTGGCGAATGGAAGTATTACAACCTCTACAAAGATGGTGAAGAGGACAAAAGGCAGTCGACTTATACGGCACAAAGTGACTACAAGTTAAGCCCAAAGACCTACCTTTACGGCAGTTTTAAAGGTGTAGACTCGCGCTACAGTGCTTACTTTAAGGACTATACGATTTCGACAGGTTTGGGTTATCAGTTCTCGAACACGGAAACATTCGTTTTAGAGTTGGAAGTCGGCCCAGGTTTTCGTTATCAAGAGCCCAACCTTGATGAAATTGACGATGACGACATTATCTTTCCGGAGATAGTGGAAGAAGGCATTTTTCGTGGAAACCTAAACTCATCTTGGCAGGTGCTACCGAATTTGCGCTTCAATGCTGATATGACATTGGTATCGGGTCGCAGTAACTTAAGATTAGATACCGACCTAGAGGCCGTGAATGATATTACCGAGAATATCGCCCTTAAGATTGCGCACTCTCGTCAGTACCACGATAAGGTTCCAAATGGCTTAGATAAAGCGGACTCTGTACTTTCAGTGAATCTGCTGTTCCAATTCTAAACTCACACCGCTTGTACAGACCATAGAGCAAAAAGATCATCGTAGGCTTTTTGCTTGCCTTACCCACCCTACTTTTCTTTTGTGACGAGTCAGAATCGCTAACGACTCAAGCTTACTCATCATACCCATGATGTCGTTAACCTGAATTTTAGACATAAAAAAACACCAGCCGAAGCTGGTGTTTTAAAACTTTCAAAAGAAAGAATTCGTCTTGTAACTGAAATTACTCAGCAGCAACGATAGCGATTTTCGCAGTAGCAAAAACTTCAGAGTGAAGTTGGATGCTTACTTCGAATTCACCGATGTTACGTAGAGCGCCTTCAGGTAGGCGTACTTCGCTCTTAGCAACTGCAACACCTGCCGCTGTGATAGCGTCAGCGATGTCACGAGTACCGATAGAACCGAATAGTTTACCTTCGTCACCAGCTTTAGAAGCGATAACTACAGCTTCTAGAGCGTTAACTTGCTCAGCGCGAGCTTGAGAAGCAGCTAGTTGCTCAGCAACTTTAGCTTCTAGTTCAGCACGACGAGTTTCGAACATAGCAACGTTGTCTTTAGTTGCCATAACTGCTTTACCTTGTGGGATAAGGAAGTTACGAGCGTAGCCAGATTTAACGTTTACTTGGTCGCCAAGGCCACCTAGGTTACCGATCTTATCAAGTAGAATAACTTGCATTATCTTAGTCCTCTTAAACTATTATTAACTATTACCGATTACTGATGCTTGTCAGTGTACGGTAGTAGAGCTAGGTAACGAGAACGCTTGATAGCGCGAGCTAGTTGACGCTGGTACTTAGCGCTTGTACCAGTGATACGGCTAGGTACGATTTTACCAGCTTCAGTGATGTAGTTTTTTAGAGTTGCTACGTCTTTGTAGTCAATCTCTTGTACGCCTTCTGCAGTGAAACGGCAGAATTTACGACGACGGAAGAAACGAGCCATGGGCTATCTCCTGATCTTAAATTTAAAAAAGCGGTCTTTCACGATTACCGAAGTATTCACAAAGAACCTAAAACAAGTTGAGAATTTTTTAAGGCTTTACGCCAAAAAAGAATTACTCAGCAGATGCTTCTGGCTTAGCTTCTGTACGCTCTTCGCGACGAGGAGCACGCTCTGCACGCTCTTCTTTTTGCTTAAGCATAATAGATTGCTCAGTCACAGCGCCTTTAGTGCGCATGATCATGTTACGTAGAACTGCATCGTTGAAACGGAAAGCAGTTTCTAGCTCGTCGATCACTTCTTGACCAGCTTCAACGTTCATTAGAACGTAGTGAGCTTTGTGAAGCTTGTTGATTGGGTAAGCCATTTGACGGCGGCCCCAGTCTTCTAGACGGTGGATAGTACCGCCAGCTTCAGTGATAGAACCAGTGTAACGCTCGATCATGCCAGCAACTTGCTCGCTTTGATCAGGGTGCACCATGAATACGATTTCGTAATGACGCATTGGTTGCTCCTTACGGATTATTAGCTTCCACAGTTGGCTCAGTCATCCAGAGGAAGCAAGGAACTAAAGATAATTGACTGAGTTTTAAGGACGGCAAATATTATAGAAAGAACCCCGTATTGGCAAGTGGTATTTGGCGAATAATGAAACAGTTTTTCTAGCTATTCGCGGTTCTCTCAAGATCTGCCCTAATTCGATAAAAACAAACGCCCACCAGCATGTGGTGGGCGTTAGAAATAAATCAATTCAATGGGTAGTTTACTGCGCTAAACGCTGACGCACCGCTTCAAACAAGCAAATACCAGAAGCCACTGAAACGTTGAGGCTTGATACACTGCCCGCCATAGGGATCTTAATCAGATCATCACAGGTTTCACGCGTTAGACGACGCATACCGTCACCTTCTGCTCCCATCACAACCGCTAATGGGCCCGTCAGCTTTGCTTGATAAATATCGTGCGTCGCTTCGCCCGCGGTACCTACAAACCACACGCCTTTCTCTTGAAGCGCGCGCATAGTACGAGCCAAGTTTGTCACACGTACTAAAGGCACCGTTTCAGCAGCCCCACACGCCACTTTACTTACTGTCGCAGTTAACGGCGAAGAGCGATCTTTAGGAACGATAACCGCAGCAACACCTGCAGCATCTGCATTACGCAGACACGCGCCTAGGTTGTGTGGGTCTGTCACACCATCAAGCACCAATAGTAGGGGCTGCTCATGCTGCGCTAGAATGTCATCAAGGTCGTTTTCGTTCAGCTGTTTAGCAGGCTTAACCTTAGCAATAATACCTTGGTGATTTGCGCCTTGAGCTTTGTCATCAAGCGGTTTACGACCCATTTGTTGGATAGACACCCCAAACTGCTGCAGTTGGTTTAGCAGCGGCAATAGACGCTCATCTTGACGGCCTTTTAGTACATAAGCCTCGATAAAACGCGCTGGGTCTTTTTCTAGTACAGCTTTCACCGCGTGAATGCCGTAGATAAATTCGTTACTCATTGTCTACCTATTCGGTTTGTTACATTAAGGAGAGTAAACTGCGCCTCTCCTTAATTTTCTATTCAATATCGAGTAGGCAGCGATACTACCTACTCCTGTGTTAAGCCTTTGGCGCTTTTGGCTTACGCTTTGCCGTACGCTTCTTTTTCGCTTTCGGCTTATCGGTACTTGCCGGCTTGCGTTTCGGCTTTCTCTTACTGCTTGTCCCTTCTTCACTGCTACCATCAGGGCGTTTAGTTGGCTCAACTAATGACTTTGCACTGCTTCCTGGGCGACGGCTTTTCACTGCTGCGCGCTTTTTGCTTTTCGCCTTTTTCGCAGCATCCGCAGCTCGTTTCTTAGCTGTTTTGCCTTTACCACGAGGTTTGCGGTCAGTATCGACAATATCAAAGTCAATCTGGCGGCTGTCTAGGTTTACCGCAGAGACCTTAACCTTCACTGAATCACCAAGGCGGTAGATATTACCAGAACTCTCACCAATTAATCTCTGTCCAATTGGGTCAAATTGGTAGTAATCGTTGGCAAGTGAAGTCACGTGCACTAGACCATCAATGTGCAATTCCGTTAGGCGTACAAAGAAGCCAAAACCGGTTACGTTGGCAATCACACCCGGCATCTCTTCACCAACATGGTCTTGCATATATTCACACTTCAGCCAGTCAGACACTTCACGCGTGGCATCATCGGCACGACGCTCGGTTGTCGAACATTGCTCACCGTAGAAATCCATGTCATCAAATGAGTAGTGGTAACCACCTGTTGGTGTCCAGCGATCTGTATTACGGCCTTCCCCTTTCGCAATCAGGTATTTGATTGCACGGTGCAGTAGCAAGTCTGGGTAACGGCGAATTGGCGAAGTAAAGTGCGCGTAGCGCTTCAATGCCAAGCCAAAGTGACCACAGTTGTCTGCGTTGTATACCGCTTGCTTCATAGAGCGCAGCAGCATGGTTTGGATTAATTCTCGGTCTTCACGCTCGTTAATCTGACGAATCAGTTGCGCGTAATCCGTTGGTGATGGCTGCAGGCCACCTTCCAAGCTTAGACCTAATTCTCCCAAGAAGTCTTTAAAGCCTGCTAGGCGTTCTTCTCCCGGAGTTTCGTGAATTCGGTATAGCGCAGGCTCTTTGGCTTTTTCTACTAATGAAGCAGAAGCGATGTTCGCCAGAATCATACACTCTTCGATGATCTTGTGTGCATCGTTACGAATCACAGGCTCAATGCGGTCAATCTTACGATCGGCATTAAAGATGAACTTAGTCTCAACCGTTTCAAATTCAATCGCACCACGTTCATCACGAGTCTGCTTCAGAACCTTGTACATCTTGTGCAGTTCTTCAAGGTGTGGCACTTCTTTCTCGTAACGCTGACGTAGCTCTTCATCGCCATCTAAAATTGCGCCTACTTTGTTGTAAGTCAGACGCGCATGCGAGTTCATCACCGCTTCATAGTGCTTGTAACCAGAAAGTTTACCGTTTTCAGAGATGGTCATTTCACACACCATACACAAACGGTCAACTTGTGGGTTTAGAGAACATAAACCATTCGATAGTACTTCCGGCAGCATAGGAACAACCTGAGATGGGAAGTACACCGAGTTACCACGGTTAATCGCTTCTTTGTCTAGGGCCGTATCCGGGCGAACATAGTAGCTCACGTCAGCAATCGCCACCCATAAACGCCAGCCACCGCCTTTCTTCGCTTCACAGTAAACCGCATCATCGAAGTCTCGAGCATCTTCACCATCAATGGTCACCAAAGGCAGCTCACGTAAATCTACGCGACCTTCTTTTGCTTCTTCAGGTACGTGCTCACCTAGGTTTTCGATTTGCTTCTCAACCGCTTCCGGCCACTCGTGTGGGATTTGGTGAGTATGAATCGCAATCTTGGTCTCCATGCCCGGAGCCATGTTCTCACCTAGAACCTCTGTCACTTTACCCATCATGTTGCGCGAACGACCGCCACGATCGGTAATTTCAATCACTACCACGTTACCCATACGAGCACCGCCTTTATGCTCGGTAGGGATCAGAATATCGTGACTGATACGAGAATCATCAGGAACTACGTATGAATGACCGTACTCTAGGAAGAAGCGACCAATTAACGGTGCCGTACGCTCTTCAAGCACGCGAACTAGACGACCTTCACGACGACCGCGTTTGCTGTTGTCGGTTGGTTGTGCCAAGACATAATCACCATGCATCAGTGTTTTCATCTGATGGTGTGGCAGTAGAATGTCATCATCCTTGCTTTTGCTACCATCTGGGCGCACCCAGCCGTGGCCATCTTTATGCCCGATTACATACCCTTTAATCAGCTCCAACTTCTCTGGTAGTGCGTAGCATTGACGACGCGTAAAGATCAATTGGCCATCACGCTCCATCGCACGTAGACGACGGCGCAAACCTTCATATTGGTCTTCTCCGGATAGACCCAAAGCATCAAATAGGTCATTACGGTTCATCGGGATATTGGCATCCGTTAGGAATGAAATAATGAACTCGCGGCTCGGAACTGGATTCTCGTAATTTTGAGACTCACGGTCTGCAAAAGGGTCGACATTGGTTGTGGTCGTCGTATTTTCTGACATCGGTATATTTTTTGTCATAGGCGGGCCTGCTTAAGCAAGGAAGGGATATATCTCTAGTATATCCGATGCAACAGGTAAGCTACAGATATGCTTTAGAAAACCGACAAATTAGCTGGGATTGATACAAATCTTCATGATGTGAAATATCCGATCGTAATTCAGTCTCTTCACCATCTTTTTACGCAAACGATAAAACAAACGTTTGCGGCATCAATGAAATCGACTATGATTCAGCAAAATTTACCAACTCCTGTTCTGAGTATTGATATGAAATTAAAACGCACCTTAATTGCTTCAGCGATTGCTGGTTTATCGCTGTTCTCATTGACAAGCAACGCCATGGAAAAAGCCGATCTCATGATCACTGATGCTATGGTTCTGACTATGAACCAAGACAAAACTGTCTATGAAAGCGGTACGGTAGTGGTTAAAGACAACAAGATCATTGCCGTTGGTGATGCGTCACTAGAAAAGCAATACAAGGCTGAAAAAGTGTTGGATGTTGATGGCGACATCGTGATGCCAGGTCTTATCAATACGCATACTCACGTTTCAATGACGGTATTTCGTTCGTTGGCTGACGATGTGCCTGACCGCCTACACCGCTACATCTTCCCACTAGAGAAGAAACTGGTTTCTCGCGATATGGTTCGCATAGGCGCAAACCTAGGTAACGTAGAGATGGTGAAAGGTGGCGTAACCACTTACGCAGATATGTACTACTTCGAAGATGAAGTTGCGAAGACCGTCGACAAGATTGGTATGCGTGCAGTGCTGGGTGAAACCGTGATTAAATTCCCTGTAGCCGATGCTGCTAACGCAGAAGAAGGCATTAAGTACGCGCTTAACTTTATTGAAGAGTACAAAGACCACCCACGCATTACTCCAGCGTTCGCACCACATGCGCCTTACACCAACACTACAGAGATCCTACAAAAAGTCGCTAAGCTATCACTCGAGCTAGATGTTCCTGTGATGATCCACCTAGCAGAATCTCATCGTGAAGAAGAGAAGATCGCAGAACGCTCTGATGGCCTATCACCTGTTCAATACATGCACAGCATTGGCGCACTCAACAAGAATCTGGTTGGCGCGCACATGATCTTGGTTGATGACGAAGACATTAAATTGGTGAAAGAGTCTGACATGGGTGTGGCTCACAACATGAGCGCTAACATCAAGTCAGCGAAAGGTGTGTCTCCAGCTCTGCAGATGTACGATGAAGAGGTTCGCATTGGTCTGGGTACCGATGGTCCAATGTCAGGTAACACTCTAAGTACTATTGATGAGTTCAACCAAGTGGCTAAAGTTCATAAGCTCGTTAATAAAGATCGTGCAGCAATGCCTCCGATCAAAGTGATCGACATGGCGACAATGGGCGCAGCTAAAGCGTTACACATGGAAGATAAGATCGGATCATTAGAGATCGGCAAACTTGCTGACATCATTGTGATCGATACTAAAGCGCCAAACATGGTACCGGTTTACAACCCATATTCTGCATTAGTGTATTCAGCAAACTCAGGTAACGTACGTCACTCAATTGTTGACGGTAAACTGCTGATGAAAGACCGCAACATGCTCACTGTTGATGAAGATAAAATTCGTCAAGAAGCGCTAGATTTCACCAAGGTCGTTCGTGAAACCGTTGTTGAGTCTGGTGAAGTGGTTCAGTAACCTGACCTTTCATTAAAAATAAACATCTAAGTGCAAAAAGCCCCGCTCTAATCCAATTAGGCGGGGCTTTTTAATCTTCTACCCAGTAACAATGAGTGCAGAGATCGTTACTGGATTTTGATCCTTTATTACCAGAAAACGTCGCGTCGTTTAGCTCGAGCAATGATGTTGTCTGGCATTCTTTGCTCTAACCCACTTCTCAATACCGAGATGCGTTTATGTTGACGCTGATCGGCAGTAACTGAGTTATACAACCATCGGTATGCATCTTCATAATCTAACGGGCTACCGTAATCACGCAGTAGCAATTCCGCTAAGTGGATACGTGCATTAAGGTTCCCCATCGATGCCGCTTCACGCAGATAAGGAATCGCACGTTCTTTGTCTTGCTGAACCAAAGTTCCACGGGAATAGTAACGACCTAACTGCTCCAAGGCAGCAGGAAGACCTTGATGGGCTGCATTTTCCATGTAGTAGAGACCAAGCTCAACATCTTGCTCTACACAGACCCCCCAAGCCAGCATATCGCCGTATAAAAACTCATAAGAAGGCAAACTGATACGTGTCGCTCGCGCAACAATATCTTCAACCAATTGGCACTTATCAGCTTTCACACGCTCAAGGTGTTGGTTCTTTTCTATCAGATTGATCAGTTCAGCTTCTGTGTATATGGGTACCGGCTCACCAACATCAGCCAAATTTGCATGACTCAATGAGGAACTCAGCGCCATTATCAATGAAGCTGCCACAGTTCGTAGCTTCATACCTGCACTCTATTATCTTGTTTTAAAAACGCATTGAGTCTTTGGGTTATCAAAACTCAATTACATTTCACTCACTATGATATCTGTATCGGCAACTACACGTATCGCTTTAGACAAAACTTGCCGCCAATGGGCAATATTTTGCCAGATAGCGTACAAAAGATCATCACGCTCAAAAGTAGTACTCGCCAAAACGTAAATCGCAGGTACAAAAAAGCCAGCGTATTTCAGCTGGCTTTCTAAGAACTTTCTATTATCTATGCACTTGCGTGTATCAGCATTATGCGCTGTAAGGGTGAACCTTGATAATAGTTTCGTTACGGTCTGGACCTGTAGAGATGATGTCTACTGGTACGCCTGTTAGTTCTTCGATACGTTTGATGTAATCAAGAGCAGCTTGTGGAAGCGCATCGATTGTCTTAGCACCAAATGTTGTCTCAGACCAACCTGGCATTGTTTCGTAGATTGGGGTTGCTTCTTCGAAAGATTCAGCAGCCATTGGCGAAACTTCTAGGATAGAACCGTCTGCCATTTTATAGCCAGTACAGATCTTGATCTCTTCTAGACCATCAAGAACGTCTAGCTTAGTCAGACACATACCCGTTAGAGAGTTAATTTGGATTGCACGGCGCATTGCCACTGCATCGAACCAACCTGTACGACGTAGACGACCCGTTGTTGCACCAAACTCGTGGCCAACATCACCTAGGTGTTTACCTACTGGGTCTTGCTTGTCTAGACCATCGTAAAGCTCAGTTGGGAATGGACCTGAACCTACACGAGTACAGTAAGCCTTAGTAATACCAAGGATGTAACCGATGTGACGAGGACCAAAACCAGAACCTGCAGCAACACCACCAGCAGTCGTGTTAGAAGAAGTTACGTATGGGTAAGTACCGTGGTCGATATCTAGTAGAGTACCTTGAGCGCCTTCGAACATGATCTTGTCGCCGCGCTTACGTGCTGCGTCTAGTTCGTCAGTTACGTCCATAACCATTGAAGTTAGTAGATCTGCGTAACCCATGCACTGCTCAAGTACTTCTTCGTAGCTTACTGTTTCAGCTTTGTAGAAGTGCTCAAGTTGGAAGTTATGGAATTCCATTACTTCTTTTAGCTTCTCAGCGAACATTTCTTTATCGAAAAGGTCACCAACGCGTAGACCGCGACGAGCAACTTTATCTTCGTAAGCTGGACCGATACCACGACCCGTTGTACCGATAGCTTTCGCGCCACGAGCGATTTCACGCGCGTTGTCGATAGCGATGTGGTACGGAAGAATTAGAGGACAAGCTTCAGAAACGAAAAGACGCTCGCGCACTGGGATACCGCGCTCTTCAAGAGGCTTCATTTCTTTAAGAAGTGCTTCAGGCGAAAGTACAACACCGTTACCGATAACACATTTAACGTTATCGCGCAGGATGCCTGATGGAATTAAGTGAAGAACGGTTTTTTCACCGTCAATTACAAGTGTGTGACCTGCATTGTGACCGCCTTGGTAGCGAACCACGTATTTTGCATCTTCAGTTAAAAGGTCAACAATTTTACCTTTACCTTCGTCACCCCATTGGGTGCCTAGAACGACTACGTTATTTCCCATCTTTCCAGTATCTGTTGCTAGTTAAAAATGGATTCTAGCACCGAATCACAATTCTTGCAGTCATTTTTTGTTCACAATAGTGAGAATTGGTCACAGGTGACACGCATAAGGCAGTATCAAAACGCGTAAGGATACTGATATTATTCCTTTTTTATCTGTTAGGGCTCCTATCATGTCTCACTCTATTTGGCTGGCTGTTGGCTTGGTTTTGATTGTCGAAGGCTTAGGGCCACTTATCGCTCCGAGGGGCTGGCGCAACATGATGGCGCAGCTTAGCGAACAGCCCGACAATCAACTGCGCCGTCTTGGCGGTTGTTTGGTAGTCGCAGGTGCGGTTATTGCTTTCATGACCTATGGCTGATTCATTAAAGATTCGAGATTCGAGATTCGAGATTCGGGATTCGAGATTCGGGATTCGAGAAGAATTAAAGAACGGTCAGACATTCGAATCCAACAAAAAAGGCTCCCATCGTGGGAGCCTTTTGTTTTATGTCTTAACAGTGCAAAGGTTCAATTGAGCCTGCTGGCTTATTGAGGTTGTACACCTTTCGCGTTGTTCATGTATTGGAAGAAGTCTGTCTTCGGATCCAGTACTAGAATGTCGCTCTTATCGCTAAATGACGCTTCATAAGCTTGTAGCGAACGCATGAAACCAAAGAACTCAGGATCTTTGTTGTATGCGTCAGAGTAGATCTTCGCTGCTTCTGCGTCTGCATCACCTCGAGTAACACGAGCAGTACGATCAGCTTCTGCCAGTACTGTTGCTACTTCTAGTTCAGCTTGTGCACGGATAACTTCTGCACGCTCACGACCTTGAGAACGGTGTTTACGAGCAACCGACTCACGCTCTGCACGCATACGCTTATAGATTGAGTCACTGATGTTGTCTGGAAGGTTAATCTTCTTCATACGGAAGTCGACAATTTCCACACCTAAATCTTTCAGTGCACTTTCACGCGTATCAGCAAGAACGTTTTCCATGATCTTGTCACGCTCACCATCGACCTCTAGTGCTTCAGCAGCTGCAACTGTTGTCACTTCTTCGCTGTCTGCTGAGTCTGGTAGAACATCGTTGTTACGAGGACCAGAAACAATCTGCTTGATCTCACGAGAACCGATTTCCGAACGAAGTACATCTGTTACTTTACGCTCAAGAAGTGCTTGCGCCGTTAGTGCGTTACCACCACCTGTTGCTAGGTAGTATTGACCGAAGTCTTGAATACGCCATTTCACGTACGAATCGATGATTACGTCTTTTTTCTCAGACGTTACGAAGCGGTCAGAGCGGCCATCCATTGTTTGGATACGAGCATCTAGAGTTTTCACACGGTCAAACAGTGGCAGTTTGAAGTGCAGACCCGGTTCGTGGATTCGAGAGATGTCGTTGTTATCTTTCAATACACGACCGAAACGAATCACGATACCGCGCTCGCCTTCAGGAATCACAAACACAGACATCAGCATCAGTGCTAGCGCAACAACCAATACAGGGATCATTAACTTACGCATTATTAGTATCTCCCTTGACGTGAGCTATCTGAACGAGACTGAGAGCTCGATGGCGTTTCAGTTTGAGTTTCTAGCTCAATCTGATCGTAAGCTGATGGGGCTTTAGTAGAGCGAGAGCCCGACGTAGAACCACCTTGAGCGCCTAACTTATCAATCGGTAGGTAAAGCAGGTTACCGCTCGATTCAGAATCAATCAGCACTTTCGACGTACTTGAGTACACTTTTTCCATTGTATCTAGGTACAGACGGTTACGTGTTACTTCAGGAGCCGCTTGATATTCAGGAAGTAGCTTTTCAAACTGAGCTACTTGACCAAGTGCACCGTTAACTGTGCGCTCTGAGTAACCCACCGCTTCTTTCTTCAAACGCTCAGCACGACCTGTCGCTTTTGGAAGAATGTCGTTTCGGTAAGCTTCTGCTTCACGCTCGAAACGCTCTTCATCCTCACGAGCCGCGATTGCATCATCAAATGCATCTTTCACTTGCTCAGGTGGACGAGCCGACTGGAAGTTCACATCTACGATCAGGATACCCATGTCGTAGCTATCGATAATACGGTTCAGTGTTTCTTGAGTGCTTTGACGGATCTGTTGACGACCACTTGTTAGGATACTATCCATTAGTGAGTCACCGATTACCGCACGAAGCGCAGAGTCTGTTGCTTGGCGCAAGCTGTCATCCGCGTTAGTTACACGATACAAGTATTTGTATGGGTCTGAAACACGGTATTGAACACCCATTTCAACCGTCACAACGTTCTCGTCTTTGGTCAGCATGGTGCCTGAAGCACGCAGTGAACGAATTGCTTGAACGTTAACCAGTTGTTCATCGCTAATTTGATCGATGAAACGTGGGTGCCAGTTAAGGCCCGGCTCTTCAATACGGTCGAACTGACCTAATCGAAGTACCACAGCTCTCTCTGCTTCCCCTACGGTGTAGAAACCCGCAAAGAACCAAATTGCGATAGCGATAACTGCAATGACACCAAAGCCAATTGCACCGCCGCCGCCAACAGATGAACCGTTGCCACCTTTTTTACCAAACTTGCCACCCAACTTTTGACTCAGTTTGTTAAACACTTCGTCTAAGTCTGGCGGTCCTTGATCTCGGCCACCGCGATTATTTTTATTACCCCAAGGGTCATTATCGCGGCCGTTATCGCCGTTGTTATTTCCAGGCTCATTCCACGCCATTAGAAAGCTCCATCATTTGATATGACGTTATACTGTAGCAGTCTCTTCGGAAACGATAAAGTCACCTAAGAGTGCCCCTTCTCTTTTTTCTAGTTTAGACCAATCCACTTGTTGCATTCGGATATCTATCAACAGGTTACCCTTTTCATCATATTCTTCTTGTTGAATAGATTTCAACTGAAAAAACAGACTACGAATACGGCCCTGATGTTGAGGTGGAATACACAGTCGATATTGAACCATTTGGCTTGCTAGACGTTCTGTCAGCGCCTCAAACAGTAACTCAATGCCTTCACCTTCCATTGCAGAGACCCAAACAGCGCGAGGAGCGCCCTCTTCGTCTCGTTCAATGCGAGGTTTTTGGTCTTCCATGCAGTCAATCTTGTTCATGACTACAAGGGTTGGCACCTCATGAGCATCGATTTCTTCTAATACATCATGAACTGCCTGAATATTCTCACGAAAGCGGTCATCACTGGCATCAACAACATGTAACAAAATGTCAGCTTCCTGCGTCTCTTGTAACGTTGCTTTAAATGCAGCGACCAAATCGTGCGGTAGGTGACGAATAAATCCTACAGTATCTGCAAGGATTGCCGGACCTACATCCGTCAGATCGATTTTACGTAGTGTTGGGTCTAGCGTTGCAAACAGTTGGTCTGCGGCGTAAACACCAGCACGGGTGATCTGGTTAAACAGTGTTGATTTCCCTGCGTTGGTATAACCAACAAGAGAAATGGTTGGGATTTCAGCTCGATTACGAGCACGGCGGCCCTGTTCACGCTGCTTAGCTACTTTCGCTAAACGACGCAATATCGCTTTTATACGGTCACGCAACAGACGTCGATCTGTTTCTAGTTGAGTTTCACCTGGACCACGAAGACCGATACCACCTTTTTGTCTCTCAAGGTGGGTCCAACCGCGAATCAGTCGAGTAGAGATATGACGAAGCTGAGCAAGCTCAACTTGTAGCTTACCTTCATGAGTTCGCGCACGCTGTGCAAAGATATCTAAGATAAGACCGGTGCGGTCAATCACACGACACTTACACAAGTGCTCTAGGTTGCGCTCTTGGGCAGGAGAGAGGGCGTGATTAAAAATCACAATTTCAGCCCCAGTTAGCTGAACGGCTTGAGCGATTTCTTGGGCTTTACCCTCTCCGACGTAGTATTTAGGGTGCGGGGACTGACGACTACCAGTAATAACTTGTAGTGTTTCTACCCCCGCAGAGGAGACCAGCATTTCACATTCGCTTAGGTCTTCCCATTCACCCTCTTGCGTGAAGTTGATATGAACAAGTACGGCTCGCTCACCGGATTCATAACGGTCAAACAAGCAACCAACTCCTTATTACAGCTTTAGCTGTATTGATTGAACGATTAATCTTCAGATTTCTCTGAACGATCAGCAGGCGCACGCTCACCGCTGTGGTGGCTAACTGCACGAGCAGGAACCACTGTAGAAATAGCATGCTTGTAAACCATTTGGTTTACTGTGTTCTTCAATAAGATCACGAACTGATCAAAAGATTCGATCTGACCTTGCAGCTTAATGCCGTTAACAAGGTAGATTGATACTGGAATGCGCTCACGACGAAGTGCATTTAGAAATGGGTCTTGCAGCGATTGCCCCTTAGCCATTTTATTTTCCTTATTTTGTATTTTGTTGTAATTATTTAGCTAGTGGTGCACAAAAAGGTGCGGCCTTTGCATCTGAGCTAAACGAATAAAAAAACTCCGTTGTTATTGAAAGGCTGTAAGTTTAAAAAGCCTCAATAACGGATCCTTTCCAGAGTATATTCACGCAAAAGCGATCACATTATACACAGCTATGCTAGTCAGATGCTATTGCATCTGAAAGAGTTTCTAGCGCTTGTTCAATGTTTTCGCTATCTAACCAAGTTAAATCATCCCAACTGCGTAACCAGGTGATTTGGCGCTTGGCCAATTGACGGGTTGCACAGACTCCACGGAATACCGCTTCATCAAGGTCACAATTCCCATCTAAATAGTCCCACATCTGACGATATCCTACGCAACGGATCGATGGTAGATCAGGATGAAGATCATCTCGAGCGTATAACGCCTTCATCTCATCTTCGAAACCTGCCTCTATCATTTTCTCGAAACGCAGTTCAATACGACGATGCAGTTCAGCCCTTTCCTTGGGAGCTATAGCAAATTGCTTCACACGAAATGGCAGGCTATCGCCCTTCGTTTGAGTTAGCTCTGTTAATGTTTTACCCGAAATTCGAAAAACTTCCAATGCTCTTGACAGTCTTTGTGGATCATTTGGATGAATTCTTTCCGCAGATACTGGATCAACCTCTCTTAATTGATCATGCATAACTTGCCAGCCATGCTCGTTTGCCTCTGCTTCAATCTGTTTACGAATCTCTTGGTCTGCCGCTGGTAAAGGGGATAGCCCTTCTAGCAATGCCTTGTAGTAAAGCATAGTACCACCGACCAATAATGGTATTTTTCCTGCCGCAACAATGTCGTTCATCTCTTTGAGTGCATCACGACGAAAATCTGCCGCAGAGTAAGATTCACTTGGATCTAAAATGTCGATCAAGCGATGAGGAGCAAGCGCTAACTCTTCTGCGTCTGGTTTCGCAGTACCAATATCCATATCTTTGTAGATCAACGCCGAGTCCACACTGATGATCTCTACTGGGAACTTCTGACGTAGGCGAATGGCTAGATCTGTTTTACCTGATGCGGTTGGCCCCATTAAAAACAGTGCTAAAGGTAGTTTCTGAGTCATGATATTTTGTTGTTGCTTCTCTGTTAAAGCGCTCTGTTTGTCAGAGCTTATTGCTGCGCGAACTTAAAGGCGCAACTCAATAAATTAAATCGTAAATGCTGCAATAGTCGCCGAAAAATCAACTGGGTTCACAAACTCAGGGTCATCTAATGGAAGTAGACCTTGCCAGAGCTGTTCAAGTTCCCCAACTAATTGAACCGCCTCAGATAAAGTGTAGTCGCTTTTTACCTGTGCGGTTTGAACACCAATCCAATTTACTAACTGTTGCATAGTTTGAGCACTATTAGACTGGATATTGAGCGAAGCCGCGTACGATAACAGATCTGGGATTAAAATTTGTAAGTTTTGCTGTCTTAGAGGTGATGGTACGCCCATCACCATGATCGCTTCGCTGTTTCTCGCTTTTAATTCGATACCCAGCAGATTCAATTGAGGACTTAATGCCTTGGCCACTTCAACCAGCTCACCACCAACTTTCATCGATAAAGGCACCAATAAAGGTTGGCTTTTTAAGGATCCATGCTGAGTATTCATCTGTCCGACGACCCGCAAGAATTCTGCTTTAGCTAATGACAGCAGCAAGCAACCATTTTTACTTCCCATCGCCAAATACTGTTGATTAACCACAGTAATCGCTTTGCCAAGCTCAGCAATGATCGGCCTTTCTGCAGGTACACGATCAACGACTGATTCAGCCTTCGGTTGTGGGCTTGGTAAATGCGAACTTTCACCTGTTGTTGAACTTGGGAAATCTGGCGTTTTGAGTAGCTCTTTGTAAGCTTTCACTTCACGCTTAGATGGTGCCGGTTCTGCATGATGTTGGTTCGAAGGTTTATCAGGTTTCGGCGCAGGACGTGATTCAATCCACTCTTGACGCGGAGAGCCAGTAAAGCTCTGTCTACCACTAGCGTGCTGACTTTGCTCTTGGCCTAGTGAGTAATTCGATGTGCGATCTTGAACACTCTCTCGGACACGTTCTGATTCCGCTTTTCTTGGATAAGCCGGGGTCTTGTCGATCGCCTCTCTTGCTCGCTCCGGTGCTTGAGAAATGTCTATCGAAGAAGAAGGTTGTGGAGTCGAAACAAAAGTATCAACACCTTCAGTGGAATCAATGACATCATCGCTCGACTCTGGTTCAGCTTGATGGAAAGCAGACTGATTAACAGGCGCTGCATCAATGTGCTTAGTTTGCGCTAAACCATCACTCAACGCTTGATAGATAAAGTCATGTACCAAACGAGCTTGATGAAAGCGCACCTCGTGTTTGGCCGGATGAACATTCACGTCCACTTGGTGTGGGTCTAGCTCAATGAATAGCACGTAAGTGGCAAATTGATCGGGACGAAGGCTAGTCTCATAACTTTGACGAATCGCGTGATTGATCAGCTTGTCACGCATCATACGGCCATTCACATAGCAATATTGCAGGTCACTTTGCTGTCTTGCCCCCTCAGGAGTGGTGATCCAACCATGGAGCCTAAGCCCTTGGTGCTCTAACTCAATCTTGAGCATATGACGCACGAAAGCATTGCCACACACAGCCGCAATACGTTTTTCCGCTTGAATCTCAGTTTTTGCTGCACGGTACTGGCGAACCATCTTGCCGTTGTGACGTAGGTTAATCGTCACATCGAAGCGGCTCAAGGCAATGCGCTTTAGCAGCTCATCAATATGAGTAAATTCGGTTTTTTCAGTACGCAGAAACTTACGTCTTGCCGGCGTATTAAAGAATAGATCTAAGACTTCGACGGAGGTGCCGATTGGGTGTGCTGCTGGTTGTAGTTTTACTGCCATGTCACGCCCTTCGCTATACGCCGCCCACGCTTGGTCTTGCGTCGCTGGTCGCGAGGTCATGGTTAAACGCGCTACCGAGCTAATACTCGCCAGTGCTTCACCACGAAAGCCTAGACTTACAATCGCTTCAAGGTCATCAAGAGTATGAATCTTTGATGTTGCATGACGGCTTAGTGCCAGGCCTAACTCATCTTTGACGATGCCCTTACCATTATCACGAACACGGATCAGCTTAGCGCCGCCCTTCTCGATATCAATATCGATACGGGTTGCACCTGAATCTAAGCTGTTTTCCACCAACTCCTTAACCACTGAAGCCGGTCTTTCAACCACTTCACCAGCAGCAATTTGGTTGGCAAGACGTGCAGGTAATATCTTAATCGTCATAATGGCTCTCTACTTATGCGGAATAACCAACACTTGCCCAACGGCCAAGCCATCAGAGCGCAGTTTGTTCGCCTTGCGGATACTCTCTACTGTTACCCCATATTTAGAGGCAATCTTACCAAGATAGTCTCCACGTACGACTTTGTGTTTACGCAGCGGCAACGCTTTAACGCTGACTGTAATCTTAAGTTTTTGACCAACCTTTACGACGTCAGATCTTAAGTTGTTCTCACGTTTAATGGCTGCAACACTGACACCATATTTCTTAGCAATTCCGCCTAGGAACTCGCCACGCTGAACCACGTGAGTAAGAGTGCGTTGTTCAACAGCGCTACTTGTACTCTGTTTGGCCCCCGGCACCTTTAACTTCTGGCCAATCGCTAAGCTTGTCGATTTCAGGTTGTTCATGGTCACTAAGTTTTGAGTGGTCGTTCCGTACTTCTTAGCGATCACAGACAGCGATTCACCGCGCGCCACCTTATGAGTAATAGTCGAAACAACAGGGGCTGACGTCGGTCTTGCATTGTTAGACAGCACCATACCTTCTGGCGGGTTCGCTTTCAGATATTTCACTACTGCTGTAGTAATCGCGGTCGCTAGCTTATCTTGGTGCGAACGCTGGAACAGCAGCTTCTCTTCTGTCGGATTAGAGATAAAGCCGGTTTCAACCAGTACCGAAGGAATTTGTGGTGAACGTAATACCGCTAGACTGGTGTTGATTGGTTTACGGTTATGCAGCTTTGCCACTTTGCCCATCTCAGATAGGATTTCCGTTGCCAATTTGTAGCCCTCTTTTTGAGAGTGACTAAATTGCAGGTCTAACAGAGTTTGGTTAACGTTCTTATCATCGATATTGTTGGTGAAAGCCGCTCCGCCTCCGCCAAGTAATTCAGATTGTTTCTCTTTATTCTCAATCCAACGGGAGATCTCGGTATTGGCACGACGAGTGTTGAGTACAAACACTGAACCACCACGAGGTTGAGGGGTCGTGAATGCGTCTGCGTGAATCGAGATCAACAGATGCGCTTCATTTTCACGAGCAATCGCAACACGGCGGTTCAAGTTAACGAAGTAATCGGCATTTCGCGTCATTCGAGTTTTCACGCCCGGTACCGCATCCAACTTAGCCGCAACTTTACGAGAAATACTTAAGACGGTATTTTTCTCATATTTCCCAGAAGGGCCGATTGAGCCTGGATCCTCACCACCATGCCCAGGATCGATCACGATCAAGATATCTTTCTTGCGCTGAACTTGATCAATACTCTTGCTGACCGTTGAATTGCTTGAGGAGCTTGAACTTGCCGACGACGTTTTCGTATCACCGTGAGGAAGATCGATCACTAAGCGGTGACCATATTGCCCGCCTGGGGTTGGACTCAGTTTGAAAATCTCGGCTTTGGTCGATTTTTTCAACTCAAAGACTAATCGATAAGTCGTTTTTTCAGGAGGAGAGCTCTTACGGATCTTTTTTAATACCGGGCTATCTGTAACGGTGACCGGTAATTTAGTCGCGAGGTTGGTGCGCTTAAGATCAACCACCAAACGGTTGGGGCTGGTCAAAGTAAAATAACTAAAGTCTGCTTCAGACTTTAGATCAATAACAACTCGGGTTTCTTCAGGAGAAGGCCATACACGCAACCCTTTCAGAGAGTTCGCAGCAGCAAGGGAAGAAAACAGTAATGAGAAAACAGCGGCCATCATGGCCACTGTGGAAAGAAGGCGTTTAGAAATCAACATAACTCCAACTGACTAAGTAAGCGTTGTCCATATTCACTGTTAGCGGTTAAAGAGACGACTCGATGATCATCTTGGTAACGGATATCGATATCAAGATCGGCTTCAGGCAATAAACCTTCCCCTTTCTCTGGCCATTCAACTAAACAAATAGCATCAGGAGTGAAATAGTCACGGATTCCCATAAACTCTAGCTCTTCAGGATCGGCAAGGCGGTATAGGTCGAAGTGATATACCTGCCAATCTGCCAATTGATATGGTTCAACCAGAGTATATGTTGGGCTCTTTACATTTCCTTGATGGCCAAGCGCTTTTACAAAGCCACGACTGAACGTCGTTTTACCTGCGCCAAGATCGCCATGCAAATAGATAGTGGTTTGCTGTGAGCATAGATTTGAAAGCTCCGTCCCCAGTTGAATCGTTGCTTGCTCATCTTTCAAAGTAAATTGTTTCGTGCTCATGAATACGTTCTCTAAAAATCGATCGTTGACTATATAAAAATCAAAAGAACAAGAATAGTAAACCGTGAAGGTTTTGAGAGACAAGCATTCAAGTGTAAGTAATATGAAAAATCGCCAGGAATTTGCCTCTGTTCTGGTCAATGCTATTAAGATCCGTTAAGATCCGCTCCCATTTTCGCTCATGCCACGATAAAAAGTTGTTACTAAGCTATGAATTTAGACCACCTCGCTGAACAAATTAAAACTTGGGGACAAGAGCTCGGCTTCCAAAAGGTGGGAATTTGTGACGTCGATTTAAGTGAGCATGAACCTGCGTTACAAGCATGGCTAGACGCTGGTTACCATGGTGACATGGACTGGATGGCACGCCACGGCATGATGCGTGCGAGACCTGATGAGTTACACCCTGGTACCATTCGTGTGATCAGCGCGCGCATGAACTACCTCCCGCCTGAAGCACAGTTCGCGACCAATCTTACTGACAACACACAAGGTTATATCAGTCGTTACGCACTAGGCCGTGACTACCATAAACTGTTTCGCAATCAGTTAAAAAAGCTCGGTCAAAAAATCGAAAAAGAGATTGAAGGCCTAGACTATCGTCCATTCGTCGACTCCGCCCCGATCTTAGAACGACCACTAGCTCAAAAGGCTGGCCTAGGTTGGACGGGCAAGCACTCACTGATCCTAGATAAAGAAGCGGGTTCATGGTTTTTCCTTGGCGAGCTACTGGTCAATATTCCACTGCCTGTGGATGAAGCGAATACGGAAGAGTGTGGCAAATGTACTGCTTGCATGACATCTTGCCCAACCGGTGCCATCATCGAAGAGGGGATTGTGGATGCTCGTCGCTGTATCTCTTATCTAACCATCGAATTCGATGGCATTATCCCGCTTGAATTTCGTGAAGCCATTGGCAACCGAATCTATGGTTGTGATGACTGCCAATTGGTTTGCCCTTGGAATCGACATGCTGACGTCAGCAAGCAAAGCGACTTTCATCGCCGTGAAGCATTCCAAGATATCGATTTAGTCACACTCGCAAGCTGGGATGAGGCAACCTTTCTGAAAAAGATGGAAGGTTCTGCGATTCGACGCATTGGACATACGCAATGGCTACGAAATTTATTCGTCGCGATGGGAAATGCACCTTTCCAACAACGCATCATTGATATTTTGGAGTCTCATTTAGGTAACAGTGAGATGCTCGATGAACATATCCAATGGGCGTTAGAGAAGCAGAACCAACAATTGCCAAGCTCAGTACAAGCTAGTCTTTCAGCAATATCTTCTCTTTCGGAAAGCACTTCTAAAGAGTCTGTGAATAAGATTGAGAGCAAGAAGAAGCGACTGATTCGAATTGTAGAGAAAGGCCTACCAAGAGACGCTTAGTACATTCACCATGAATATCCGTCGATAAGCTTGATATATCAAGCTTAGCGGCAAAATGACGGTAAGCTGTTTCATAGAATTCAAGCACAATGTTTGACCTTGTTCTCAAATTTTATAATGTGGAAAAAAATTTAATTTCCCTCAAACTTTCCACATGGCTGCAAAGTTAAACACAGTTCAGATAAATGACTAAGATCAATAAACAACAAGTTAACGATCCTCAAAGCAACCTACCCAACCAAACAAAATCAATTAAAAACAACAACTTAAAGAAAAATTAAACAATTTAGAGAAATTGTATTAGAAAGGATCTTTTCAGTAGCACTTGAGAATTAAGGCTGAAATAACTTTATCAACCAAGTTATCCACATCAAATAAAGTGTGGATAAGTCTGTTTACAGATGTGAAAAACCTCAGATATCTTCTTTAGAAACCTGATAGTTATTAGCATTCCATTAGCTAAGACAAATTTGAGACAAAAAAATATCCACCAAGTGTATTGGAGGATTGTTTTCTTTTTTAAGGGATGATGCTTCGCAGCATTAAAGAAAGAGCTTAGGCTTAAAGCCTATATCCAAGCTAGATAGCTTAGAAAGAAATTGGAGCGACACACGAGGTTCCCGATCTTCAAGGCTTAGGCGTGACCTCAACCTTGGCAAGGATTGCACTCTGCCAGAATGCCCTTCATATACAACTCTAAAAATGGAGCGACACACGAGGTTCGAACTCGTGACCTCAACCTTGGCAAGGTTGCGCTCTACCAGCTGAGCTAGTGTCGCATAAGTTAACCGCTATTGCGTTTAACTGTAATGTGGTTGCGGGAGCCGGATTTGAACCGACGACCTTCGGGTTATGAGCCCGACGAGCTACCAAGCTGCTCCATCCCGCGTCCGGATGTCATTGTTAAGCACAATGAAAGCTATCAAWTTGGAGCGACACACGAGGTTCGAACTCGTGACCTCAACCTTGGCAAGGTTGCGCTCTACCAGCTGAGCTAGTGTCGCATAGTTAACCGCTAWTGCGTTTAACTGTAATGTGGTTGCGGGAGCCGGATTTGAACCGACGACCTTCGGGTTATGAGCCCGACGAGCTACCAAGCTGCTCCATCCCGCGTCCGGATGTCATTGTTAAGCACAATGAAAGCTATCAAATTGGAGCGACACACGAAGTTCCCGATCTTCCAGGCTTAGGCGTGACCTCAACCTTGGCAAGGATTGCACTCTGCCAGAATGCTCTTCATGTTTCACTTTCAAAATGGAGCGACACACGAGGTTCGAACTCGTGACCTCAACCTTGGCAAGGTTGCGCTCTACCAGCTGAGCTAGTGTCGCATAATTAACCGCTAATGCGTTTAACTGTAATRTGGTTGCGGGAGCCGGATTTGAACCGACGACCTTCGGGTTATGAGCCCGACGAGCTACCAAGCTGCTCCATCCCGCGTCCGGATGTCATTGTTAAGCACAATGAAAGCTATCAAATTGGAGCGACACACGAA
>NZ_JAKEUS010000019.1:0-7979 GCF_022397975.1 Vibrio sp. Isolate30
GATAGATGCGAAGTCTTTCGCTTCACCACCGTACACTTTTGCAAGTGTAGTACAGATAGCAGCAGTTAGAGTTGTTTTACCGTGGTCAACGTGGCCGATAGTACCAACGTTTACGTGCGGTTTCGTACGTTCAAATTTTTCTTTAGACATGGGGTGTCCCTCTAGGTACGGATTAAGTGGCTTTGATGACCACGCAACCAAAAAAAATGGTTTTTTTAATTTAAAGGAGAAAGAAGCTTTAGACTGGTGCTGATACCCAGATTTGAACTGGGGACCTCACCCTTACCAAGGGTGCGCTCTACCGACTGAGCTATATCAGCACACAAATTTGAGTTGGAGCGTGCAGCGGGAATCGAACCCGCATCATCAGCTTGGAAGGCTGAGGTAATAGCCATTATACGATGCACGCAACACGTAACTCTGTTTGAGCTATTTAACCTTTAGAATATGGTGGAGGGGGACGGATTCGAACCATCGAAGGCAGTGCCGGCAGATTTACAGTCTGCTCCCTTTGGCCACTCGGGAACCCCTCCAAATTTTTAAGCTTTCTTCTCGCTCCCATAGGGAGGTAAGAAAGTGGTGCCGACTACCGGAATCGAACTGGTGACCTACTGATTACAAGTCAGTTGCTCTACCTACTGAGCTAAGTCGGCACAAGTGGGGCGCATTTTATTGAATGATTTTCCACCTTGCAATAGTAAATTGAAAAAAAATGGAAAAATCTAATAAGTAATGAAATTTAGCGGGTATTTCTTATTAAGTTTGTCCCTTTAATCCACATCTCTCTCACGAATATATTTTATTTATTCATCGCATGATGTATTTTCCATGCACTTGTTTTGTAACCCACTATAGAGTTTTTATGAGCCCATTTATGTCATTTGACCGCGAACGCTGGTCTGAACTAAGAAATTTAGTTCCCATGACACTGTCTGAGAATGACTTAAAAGAGCTTCAAGGGATCAATGAAAAATTGACAATGGAAGAAGCGGTAGAGATCTACCTTCCCCTTTCTCGTCTATTAAACCTCTACGTGGCTGCAAGACAGAACCGCAACTCTGTACTTCAACAATTTCTGGACAAAGACGAGAAAGCGCCCCCTTTTGTGATTGGTATTGCAGGCAGTGTTGCTGTGGGGAAAAGTACAACGGCTCGACTACTGAAAGCACTACTCTCTCGCTGGGATAATCACCCAAAGGTCGAATTAGTTACGACTGATGGCTTTTTGTACCCAAATGAAGTCCTTGAAGAGAAGGGCCTAATGAGTAAAAAAGGCTTTCCTGAGTCCTACGATATTAAGCGCTTGGTGAAGTTTGTTTCCGACGTCAAAGCATGCAAACGTAATGTGCAAGCTCCTGTCTATTCACACCTAACCTACAACATCACAGATGAAGTAAAAGAAGTCGACCTTCCGGATGTTTTGATCATTGAAGGGTTGAACGTGTTACAGAGTGGTATGAACTACCCACACGAGCCGCATCGTGTCTTTATCTCAGACTTCCTCGATTTCTCACTCTATGTCGACGCAGACAGTTCGCAAATCCAAGAGTGGTATGTCAATCGATTTATGAAATTCCGTGAGGGTGCATTTGCCAAACCAGGTTCTTACTTTAGTCACTACACTCTGCTCAATGACCAAGAAGCTGTCGATAAAGCCCAGAATATCTGGAAGTCGATTAATGGTCTCAACTTAGAGCAGAATATTTTGCCAACTAGAGAAAGAGCGCACCTTATTCTACGTAAGGGCGCTGATCATATGGTTGAAGAAGTTTTATTGCGCAAGTAATAGCGGAGCTACAATAAACAAGGTATCAATTAATCCGCTTTGCGCAGTGAGATTTCACCACCAATATAGGCTTCAACACCATTTTCCGTTTCCAGTAAAACGGCACCCTGCTCATTAATGCCTTTAACTGTACCCTCTATCTCGCGCGGCCCAATAATCAGGCGTACTGAACGCCCTAAAAAGTTATCTAATCGGTTCCAGCGTCCAACGAAGTCGGTCATTCCCTTGAGCTCATACTCATCGAGCGCTTTATACCAAGCATTAATCAACGCCTGTGCAAGCTCATTTCGCTCTGGAACTTGCCCTCCGCATACTTCCTTAAGCGACGTCCATGGTTGACCAATACCGGATGTATTTGGATCCATCGATAAGTTTAGTCCCATACCAATCACAATATTGGCCGCACCTCCAGATTGACCCGAAAGCTCTACCAAGATTCCGGCAAGCTTCTTATCATTGTGATAGAGGTCGTTTGGCCACTTGAGCTTAACCCCTTCAACACCCATTTCCTCGAGCGCTTCTACAATAGCAACACCAACGACTAAGCTAAGCCCCATTGCTGCCGCCATACCAGCATCCAATCGCCAATACATAGACAGATACAAGTTTGCACCAAACGGAGATACCCATTCGCGCCCGCGACGACCGCGCCCAGCAGCTTGATACTCTGCAATACACACCGAACCTGACTCTAGAGAATCTCCCTTATCAAGCAGGTGTTGGTTTGTAGAACCAATAATTGGTATTAGTTCTAGTGAAGAGTCTACACCTGGAGCCTGAAGCCTAGACTCATCAAGCATGTTCAGTGGCTGTGCTAGCTTATAGCCCTTGCCTTGTACTCGATAAATATCCAGTCCCCACTCTTGTATACCCTTGATATGCTTACTGATAGCTGCGCGAGAAACACCGATCAGATCACCGAGCGCTTCTCCTGAATGGAAGTCACCATCAGCCAGAGCTTTAAGAAGGGTTAACTTGGTTGTATGGTCTCTCATGCTAGAGCCTCCAATGCGATATCGAGATTGATCTCACCGTCTTTACCCATGAATCTCACTTCATGCTCAAGCACGATACCAAACTTCTCTTTAACTGCCGTGCGAACTTGATTTGCGAGTCGAACAACATCAGAGGAAGACGCATCATTATAGTTAATAAGAACTAAGGCTTGATTTGGGTGAACTTGCGCCCCACCTTCGATATGCCCTTTGAACTGACATTGATCAATCAACCAACCCGCAGCCACTTTGATCTTATCGCCGCTCTCATAACCCACAATATCTGGGTAACTTTGAGTTAATAGATCATAGTGATCCTTTTCGATCACAGGGTTCTTAAAGAAACTGCCCGCATTACCCTTTATCGCCGGATCTGGAAGCTTGCTTGAGCGAATTGCACATACTTCATCGAAGATAACACGAGGGGAAATTGTCTCCATGTCTAACGCTTTGAGTGGCCCATAGTGATTACATGGCTGCCAGTCTTTACTCAGGGTTAAACCAATCGCGACCACAATCGCTTTACCATAGAGAGCATGCTTGAATATCGAATCACGATAGCCAAACTGACACTCGTCACGACTTAATCGCTTCACCGTATAGGTGTTTAAACATAAGATATCAACGTATTCACATACATCTTGTAATTCAACGCCATAAGCGCCGATGTTCTGAATAGGTGCAGAACCACAACAACCGGGAATCATTGCGAGGTTTTCTAACCCACCAATGCCTTGCTCTACAGACCACGCAACCAAGCTAGGCCAATCTTCGCCACCACTAATATGCAGTTTATAGTGTGTCTCAGTTTCGGTTCGCTCAACCCCCTCAAGCTTATTCACCATCACCAGACCTGCAAAATGATCGGTAAATAGCATGTTGCTACCCTTACCTAACATCAATTTCGGAAGGTGACTCCACTGTGGAGATTGGTAAACAGAGATCAGATCGTCTACAGAACGGACTTCAATAAGCACATCACACGTCTGCTCGATAGAGAAGGTATGTGCCTTTTTCAAACTGGCATTGAGATAAGATTGCATGGCGATATTCAATTAAACTAAACTGCCCCTATTCTACAGCAGTTACCCAACCGACGCAGTGATTGAATGAACAATGTAACAATAGCCGAGCTTGATCCAATCAAAGTTCCATTAGTTAAGCGCTTCTATAAAGAGCACTACCCTTCCGGTAAGGCCAACAAGAGTGAGTTAATCTATTCATTGACCATTGATAACCAACTATTGGGTGTAGTTCGCCTTCGTACGATTGAGCAGTTTCGCTTACTAACAGGTATGGCCATTTCTAAAGAGTATCGAGGTCAACAACTCGGGAAACAGTTAATGGATTTCTGTGAGAAAAATACGTTAAACGAACAAGACTATTGCTTTGCTTACGCACATTTAGAGCGCTTTTATAACCGCCATCATTTTGTAAAAGTGGCACCTCAAGAGCTGCCTAATAGCCTGAAAAACCTCTTCGAACGATATACAAACAGTGGAAAAGATCTCATTCCTATGCATTATCAGCAAAATTGTTAGAGAATGCCTCGATTATCTAGTAATTCGCCGTTTGCCTTTGGTAAAATTCACTGTTCGCAATTTTGCATATTTTTAAGGTCAAACAGTCAATATGATTGCTAGTAGGAATCCATTCATACAGTTACCCACTGTAGCTCAGAACCCCGATAAGTTTGAAGTACTGTTATCAGCACAAGAGTTCAGAACTCGTTTACTTAAAGAGATCTCTGAAGCAACTCAGCGTATCTGTCTGGTTGCTCTCTATCTAGAAGATGACGAAGCAGGTCGTGAGATCCTTACAGCACTATATGAAGCTAAGAAAAACAATCCTCAGCTTGATATCAGTGTTTGTGTTGACTGGCACCGAGCTCAACGTGGCCTTATTGGTGCGGAATCATCGGAAGGCAATGCTGCAATGTATAAAGCATTTGCAGATAAATATGAGCACGAAGTGCCTGTCTATGGTATCCCTGTTCGCGGTAAAGAGGTCTTTGGTGTACTTCACCTAAAAGGCTTTATCATTGACGACAAGGTCATATACAGTGGTGCTAGCCTTAATAACATCTACCTGAACTATAACGACCGCTATCGTTTCGATCGCTACCATGTTTTAAACAACAAGACGTTGGCTGACACTATGTTTAGCTACGTACAAGAGCAAATGGTGGCAGATACGGCAGTTAATAATCTAGCCGATCATAGCAAGCCAACCACCAAACAAATTAAGTCTGCAATTCGCCAGTTCCGCTCTACGTTAGCTCGCTCTCAATATCAGTTTAAGAGCGAAGAAGTATCAAGTGAGCAAGTTGCTGTAACACCACTCGTTGGTATTGGTAAGCGTCGTAACCGTCTAAATCAGGGCATCAACCAACTTATCGCTCAAGCTAAAGATGAAATCTTCATCTGCACGCCTTACTTCAACTTCCCACCTAGCCTAGCTAAGGAAGTAAAGAAAGCTCTGAAACGTGGTGTGAAAGTCAGTATCGTTGTGGGTGACAAAACAGCGAATGACTTTTTCATCTCTCCAGAGGAAGAATTTAAGACCATTGGCGGCCTACCTTATCTATACGAACTCAACTTGCGACGTTTTGCTAAAGCAAATGAAGCAAACATTGCAAGTCGTAAACTATCTATCCACCTTTGGAAACACGATTCAAATAGCTTCCACCTAAAAGGTATTTGGGTAGATAAACGCTACATGCTTCTAACGGGTAACAACCTAAACCCGAGAGCTTGGAAGCTCGATCTTGAGAACGGCATCTTTATCCAAGATAACTACAATCACCTTGCGGATAAGTTCCAAGCTGAGGTAGATAACATCCTTCAACACACACAGCTGATCTGTACTTATAAACAGCTAGATAAAGTCGATAGTTATCCAACCGAAGTACAGAAGCTAATACGCAAGATCACGCGCGTAAAGGCTGATAGAGTGCTTAAACAAATTCTATAAGTACAAGATAGAAAATATATCTATTCCAACGCCTAGCGATTTGCTGGGCGTTTTTGTATTCATTGTATGCACCTCTCAACAAGCCATATAAAACACACTGTTAGGACTCTGCCAACCACAGATAACTATATGGAATTCAAATGGTGTACCTAAAGAGTAGGTTAACCCAACCAATTAGTTTTCCAGATTGGCATGAACTCATTGGTCAAAGAGCTAAGAAACGAAGAAGGCCTAATCGTAAGACTAGGCTTTTTTATACATCACAAGATTGCTAGGTTATTGTACTTTCGTGCTTGCTCCGAAAAGGAGCGAAGCTTGCTACCTATCAGCACATCCATTTCTGATAAATGTACAAAGCCTTTCTATTCTCTAGCAGGGCTTCTCTATAAGGACAAAGTGGCTAGGGTTGCGCTCACCTGTGACTCGTTGGTCGAAGAGCAAAACACCTACTCCCATAAACGACGAAAGCCTAGTCGTAAGACTAGGCTTTCTGATAATACCAATCTGGAAAATTAACTGATCAGTTCAATCCACTCTCTTGTGCACATTCTTTTCACCCTATCTGTACTTTCTAGAAAGCAATTCCATGCACTACATATTTTCTCAACAATGTCGTCATAGTTCGTAAAACTCTGGTTTGCTAGATAGTGTTGCCGTAGCCAACTCCATACTTGTTCAATTGGGTTTAGTTCGGGTGAATAGGGAGGCAGTTTAACGATACTCACATTCGAAAATTGCTCAGCAATGTCATTGGTATGCCAACCTGCACCATCCATGATCACAATCGCATGACGACCTTTTTCTGTGGCCTCTGATATTTGAGCAAGGTGGTCAATCATGATGTCTTTGTTTACCCAAGGGACAACCATAGCTTCTCCTATGCCTTTTGAAGGACAGACTGAACCAAACAAATACGCATACTCAAATTGCTGCTGTTTTACTGCTCGAGGCCTTGTGCCTCTTTCTGCCCAGAGGCGAGTCGTCGTATTTTGCTGCCCAAATCGAGCTTCATCTTGAAACCAGACATCCACCGATTCCAGACCCATATGCCCCGGGATCTTAAGGATCGTTTCTATTTTGAATTTTTTTAAAATCGTCTTGAACTTGCTGAGATTGAGAAGGGTGTTTAGAGCGTGAAGTTATCCAAGAAAACCCCATGTGATTAAACAAGTAATAGATAGAGTCAGGGTGATAATGTTTATCAAATTCTCTGGCGATGTAGGCATGGATATCACTGCCCGTTAATCGTCCCCCTGAAGAATCAGAAGCTCGGCTTTTGATAAATAGCCTTAATTGTTCACGTTGATTTGGAGAAAGAAATGCGGGTCTCCCAGTCCTTGGTTTCTCTTGCAATCCTTCAAGTCCCTCTTCAAGGAAAGTTTGTACCCACTTATTCACACTTGTTCTGCTTACTTTAAGGAACTTAGCAATTTGGGTTCGAGAATGACCATCTTTAAAGTGGGCTAATGCGAGTAATCGCATCTTCATTTGAATAGATTTTTGTTGGCTAGCAAGCTTTTTGAAATCAATGTTATCGAGGCTATCCATAGCGTCTTTTTCAAAAATTAGTCATAGCCTCAATTAGATCATATTTTTACTTAGATTGGTATAAGTGGCGGATGGCGGGGACGCCTAGTTCGGGGTTGCGGGCAACCAGGACTCTTTCGACTGAAGGGCGAATATCATCGTTCAAATGTAAAAAGCCCTGCTATTTCTAGCAGGGCTTCTCTATAAGTGGCGGAGTGGACGGGACTCGAACCCGCGACCCCCGGCGTGACAGGCCGGTATTCTAACCAACTGAACTACCACTCCGCAGTGGTAAACACGTCTGTAGACGTGGTTCCAAAATTAAAGCCTGGCGATGTCCTACTCTCACATGGGGAAGCCCCACACTACCATCGGCGCTATTGCGTTTCACTTCTGAGTTCGGCATGGAATCAGGTGGGTCCACAACGCTATGGTCGCCAAGCAAATTCTTTCTTCTCTGATTTTCTTTCAGAAAAGTAATTTGGAAAGCTGTTTATTCTCTAAACTCATTCAAGTGCTCTTGTTTGCCTCTGCTTTTTAAAGCGGAAACAATGTTTTGAGTCCATCAAAACCCCTTGGGTGTTGTATGGTTAAGCCTCACGGGCAATTAGTACAGGTTAGCTCAACGCCTCACAGCGCTTACACACCCTGCCTATCAACGTTCTAGTCTTGAACAACCCTTTAGGACGCTTAAAGCG